>NZ_JBHSLA010000003.1:229308-541673 GCF_042657385.1 Bizionia hallyeonensis | reverse complement strand
AAATGCAATTAATTTATACAATCAAATAAGATTACATTTATCTTTAGACTATAAAACACCTAATATGGTATATCAATTATCAGCGTAAATTCAATTTTAACCTGTAGCCATATTTCAGGACGAGACACCTAAAAAAAACGAATGAATAACGAACAAACTGCAATACAAACAACCTATTTCAGCATAATTGGAAATACTGCTTTAGCTTTGATTAAAGGGCTTGCAGGATTCTTTGGCAATTCATATGCTTTAATTGCAGATGCGATTGAATCAACAACTGATATTTTCGCTTCATTTTTAGTTCTATTAGGTTTTAAATATGCAAAACGACCAGCAGACGAAAACCACCCTTATGGACACGGAAAAATTGAACCATTAATTACATTTGGAGTAGTTGCCTTTCTTGTTGTTTCTGCTACAATAATTGCTTATGAAAGCATTCAAAATATTCAGACACCTCATAAAATTCCGAAATCTTGGACTTTAATTGTTTTGGGTCTAATAATAATTTGGAAAGAAATTTCATTTCAAATAGTAATTAAGAAAAGTAAACAAACCAACAGTTCATCTCTTAAAGCAGATGCTTGGCATCATAGAAGTGATGCAATAACTTCTGTAATGGCTTTTATCGGAATTTCAATAGCAATCATATTTGGACAAGGTTATGAAACAGCAGATGATTGGGCAGCCTTATTTGCTTCTGCATTTATCTTATATAATAGTTATTTAATATTACGACCAGCATTAGGTGAAGTTATGGACGAACAACTTTATGACGACCTGATACTTGAAATTAGAGAAAGATCATTAGAGGTTAAAGGTGTTTTAGACACAGAAAAATGTTTTATCCGAAAATCTGGAATGAAATTTCACGTTGATTTACACGCAATTGTCGATAGTGAAATTACAGTAAAATCAGGTCACGATATTGCACATAAATTAAAGGATTATTTACGGAAAGAAATACCAAATTTAGGACACGTACTGATTCATATTGAACCGAATGAATAAAAAAAGGCAGCACACAACAATGTATATAAAAAATAGGCGAAACACTAGTAAATTCAAGGCTTTTAGCTTGTATCAAACTTTGTGCTTAACCGAAAGTTTAGTACTTCGAAATCGCCTACTTTTCATATACTAACCGTTGCCCACAATTATGAAAAAAACACCGTTACTTATCATTTTACTTTTCACTTCAATTTTAAGTTTTGCTCAAACAGAGAAAGAGAACGACAAAAATATTGCTGAAAAGTTTGAGAAATTTTTCAATTCCAGCGATTATAGCAGAATATTTGAATTGTTTTCAGACGATATGAAAAATGCTCTTCCAAAAGAACAAGCGAAAGAATTTTTTGTTGGACTAAAAACGCAAGCTGTAAAAATAAATGCTCTTGAATTTACTAAATACGTCAGAGGCAGTTTTGTAAGCTTCCCTTATAACCGAACTGTTTAAAAGTAGAATAATAATCTTAAATTTGAACAGTATTATGAGAAAAAGTAAATTTAGTCCACAACAGATCGCAAAGATTTTAAAGGAGTTTGACAACGGCAAGAGCGTTGATCAGATAAGCAGGGAACACGGAGTGAGTTCGGCCAGTTTTTACAAATGGCGTTCCAAATATGCTGGAATGAACTCAAAAGAGCTTAAACGGCTAAAAGAGCTCGAGGAAGAAAACCGTAAGCTCAAACAGATGTATGCTACTTTAGCGCTTGACCATCAAATGGCCAAAGAGATCATAGAAAAAAAGCTTTAAAGCCCTGCCGTAAAAGGAGTATCACCAAGGAACTTATTCATTACGGTATCAGTAGGGCGTGCCGTGTCCTGAATATGAGTAAGAGCGTGTATTATTACACCCCATTGGGCAAGGATGATTCCGAGATAGAACAAGCTTTACAGCAAAAAGCTAAAGAACACTCTGAAGAAGGTTTTTGGAAGGCTTATGACCAGTTGCGGGAAGAAGGCAAGCCATGGAACCATAAACGCGTGCACAGGGTTTATGTTTCGTTGGGACTTCCTTTGAGGAGAAAAGCAAAGAAACGTTTGCCTGCACGTGTTAAAGAACCTTTAGAAGTGCCAAATGAACTTAACCATACCTGGAGTATGGATTTTGTAACTGATGTATTGGAAAACAAGAGGCGTTTTCGAGCCTTTAATATCATTGATGATTTCAATAGAGAGGCCCTTCATATAGAAATAGATTTTTCACTGACCAGTAATCGGGTGGTTTGGGTGCTTAATCACCTAATCAATAAAAAGGGTAAGCCCCAAAAGATACGTATGGACAACGGACCAGAGTTTATAGCAAAGATAGCCTTTGAATGGAGCCAGATGCACGAGATAGACTTTAAATACATTCAACCGGGGAAACCCACTCAAAATGCCTTTATAGAACGGTTCAACGGCTCATATAGAAGAGGTGTATTGAATAAATATATATTTGAGCATATTGACCAAGTGAGGGAACAAACCCAAATTTGGATGGACGATTACAACAATAAAAGACCACATGATGCTCTGGGAAAGGTACCACCAATAAAATATGCGAAACTTAATTCTACTTTGGCTAGCCAAAGTAGAATTAAAAACAATAACTTTATGGAAGTTTTAGAAAATTAAGCAGTTCTAATCTGGGGAAGCTTACACATTCCTACATCCTGCATACTAAATTAACTTGACAACTATTAATCCTCCCAGCCGCAAAGCGTTTTTCCTTTTTGTTTGGCATCACTTAATGTTACTTTTACTATAGCTGCTTTACAGTTAGAAAGCCCTCGGCATGTTTTAGAGAAATGGTACTTTTTGCTGTACTTAACCTCACAGATATACACGTTTGATTCTACTACATTAAAGGATGAGGCAGATACTAATAATATACTAAATGAGAGTCCTAAAAGGAACTTATGAGCAATTTTCATACTATTTAATTTGGGTTCATATGCCCTTGAAAAAACACAGGCAGGTGATCAGATATTTTGCGAGCGGCTTCTAAATTATTACAGGTTTCAATATAATCGATTACGCCTGAATTTACTACTGAAAATCCGCTTGAAATATACATATTATCAATAGCATGACTTAAATATCCCTTTGATTTGCAGCTGCGTTTTAAGGTTGTTTTTTTATTATTTAAAGCGGCTTTAAAGCCTTGTTGGTATAAATCATTCCAAACGGGATGATTTTCGTTTAAATTAAAGTCACCAGCAATAATAATGTTATTTGAGTTTAGTCGGTTTGGATAATCTTTAAAGTATTGTATTTCCAATTCAGGGTAATCATCATGCTTCCTGGAGTGGAAATTAACAACGTAAAACTCAATATTTTCTTTTTTCAGTATAAACTTACCAATATAAGGTTCCCGATACACTTTTGTTTCTAACGCTTTATCTAAATAGGCTCTACCAATAATATCTATTTTACTGGTTTTCCAAAGGAAGGCGTAGCGTTCACTCATGTAAACTGAAGGACTATTGGTAGGATCACTTATCCGATAATCCCATTTAGCACCTCTTCTATTCAATTCATCCGCTAATTGCGCTACTTTTTGTGCTCCCGCTGGATGTTTGGCAACAACTTCTTGAATGGCTACCATATCAAAGTCTTTCAACACATTTGCCATGAAGGCAATTTCTTCAGTGTTTTTAGATTGTCCGAGGTCTTGGATGTTCCAGGAGGCAATTGAAATAGAGTTGGAATGATCAGTTTCAAATTGAATATCATCAACTGGATCACCTCCTAAAGTTTGTAAAACAACAAAAAAGGTAATAAATTTTAGAACTTGTTTACAAACAGAAAGATTCAAATCAACTACATTAATTTAATATAAATTCTTTAATTATTTTATCCATATTAGAAGGGAGCTCTGCTGTTTTTATTTCATACTTCTTTACATTCATGTCTTCCAGCCAATCTCTCCAATATTTCATAATAACATCCTCTTCGTAAGGATTGTTTTTTGATGGATTTATTCCCAAAACTAACACTTCCAAATTTGATAAGTCCATTCCAGTACTAATAAATCCAAATTCTTTATTTTCAATTTTGCCTTTCCAATCTTTATCATTGAGTTTTAATTCCTTCACTAACTTCGGCGTTAAATAAGAACTTCTATTTCCTTCCATTATTTTTGTATCCTTATGATAAATGTAGCCATCAGTTAGAACTACAAGGATGTTTCTGTAATCATCTTCAATACAATAATCTGAAATTTTTGTTTTGAAAAATCGCCAAGTGTCTGAACCAACGTATTTCGCATCTTTAATAGCATACTCATATATTTCCAATGGTTTTTCTGAATACATGTGTTCTATTTCATCTAAAATTTCCAGAGAAGCATTACTCCTATTAACGTGATATCGTAAATCGTTGGATATTTTATTAATACTCTGATTAAGAGGTTCAGGATCAAAGTATAGCTGAATTTTATCATTCATCCCCCTCACCTTCTTACCTTTTAAATGAGAAACAAATGCTTCAGATACAGATCTAATATAAGCTACATCTCTTTGGTAAAACTCCATAGATTCATTAGCATACTTTTGAGGACTAATTCTATCAGACAAATCCAACAGATAACTTATGTTTAAATTTTCTTTATCTTTTCTATTATTTATTTCAACATTTAATGGTTCCTTGTCTTCTTTTGGATCATTGCCACAAGAATAGAAAACAATAGAAACCATCAATAACATATATAATTTGCTCGCTTTCATATCTTTAATTCTTTGTAAATATTAAGTTTTGATAATCCATATCAGCAGATAGACTTAATTCAGTTAAATGTAATTTCGATACTTCTTCACAATTGGACCTTAATTCATCTTTAGCGTTCGCGGGTAATGCTAATTTCTCATTAATTGCCTGATACCACCCTTCTTTATATTGATAATGGTAATGTAAATATTCTTTTACCGGAAACACAAAACCATCAATTTTTGCTTGTAGTTCGGCGACCTTTCCATTTATGGTGGTTATTTCCTGTTTTAAGGCATCTAATTTTGTCATTAGTACCTCCTTCTTAATAATTTCATTTTTAATTTCCTCCTTTTTATTTCTAATAAATGATTTAATCTTATCAACATCCTCATGTTCCTTCATTACAAAATCAAATACTAATCCCCAAATAACATAAACAACGAAACCAGCAAAAATAATCCCCCAAAAATTAACACTTTGAATTGCAATTGAGGGTGAAAAGTTTTCACCTAAAACTCTTTCAAAATCAAAAATTTTCTTTTCAATTAAATAAGCAAGAATGACATCGAAGAGAAAGGTTAAAATAAACAAAGCAACAAGTTTCACATATGAAATTATCTTCTTTGACTTTTGAAACATGTGTATCAGGTAACCTAAGCCCATAAATACAAAAGGAATAGTCCCTACAAATAACGCCTCTAACCAACCATCTTCAATAGCTTTTGTCAAAGCGTTAGCGTCAAAGATTGCAGCTGTCAAACTGCCCGATTCAAAATCTTTAAAAAAGGAAGAATAGGATGCTGATATATAAAAAACAAATAAATAGATTGTAATCGGCAACAAAATTAATAAACCTATATAAAATTGAGCTTTTGGTCTTTTGTCAACATCAATCCCATATTTCTCTGGATTTTGTTTAACGTCAATCATCTCAAATTTTCGACTTTCAATATTACTTTCAATTTGACGTCTTTGATCTTCATAAATAGAAAAAGCTGTTTCTCTTTTCTTTAATTCTGTTCTCTGCTTTTCCTGTTCTTCTTTATAGGGTTGTTTTAAAATCTTTTGTTCATTCAACTGTTTTCTACACAAGTTCTCGAAACTATTATATAAATTCTTTAAACCTACACCAAAAGTTACAGGCTCTCCTGATGCTTTTATAGATGCGCCATAGCCACTTTGATAATACGTTATTCTAATTTGCTCACTCGCTTCATGAATGTTTTCCATTTCTGGTGTTTTTGTAGGACTACTTTTAAGCTTAAACAAGTTTTTTATTGCTCCCATAGTTAGGATTTTAATTCATTAATAATTTCTTCTTTTTCAGTACCAGATTTCGCACATTCTAATAAGTAATCTGCCATTTCAGTAATATTCTCATCAAGAAACTCAAACTTCTTACAGTATTTCTTTAAAGTATTATATTCATCTTCAGTTACTTTGCCATCAGCCCATATCATTACAGCTAAATCATATAAGTACCCAACCCTATCTTCCAAAGATTCTGGAATAGAAGTGTCATGTGACGGATTCAATAAAATATCATTTAATTGTTCTTTTGCTAACCCACGTTCTTCTGCAAATCGATAAAGCATTTGCATTTCTAAAACATCGAAATTATCATCGGAAAATGCCATTTGGTAAAGTCTCAAAAAGTGACTCCTTAATTCAGTTGAAATCATATAAAATTAAATATTAGTTGTAATTAATGATTGTAGCCTATCTATTTATGTATTAATCAGTATTTAATTACATCCGTTTTTCAAACAAGTAACTTTTGCACTAGTATTTTCCCAATGACTTGCCTCTTCTTTCGTGTCAAAACCACATCCGGTTTTGCCTCTTTTTTGTCCATGGTGAACAATTCCTGTTGGTACGTGTTTTACAGCCATAATTTATTGTTTTAAGTATTTCATCAAACTTAAACTCATTACATATCAAATCCTTACGGTTTTCCGTAACCAACTAAAAAAAAAAGAGAATCATCCATTTCTGAATACGATTCTCTTTTCTTGAAATGGCCTAAAATGAGATTAATTACCATTTAATCATCATCTCCTGGTGGCGGAGGCGGTGGTGGTGGCGGAATATCGGCTTCATTGCCACAACAATCCGTTGCTTGAGAATTAGTTTCATCTGCCACACTGGTTGGTGTACAGGAATAGAATGCCATATTAAAGGCAAGCATTAACAATAATACATATAATTTTTTCATTACGTTTTGAGTTAAATTTGAACAATAGTATTGCTGTCCAAGGTTTTCATTGGAAATTGAATGTTCAGCAACACACGTTATATTGCGAGAAGACGTCATTCTCGCTTGAGAAGTATGGAGTTAAAGACAGATGACATGATTACTTCTCATAGGCACATAACCCATCTTTAAGACTCCACTTAAATTGATATTTCGCAAGCCTATGCGATTAGGCATCAATCAATCATAAGGCAAATGAAAATAAACTGAATTGTTTTAGTTGGAAATGCATTGGAAGTCTATTGGAAAGGTTTAGGAAATCAATTTCCTGCTATATTCCAATAAATAATTATGTAACTTTATTCCCTAAACACCTTCTAAATGCATAAAGAATTACTCATTAAAGCATTCGAAAAAGCGCGGAATGAACTCATTAAACAAGGTCATCCCAGTCCTTCCAATGTTAGAATGGCTGAAGAACTTTCATGGTATATTCAAGAAAATGTAGGATTCACGCTGGGCGAACGGAGATTTAGAGATTATTACACGAATGCCCTAAAAAGTGAAACAGAAGATATTGAGATAAAACAAATAAAAGTCGTTGATGGCTTATGTCACTATTTAGGATTTGACCATTATATTGACTTTATAAACGACCAATTACCAGAGGTAAAATCTAGCCCATCAAGCCGTTCAAAATCATTTTTTCAGAAACACAGAATAGCAATTATTTTAGTCCTTATCGTAACTATTGCTTTTATAAGCTATAACGCTTTTACAAAACAAGAATGGATGCTTTGGGAAACAGACCATTATGTAGAAGCTGATTTTAATGCGACCTTATTAAAAGAAGGTATTCTTAAACTATATGATCAAGACCGGATTGATAACCTCCGAAAAATAAATCCTGATTGTAGTACGCCTTTTTTTAAAGCGGATGGTAAAGAAAATATTTGGTACGGTAAGAATCAAGAGGCTACATTAGAATTTTTCACCTCTGTTGGGTTGCATCCGGGAACAGGCAAAACCTTAAAGAAAATAACATCTTATATGATAAAAAAACACATTAGTAACACCTATTAAGGCCCGCAAAGCATAATCCAGTTCACATTTAAAACCACTTTCATTCCATCCAGCACTTTTCAATCACTTTCAAAAGTAAGTCCTGATAATTTCCTGACCTTTATAGGGTTAGAAATCTCGGAAATAGGAATTAAAATATCCACAATAAGTAAGCACCTAAATTCTAACACCCCACTCGCTTTCTTTTACAAGTTCCCAGATAACACCAAGCATTTTATTTCTGCAAACTCGTGTAAATACCTATATATTTGCATTCTTATAATTAGGATTTCTAGGAAACCCTAAAAAAAACATATTAACCAACTGACAATAGGTTAGAGATATAATGGATTTGCGCTAACTATGTATAATCACGTTTTAAAAATTACGCTATTTTTAGTTTTGGCTGTTTCTCATATTGGCTTTTCGCAAATAGAGGAAAAAGAAAAAAACGCCACGGATAGTGTTTATGAGAAGATTGAAACCTTTTCAGAAAAATCGAAATCAACCAAATTCCTGCACAATCTAATTTTTAAGAATAAAACCAATCAAAACCGAAAAACCACGTTTCCTAAAAGATCCAATTTTCGTGATGTAGAAAATAAAATTGTTAGACATATTTATGTTGACAGTCACGATCCTTTCGGGTTTTCCTTTACCGACTCCACAGAAACCGCAAATAGTTGGCTGGAAAAAACAGGGAATACAGTTCATTTAAAATCCAAAGATTTTGCGATTAGAAATTACTTGATGTTTGAGAAAAATAAACCTTTAGACAGTTTATTACTCATAGAATCAGAACGTTTATTGCGGTCTCAAGATTTTATTAGAGAAGTTGCCCTAAAGGTGGAGCATGTGGTAGGTAGTAGGGATTCTGTGGATGTGTATATAACAACTTTAGATTCTTGGAGTTTAATTCCTAGTGGTTCCATTTCCAGTTCCAAACTGAAAGTAAAATTGCGAGAGGAAAATTTTCTAGGTTTTGGACATCAATTCAACATGCAATATGATAATAGGTTTAGCGACAATAAATCGGCTTATGATGTGCGCTACGCGGTTTCAAACTTTAAAAATACCTATATCAATTCGGCTGCAGGTTATACCACAACTTTAGAGGATGCTAAAAGTAAATATCTAAATATAGAACGTCCATTTTTCTCGGCCTACACCAAGTGGGCAGCAGGTGTTTATTTAGACGAACAATTTGCACGAAAATGGTTACCAGATGCGAACATGGATTTAGGTGTTCAAGATTTAAAATACCAATCCCAGGATCTGTGGGCAGGCTATTCTTTCGATTTATTTAAGGGAAATACCGAACGCGAAAGAACAACGAATATAATTACGTCATTCCGGTTTTTAAATCTCAATTACAGAGAATCCCCTTCCTTGGCCTATGATAGTATTCAATACTTTTCAAGTGAAACATTTTATTTGGGAAGCATTGGTATTTCCTCCAGACAATTTGTGGACGATCGCTATCTATTCAGAGATGGTATTATAGAAAGTGTTCCTGTAGGTGATTATTTGGCTATTATTGCTGGAAATCAACGAAAAAACAGTCAGAACCGCTTGTATCTAGGGGCTAAAGTTGGACATGGCAATTATTACAATTGGGGCTACTTAAGTCTTAATATGGAATATGGGACTTTTTTTAATACATCTAAAAAAGAACAAACGGCCTATTCCTTTAGCGCCAATTATTTTACGAATCTAATATCCTTGGGGAGCACATGGAAAATGCGTCAATTTATCAAGTCGCAGGTACTCATTGGTAAAAACCGTTTAAATTCAGTCGGTGACCGGGTTACCATAGATGAATACAATGATTTTAGAAATTATTACGATGTAGAAAATGCCAATAACGAAAATATGGGGATACCGGGTTTTGATAGTGACCTGCTAGGAACCTCCAAGTTTTTAATAACACTCCAAACCCAATTTTATCCGCCTTGGGAATTTATGGGTTTCCGCATTAATCCCTATTTAAATATTAAATCGGCTTTATTGGGTACTGAAAACACCAAGCTTATTTCTAGTAAATTGTTTTCATCATTTTCGGCCGGTGTCATCCTGAAAAATGATTATCTCGTGTTTGAATCCATTCAATTATCCATATCCTTCTACCCCTCTATACCAACGGAGGGTAATTCTATTTTTACAACAAACGCCATTAGCGTGGACGATTTTAATCTTCCAGGGTTTGAATTGGGCAAACCAGCACCAATCTGGTATAATTAAAAATTAAGATGCCTAAAACACGGCTTCTTATTCAGCAATTAAAAGGCATGTAAACGAAAAAAGCGCACAGAATCTGTGCGCTTAAAAAACTCCCCTGTTTTTATCTCAATAAATAGCAAAGCAAACATAATGTGCTTTTATTATATATCCTTACTGTTTTCCGTAATGAGCGGTAAATAATTAAATAAGCCCTAAATCTTTAACAATAGCCACTAAATGAATGGCATTTTTGGCTTTAAATTGAATGCGGAGTTTATTAATTCGTTTTTCAATGGAACTCAAACTACTAGGCGACATGCCTTTTGCCTTGTACTGCTGACTGATTTGATCCTGGGATAAGCCTAAAGACAATTGCTTTAATAATAAAATATCATAATCATCAATTTCCAAATCAGACGTCTTACGCAAAGCTTGCGAAACAATTTCTGATACATAGCGTTCGTTATGATAAACGGCCTGTATGGCTTCGTTTAATTCAATAAGCCCGCGCCTGCCCTTGCATACATAGGCTTTCACTCCATAATCATTTATAAGGCGTTTTACGGTTTGAATCCTGTCTTCAATGGAATAAACAATAATTTTTAAATCGGGAAAACTAGTATGTAATGCTTTTATTAAGTCTTCTCCGGATGCATATTTTTGATCTCTATGATCTTTTTTAAATGATAAATCTGTTATCAATAAATCGTAAGGTTCATTATTTAAACGGGCACTTTGAATCCGTAAATAGGCATCGTCACAATATTGAACGGAGGTGACATCCGTTATTTTTAAGGTATCCAGAATGGTTAACATTCCTAAATTAATACTAATTAAATCGTCTGAAACTATAACTTTTTTAAACATCTTAAACGGTAATAAAAGCACTAAAGCCTTGGTTAATTTGAGACTTAAAAGTAATAGAACCATTTATAGTATTTATACGGTTTTCCGCATTTTGCAAACCATTTTGTTTTTCTATGCAACATCCAACACCATTATCCGAATAGTTAATATGTACTTTTGATCCGGTTTTAGTGAAGTCCAAAACAACCACTTTTGCAGCGCTATGCTTTTTCATATTGGTCATTAATTCTTGAATGACACGATATATAGCAACTTTTTTATTTTCCGAAACGGCTTCCCAATTTATTTTTGAGATGCCCTTTATAATAATGTTCGTATCTGGGTTTTGATAATTGGATATTAAATCCTTTAGGAGTTCTTGATAATTATTTGAAACATCTATTTCGTGATATTCTCTAGAAATATCTCGGGTTTTTTCATAAACAGCTTCTAAATCATCCAAAATACCATCACGACTCATGGTAGATTGCTGCAATTTATTCATTAAATGATAGACATCATTAGCGACCTCATCATGTACTTTTTTTGAAATCCGTAACTCGGTATTATAAACCTCCAATTGTTTTTGTTTTTTATGCCGATGCCGCGTTATTAAAAACCAAATAAAACCTAATATAATAATGAGAATGGCCGTGTATCCGTAAATTAATTTCAAGTTTTTCTCTTTTTCAGCTTGAAGCAAGTTCGCACTGGCTATTTTTTCCTGTTTAAATACATCGTATTTCTTGGAGGCATATTTTCCATCGGTAAGCAAATTAGCCCGTTCTATACTATCCCGAATCTGTTTGTAAAATAGTACTTCTGGGTCCGTTTTTAAACCGATGACCAAATCCATACTTTCTGAAATAATAGTAGCGTTCTTCGTGTTTTTTGCCAAATGGTAGGCTTTTCGTGCATGTTGGTTGGCATGACTGGTATCGCCAATTTCCATATAATAATTTGAAAGATCCATATAACTTCCAATAACCTCATAGGTCTTCCCTAAATTTTGTCGGATTTGACGTGCTTGATCAAAATAAGAAACGGCATCTGGATGCCGAAGTTTTCCTTTTACCATAGCGTAGTTGTGTAGAATGCGCGCTTTCTCTGCGGAATCTCGAACGTGTACTAATGCTTTTTTGAGGCTTTCAAATTCGGTAAATGCTTGGTCCCACCGCCCCGATTTTATAAGCGCAAAACCCATATTATTTTTAAGTTTAATTTGCTGGAATTGCACTATATCCAAGTCAAGCGCTCGTTGATAATAGCTAATGGCTTTATCATAATCTAATAATTGACGATAAATTTTACCGAGCTGGTTATAAATTCCAATACGACTTTCAGTGGTCGCCGAATCTACTGGCATATTATCCAATAAGCTTAAAGCTTCAATAGCCGTTTCTTCGCTGTCATAATAGAAACCTAACTTATTTTGAATAATTGCTATTAGTCGCAAATTGTAAATAGCGTGAACAAGATTAGACTTTTTCAAATTTTGCTCTTTCAGCCTATTGTAAAACACAAAGGCCTGTATTAAATCGGCCTTGTGTAATGGATTCTCAACCTTTTCTCTATAATAAGCAGCGCTATCAACCGGTTTTTGTTGGTACGCATAGCTGGGTAAGACATTCAAAACGAGAAAGCCCAGCATAAAAAAGAAATAAAGTAATGGTCTGAAGGTCATGCAGTAGGTCTTACATCTAGGAGCTGTAAACAGGTAAAGATTTGAAATAACGCATCCATTACATTCCTAATTATTTTCATTTATAAGTCTATAAACTGTTTTGAAGAGATTCGTTTTCCCGTTTTTAAAGTTTCCTGACAATTCACACTATAGTGATGGCATTTTATACAAATGATTAATGCTTTCGTGCACAAAGGTCTCGCAGATTCGCTTAAACAACTTTTGTAATCCATGCCAACTTTTAGCCACACCCTTTTAAATAAGTACTATAGAAATCCAGTGGTTTCAACACACTAAATAAGGACTTACTAATCCACACGTGGTATAACTAGAAACGGAATGATGGAGTGATAGCCCATTTTTTTTATTACCGGTTCCTTAATTAATTTTTCAACAAAGCTATGCTCATAATTAATCATGGTAAGAATATTACTATTATTCTCCTTAATAAAACGGGTGATAGCTTGTTCTTTTTTTCTAGTCTTTGTAAGCCAGTTAAAATTAATATTATAATCCTTAAAGTACGTTTTTAGCATGTCCACATTTTCAAGCTGTTTGTCTTCAAGTTTGTCCTTTTTATTAATATGAACAATCTCAATTTTAGACCCATGTAAATCGGCAATTTCCTTGATAAACTTTAACTCTTCGCCATAAAAACGATTAAATTTTGTTGGAAAAACCATGTTATTTGGCGTTTCATATTCAAAATTACTTGGAATTAATAAGACCGGGCAACGTCTCATTCTATTCATTACGGTAACCGTATTACTACCATATAAAAATTCTTGAGCGCCTGTAGCACCTTTAGTACCCATAACAACTAATCGTATATTATGTTTTTTAACAGCAACTTCCATACAATCCAATACAGAACCTTCACTAAAAATTGTTTCAAAGGTATGATCGCGGTCTTTACTTTCCTGCTCTGCTCGATCTTTAAATGCTGCCAATTTTTCCTTTAATTTGTTTTGAACAGGCTCTATGGAACTTTGAGGAATATGTGTTCGTGCGCCCGAATTTAAAAACGTCCAGGCATGTGAAAAATAAAAAGTACAAGGCTCGCTAGCATATAGATTTAATGCATACAAAGCGGCACTCCAAGCATTGTCTGAAAAATCAGTAGGTAATAAAATGTGATGTCTCATAAGTAAATTTCATTAAGGGTTTTGTCGGTATTGTTAAAGCGACACCTTTTTTTATAATGTGTAATTAATATTTGTTTTAACCTGGAATAACCAGAAATGGAATACTGGATTTAAAACCTATTTTTTTTATTATAGGTTCTTTCATAAAGCTATCAATAAAACTATGTGGATAGTTTATCATTACCAGCATGTTGATATCAAATTTCTCAATAAAGTGGGTAATTCCACGTTCTTTACTACCTTCTGAAGGCATGGAATGAAAATTAGGCGAATAGTCTTTTAAAGATACTTTTAATTGATCTAAATTGTAATCCTGCGCTTCTGAAATATCATGATCTTTGTTTATATGAACTATTTCAATTTTAGAATTGTACAGGGCTGCCATATCTTTTAATGGTTGTAATTCATCACCATAACTTCGACTAAAGTCGGTTGGGAAAGCAATTTTTTCAGGCTGTTTAAATTCATATTCATCGGGAATTGCTAAAACCGGACACTGTTTCACGCTTTGGATGATATGTACCGTATTACTTCCAAAAACAATTTCTTCCGCTTTAGTGGCACCTTTTGTTCCCATGATAACCAAATCTATTTTCTGCTTTTTTATGATGGATTCTAATGAATCTATTAAATCATAAGAACTTAAAATAGTTTCAAATTGGTGGTTCGCATTGGCATAGTGCTGTTCTGCCTTTTGTTTAACTTGTGCTAAACCGTTTTTGGCGTTTTCAGTAACAACACGCGTGAGTTTACTAGACATACTCGATCGCGTAGAACCTTTTATTATAGCCGAATGTAAAAAATAAAACGTACAAGGTACAGCCTCATACAGCTTAAAGGCATATAAAGCTGCAATCCAAGCATTATCAGAAAAATCAGTTGGTAATAGAATGTGTTTTCTCATAAAATATATCTTAAATTAATGGGATAAGTTAAAGCTTCTAGCGCGCTTTTCCTATGATAAAAATCATAAGTTTCAAGGAACAACCCAAAACGCGTTTTAAATTGAATCCCCGGAAATGTATGAAGCAATAACGCGTCAAGATGTTTTAAAATAAACTCAACCTTTTTAATAAAAGACTAAGATATCGATTTTATATACATCTGTCAATAGATACTAAGATTCTAATAGTTTAAAATGATTAAATAATGCGAAATTCGCTAGCAATACCCCGTTTAATTATCAACCAAATATAAGGTGTTTATGTCCCTATTAACGAAATAGTTTAGCTTTCATATAGCGTGCATTCATTTCGGCAATACTCCGGATGGAAATCTCGGCGGGACATTCTACTTCACATGCCGCCGTAAAGGTACAACTGCCAAAATTTTCTAATTCCATTTGGGCTGTCATATCCAACAACCGCTTATGGGCTTCCGGTTCACCTTGTGGAAGTTTATTTAAGTGGTTTATTTTTGCCGAGGTAAATAAGGCTGCAGATGCATTTTTACACGTTGCCACACAAGCACCACAACCTATACAGGCGGCGACATCCATAGCGGCATCGGCGGCGTCTTTGGAAATGAGAATGGCATTAGCTTCGGCAGCTGTACCTGTTTTTGCTGTTATATAGGCGCCTTGTTCCACTATTCTATCAAAGGCCGTTCGGTTAACTACTAAATCCTTAATAACCGGAAAAGCAGCTGCGCGCCAGGGTTCTACAACAATGGTATCACCATCTTTAAAGCTACGCATATGCAATTGGCAGGTGGTAATATGATCATGCGGTCCATGTGCTCTGCCATTAATAAACACGCCACATTGCCCACAAATACCTTCCCGACAATCGGACTCAAAAGCAATGACTTTTTCGTTTTTTAATACAAGGGTTTCATTCAGATAGTCCAAAGCTTCTAAAAAAGACATATCTCCGGATAATCCATCAACAATATATGCTTTTAAAGCGCCTGGAGCTCCCGAATGGTCTTGCCTCCATATGTTAAAGGTTATTTTCATCTAATTATTATTTATAACTTCTTTCCGTTGGCTGAATATATTCAAATTCTAAAATTTCTTTATGCAGTTTAAAATCCGCTTCTTGATATTCCCAAACAGAAACGTAAGCATAATCCGCATCATTGCGCTTGGCTTCACCTTCTTCCGTTTGGTATTCTTCCCGAAAATGCGCACCACAGGATTCGTTTCGTTGAAGTGCATCGGTACACATCAATATGGCCAACTCCATAAAATCGGCTAAACGCAAGGCTTTTTCTAATTCAGGATTCATCTCATTTGCGCTTCCTGTAACTTTAACATCCTTCCAAAAGGCGGCTTTAATTTGTTTTATTTGAGTAATGGCCTTTTCTAATCCCGCTTTATTCCGACTCATAGCACATTCTTGCCACATAACGTTTCCCAACTCGCGATGAAAATCATCGGAAGTGCGACTGCCATTTATATCTAATAATTTTTGAATTTGTTGGTTAACAGAGGCTTCTACTTTGGCGAATTCCGGATGTGTTATGCTGGGACGCTCTGCGTGTAATTCCCCTTCCAAATAATTAGTAATAGTATTCGGTAAAATAAAATATCCGTCTATACTGGTTTGAAGTAGGGAATTCGCCCCCAGTCTATTGGCACCATGATCGGAATAATTACATTCACCTATAGCGTATAAACCCGGAATGGTGGTCATTAATTCATAATCCACCCACAGTCCACCCATGGAAAAATGCGCTGCTGGCGAAATCTTCATCGGCTCATGATAGGCGTTTATTCCTGTTATTTTTTCATACATGGTAAACAAATTCCCATATTTATCGGTAATGGTGTCCTTTCCCATTTTGGCAATGGCATGCTTAAAATCTAAATACACGGCATTTTTCAATGGACCCACACCATGACCCGCATCTATACGTTCTTTTGCAGCGCGCGAAGCAATATCTCGAGGCGCCAAATTTCCAAAACTCGGGTAGCGCCTTTCTAGGTAATAATCGCGTTCTTCTTCGGGAATGTCTTGAGGTTTTCTAGAATCGTCTTTGTTTTTAGGTACCCAAATCCGACCATCATTACGGAGGGATTCAGACATTAAAGTCAATTTTGATTGCGCCTTACTCGTTTGTGGTAAGGCGGTAGGATGAATTTGAGTAAAACTAGGTGCTGCAAAAAATGCACCGCGTTTATGAGCCTTCCAAATAGCACTACCATTACACCCTATGGCCAACGTGGACAATCTGAAAACACGGGAATAACCACCTGTGGCTAGCACAACAGCATCAGCAGCAAATCGTTTAATAGCACCAGTTTCTAAATCCCGCGCAATAACACCTTTTGCTTTTCCATTAATAACAACAAGGTCCAAAACTTCATGCCGTGGTAGCATGTCCACTTTTTTAGCGCGAATCATTTTAGATAATTGTGAATAAGCCGCCAATACTAACTGCTGCCCTGTTTGTCCGCGCGCATAAAAGGTACGTTGAACTTGCACACCACCAAAACTTCTATTGGCCAAAACACCACCATATTCCCGTGCAAACGGAACACCCTGTTGCACAAAATGATCTATTAAGGGTGCTGATAATTCAGCCAATCGATAGGTGTTGGCTTCGCGCGAACGGAAGTCGCCTCCTTTTAACGTATCATGAAACATACGCCAAACACTATCCCCATCATGTTGGTAATTTTTGGCTGCATTTATGCCACCTTGAGCGGCTACAGAATGTGCACGTCTTGCAGAGTCCTGATAACAAAAACATTGCACTTGATACCCAAGTTCTGCTAATGTAGCTGCTGCTCCAGCGCCTGATAATCCAGAACCCACAACCATAATATTGAGTTTCTTTCTATTGGCCGGATTAATTAAATGCGATTTGGCTTGATAGTTTTTCCACTTATCCTCTAGCCTACCTTCTGGAATTTTTGAATCTAATGTCATGTTCTAACTATTTGAAATAAACGATTATGGGTATAATCCCAAAACCAAGGCTCACAATAATGGCATAAATAAGTGCAATTTTAGCCAATACTTGAAGTCCTTTTTTATGATAAAAACCCAAGGTTTTAAAAGCGGATTGAAGGCCGTGGTGCAAATGAAATCCTAATGGAATCATTAAAATTGTGTAGAAAAGCACGTAATAGATATTATGAAATAAGGCATAGGCAACTTCGTAAACATCTATATTTCCGGCGATATCGGTTTTTACCTCCGCACCTATTCCCAATTTAACGCGCGCCCAAAAATTAACGAGGTGAACACCCATAAAAATTAAAATGAGCACCCCTAAAACCCCCATATTTTGAGAAGCCCAACTACTGGTTTCGTTTTTATGATTAATGATATAGCGGTCACTTTTAGAACGCCGGTTTTTATAGGTGATGATGCCCGCATAAATAACATGAAAAATAATAGATAGATACAGTAAATAGGCCACAAGCATAATAAGTGTACTCTCTCTTAAAGTGGTTGAATACGCATTGTATAGACTTCTAGCCGTAGCTTCCGGAAATAGCAAGAGTATATTTGCCGACAAATGAACCATCAGAAAAACACAAAGAAACAATCCTGTTGTAGCAATGATACTTTTTTTAAAAAACAGACTCATGACGGGTTGATTTATCTAAGATTAAAGACCTAAAAAATTACCTAATTAAAACCGTCACTAAAAATAGGGTTTCAATTTGAATAGAAAAAGCTTAACAGGAATTAAAATATATAATAAGGAATGACCTCATAGCATTTACCAAACAATACAGCTTATTTTCTAGAATATTTCAATAGGAAAACGCATTTATTCATTTGGGTCAAGATTAGCATCTAATCCGTTTAAAAAAACAATCAAAACCGCGTAACTTGTGTTCACAGAATTCATTTAGGAAGTCACGGCGAAAAAGACGCCATTTTAATTTAGTATGATCTATGCATCTGGATACAATTCCTAAAAATGAAAATCACACATTTTATTTTGGAAGGCAGTGAATTTAGATTCCAAAACGATTTTACAATTATGAGTTATACGAACATGGCTATAAAACCCATTATATTTTTAATACTATTTATGACAACGACGAACAAGTACGCACAACAAACCATTCCTAAATCTATAGAAAAAGAAGCCAAAGCGGCTTTGGATTTTTATCCAACCTTACGCGATGTTGGCATTGAAATTAAGTTTAAAAAAAATATAAAAAAATCCACCATGCAGGCACAGCCTAAATTTGGCAGTTTTTTTAAGCCGAGAGAATATCGCGACTATGTGATTTTAATCAGTGAACGATTTAAAATTTCGGATAAAGAGTTTTCCACTAAAGATATTCCATCGGCTATTTTAATAGGCTGGATAGGTCACGAACTCGGTCATATAATGGATTATCAGGACCGCAGTAATCTGAATCTTATTTGGTTTGGTGTTAAGTACCTGCTTTCCGAAAACCACATTATTGAGGCCGAACGTGCTGCGGATACCTTTGCCGTTGCTCACGGTATGGAATCCTATATTCTAAAAACAAAAGATTTTATTTTGAATAATGCCGATATTACACCTTCCTATAAATTACGTATCGAAAAATTTTATCTTTCACCTGAAGAAATCATGGATATTGTTAACGAACGGGATGGCGTGGTTCCTGAAGATGCTACTTCTGTGAACTAACAAAGGCCTCCCAATCCTGAAATTTATCTTCTTTCATAACCCGTTCCATTTTTACTTGGCCACCTTTTTTCTTGTTGGCCGCACTCCATTCATGAAAAATTGCTGGTGGAATGATTTGCACTTTCACACCTTTTAAGGCTTTTCCACGCGCCACTTTATAATTCTTATTGGCCGCCTTTAAAAAACCATCTAAAGCTTCGGCCACATCATCTGAATTCAATGAATCTTCACTCCCAATATACCAACTATGATAAAATTCATCATCAGCGCCACGTTGTGCACAAATAGTATATTCAGGGATTTTTGTATTGAATTTTTGCTCTAATTGCTGCATGGCATCATCCATTTTATTCACGGATAATTGGGACCCCACCGTATTTAGAAAAAATTTGGTGCGTCCTGTTATTTTTATTTCGGCGCGCTCGACGTTTGTAAATTCAACCGTATCACCAATTTCGTAACGCCAAGCACCACTTACGGTACTGATTATTAATACATAATCTTGGTTGGTTTGCACATCTTCTAACGTTAGAGAAGGCGCCTCTGGAACCAAAGAGCCATCTTCATTAATATATTCGGGTTTCATTGGAACAAACTCAAAATAGATTCCATTATCAGTCACCAATTGCATAGCATCGGTTTCTGGTCTGGCTTGAAATGCCATAAAACCTTCAGACGCTAAATAGGTGTCAATCACCGTAATTGGCCGTCCCATTAAGGCATTAAAACTTTTTTCATACGGGCTAAAAGCCACACCTCCAGACGTGTAAACTTGCAGATTGGGCCATATTTCGTGAATATGCTTTAAGTTATGTTGCGCAATCACTTTTTCCAACATGAGTTCTATCCAAGATGGAATGCCACTAATGGCACCAATGTCCCAATTTTTAGCATTGTCGGCAATGCGCTGCACGCGCTCATCCCAATCTTCAATTTTGGCAATATCTTCCCCTGGCTTATAATAACCACGAAACCAAAACGGAATATTACTGGCTGTAATACCACTGATTTCGCCTTCTAAATGCTCTTTGTTTTCTTGCAAATCTGTAGAACTCCCCAGCATCATGATTTCCTTTTCGAAAAAATCGGCTTCAAAATCAAAATTACTTAAAGCGAATACTTGATTGATCCCTGCTTGTTTTATAGCATCTATCATATCATCCGTTACCGGAATACGCTTACTGCTTTTTCCTGTTGTGCCTGAACTTAATGCGAAATAATTCGGATGGCCAGGCCAGGTAATATGGTCTTCCCCATTTTGATAGCGATACCACCATTCTTTTTGAATTTTATTATAATCGAAATACGGAACTGTATCTGAAAAGGCGGTTGCCATATCTGCCGAATCTAAAATAGATTCAAACTTATAATGCTTGCCAAATTCTGTGTTTTCCGCTTTGGTAAGCAAATTTTTCAACACCTCTTTTTGCGCTTCCACCGGATTCAATTCCGGCGTAAACGTGTCTTTAATTTCAATAATACCTTTGATAATATTTCCGAGTATAGCCATGTGGTAAAGTTAATTTTTTTTGTTTTTATTTTCTAATCAAGTCCAAGCGTTTTTTGACTGTAAAAAATAAAAAGTGAACTGAAATTACTAAATACAAAAACTGAACAGGAAAATAAATTCTGTTCAGTTTTTGTTTATTGCCAATTAGAAATTAAACTTGTTAGTGTTTTAAAAATCTAAACGTATGTGTGCCAACTTCTGTTTGTAATTTTACAAGATATGTACCCGTTGCTAATTCGGAAACCTGCAATTCCAATTTAGATGCTGCCGTATTTTGAGCATAAACTTCCTGACCCAACATATTAAAAATGGTTACGCTTTGAATGGTAGATTTATAACTAAAATTCAAATAGTCTTTTGTTGGAATAGGATAAACAGAAAGCGCATTTACTTCAAACGTATCCGTACTTAAAGGCGTTATATTTAATGTAAAATCCAGTGCTTGGCCGTATCCAGGGTAAATGCCTTGACCGAATGCATCAAATTCAATTCCACAAGGATTTATTTCCGCTGGAGAGTCGGAATCGGTATATGTTTTAGTAATTCTTATGCGTGTTTCACCTAAAACGGCATCAGTTGGCACCAAAACATCCATACTGACGCTAACGCCATCGGTTCCGTTGGTATTGATTAATGTTCCTATTTCGTATATTTCATCCGCATCATCTAAAATATCATTTTGGTTCCAATCTATAAATGCAACAATATCCGTATCAAAAGGACCATACGTGTTTCCAGCGACTTCCAAAGCATAGGTTTCGTTTAACGCTATATTAACCACTGTAGCTGTTTCGTCTATTAAAACAGTTGTGGCATCCGTATTAGCGATGTTAGTTCCTGCAAAATTTACGGATGAAATTTCTTCAACTATAACGTCATTTGCATCTGTAATTTCACAGTAAGGACTTGGAAACGGCAAAATAATTGGTGCTTCAACTAATAAGGTAAAATCTAATGCTTGCCCATATCCTGGATAAATACCTTGACCGAATGCATCAAACTCAATCCCACAAGGATTAATTTGAGCAGGCGAATCAGAATCGGTATATGTTTTAGTAAGTCTAATTCGTGTTTCACCTAGAACAGCCTCGGTTGGTATAACGATATCAAAAGTTACGGATATCCCATCGGTTCCGTCCGTATTAGTCAGTGTTCCTATTTCAAATATCTCACCAGCGTCATCTAACACCTCATTTTGGTTCCAATCTATGAACGCAACAATATTCGTATCAAAAGGTCCATAGGTATTTCCAGTTACTTCTATGGTGTATGTGTCTTCTTGGGTTACCGCTACAACCGTTGCTGTTTCGTTAATTAATACAGAAGCCACATCCGAATTTGATATCATTGTTCCGCCAAAATCTACGGATGCTATTTCTTCAACGATAACATCTGTAGCATCCGTGATTTCGCAATACGGGCTTGGAAACGTTTGCGCATGCATACCAAGGGATAGTAAAAAAAGCGCTAAAGTAATTTTTTTCATAAGTTTTAAAATTTGATTTCAAACAAGTTAGTAAAATTAAACGTAAAAGGATGACATACTAATTTTAACAAAATTTGTTAATATTTTTATTTCTGATTGAAAAACGAATAGTTTCGCAAATCTCATGATGAAAAAAAATCCATATCCTAATACGTTGTCAGGCATTTTTTTAATGCTTGCCATGTTATTCGCTTTAAGTCCGTGTTCGGCTAAAGAGACCTTTTTAGGAACGATGGACATCGATTTTCAACGTCCTGCCCACAAAACAATTGCTTCTCATGTTTATGAAATCTGCCAACTAACAACAGTGGATGGATTTGAAGTTGTAAAAACCACTGAACTTCAAACTTTAAAATTAATAGCGACTAAACCTTCTATTAATGTTGCAGATTTATCGCTTTATGTACAACCCCGAATTGGCATAAACTACCGTAAAAAAACATCGGGCCTTAGTCCACCACTCTACATATTATATCAATGTTTAAAATTAGATACTACAGCAACTTACGTTTAGTAGTCTCCTATTTTTTTAACATTTATATATATAATTTACATGAAACAATTTTCAAATCAGTCGTATAACACGGCTGGACTTTTTACATTAGCCATCCGCCTAGTTGTAGGATGGACCTACTTTTCAGCCTTTTGGCGTCGCGTAGCATTAGCAAATAAGTTAAACCCTGAAGAAGCGGGTTATATAGGCGAAAAATTCAATCATTTTCTTCCCAACGCATTAGGTATTAAACCCATAATTGAATATTTGGTATTAAATCCAGATGCTTTATGGTGGGCCATGGTTATTTTCACCATCGTAGAAGGTATTGTTGGTCTCCTAATTATGTTAGGGTTTTTCACGCGACTCATGAGTATTGGGGTTTTCTTTTTAGCCATGGGTATTTTGCTCGGTTCCGGATGGATTGGTACCACCTGCTTAGATGAATGGCAAATTGGTGTATTAGGAATTGCCTCCGGTTTCACCTTGTTTCTAAGTGGTAGTGGCCATTATTCGTTAGATAAATTACTCATGGACAAAAATTATGCCTTTACAGGAACCAAATGGTTTGGCTTTTTAGGTTCAGGCATTTTACCGATTAAAAATTTAAAACCGATTGTTTTGTTCGGTTCTTTAGCCATTTTTTCATTAACACTATTTACCAATCAATATTTTCATGGCGGTGTTTTTGGAACGCTTCATAATAAATCCATCAAACCAAAATTAGAATTAAGCCAAGCATCTTTTTCTAATAACACTTTAGAATTTCAAGTATATCGTGTGGAAGGTGTGGATGTGTATGGTTCCTTTTTAATAGGTTTGGAATTAATGGATTCCCATGGTAAAACAATCCTGTCTTTAAATGGAACTGATTTATCACGATTCCCTGCAGAGCAGATTAATAATCATTATGTAGCGAAAATAAAACCGGGAGTACATAGTTTAATTATTCCATTGGGAGCAAAAGCGGATATCTCAATTCCTTTAAACGAAACGGGTAACAACCCGAATGGCAGACATGTTTTAAAGCTAACCGATATTAGTGGATTAACTTGGGAAATTAATGTGAATTAAAACGCTTGTTTTATATTTAACCTAGAAAGTATCCCGAAAGATAATTTATCTCTCGGGACGCTTTTTTTTTTAAGAAGAAATACTAATAATAAATTACGTGTGATACATAGATTTCAGATTTAATCAACCACCTAAAATGCAAAATGCATTTCGTCGGATTTATTATAACGTTACTCGATAGAAACTTTTCTGCACATCCCTAATAAAATACCAATTACAAGTAATTAGTCAGAACCAACTGACACAATGTACTTTACATTAAAAAGTGAGTCGTTTTCTACAAATTAATTAAATACAAAGAGTATATTAACCGTTTACCGAATAAATTTCTCGACCGCATTTTCATAGGTTAATTTTGGGCTCCCTCAGTTTACATAATTAATAATAGCAGATGTAAGTAATTTCTAATCATGTATTTATTTAAAACCGATTTTAAGAAGTTTCTGACTGTTTATTGTTAAAAAATTAACCGCTATTATGAAAAAAATTACTTTCTACTCGTTATTACTAATTGTTATTACTTTTAGTGTTCAAGGTTTTTCTAAACCAATAAGTTCAGATTATTTTTCTGCAAATATTAATCAGGGTACTTTTTTCAGTAATCCGCTAAATGATTATGTGTCATTGCGACCGGATTTTGAAGAATCTTTCACTGAAAGTTCAACAAGTCGTGCGATTACTTCCTGTCCAACAGATTTTTCAGTAAACGTAGATCCCGGCACTTGTGGTGCAGTTGTTACCTATACCATGCCTACAACAGATTTAATTGGCGGATCAATGGTATTAACATCAGCTCTTGGAATTGGCGACACCTTTCCAGATGGTCCTACGACCGTAACCTATGAAGAACGCGATTCAGGAAATACGGCTACCGGACAAATTTGCAATTTTGTTGTCACCGTTTTAGATAATGAAGCCCCTGTTTTAACCCCAGGTATAGATAGAAATGTTAATTTAGATGCCAGTTGTGAAATCACCATCCCAAATGTCTTAGGAACAGCCACAGATAATTGTGATGTGGCTTCCATTACCCAAAACCCAATTGCTGGTTTTGTAATATCCGCGGTTCATAACCAAACAATTAATGTCACGGTTACGGCAACAGACGATTCAGGTAACACGGATGTTGAGACTGTTGTATTGACAGCAATAGATGTGATTAATCCGGTAACACCAACACTTGCCGATTTAACAGGCGAATGTTCTGTAACAGCAACGGCGCCTACAACTACGGATGCTTGTTCTGGAACCATAACAGGAACAACCACTGATCCCTTAACGTATAACACGCAAGGAACCTATACCATTGTTTGGAATTTTGATGATGGGAATGGAAACGATATCAATGTCAACCAAACGGTCATTGTTGATGATACACAAAACCCAACAGTTTCTAATCCAGCGCCTATAAATGTACAATGTACATCTAACGTTCCTATTGCTGATATTTTAGTAGTGACCGATGAAGCTGATAATTGCTCAACACCTGTTGTAACTTTTGTTGGTGATGTTTCTGATGGTAATTCCAATCCGGAAGTTATTACCAGAACCTACTCCGTAACAGATGCGGCTGGTAATTCGATAAATGTTGAACAAACTATTACGATTAATGATACTCAAAACCCAACAGCTTCTAATCCAGCACCTATAAATGTACAATGTGCATCTGGCGTTCCTATTGCTGATATTTTAGTAGTGACCGATGAAGCTGATAATTGCTCAACACCTATTGTAGCTTTTGTTGGTGATGTTTCTGATGGTAATTCCAATCCGGAAGTTATTACCAGAACCTACTCCGTAACAGATGCGGCTGGTAACTCCATAAATGTTGAACAAACTATTACGATTAATGATTCTATTGATCCAACTCCGGATAACGCAACATTATCAGACATACCAGCGCAATGTGAAGTCACCACTTTAACAGCGCCAACAGCAACCGATAATTGTGGTGGAACTGTAACAGTAACAAACGATGCAACGCTGCCTATTTCAACACAAGGAACAACAGTCGTAACTTGGACATACGATGATGGTAACGGAAACACATCAACACAAACACAAAACGTAATTATTGATGATATAACGGCTCCAACTCCAGTTGTTGCAACTCTTGCTGATGTAACCGCACAATGTGAAGTCACCACTTTAACAGCTCCAACAGCAACCGATAATTGTGGTGGAACTGTAACTGTTACTAACGATGCAACGCTTCCTATTTCAACACAAGGAACAACCGTCGTAACTTGGACATACGATGATGGTAACGGAAACACATCAACACAAACACAAAATGTAGTGATTGCTGATATAACGGCTCCAACTCCAGATGTTGCAACGCTTGGTGATGTAACGGCTGAATGTGAAGTCACAACTTTAACTGCTCCAACAGCTACTGATAATTGTGGTGGAACGGTAACTGTTACTAACGATGCAACGCTTCCTATTTCAACACAAGGAACAATAGTCGTAACCTGGACATACGATGATGGTAACGGAAACACATCAACACAAACCCAAAACGTAATTATTGATGATATAACGGCTCCAACTCCAGATGTTACAACTCTTGCTAATGTAACAGCTGAATGTGAAGTCACCACTTTAACAGCTCCAACAGCTACTGATAATTGTGGTGGAACGGTAACTGTTACTAACGATGCAACGCTTCCTATTTCAACACAAGGCACAACCGTCGTAACCTGGACATACGATGATGGTAACGGAAACACATCAACACAAACACAAAACGTAATTATTGATGATATAACGGCTCCAACTCCAGATGTTACAACTCTTGCTAATGTAACAGCTGAATGTGAAGTCACCACTTTAGCAGATCCAACAGCTACCGATAATTGTGGTGGAACGGTAACTGTTACTAACGATGCTACACTGCCTATCTCAACACAAGGAACAACAGTCGTAACTTGGACATACGATGATGGTAACGGGAACACATCAACACAAACACAAAACGTAATTATTGATGATATAACGGCTCCAACTCCAGTTGTTGCAACTCTTGCTGATGTAACCGCACAATGTGAAGTCACCACTTTAACAGCTCCAACAGCAACCGATAATTGTGGTGGAACTGTAACTGTTACTAACGATGCAACGCTTCCTATTTCAACACAAGGAACAACCGTCGTAACTTGGACATACGATGATGGTAACGGAAACACATCAACACAAACCCAAAACGTAATTATTGATGATATAACGGCTCCAACTCCCGATGTTGCAACTCTTGCTAATGTAACAGCACAATGTGAAGTCACCACTTTAACAGCGCCAACAGCAACCGATAATTGTGGTGGAACCGTAACAGTAACTAATGATGCAACACTGCCTATTTCAACACAAGGCACAACGGTAGTAACCTGGACATACGATGATGGTAACGGAAACACATCAACACAAACACAAAACGTAGTGATTGATGATGTGACTGCGCCTATAGCTGACATAGCAACACTTGCTAATGTAACGGCTGAATGTGAAGTCGCAACTTTAACAGCTCCTACTGCTACTGATAACTGTGGTGGAACCGTAACAGTAACAAACGATGCATCGCTTCCTATTACAACACAAGACACAACGGTAGTAACCTGGACATACGATGATGGTAACGGAAACACATCAACACAAACACAAAACGTAATTATTGATGATATAACGGCTCCAACTCCAGATATTGCAACGCTTGCTAATGTAACAGCACAATGTGAAGTCACCACTTTAACAGCGCCAACAGCAACCGATAATTGTGGTGGAACTGTAACAGTAACAAACGATGCAACGCTGCCTATTTCAACCCAAGGAACAACCGTCGTAACCTGGACATACGATGATGGTAACGGAAATGCATCTACTCAAACACAAAATGTGGTTATTTTAGATACCACTGCTCCAAATGCAGTTTGTCAAAATTTTACAGTCACATTAGATGAGTTTGGTAATGCAACTATTTCAGAAACTGACATCGATAATGGTTCAACTGATAATTGTGGGGTTCAATCAATTTCTTTAAATAATACTATTTTCGATTGTTCTAATTTAGGCGCCAATACGGTGACTTTAACCGTTAGAGATTTATCAGGAAACGTATCCACGTGTACCGCAACGGTTACCGTTTTAGATCCTGCTGCCAATGCGGATGTTCATATTATAAATACGATAGCGAACAACGATTCTCCAATTGCTATCTGTGATGGTGAAAACATTACCTTTAATGCGGATACCACCACAGACAGTGGTGCATCACCTATATATAATTGGTTTATTGATGGAACCTCTTTTGGAACTAATAATCCGACCTTTACGCCTTTCACACCATTACCTGTTGGAACACATACCATATATGTGGAAATGCAATCCAGTTTATCTGCTTGTATAGCACCAGTACCAAGTAACACCATTACCGTTACTGTAAATGCAGCACCAGCTGTAACTTCTCCTGCTCAAATTTGTATAGGAGACACTGGAAATTTAACACCAAATTCAGGTGGTACTTGGACAAGTAGTAATACAAGTATAGCCACAGTAACAAATGCAGGGGTTATTACGCCTGCTGCACCAGGAAATGTAACCTTTACATTTACGAGTAGCGCAACAACTTGTTCTAGCACCACGAATAATTTGACTATTAATGCGTTGCCTATAATCAGTAATTTACCAAGTAATAGTGATATTTGCGTGAATGAAACGCATACCTTATACCCTACTTCAGGAGGAATTTGGACTAGTAGTAATAACGGTATCGCAACCATTTCTAATGCAGGTGTCATTACTGGTGTAAATCCAGGAAATGCAACGTTTACATATACCAATACCGCTACGGGTTGTAGTGCGACTTCAGCTTCTATTGAGGTATTGGATATTCCTGTGATTACTTCGGTTACGGCTTCAAACAATCCTGTTTGTGCTGGCGATGCAAGTATTTTAACGGCGAATGTTTTAGGTGCTGGTGGAAATAATGCAACGCTAGTGAACTATAATTTTAACTCTGGTAGTTCTTATTTAAATTCCTCTATAGTTGATGGGAATGAAGCAAGTGGAATTACGTCTAATATTAATGGAACTATAGACTTTAATAGACCAAATAATCAAGGTGAACCTACAACACCAACAGCATTTACACCAAACACAACTGCTGGAGGTGCTCTGCGTCAAATTGATGATTGGGAAGATGGTGGCGGATGGGGAGGTTCAGACGATGCTGGGAATTGGCGTTTCAACCTTGGTGGCACCAGTTTACCTACTTATCAAGATTTTAGAGTATATTTTCAAGCAAGTAGAGCCACAGGTTTGGGCGGATATAAAAATATTTTGATTGACTTTAGATCTCCTAATATTAATGGAGGTAATTGGGTAAATGGTCACCGCACATTACCGCTTCCAGAAGGAAATAGCAACTGGGTTGATATTAATTTCCCTTTACCGGCTGGGGTTAATAATCCAAATAATTTAGAAATACGTTTGAGGGTAAATGATGCTTCCACTTTTAATTATATATGTGGATGGGGAAGTTGTATCACTTGGGCTGAAAGAGAACCTCATGTGCTGATAGATAATTTTCAAGTTCAGGCAACTACTTCAGGCAGTAATTTTGAATATGCTTGGATTGCAAATACGGGTGCCAATGCAGGATTACCAGCTGGAGCGGGAACGGCGTCATCCACAAATAATGAAATTACGGTAAATCCGCAGGTAAATACAATTTATACAGTAATTGTAACTAATAGTGATGGTTGTCCAGCAACGCAAACCGTACCTGTTAATGTTTTTGCAGTACCTAGTTTAAGCGTGTTGGCGGATTATTGCCCAGCACCACCAAATAACAACTTCGTCCAACTAGTTGCAGATGGTTTAGGTTTTGTGAGTTATGAATGGAATACTGGGGAAACCACGCCATCCATATTTGTTGACATAGCAGGTACCTATCAAGTAATAGGTACTACAATTAACGGCTGTACCGTATCCGCAACAATAAATGTTGCTACTGAATTAGTCGTAAATGGAGACTTTCAACAAGGCAATATTGGTTTTACGTCTGATTATACATATCATGCAGATGTTGCAGGAAATAATGAATTAGTAGATGATACTGGAACTAATGGATATTCAATTACAACAAATGGTCAAAATGTGCATCCTAATTTTTGGGGATTTGATAATACCACAGGGGCTGGCAATTTTATGGCAGTAAATGGTCATGGCAGCGGATTAATAGTATGGCAACAAGCCAATGTAACTGTATTACCTAGCACTACTTATTACTTTTCCGCTTATGGAATGAGTCTAAACGATCAATGGAGATCATCAAGACGAGCAAGATTAACATTTAATGTGGGAGGAATTAATGTAGGGACAACACCTACCTTACCAAACCGTCCTGACAACAATAATCCTGGGTCAGATAATTGGACACGCTTTTATGGAACTTACACAACGGGACCGGCAGAGACGTCTGTGGATATAGAGATTAGAAATTTAAACAATTCCGCTAGTGGTAACGATTTTGGTATAGATGATATTTCATTTGCTACTTTATCAACATTTATTAGATTAACAACACCTGCAGGAACTGATAACCAAACCGTTTGTCAAGATTCACCGATAACAGAAATTACCTATGATATTGGAGGCGGATTAACCCCTCCAAACATTACAGGCTTACCTGCTGGTTTAACCACTACCTTTGATGGTTTAGAGTATACAATAGCTGGAACACCAACTGCATTCGGAACTTTTAATTATACCATAACCACAACGTCAAGTTGTGATGTGAAATCAGCAACAGGAACAATTACAGTTAACGAAGCACCAATTGCCACCATAAATACAACCCCAATAACCGTTTGTCAATCCAGCAGTTCTATTCTATTAGATGTCAGCTTAACAGGTGGTGCCACAGTCGGAGATTCAGGTTCAGGTTGGTCCACGTCTGGTACAGGAACGTTTGATGATAATTTCAGCTTAACACCAACCTATACCTTTGGAGCTGGTGAAACTGGAACCATAACCCTAACGTTTACGACCAATACGCCAGCAGGTCCGTGTGATGAAGCAACAACAAATATTGATATAGACATCACACCTTACATAATTGCTACTGCAGGTCCAGATCAATCAACGAGTAATTGTGCGAATGCAACGGTTACATTAGCAGCAAATAATTCCGCTGGTAATTGGACGGCTTCACCAAATACAGGTTTCTTTTCAGATCCTACAGCTTATAATTCAACATTTACAGGTGAAAGTGGTGAAACCTATATATTAACGTGGACTGCAACTAATGTGTCACCATGTGGTGATACAACCGATGCTGTGGAGATTACCATTCCAAATTGCGGTACTAATTTAGTCTTTGATGGAACGGATGATAATATTAGTTTTGCAACTAATTATGGTTTAAATTCGGGTTCTTTTAGCGTGGAAGCTTGGGTGAAACCAAATACAGTTACTGGAACGCAAACCATTGTTTCTAAACGAAATGGCAACAATTTAAATTCCGGTTACGACTTGAGTTTAATAAACAACAGACTTTATTTCCGTTGGAATAGCAGTCAAATATTTGCCACACAGACGATGAATAATACCAAATGGTATCATGTGGCCGTTACTTATGACGGAAACTATACCATGTATATTGATGGTTTTGAAGTGCGGTCTGCTACGGCAGGTGCTTCGCCAACTGGTAACACAAATAAAGCACTTATTGGTGCCATGGACAGAACAAATATGAGTCCAACCAACCATTTTGGTGGTGGTATTGATGAAGTACGCATTTGGAATACGGCTATTTCTCAAACACAAATTCGCGAAATGATGAATCAAGAAATTCAAGCCAATGGTGCTAATGTTTCTGGAGGGGTTGTTCCTATAAATATAAGTGGTGGTTTGCAATGGAATAACTTAATTGGTTATTACCAAATGAATACAGGCTCACAAACATCTGTTTTAAATGGTGCCATTGAAAATATTGCAACAAGTGCCATGGATGGTAACTTGAATGGTATGACGATGAATCAAAATGAAACTGCTCCTATTCCTTATATTTCGGGAACTAATAATAACTGGGATAACCAAAATACGTGGATTAATGGTGCTGTTCAACAAATTCCAAACTCAAATGTTAACAGTATTAATGGCCAACGCCAAACGTGGAATATTGTGAGAACAGCTTCTAATGTAACGTCTGGTAACAGACCTACAACGGTTCTGGGTTTATTAGTAGATTCAAATAGATATTCCATTACTAATGAACAATCCTTACGCGTTACAAACTACTTAAAGATTGATGGTGTGTTAGACCTTGAAGGCGAATCACAGCTATTACAAAACATGAATAGTATAGTGGACTACAATGGAACTGGTTATATGGAGCGCGACCAACAAGGAACATCTAACCGTTTTAATTATAATTATTGGGGAAGCCCAGTAAGTACGGATGGTGTTTTAGGAGCTAGAACTTATACTTTAAGTGGAATTATATCTAATGCCGGATGGACATCTGGAAATAATGGTTCTTTAAGTCCTTTAACCTTGAGCAGTAGATGGATTTATTCTTTTTCTGAAGGTCTGCAAGACACGTATTCTGAATGGGAATATAAAGGTAATGCTGGTGATTTTGAAGTTGGGTTAGGATTTACAATGAAAGGACCGGGACCCGCATCTCCTGTAGACACTCAAAACTATATCTTTAGAGGACAACCAAATAATGGAACTATAACGGCTAAAGTTTCATCAACTAGTGGAATTAATCAGACATTAGTTGGAAATCCTTATGCTTCTGCTATTGATGCGGATATGTTTATTAGGGATAATATTCCTGGAGGAAATGCAGGTACTTCTGGTAGTATTGATGGGTCTTTATACTTGTGGAAACAATCCACCACAAATAATTCACACATTACAGCTAACTATCAAGGTGGTTATGCTACTTACAATTTATCAGGAGGTAATCCAGCCGTTTCATCACCAGGTATTAATGGTGTTGGCGATGCTAATTTAGCTATTCCAAAACGATACATACCTGTAGCACAAGGTTTCTTTGTTACGGCCGCGGCCAGTAGTGATCAAGTGACCAATGATGTGGTATTTAAAAACAGCCAACGTATTTTTATTAAGGAGTCTTCTGGTAATTCAGAATTCTTTAGAGGAACTAATAATAGCGAAATAAACCGGGAAAACGAAGAAGTAACAAATGACATTCAACGCATTCGAGTACAGTTTACAACTCCGGAAAATGCTATTCGTCCTTTATTGTTAGCTTTTACACCTGAGAATTTAGCAAGTGAAGGTTTTGACTACGGTTACGATGCCCTAAACACAGACGACAATCCTAGCGACATGTCTTTCCAAATTGAAGATGGCAAATACATCATACAAGGTGTGGGTGAATTTAATGCTGAAAATATGTATCCTGTAACCATTGATATGGGTATGACAGGTAATGCAGAAATAGAATTGACCGATTTAGAGAATTTTGACGCAGATCCTGACGTATTTGTTTATGATGCGCTATTAGGAACTTATACACGTATCAATGTAACGCCATACCAAACAAATCTGGATGCTGGAACACATGAAGGGCGTTTCTATATTGTATTCCAAGAGGATAATGTATTAAGTACAGAGACAGATGAGTTTCCTCATGTTATTGTAAACTACTTGAATAGTACTAATCAAATTTACATTAAGGTTCCTTATAGTATGGACATCAAACAAGTGTACTTGGTTAATATGTTAGGACAAACAATTAAGTCTTGGAATAGTACTAATGCACCACTATCTCAAGAATGCAAAATACCTGTAAGACAGTTATCGGAAGGCAACTACATTATTAAGGTACAGACAACAGATAATCAAACCATCAATAAAAAGGTGATTGTCAAAATGCAGTAAAAAATAAATAACTTTTAATATTAACGACCTCTCAATGAATTTTGAGAGGTCGTTTTTATTGCATGCTATTTGTTAATTCTAAAGAAATTAATAATGCTAATCTAAAAATAGATGCCAAATACAATTCAAAAACAAGTATTGAATTGTTCAACGAGACATAATGATAAAGTTGAAAAATATTTAATAAAACTAACAAACGGCCTACTTTTTATGTACATCGTAAAATCAATGATAGAGTATCAACATTACAGACTTTATTGTAGACAATGAGTTTCTGCAAACGCTAATAATGTCAAACAACATCCCAGCCGTTTCAGAAATAGCAAGCTACAAAACAAAATAATCCATCAAATAACAAGGGATTTATGACCAAAATGCGATTGACATTCTGAAATAATGTTAAGAAAAAGGCTTGCGCTACGCAGTAATTTCCTTAAACGGTTTTGATTTTTTGGTTCTTTTGTATCAAGACAAAAGAATAGGAAAAAAAACAAACTGGCCTATTTTTCGTTTTTGTAGTAAAACCAATAAATGCCGAAGCGTATGGCAGTGAAGGATGGCCTAGCACAGCGATTGCCATCCGCAGGAATAAACTTTTATGCAGTTTTCAAGGAAACTAAAATCAGCCTAGATTTTTTTGGTTCGTTTTTTTATCAATGAAAAAAAATGAACATTGTGAAAGCCAAAATTATGTTAGCAACAATAAAGCTTAATTAAGCAAATATTACTAACGACCGCTCAATGAATTTTGAGAGGTCGTTTTTATTTTATAGAACGTCTCATCTTTTAATCAAATCAAAATTTCATCACCTACACCTACTAACCAATCAGTGTACAGTCACTTTAGAATTAAGAAATTTAATTGTATAATTATATCAGGATTAATTTAATAATCTGCATAGTTATTTTAGGACGGGTCAAGTCGAAGTAAATAAATAGCTACTGTATGGATGGTGTATGGATGGTGTATGGATAGTGTATGGAAAGACCATGTCAACAGAAAATAACAAATACAATGAAAATTGGGGATTCCAACGAAAAATAGTAAAAATCACGAAAACGCTACAAAACAACATAATTCCATGAAATTCAAACCTAGCACCAGGAACCAAAAATGCATTTCAACGAATTTATTAGCATTTCATAGATATTTTTAAAAAATAATGCTATATTAGCCATCCCAAATCATACTAACATTCATTTAAACCCCAACGCAAATGAATACATTAACCTACTTATACACATGGGTGTTTTGCGCGCTATTTTTAGGCCTAACACCAGCAGCTGCCCATACCACAGAATCCACCGTTGCCTTTAATCAACCCCAATTAATCCGCATAGATTTTACCATGCCTAATGGCTATGTTAGGCATTTATTATTAGGTTTTACACCAGATAATGCCGCATCAGACGGAGTTGACTATGGCTATGATGCGTTAAATATGGACAACTATCCAGACGATTTAAACTGGATGATTAACAATGAACGCTATGTAATACAAGGCGTGGGAGCTTTTGATGATTCAAAACAATATCCTCTGGGCATGTTTTTGTCTAATGCTGGTAATGTAGCAATAGCTTTGGATAGATTGGAAAATTTTAATAACCCTATAGATGTCTATTTGTATGATGCCGTAAACAATACCCACACCCTTTTAAATGAATCCGATTTTCAGGATACAATTTCGGAAGGAACATATTTAGATCGCTTTTTTATAACCTTCAAAGATAATTCCGGTTCTTTAGACGAATTTGGTAACGTTGTACTGTCCATTAATGATACTCCTGATGATGATAAGACTAGCATCACCTATGTACGGAACACCAAGGAATTACACGGGAAATCAAATCAAACTATTAGGCAAATAGAAATCTATAATATATTAGGAAAACGCATTGGAAATTTTCAAAATATAAATAGTAAACATATTAGACTACCGCTCCATATATCAAAAGAGCGTTATGGTATTATTAAAATCCATACCCAAAATGGACATACAAGCAAAAAAGTTATTTTTTAATTGAACTTTTTAATTTTAAGTGTAAAACCAGTGAATCCTACTCACTGGTTTTTTTTGTTTACGAGGGAAGTTGGTCAATAATTTGAAAATTAAGTAGTTAAAATCTTACTTATTAGATAAAAACATATCACATCAAATAAAAACTAACTTCTTGTTTTTTAAGTGTTTACAAAAGCCTATGTTAAAAACATATGCTGTTTGTCGATTTTATATGCATTTCATGGATATTTTTAAAAAAATAAAATATATATTAGCAGCATCAAAAAACTAATCCATATGTGCTATGAAATTAAATTACTCTAAATTAAAAATCCAAATCACCTTGTTCGTGTTGTTATTTGCTTCCAGTATAATGCAAGCACAAGTAAATGCGTCACGTCAGGCCGACCAGTATTTAAGCCAAAAAGGTGAAGTCACTTTTAGCTTTCAAATAAATGATGTTTCTGAATTGGAAACGATGACTTCAGAAATGTCTATTCTGAATTATGACCCAAATACGCGAACCGTATATGCTTGGGCAAATACGGAACAGTTTAGAAGATTTCAAGCTAGTAATAGAACCTTTCAAGTAAATTCAGAAGATAACGAAGCCACCGGTATTGTCATGTCTAATGAATTACCGGCTAGTCAAAATAGAGGTCCTTATCCCCTAACCTTTCCATTAACGGCCTATCCAACCTATGCGGATTATGCGACGCAAATGCAAGAGTTTGCCATCAATCACCCAGATATTTGCGAATTAGTAGATATCGGTGGCACAACCGAAGGCGTTGCCGGCGGAAACAAGCGTTTATTATTTTTAAAGCTTTCGGATAATATTGGAACGGAAGAAGCAGAACCTAAAGTGATGTACACATCTTCCATACATGGAGATGAAATCACGGGTTACCCTTTAATGCTTAACTTAATTAATTATTTTATTACCGCATATAAAAATACGGGGCATTCAGATCACTTACGAATCAAAAACTTAATTGATAATTCTGAAGTATGGATTAACCCAATGGCAAATCCAGATGGTACATACTACAATAATGCAACCAATACCTCTGTAGCAAATGCGAGACGCGCAAATGCCAATGGGTTGGATTTAAACAGAAACTATCCAGATAACGTTAATGGTCCGCATTCTAATGGCCATACAGCTTATGAGTTAGAAACCCAACACTTTATGAATTTAGCTGCTAATACCCATTTTGTATTATCTGCTAACTTCCATGGGGGCGTTGAAGTTGTAAATTATCCATGGGATAATACCTATGACAGACATGCTGATGATGATTGGTTTATGCAAATTTCAAGAGAATATGCGGACAATGCGCAGGCTAATAGCCCAAATGGTTATATGGACGATCTAGATAACGGAATCACGCATGGAGCGGATTGGTATCGCGTGTATGGTGGTCGTCAAGATTATATGAACTTTACACACCAGTGTAAAGAAACAACTATGGAGCTATCTAATACAAAATTAATTCCATCCAATCAATTAGTAAACCACTGGAACTATAACCGGGAAGCTTTAATTGAATACCTAATTCAAGGTACATACGGATTTCAGGGAAAAGTAAAAGATGCTATTTCTGGAGACCCTATTGAAGCAACAATTAAACTGGTTGGTCATGATGCAGTGGGATCACATACCGTTAGTAACTTACCTCATGGTGATTTTTACAGACCGGTTTTTGCGGGAACTTATAATATTTTAATTGAAGCGCCTTGTTACCAACCAGTAACGCTAACAAATCAATCCATTGCAAACTATCAAACCATTACACTTGCTGATGTTTTATTAACGCCTTTAACAGCAACGGCTCCCACAAACTTAAATACATCTGGAACAGATGCTACTTCTACTAGTGCGGCTTGGACCGCTACAACTGCTGATAGTTTTGATCTTCGCTATCGTGAAGTGGGATCACCTACATGGACTGATATATTAGGAAATACATCAAACCCTTATCAAATTACAGGCTTGTCACCAAATACCACCTATGAGTTTCAAGTAAAATCGTATTGTGGCTCTAACAGCACTGCCTATTCAGAATCAGAGCAATTTACAACAACCAATATTACTTACTGTAATGCGCAAGGAGATGATGTTTCTGAAGAATATATTGGAAATGTTAATATAAATGGTGTAGATAATAATACTGTTGGTTCTACAGCATCCGGATATTCAGATTTTACAACAAGTGCTATTTTTTCAAATTTAGATATTGTTACTAATGCCACAGGAAATACTATAAGCGTTACAAAACATTGGACAGGGTCTGCGTTTGATGAAGCCGTGACCGTTTGGATAGATTTTAACCAAAATGGCACCTTTGAAACTGCAGAACGCATTTTTAGAAGTAACTCAAGCACAATAACGCCTGTGTCCGGAACCTTTGATATTCCAAGTAATGCGGTTCTTGGTAATACACGGATGCGTGTATTAATGAAATATTACGGCGGTACAGGAAGTAATGCTAATGACCCATGTGAAACATTTAATTATGGTGAAGTTGAAGATTATACCATAAACATCGTAGATGAAACAACAAATTCAGAACCTCCTAATGCTGTATGTCAAAACATTACAGTGCAATTAGACAATACAGGAAATGCAACGATTGTTGCTACAGATGTGGATGGGGGTTCTACAGATGATGTAGCCATTACCAACTTTAGTATTGATATTAATTCATTTGATTGTAGCGATATTGGTACACCAATAAATGTAACACTCACGGTTACAGATGCCGATGGCCAAACAGATACATGTACTGCTACAGTGACTGTCGTAGATCAAATTGATCCAGAATTCCAGAATATTCCTGCAAACATATTATTAACTTGTGGCAGTAATCAGCCTACGTGGACTGACCCTACAGCAACTGATAATTGTGATAACACCTTAACAGTTATAAGAACGGACGGTACGGGTTTAAATAGTGGTGATTTATTCCCGAATGGCATAACCACTATCAGCTATTCTGTAACAGATGATTCCGGAAATATAAATACGGTTTCATTCAATGTAAATGTAACCCTTGATAATCAAAAGCCTGATGCTATTTGTCAAAACCTAACCCTTCAGCTAGATGCTAATGGTAATGCCTCAATAACAGCATCACAAATTAATAATGGCTCCTCAGATAACTGTGGAATCGCCTCTATTACGGCGTCTCAAACTGCATTTACATGTGCCGACATAGGTGCTAACAACGTGACTTTAACGGTTACAGACGCTAATGGCAATTCAGATACCTGTATCGCCGTAGTAACAATTACTTTACAAGATGAACCAACCGCAACCAACTGCTGGGATAATTATGTGTTTAATGTAGGAAACTGTTCTTGGGAAAACCAAGGAACGCAACCAACTGAACCAACGGCGACAAACTGTTGGGATAACTATGTATTCAACACTGGAAACTGTACTTGGGAAAACCAAGGGTCACAACCGACTGAACCAACGGCAACCAATTGCTGGGATAATTACGTATTTAATGTAGGAAACTGTACTTGGGAAAATCAAGGAACGCAACCGACTGAACCAACGGCAACCAATTGCTGGGATAATTACGTATTTAATGTAGGAAACTGTACTTGGGATAATCAAGGCTCTCAACCTGTTGAACCGACAGCAACAAACTGTTGGGATAATTATGTGTTTAATGTAGGAAACTGTACTTGGGAAAACCAAGGGTCTCAACCTGCGGAACCGACGGCGACAAATTGTTGGGATAACTATGTATTCAACACAGGCAACTGTACTTGGGAGAATCAAGGATCACAACCTGCTGAACCGACGGCTACGAACTGTTGGGATAATTACGTATTCAACACCGGGAACTGTACTTGGGAAAATCAAGGGTCGCAACCTGCGGAACCAACCGCAATAAACTGTTGGGATAATTATGTATTCAACACCGGAAATTGTACTTGGGAAAACCAAGGATCGCAACCTGCTGAACCAACAGCGACCAACTGTTGGGATAACTATGTGTTTAATGTAGGAAACTGTTCTTGGGAAAACCAAGGAACGCAACCTACGGAACCAACGGCTACAAACTGCTGGGATAACTATGTGTTCAACACCGATAACTGTTCTTGGGAGAACCAAGGGTCACAACCTACGGAACCAACCGCAACAAACTGTTGGGATAATTACGTATTCAATACCGGCAACTGTTCATGGGAGAATCAAGGATCACAACCTGCGCAACCAACGGCTACGAACTGCTGGGATAACTATGTATTCAACACCGGGAATTGTACTTGGGAAAACCAAGGAACACAACCTGCTGAACCAACCGCGACGAACTGTTGGGACAACTATGTATTTAATTTAGGAAACTGTTCTTGGGAGAACCAAGGGTCACAACCTTCTGAACCAACGGCAACCAACTGTTGGGATAATTATGTATTCAACACGGGAGATTGTACTTGGGAAAACCAAGGAACGCAACCGACTGAACCAACCGGTTTAGAATGTTGGGAAACAGCAACCTTTAATACGGCAACCTGTGTTTGGGATGTTACTAATGATGGGGATACTGTAGATCCTGTTTGTAATATTCAGAATATAACGGTTGAATTAGATGCATTTGGAAATTCAACCATTACAGCTGATCAAATTGATAATGGATCAACTGATGCTTGTGGAATAGATACCATTTCTGTTACCCCTAATACATTTGATTCGAATGACATTGGTGACAACAATGTGGTATTTACCGTAACAGATAACAGTGGAAACACGTCAAATTGTAACGCCATAGTTACGGTTATGGAATCCACATTAAGTAACCCAACATTTGATTATGAGAATGTAAGCATTCAGCCAAATCCGTTTAACAATTATATACAAATCAGTTTACCGACGTCTATTGCTAATGATCTATTTACAATTCAACTTTTCGACGTAAATGGCAGATTGGTGTATAACCAAATACAATCTGGTAAACAAGGAACCCTTACGGTTCAAGGATTAGACAAATTACAACAAGGTCCATACTTTATAAAATTAATTAATAAAAACAATGGTTATAGCGTGGTTAAAAAGTTGATAAGGTTCTAATAATCAATTAAGTGATAAAATGATGGCAGGTCTACAAAAACCTGCCATTTTTATTTAACTGAAAATCAACTTACTACAAACTATATTTGCATTTCGTCGATTATATTTGCATTTCATGGAATATTTCTCTTATATTTGTCCCCAAGCTATTAATAAAAATTAATTAGTCCCAAAACTAATAAATTGACTACTTATGAAAAATTCTACTATCCAAGTACGAAAGTACCTATTACTATTTAGTGTACTTTTATTTTCAAGTTACTCATTCTCTCAAACAACCCTTTATTCCGAAAACTTCCAAAGTAGTTTTGGGGGCTGGACTGTTTCTTCGTCGGGATCTGGAACTGGTGAATGGTTAAGAGGCACAAACGTATCTCATAACACGGGTAATACGGGAAACTATATTCATTCTAGTAAATACACATCTCAATATAACAACAATACATTTATAACAGCAACTAGTCCTACCATAAACTTAAGTGGTTATACCAATCTAAATTTAGAAATTGATATCTGGTACGATACGGAAGCAGCCTGGGACGGCATGAAAATAGAGTACTCGCTTAATAACGGTTCTACTTGGAGTGATTTAGGATCTGTTACTAATACCAATTGGTATAATGACACGGATGTGGATGCCTTCAATAATGGTGAAGATGGTTGGTCAGGAAGTAGTGCAGGTTGGATAACACGAAATCTTAATTTGTCAACGGAGAATATAAATTTTGAAACGAGTACACAAGTTAGGTTTAGAATTTTATTTGCTTCCGATGGAAATGTGATTAGGACAGGTGTCGCTTTTGATGAAATATTAATTGAAGGAAACATAGCGGTTCCTCAACCAGAAATAGACATCACAGGACTAACAATCTCCATACCTGATGGTGATACTACACCATCTACTGCCGATGACACAGAATTTGGAACGGTAGGATCAGGATCTACAGCAGATCATACATTTACCATTCAAAACACAGGAACCGCTACGCTAAACTTAACAGGAGGCACACCACTTGTTGATATTTCTGGAAATGCAGCTTTTACCATTCTAACACAACCTGGAGGAAGTACCATTGCAGCTGGAAACAGTCGCACATTTGTCGTTCGCTTTGCACCATCAGCCGCTGGCACTGTAACTGCTCATATTTCGATAGAAAATAACGATAGCAACGAAAACCCATACAATTTTAGAGTACAAGGAACAGGCGTTGCACCATTAACGGAAGGTCCTGGTGGAGTCACTAGCGATTTAGCCCTATGGTTAAAAGGAACCGATGGTTTAGCGTACACAGACGGGCAACCAGTTTCCTTGTGGGCTGACCAAGGCCGCGGTGCTAACGCAACTGCTCCAACGGGATTAGAACCAACCTACCGCGATGCCCCTTTATTTAATGTTAATTTTAATCCTGTTGTAGATTTTGACAATGATTATGACACGGCAGGAGAAGATTTTGGTTATTCGGACACCAATAGAAATACATTAGTAGGAACAGAAGGTTTTTATACGCAAGATATGTTTATCGTGGTTATTCCTGATGTGAATGTAACTTCATCTTTAGCAAGTATGGATGTTTTTTGTGGAGATATTGATCCTGTAACTGATGAACGAGATGGATCTGGTATTGGCTATGGTAGATATTCTGTACGATTTGACAATGAAATTATCTCATATTGTGTTAATACAACATCAACTTCATCTGTACCAGTAGCTGATAGAGGTTACGGAATTGCACATACTGGCTTAACAGACAACTATAACAATGTAGGTATTATAAACTCTAAAAACAATTCAAACTCCCCTACAAGTAGTGTGTTATTATATAATGCTAATGACATAGGAAATACAGAAGTCGGAGTGCCACAATTTGAAAATGTTTCCAACTCTAGATACTTTTTAGGAAGAAGTGAAGCATTTAAAGGTAGTTATGAGGGTAGAATTGCTGAAGTAATCACCTATTCGGCTAAAAAAGATGATGCCAATCTCACCCAAGAACGCAACCGCATCCAATCCTATTTAGCCATTAAATATGGCATTACATTGGGGGTTAATGGTACATCCCAAGATTACGTAGATAGTGATGGAACATTGATTTGGGACGCTAATACGGGTACACCAGCAGAAGATGTTTTCAACTATGACATTGCCGGAATAGGTCGTGATGATGCATCTGATTTATTACAAAAACAATCTCGTAGTGTTAATAACGCTGTAGATGGTGGTTTTAGAGCACAAGGTGTTTTAACCATAGGTATGGGAGCTATTTCTAACACCAATAATTTAAATACCAATTCAGAATTAGAAGATAAAGAGTTCTTGGTTTGGGGTAATAATGGTATTGATTTAGATACAGCCTCACCAGATATTACGGTAAATATGAGTTCGTCTATTTCACCAGCTTTAACAACAGATGTGTCATTTTCTGCAATAAGCAGAACATGGAAGGTTGTCGAGAATGTTGGTTCTGGAGGTGATATTCCTTCTGTAGAAGTCGCAATTTTAAGAAGCGCTGTAAGAACTGCAACACCGCCTAACGGTCGTTATTTAATGTTTATTTCAGATACACCAAACTTTGATCCAACGGCCGATTACCGCGTTATGACAGAAGGCACAAACGAATTAGGTGAAGCTATTTTAAAAACGAATTATGATTTTGATGACACCAAATATATCACATTTGGTTGGGCACCAGAGCGTACCTTTGAGCGCTCCGTATATTTCAATGGAACATCAAACTATATGGACATGGAAAATGCTTTGGATGTTAACCCAACGGCCTTTACTATTTCATCATGGATTAGACGTGATGTAAACTCTTTGAACAAGTCTATCGTTTCAAAACGTGATGCCGCATTTACTGAAGGTTACGACTTAAAAATAAACGCTGTTGGTCAGTTTGAAGCGTCTTGGAAAACAGCTTCTGGAGCCATACAAACCACAACTTCTAATACCATTATCCCTGAAAATGAATGGCATCAAGTCGCTGTTATTTATCAAGGCGGAACTGCTTATATATATATTGATGGCATATTAGATAAACAAGCGGCCAAATCAGCTCCTAATAATACAGACCAATCGTTTTATATTGGCGCGGCATCTAAATTGACGCCTCAAGCATTTTTTAATGGAAATATAGACGAGGTACGTGTTTGGAATACAGCTTTAACGGTCAAACAATTGCGTTATATCATGAATCAGGAAATTGCAAACAACTCTGGATTTGTTGGAGGGGCTTATTTCTTGAGTAAAGGCGTAACACCTACAAAAGATGAAGTTGCTGCTATTCCTTGGTCTAGCTTGGCTGGTTATTACCCAATGTCTACTTACACGTATACCAACACGAAAGATGAATCTGGTAATGGCCACCAAGGTGCTTTACGTAGCTTAAGAACGGTAGATAGGCAAACTGCCCCATTACCTTATAAAACCATCGGTACGGGAACGAGTGATTGGAGCCTGCATACGACTTGGTTAAATGGAAATTTACAAACCATACCTGGCGCCAACTCAATAGTGGATAACACAATTACTGTAGACTGGAACATTGTTGAAGTTGCTGACAACGTAACTATGAGCAATAGCAGTTTAACAGCAGGAAATTTAGGAAACCGAAACCTATTAGCCTTATTTGTAGAGTCGAGTGAATTAACTTTAGACGGTGATAACACGACCGAAACAGGAAATGGTATTACAGTAACACACTACTTAAATTTATTAGGAAAAATAGATTTAGAAGGCGAATCGCAATTAATACAAACCATTGACAGTGATTTAAATGTTGGTATTTCGGGTTCTCTTGAAAAAGATCAGCAAGGTACACTTGATGTTTTCACATATAATTATTGGAGTGCGCCTGTAGGAAATACAGCAACGGCAAATCCAAATAATTTTAGTTATTCGTTGAATAATAACATTATGAAAGATGGTACATCATCAGGAGCACCTGCGAACATAACTTATGTAGGTGGATATAATGGTTCTAATAGTGATGCCGATCTTAAAATTGCTCATTATTGGATATGGAAATACAATAACCGTATTGCAGATAATTACGCGTCTTGGCAGCACGTTAGAAATACAGGAACATTATTAGCTGGAGAAGGCTTTACTATGAAAGGTGTTACCAATACTGCTGGTGTTGTTTCTTTAGAGCAAAACTATGTGTTTGACGGAAAACCAAATAACGGAAATGTTGGCTTAACCATTAATGCTGGAAATGAATATTTAGTAGGTAACCCCTATGCTTCTGCCATTGATGCGGAACAATTTATAACAGATAACGGCCCTACCATTTCAGGATCTGGAGCAAATCCAGCTATTAGTGGTACGCTATATTTCTGGGAACATTGGGGCGGCGGCTCACATGTTACCGCTGAATATCAAGGTGGTTACGGTACTTATAATTTCTCTGGTGGTACACCTGCCGCATCTATGGGTACTAATCATCCGGATGGTGGAACTGGTGGCACAGCTACTAAAATACCAGGACGTTATATTCCGGTTGGACAAGGTTTCTTTGTTGCCGGTGAGTCTAATGGTAGTGTGGTATTTAATAACGGACAACGGAGATTTCAAAAAGAAGGTGGTACAGGCTCTGTGTTTATGAGATCTACAGAAGATAATATTGATGTGGTTGATTCACGAATGAAAATCCGATTAGGTTTTAACTCCGTGAATACCATTCACAGACAATTATTAGTAACTGCTGATGATCGTGCTTCTATAGATTACGATTGGGGATTTGATGGCTTACTAAATGAAGTCCAAATAGACGAAATGGCCTGGGTAATTCATGCAGATAAGTACACAATTCAAGGCATTAATTCCTTTACGGAAGATACTGTGCTACCATTAAACATCGTAACTAGAGATGACGGGTTAAATAACATAACTATTGATAATTTAGAAAATATTCCAAGTGATTCAGAGATATATGTACATGATATTGCATTGGATATATACCATAACTTACGCACGGATGGTGACTATGAATTTTATTTAGATGCTGGCGAATATGCTGATCGTTTCGAAATTACATTTAGAGACGGCAACTCGTTAGGCACGGAAGATGTTACGGCGCAAGAAAACTTACAAGTTTACTTCGCGAACGCCAAAGGAAGCATCATTATTCACAACCCGAAAATGGTACGTTTAGATGCTGCTGAAATGTTCAATATTATAGGACAGTCTATAATTCGAGTTGATACTTTAGAAGATACAAACTATCAAGAAATTAAAGTGAATGGTTTAAGCACAGGTACCTATATCATTAATCTAGAAAAAACGGATGGTAGCATCCTGTCTAAAAAGGTAATAGTGAAATAGCCATAATACATGTCAAATAAAAAAGCCCTGAAAAGAAATTTTCAGGGCTTTTTTTTACAGCTAATTTTTGCTTCTAATTACAATAGCTTTAAGTTAATTTTTGAGTCAAAGCATCTAATGACAATTTAAATTGCTCACCTGAAATCATATTTTTTAATGTGTATGTGCCTTGCTCCATCTCGTTATCACCTACTAAAACCACAAAAGGAATGTGTCGCTTATTTGCGTGATTCATTTGCTTTTTCATTTTAGCATCATCAGGATATAATTCGGCATTAACACCTTGCAGGCGCAAATGCTTAATAGCTTTTAAACTAAACAGCGCTTCCGCTTCACCAAAATTGATAAACAACACATCAATATTTTTAGTCACCGTTTCTGGAAATAAATTCAGTTCTTCTAATACTAAATAAATGCGGTCTAACCCAAAACTAATTCCAACACCGCTTACGTCTTTAAGACCGAAAATTCCCGTTAAATCGTCATAACGACCACCACCACCAATGGATCCCATATTGACACCTTCTGGTGCAGAGACTTCATAAATAGCGCCTGTATAATAATTTAAACCACGTGCTAAAGTAACGTCCAATTGTAATTTGGCAGATTGTAGACCGAGTTCTGAAATGGCTTTATCAATAAATGCCAATTCTTCAATACCTTTTCTACCATCTTCTGAACTGTTTAAAATAGTTTTAAGTTGCTCTATTTGCGAATTGAAGTCGCCAGACAATGTAAACAACGGCTGTAATGTATTAATACCGTCTTGCGAAATGCCTTTTTCCAGCATTTCAGCTTTTACCTTCTCCTCGCCTATTTTGTCCAATTTATCTAAAGCAACCGTAAAGTCGATGAGTTTATCACTGGCACCAATAACTTCGGCAATACCCGATAATATTTTACGGTTGTTAATTTTTATGGTAACACCTTCCAGTTTTAATGCCGAAAAAACGCTGTCATATAATTGTACGAGTTCCACTTCTTGCCATAGGGAGGTAGATCCAACCACATCGGCATCACACTGGAAGAACTCTCTAAAACGTCCTTTTTGTGGTCTATCCGCGCGCCAGACTGGTTGCATTTGGTAGCGCTTAAATGGAAACTCAATCTCATTTTGGTGTTGTACCACGTAACGTGCAAAGGGAACGGTAAGATCGTAACGAAGCGCTTTTTCAGAAATGCTAGCTGTTATTTTATTAGAGTCCTTTTCAGAATACAACCCATCATCAACCTTATTCAAATAATCTCCAGAATTCAAAATCTTAAAAATCAACCGATCCCCTTCTTCGCCATATTTTCCCATAAGGGTATCCGAATTTTCAAAACTAGGGGTTTCTATAGGTTGAAATCCAAAAGTTTCAAATTGCTTTTGAATGGTTTGAAATATATAATTACGCTTGGCTACTTGCTCTGGATTAAAATCGCGTGTGCCTTTTGGAATGCTTGGTTTTTGTGCCATAATCTTTTACCACGAAAGTGGAAATCTCTTTTTAATCCCGACAAACATCAGGACTTATTCATACTAACTTCTTAACAAAAATAATTAATAATCAGCTGTCATTACGCTCTTTTTACTTTAAATAAGCGTAATTATCTTTTTAATAATTATTGGGAATCAATTCAACAAATTGCCACTTCTCTCCTATCGCAATTTTTCGCAAAGACAATGCTACTATTAATTAATCAGTCTATCTAAATACTGAAACAAGTCGCCTTTAGTAATTACACCGCCTTGTTGAATGAGTCGAAATTTATCGACATTTTTATCTTCTGAATACTCTTTTTTGGCTTGAAGAAACTCTACATCATCATCCATTAAGTTCTCACGCAACCAATTAAACCCGTCTGTTGTGGTTAAATCGATTGGGTTTTTAAGCTTCACAGCTATCAAGTGCATTATATCGTCTTTTAAATGAAATAAGTGCATTTGTTGTGGCGAAATATGCTCAATATATACGACTTTGTTTAAAACACCCTCCCAAACCAAATCACTAAACACGTCTAGTTCCTGTTCAGCCACTTCAGGTTTATTAATTTTAATATCGTTCCACTCATCGGCTGTGATGGTCTGTGTCGCTAGAAAATTTATAAACTCTTGATGTAATTCTTCAAATTGTTCTTTGGTTAATCTTGCGTATTTCATGGTACTAATTATTTATTATGCTATTATTTTAAAATATTCAAGGCGTTGGCAGCTTCAAATGGTCTATCGGTTGCAAAGACATCAATACCTAACTTTTGCCATTTCAAATAAAGAGAGTCGCCTTTGGTTTCCGCTTGCTTATCCAAGTTACCCAACGTTCCTAACATGGTTTTAATTCCTTTTTTATGCAACTTATTGTATAAGGTGGTATCAGATAATATGGTTCCCGTAAAAGCAATCATATTATGTGTAGGAATTTCAGATTCTAATAACCAATTTAATTCTTGTTGATTCCTAGCAGAAACAGACAATAATAAATCGGGTGCTAGTTGATATGCTTTATTAGCTTGTTCCATATCATACGTGATAATTATAGAAATATCTTCAGCGTTATTTTCGCGAATGGCTTGAATAACCTCCGCCACATCGACACTTTTCTTAATATCAATGGTTAATATGGCATTATTAGCTTTGGACCATTTAAGAACTTCTGTAAATTTTGGGATTCTAAAATTGGTGCGAGTTCCAAAGTCATCAATTAAATAAAAGGCTTGAAGCTCATTAAACGTATAGTTTGTTAATTTATCAGTTCCTGTGGTTGTACGATCCAATGTATGGTCATGCATTAAAACCAAGATGCCATCTTTAGTTTTAGCCACATCAATTTCAAAAACGGCTGCTATACTATCATTTACATATTTAATAGTTTCTAAACAGTTTTCGGGATAATTAGCCAATCCAACGCCACCTCTATGCACACTTATTAAAGGTGATGCTTGGGGTTGGTATTGAAAGGCTTTTATTAAAGCAGAAGGACTTAAAGTAGAACCAACCGCTTCTTTAGTTGGAAGGGATTGATTTGGTTCCTTTGTTTTATCCTTACATGAAAAAAGGACGAAAAAAACGAGTATGATTGATAATCTCATGGTAACAGGTTTCGGGTAATAATCTTTAAAAATGGCCATTAAAAAAACCGTTTAGAGCCATTCTAAACGGTTTTTATTATACTATGCAAAGTGTTAAATTACGCTTGTGCAATAACCTCGAATGGCAATTCTACAGTTACTTCTCTATGTAAACGAATAACCGCATCATATTGACCTAAACGCTTAATACTACCACCAGTGATAGTAATAAATTTCTTATCAATAGTGTGTCCTTCTTTTTCAAAAGCTTCAACTAAATCTGCTTTGGTAATTGAACCAAATAATTTATCACCAGCTGATGCACCTTCTGTAGCTTTAGCCGTAATCTTAATCTCTAAAGATTTGATAGCTTCAGCAATTTTAGTAGCGTCATCAATAATTTTCTTGTCTTTAAATGCACGTTGCTTTAAATTTTCAGCTAATACTTTCTTTGCAGAAGCAGTTGCTAAAATAGCTTGACCATGAGGAATTAAATAATTTCTCCCATAACCATTCTTTACAGTTACAACATCGTCTTTAAATCCTAGATTTTCAACGTCTTGTTTTAATATAAGTTCCATTGTTATGAGTGTTTTATTTTAATAAATCGGCCACGTATGGCATTAATGCTAAATGACGTGCTCTTTTTACAGCCACAGATACTTTTCTTTGGTATTTTAAAGAAGTTCCTGTTAAACGTCTTGGTAAAATTTTACCTTGTTCATTTACAAATCCTAATAACCAGTCTGGATTTTTATAATCCACATACTTGATACCAGATTTCTTAAAACGACAGTATTTTTTCGCTTTGTTGGTGTCTATATTTAACGGTGTTAAATATCTAATTTCACCGTCTTTTTTTCCTTTTGCTTGTTGCTCTATAGATGACATAATTACGCTTTTTCTTTAAGTTTAACTCTTCTTCTTTCTGCCCAAGCTACAGCATGCTTATCTAAAGCTACCGTTAAGTAACGCATAAAACGCTCATCACGTCTAAACTCTACTTCTAATGGATTGATAACTTCGCCATCAACTTGATATTCGAATAAGTGATAAAAACCACTTTTTTTGTTTTGAATTGGGTAGGCTAATTTTTTTAAGCCCCAATCCTCTTTGGATATCATCTTCGCTCCTTTAGAAACAAGAAAATCTTCGTATTTCTGTACTGTTTCCTTTATCTGAACTTCAGATAAAACGGGATTTAAGATGAAAACAGTTTCATAATGATTCATAAAAATCTAAATTTTATAGTTAAAAATGGGTGCAAAAGTAATTATTTATTTCATATATTACAACATAATTTCAAAGTATATTCATATTTTAATTATTTAAACGAATTCCTGTTAATGAAATGTTAAATTAAACGTTTTATCGGTGTTATTTGGTTTTTAACCGAATTTTTTGTACTATTGTCGATATCTTAACCGAAATAAACATAATGTTATGACATTAAACTGTGTAGTAGTTGACGACTCCGCGATACAACGTCTCTCGATTGTTAAATTAATTGAAAATCACCCATCTCTTAATTTAATTGCCGAATACAATAGTGCGTTGGAAACCAAAAACGGATTAAATACCCATAAAGTAGACTTAATTTTCTTGGATATTGAAATGCCTGTATTAAATGGTTTTGAATTGTTGGATGTATTAAACAACAAACCCCAAATTATTTTTGTAACTGGTAAAACGGAATACGCCTTTAAAGCATTTAATTACGATGCAACGGATTATTTACACAAACCTATTACACGAGAGCGCTTTAACACAGCTGTTGATAAAGCCGTTGAACAGCATAAACTTAAATTAGATTTTAACGAAACGGAAGGTGAACACATTTTTGTGAAAAGTAACCTAAAAAAACGTAAAGTTTATATTAAAGACATTAAATGGATTGAAGCACTTGGCGATTATGTAAAATTAGTTACCGAAGAAACCAGCCTTGTTGTCCTTTCTACGATGAAAGCTTTTGAACACGAACTTCCTGAAGGGAAATTTTTACGTATTCATAAATCGTATATCGTGAATTTAGATAAAGTGGACCGTTTTAATAGTAAAAACGTGGAAGTTGGCGCTTATGAAATTCCTTTAAGTCGAAATAAAAAGACCCAATTGGTCGATGCACTAAACAATATTTAATAAAATTCCTGATGTAAACATCAGGATTTTTTTTGCTTTGTAATGCTCTGCTAATAATTATCTACATTCAGAATGACGCGAATTGGCCTAAAATCCTTTACGCTTGAAAAACTCGTGTTAATTTTTAAAATAGCCGCTTTTGTTTTGGCTAATGATTGCTTATTCGGAATTTTAACCAATATATTTTTATGATATTGATTTCTAATTCTAGAAACTGGCGGAAATTCTGGCCCTAAAACATACTGCTTAAAAACCTGTCGTAAGGATTTAGCATACCAATCGGCACCAACATTCACCTTATTATAATCACGGTGTTTTAGGGTGATTTTTATCAAACGATAAACCGGTGGATATTTAAAATTATAGCGGTCGTCCATCTGCTCTTTAAACATTTTCAAATAGTTATTAGTAGAAACCTGTTGCAAAATATTATGATGCGGATTATAGGTTTGGATTAATACCTTCCCACGCTTATCTGTACGTCCTGCACGTCCTGAAACCTGCAATAGTAACTGAAAACTACGTTCATGGGCTCTGAAGTCTGGAAAATTAAGCATGTTATCAGCATTCATAACACCAACTAATTTTACGTTTCTAAAGTCTAATCCTTTGGTAAGCATTTGTGTTCCCACTAAAATATCCACTTCTTGATTTTCAAAGGTGGTAATAATTTTTTCATAGCCATACTTACCTCGTGTGGTGTCTAAATCCATACGCGCTACTTTATGATTTGGAAACAGGATGCTTACCTCCTTCTCTACCTGTTCGGTTCCGAAACCTTTATTATCTAATTCCACGCTACCACAAGCTCCGCATTTTTTAATCATGACACTGTGATACCCGCAATAGTGACAACGCAACTGATCGCGATATTGATGATAGGTTAAACTCACGTCACAACTTGGACATTGCGGCGAATGCCCACAGGTTTCACATTCAATAATTGGCGAATACCCTCTCCGGTTTTGAAATAAGATAATTTGATGACCATCCTCTAAAGTTTCTGTCATTTCTTCTATTAACCGATCACTGAAATGGCCTTTCATCCGTTTGCGCTTCTGCTTGTCCTTTATATCTACCAATTCAATATCAGGCATCAAGACATCATTAAAACGGGTGGTTAATTCTACCAATCCATATTTTTGCTGTTGCGCATTAAAATAGCTTTCCAAGCTTGGTGTTGCTGAACCTAATAATGTTTTGGTTTTGAAAACACTTGCTAAAACAATTGCGGTATCCCGGGCATGATATCGTGGTGCAGGATCAAATTGTTTGTAGGACTGTTCGTGCTCTTCATCCACAATTATTAAACCTAAATCGTGAAAAGGTAACAACACAGACGATCGCGCACCCAAAATAACTTGGGCTTTTGGGGAGTTACTTAAAACCTGATTCCAAACCTCAACACGTTCGTTGCTGGAATATTTAGAATGGTAAACAGCCACTTGCTCGCCAAAATAATTCTGTAATCTAGATACTAATTGCGTGGTAAGCGCAATTTCCGGCAATAAATACAAAACCTGTTTTCCTTGCTGTAATGCATTTTCAATAAGCTTGACATAAATTTCTGTTTTCCCAGATGATGTTACGCCATGTAGCAAAACAATATTCTGACTTTGGAAGGATTCTAAAATATCTTTCATAGCCACGTCTTGTGCCTCGTTTAAATTCTTGGAACCTTCCGTTTCCTGATCGTCATATTGCACACGGTCTCTTTGTACAAAATACTCCTCCAGAATCTCCTTATCTATCAACGACTTTACAATGGCTGATGAGCTGTTGCTAGCGGTGGTTAAATCGGAAACTGGAATGGGTTTTTTCGATTTAGCGGTTAATGAAAACAGGGTCATTACTACATCGCGTTGTTTGGGCGCGCGACTTAATTCTTCTAATAACTCCTGTAAAGCAGTTTGGGAATGAAACGTATTTTTAAGTTTCACATAACGGACCAATTTAGGTTTATATTTATCGAAAATTTCTTCATGAACTGAAATCGCTTCTTTTTCTAACAAGCGTTTCACTAATGGAAGCACATTTTTTTTATCGACAATATTACTAATGTCTTGTATTTTTAGTGAGGTTTGATGCTGTAATGCTTCGTAGATCAGGAATTCGTCATCCTTTAAATCGGCCTCATTAATTTCCAAAGTCATATTTTTGGAAATAATGGTTTCACTATCTAAAATAAAAGCACCCGGAAGGGCAGCTCGCATCACATCGCCCACTGTGCACATATAATAGTGGGACATCCATTCCCATAAACGGAATTGCGCTTGAGTAACAATTGGTGTTTCGTCTAAAATTTGATGAATATCTTTCGCTTCATAAATTAATGGTTCGTTGGTATGGATAGCTTGAACAATTCCGGTGTAAATTTTACTTTTTCCAAAAGGAACAGACACACGCATACCAGGCTTAATAAATTCTGATTCGGCAATTGTTATACGATACGTAAAGCTCTTTTCAAGCGGAATAGGCAATATAACGTCTATAAAAAAATCCTTCATATTAAAACCCTTTTCTTAAACGATTCAAGGAGGCATTTAATTCATAGCCCATGAGTAGAATATTACTATTTAGCCACAGGTAAAAAAGCAATATTAAAAGTGCACCAATGGAGCCGTAAAGCTTATTATATTGTGAGAAATTAGTGATATATAACCCGAAAAAATAAGAGGTTACAATTATCAATAAAGTTGTAAATAAAGCACCAATGGAAAAGAACCTAGACTCCTTCCCTTCCCTGGTCCCAAAATAATACAAGGTGGCCACTGCTAAATAAATCATGATTACAAAAAACACATATTTAACAATAGGCACCCAAATAACAGTACTTTCTGCATCCACATAACCATAAGCTTGTAAATTACCTATTATATAAATTTGAAAATACCCAAAAAATGCGACGGTAAGAATGGAAAGAAACGCAAGAATTAACGCGACTCCCAAGGCATACATATATTGTTTAAAAATATTTCGGCTTAATTGTTCATGATAGGAGCTTTCAAAACCAGCAAAAACGGCATTAATTCCATTGGCCATTAAAGCAATAGACACTAAAAAAACGGATGATAAAAACCCACCACGTTCTGTACTATCAATGTTTTCAAAAATATTAGCAAAGAAAAAATCGGATGTACTTGGTGGTAAAAACGAATTTAGAAACCGTTGAAATTCTATTTTAAAATCGTCTATAGGTATGTAAGGAATAACAATCAATACAAATAATAGAAACGGAAAAATAGCCGTAAAAAAGTTGAAAGCAATGGCACTGGCTCGTGTGGTTAGGGCACCTTTAACAATACCAATTGTGTAGAGTTCCATTAAATCATACAAGGACAAACCTTCCAACCCTGGCAGCTTGAATTTCTTTAAAAATTTAACCAACAGATTGACAATAGGTATATTGGCCAATTTATCTTCTACAGGTTTTGACATTTAGGGTTCAATTTTATTTAGAGCGTTTTACAGTAAATTAAACAGCCTTTAAGCTTAAATCCATATTATAAACGGAATGCGTTAAGGCACCTGATGAAATATAATTAACGCCACATTCGGCATAGTTTCTAATGGTCTGCTCATTAATACCACCAGAACTTTCTGTTAAACATGTGTTGCCAATTAGCGCCACAGCCTTTTTGGTATCTTGATAATTAAAGTTGTCTATTAAAATACGATACACACCTTCAGTTTTTAAAATTTCTCGTATTTCATCCAAATTTCTAGCTTCCACAATAATTTTTAAATCGCGATTGGTATCTTTTAAATATTGCTTGGTTTTTTCAATGGCTTTAGTAATACCTCCTGCAAAATCTATGTGATTATCTTTAAGCATAATCATATCATACAAGGCAAACCGATGATTTTCACCACCTCCAATTTTTACAGCCCATTTTTCTAGTGCGCGAATACCAGGTGTTGTTTTTCGGGTATCTAAAACTTTGGTGCCAGTGCCTTCTAGCAAATCTACAAATTGCTTGGTTTTTGTTGCAATAGCACTCATGCGTTGCATGGCATTTAAAACTAATCGTTCGGCTTTTAATATAGACTGTGAAGATCCTTCCACATAAAAAACAATGTCGCCATAATTAACGGGGCTACCATCTTTAATGTGTGTTTCTACCTTTAGGTCTTTATCAATATAGGCAAATACTTGTTTTGCAAATTCTACACCAGCAATAATACCCTTATCTTTTACTAGTAACTTGGCTTTTCCCGTTGCTTCTGCAGGAATGCAGGCTAATGAGCTATGATCACCATCACCAACGTCTTCACGGATGGCATTGGTTATTATTAAGTCTATTTCTGTATTAAATTGGTCTTGGGTTATCATTTTTTGTTATTTTAGACACTACGAAAATATAGCATTTTTAATTAAACCCTACTTATGAACATAAAAAAATTAGCTTTTACACTGTTTACTATTTTTATTGGTCTTCATGTATATTCACAAAAAGAAATATACATGGATGAGAATATGAAAGAGATAGACGTCTTAACATACTCAAAAAAATGTAGTTTGCAAGCTTTCAAATGTATTCAATATGATTTAGATACTTTAAAAATCAATAAAGTGCTTCCTAAATTCCACTTCGGAAAAATAGACCCAACGGCCTACACACAAATAAGAAAGTTATTAATGCGTGATTCTAAAAAAATTATAAAGCCTAATAAAACGCTTATTGTTAAGTTCTATGATTCAATATTGCCTTTTGAAAAAGCATTGGCTAATTATAATAGACACATGCGAATAGTCCATGATCTTAACCTAGACTCTACCAAATCAATAAACTCTAGACATTCTAAGCTGACAGAAAAATCGTATATTAAAGATCGGAAGGATTTTATTAAGAGAAGTAAAAAATGTAAAAAGAAATTTGAAAAACGTTTTAATTCTGAAATCTTTTATTTAGTAGATGAAAGCAATGGATTAGCCAATACGTACACCAATTTTAATTGGATTGCAGATAACGGCTTTTTTAAAAACAACTTCTTCAAAATTAGGAGTCACTATAGTACTGTTTTTATAAAACCTGATGGCGAATATTTCTTGATTGGCACACATTTTCCGGACAGATCCGCTAATAAACTATTAGAAACAGATAATTGGTCCAAATATAAAAAGGATTGGCAAAAGACTTTAACCACAGAACGATTTAAGGGGTCTGGAATTTTTCAACATGAACTCTATTACAGTCATAAAGCCCATTGCTTTTAAGTCATTCACCAGCACGAAATTAAATTATTTAATCACCGAAAATATTCTTTAAATCGCACATGACTATAAAACTTCTTGCCATAGGCAAAACCGACAATAAACAACTACAAATCTTGATAGATGATTACCAAAAGCGACTATCTCATTATATCAAGTTTGAATTTGAAATAATTCCAGATTTAAAAAAGGTAAAGAATTTAAGTGAAGCCCAACAAAAAGACAAGGAAGGCCAACTGATTCTCTCCAAACTCAACCCTACAGACACACTTATTTTATTAGATGAAAATGGGAAGCAAATGCATTCCGTTGCCTTTTCAGAATACGTGCAGAAGTATATGAATTCTGGAATAAAGCAATTGGTTTTTGTTATTGGTGGCCCTTATGGATTTTCGGAAGCAGTATATGCAAAGGCTCAAGGTAAGTTGTCATTATCCAAAATGACATTTTCTCACCAGATGATACGGTTGTTTATGGTAGAGCAGTTATATCGTGCATTTACCATATTAAAAAACGAACCGTATCACCATAGGTAAGATGTTTGTTATTTAACAGAAAAGGTGTGTTTCCGTTTTTTAAGTTGTTTCTCTAAATCGCTGATGGTTTCTTTTACAGATGCTTCAAAATTCTTTTCATTTGAAATAGCATAAATTCGAGGTCCTGGCAAACTTAATTCCATACTACAAATATAGCCTTCTTCTTTGGTGCTGTTTTCTTTTTTAAATTGAACATCGCAATTAATTAACCAATCGTATTTTTTTATAAGCGATTGTAATTTTTCTTTAGTAAAGGCAGTCAAAGCTTCACTTGTATCTAGGTTAACGTATTGAAAGTTTATTGTCATAATTATAAGTTTTTTGGATTGTTTATATTCAAATGTACTATCTATAAGTGTATATAAATATGATATGTATCATATATTTAAATATGAAGCACACCATTTATATAAAAATACCAATTATTTAGTATTTCCACTTCATTTTATAAAAGGATTAACTATTTATTCTTCTTTTTGGCCCATAACTTATAGCCAAAAGCCAATTTAGCTTTACTTAAACTAAAGAGTTGTTTATTGTCAAAATCCAAGCTTGTAGAATAGGCACTGCCATTATAAATAAGACTCACATAGTAGCGTTCCGCATTATAGGCTAATGCCGCCGTGTAATCAATTTTATATAGCATTGGGTTAGATGGTCTGTAGGTGTCGTCTGGAATGGTTACGCGTTTATTCATAACGGCAATACCTGGCATGACATTAAATGAAGCTATCAGGTTTTTTGGCAACATAAAAGCTGAAATAAATCCGGCTAATACTCCTATTCCATGAGAACTATATCGTTTTATATTAGCTTGCTCATTGTAAAACAAGGCGCCTTCATCGGACAAAATTGTTTCATCTCCTGAAAAGTAATCGAAAACAGCAAAGGTTCCTAAACCACCCGTTATATGGACATTTTTATTGCGTTTTGAAACACCCGCTTTTAGCATGGCATACGAAAATTCAATTTCAGACAATGTAAAGAGGTAGTTAAAACCTACGGTTGCCGACTTGATATCGCCTCTAAAAATGGTAGGTTCATTATAGTTATTTTTTACATTATACCCTTTGTATGTTTGCACATAGAAATTAACAAAATGATTCTTACCAATAATGGTTGTGCCTTGCATATCAAACTTATTAGTAATCCTATCCTTATTATTTTTCAGGTTAAAGGCAATATCAACTACTATTTTTCTACTAGCAAAACCAACACCAATACCAAATGGGTTACTTGGAATAAACCGTGTTTTTGAATCGTCATCGCGAAGTGTAAAACGTTTAACTTTGTAATTTGAAAACAGCCGCACCGAATAATTTTCTAAATCCCGATCAATAAATAAGCTATCCACTACCTTATAAACCTTGGTGGAATCGACGTCTTTCAATATTTGCGATTGCATGGAAAAAGAGCCAAAAAATAATATTGTAAAAAGAAAAAATATGAAGCGCATAAAGAGGTTTAAGTTTATCTGATATCAGATTTTAAAGTACATTTGCTATTAGCTAAATATACTTTAAATAATAGAATATGCAACTCGTTTTCGCTACAAACAACTTAAATAAATTAAAAGAAGTTCAACAATTAATTCCCCAGCATATTACGCTATTGAGTTTGAAAGACATAGGTTGCGATGTGGATATTCCAGAAACCCAAAACACCATTGAAGGTAATGCCATCCAGAAAGCGAATTATATAAAAACCCACTATGGTTATAACTGTTTTGCTGATGATACGGGTTTGGAAGTTGAAGCTTTGCATGGCGAACCTGGTGTTTATTCTGCACGTTACGCAGGTGAACAACGCGATGCCCATGATAATATGAACAAACTCCTAACTAACTTAAAAAACGAAGCCAACCGGAATGCCCAATTTAAAACCGTTGTTGCTTTACACTTAAATGGAACGATAGAAACCTTTACAGGTATTTGTAAAGGTAGTATAACTGAAACCAAATCTGGAACTGACGGTTTTGGTTACGATCCTATTTTTAAAGCGGAAGGCTACAACCAAACCTTTGCTGAAATAGCTTTAGATGAAAAAAACCGCATTGGTCATCGTGGAAAAGCAGTCAGGCAATTGGTGGCCTTTTTGAATGGGTTGTGAAAAAATACCTAGAACTACGTTTTGGCAAACTTATTTAAAATGAATAGATTTGGTATATATATAATTAGTATCTAGCATTTTAGCTATATTCAAATGTTATACTTAATTATAACCAACCGCTAAACAATGATTAAATTCTTCAGAAAAATTCACCAAAACTTGTTTATGGAAAACAAAACTGAAAGACCTGTTTTGCCGGCAGGTAGGCCACTTCTGAAGTACCACTTCTGAAAACATAAAATATCCAACCTGTTATATTCGTTTCAATTAATACGGAACATATTTCTTTAAAACTGCTTTAATTATAGTATTTTGGTTGAAAATATATTAGATGGTCCAATCCTATAAGCAAAAACCTCAATTACAAAAAACTTACGATACGATTATAATTGGATCTGGTATGGGCGGATTAGCAACAGCTGCTATTTTAGCCAAAGAAGGACATAAGGTTTTGGTTTTAGAACGTCATTACACAGCTGGTGGTTTTACACATATTTTTAAACGTAAAGGCTTTGAGTGGGATGTGGGAATTCATTATATAGGAAACGTGCAAAGCGAAAAAAGTATCCTACGCAAAATTTTTAATTATGTCAGTGATAGTCAATTGGAATGGGCAGATATGGGCCCCGTCTATGACCGTATTATTATTGGTGATAAGCCTTACCACTTTGTAAAAGGTGTTTCTAATTTTAAAGAAAGTATGATAGCGGCGTTTCCTGATGAAGAACATGCCATAAACACCTATGTTGATACCGTTTTTAAAGCTGCTAAAACAAGTAGAAATTTCTACCTAACCAAAGCCATTCCGCCGTTTTTAAACAGGTTAATTGGCTGGTATTTAAAACGTCCATTTCATAAATTTTCAGATCAAACAACCTATGAAGTACTGCGCTCTATCACCGATAATGAAGCTTTAATAAAAGTATTAACAGGTCAGTATGGCGATTATGGATTACCGCCAAAACAAAGTAGTTTTTCCATGCATGCTTCCGTTGCCTGTCACTATTTTGACGGTGGTAGTTTCCCTATTGGTGGTTCTTCTCAAATTGTAAAAACTATCGACCCTGTAATTGCGGCTTCTGGTGGTACTATTTTAGTAAGTGCTGAAGTTAAGGAAGTTATCATTAAAAACAACAAGGCCATTGGTGTGCAAATGAAAGATGGTCATGTTTTCAAGGCCAAAAACATTGTAAGTAGTGCTGGAATTGTAACCACCTACACCACATTATTACCCGAAGCTACGGTTATAAAACACAAACTAAATAAACAGTTACAACAAGTAAAACCATCAGTAGCGCATGTAAGCTTATATTTAGGATTAGAAGGTACGCCTGAAGCGCTGCAAATTCCGAAAACAAATCAATGGATATATCCAGCGGAAGGCGATCATGATACTTGCGTTGAAAATTATTTAAACGATTTATCACAACCTTTCCCTGTGGTTTATATTTCATTTCCTTGTGCTAAAGATCCGGATTGGTCTAATAGATATCCTGGAAAAAGCAGCATTGATATAATTACACTTATTCCCTATGAAACTTTTGAAAAATGGTCGGATACCTCCTGGAAAAAAAGAGGTGATGATTACGAAGCCATTAAGGAAAATATTACCAATAGACTCTTAACAGAATTATATAAACAATTACCGCAAGTGGAAGGCAAAATTGTTCATCAAGAATTATCCACACCATTAACAACCAAACATTTTGTTAATTATCAAACAGGCGAAATTTACGGATTGGACCACACGCCTTCCCGTTTCAGACAACCTTTTTTAAAACCAAGAACACCTATAAAAAACTTTTACCTAACGGGTCAAGACATTGTCACAGCAGGTGTTGCAGGCGCATTGTTTTCAGGTGTACTTACTAGTATTGCCATTACTGGAAAAAATATTTTAAGCAAGGTGTAGATTACAAACACTTCAGCATAAAACATAAAATATGGGATTGAAAAACAAAATAATTACAAAAGGATTTGTTGTAGCTGGTTTAATGAACCTATCGGTTTTAATCTTTTCAAGATTCTTCACGAATTCCACCATTCCTGAAACAGACCCCGTTGTTATGTCTAATTTCGGTTTATTAATGATTGCTGTTTGGGGTCTTGCTTATATATCGGTTGCAAAGCATTATAATTCAGTAACATGGCTTGTCGCCGTTTTTGCCTTGGTAAAATTAATATATGGATGTATTTGGACACAGTGGATTTTAAATAATGACATCGCAGACGTTTATAAAAAAGATACCATGGCAGGTATGTTTTATTCCGTTTATGGGATAAATGATTGGCTGTTTTTCGTATTCTTCCTAGTCGTTTTCATAACATTACTTACAACAAAGAAAAAAGCAATTGGTGTCTAGATTTTGAATTGGCTGGTATTTTAATAAATTTATTTAGCTATTTCAAAAATTCTATTAAAGTTTAAAAATGAGGGGATAAGCTTTAAATCCCAAGCTAAACAAACATAAAATAAATGAAAAGAATAGTTATAATTTCACTTCTAGTATTAGTGAGCTGTAAATCTTCGCAAGATAATTTTAAGGAAGAGTTGAAAACACCTATAAGTAGTTTTGAAGGAAAAATTATATTTTCAACAGACATCACAACATCAGAATTTGCTTCTGATAGTTTACAAAAAAAAATAACAGACAAATATGGTGATAGTTTAATCATGTATTATTCTAAAACCGGCGATTTCAGAAGAGTTCACTTAAATAGTTCAGAATTTGGATCAGACTCACAGTTATACCTTGCTAAAAAAGGGAAACTTTATTTTACCAAAAAAAACACGTTAGAAATTGATTCTCTAGACGCACAAAGAAATTCAATTAAAAAAATGCATAGCGGAAAAATCGAAAGTACAAAAATAATGGGCCTGGACTGTGAATGTTACGAATACATAGCTATTCGTAAATTCAATAACCGAGAAATAATCCTTAATTATTGCTTCAGTTTAAAAAGTCCAAAATTAAATTCTGACTTATTTTCCAAACACAACGATTTTTATTTGAATGAATACTATGAGATAGCTAAAAGACCCTATTTAAAATTTTCACTTCAGACTGATAAGTTCAAATTAACATACACGGCAATTGAATTGATTGAAATGAGCATTGAAAACGACATGTTTAAACTTAAATAATCCTGTTTAATTGCTTAATTAATATGCTCTAAAAAAACAGAAAACTTACCATTATGAAACAACTACTCACGCTAACAAGTTTTATACTATTTAGTTCAGTTGCAACACCGCTTTTTGCGCAACAAGATCGTTTTATTGACGACTATTTGGAACGATTAGAGAACTCTCGTAAATACTTACTTCTTATTGCAGAAACAATGCCAGCGGATAAATATGGTTTTAGGGCAACACCAGAATCTTTAACCTTTGCCGAAAACTTAATGCATATAGGTTATGCTATGGATTGGCATAGTCAATCCCTATTGGGTAATCGAGAAGCCAGAGAATGGAAAACAGATACAGTTTTTAAGGTGAGCCATAAATCTAAAAAAGAAATGATTACCTTAATTGATAACACATTTAACAAAACTATAAAACTCATTAAACAATTTAATACAACGCAACTAGATGACGAGTTAGACTATTTCGGGTTGAATAGGTCCAAAAGACAAATTTTCCTTTTACTTACAGACCACATCACCCACCATAGAGGACAAATGTTAGTTTATATGAGGCTAAACGGCCTTATTCCGCCTAGATACGTTTTGTTTCAATAAGATAAACAAATAAAACAAGCTAGATAAAACCTTTATTTACAAGGCTTGTAACCTGCAAGTTACTGGTTATAGAAAAATTTGCATCCTTATGAAGCCTTTCAAACCAATTTGACGAATCCAGCAGTTGAAAACCACAACCAAATATGGTATCTTCATATCTCTATTTTAAGATGTAAGACATGAACATTAAATTAGTCCTTTCCACATTACTCTTCCCTTGTTTTTTATTCGGACAAGGTGAACAACTTGAAATTGGTAATATGACTTTAGCAGTAACAGGCAATGGTTTAAAAACAGCTAAAATAGACATCCAGTCTAAAAAATAAAAATGACTTATGACAACTTATAAATTTCTAATTCTTCTGATGGTTACAAGTTCTATTTATTCCCAAAGCAATTATAAATCAGCTGAAGGGTTTTATGAGCTTTCAAGTTTTGAGATGGCTGCTGGCATGTATTTGTTGGAAGATCAAACATTTTTCTACTTTGCCTCTTTCGGGAATGTGGATTTAAAAATATATGGCACCTATACCCTATCAAATTCAAATCAAATTACACTTTTTCCCAATCCTGAATTAACTAAAAAATTCCATTTTTACGGGTTACATAACCCTGAAAATAAAAATTATATTACGTTTTACTACAAGCAACCTTATGAGCAAAATGCAGAACAACTACTAATTGAAATTGACGGAAAGTATCAAGAATTCCCAAAATTCACTTCGGCTATTTCAGAAGTTTCTATGCGTATTGAATTTCCACAATCGGAAATTATTAAAATAGGCTATAAAAATCCTGACGCACAGAATGCATTTCAATATGAATTATTAGAAACCGCCAAACTCCATGATGGCATCAACGAAATTAAAATTTTTCATAATTATTATGCGGAAATGATTGTTGCTGTATCACAATTAGCATTCAAACTAGAAAATGGCATATTAACCGATTTAAATGAATTCAACCAAAAAACGATTCCAAAGAAAGAAATCAACCCCGATATTAAAAATCAAGTTCTAGCTTTTATTGCAGATAAGGAAAGTAAAACAACTATAAATCGTGATGGGAAAATCTATGAAAAAATAGATTTAACCTCCAAATAAGATTTCAGTTACCAGTATATTGTTTACACGGATAGAACCTATATAATTAATTTTAATTTCAAATTTTAATGACCTTTATACAAACCATTTTGCGGGGAATAGGACAAGTCATGTTTCAAAACAATATATATTCTGGTCTATTATTTTTAATAGGAATTTTCTACAACTCCTGGCTATTAGGATTAGCAGCTCTATTCGGCACAATAATAAGCACCGTTTCGGCTCATGTTTTTAAGTATCCAAAAGAGGCCATTAAAAACGACCTATATGGTTTTAATGGAACATTAACAGGTATAGCCGTGTTTTGTTTTTTTGAGGTTTCTGTCGTAACCGTTTTCGCACTCTTTTTAGGTGCCATTTTATCAACGGTAATCATGGCATATTTACAAAAAATTATCCTGCCTTTTACCGCTCCTTTTGTCATGGCTACATGGCTAACCATATATTTCCTGATAGTTATTTTTAATTTTCCACTATTGGCGCCATTAGAGCAAATTGAAAGTAGTCTTAATTTTCTAATATCCTCTGGTAATAGTTTCGGTCAAGTCATGTTTCAAGAAAATAGTATAACAGGATTATTTTTCTTTATCGGAATTTTACTGAATAATAAATTAATGGCCGTATATGCGGCCTACGCAGCAGTTTTAGGGCCCATTGTTGGATGGCTTGTTTCAGAATCTACATCTACAATTAATGCTGGACTCATGGGTTACAACGCCATACTATGCGCTATAGCACTTGTAGGAACCGGATGGAAGGATTTTTTATGGATTACCAGTGCTATTATTCTATCCACATTACTAAATATAGGTATGGCCATGACAGGCTTAATTACCCTTACTGCTCCTTTTGTATTAGCAACTTGGGGGATTTTAATGGTGAAAAAAGTTTAAAAATTTTAAGTAACTTGACATACACTTAGAATCCTATTAAAATCAGCAATGAAAACTCTATTTTGTCCTCTGATAAACATGCTAAAATAAATAAAGTTTCAAATAGGAAATAGCAATAAACAAACGGGCCATTGAAGAACAAACAATCAGCAGAAAACTATAATTATTATTCATTTTTCATTAAATACTCTTTGATGGAAAACTATGGGTTTACAGCTGGTTTTGTAAGCAGAATATTTGAAAAATTTATCCCGAGTGTTCCAGATGTTAACACATTCGAATTTTATTTAAAAAAAGAATTAGAGCGAGGAAATATTTCAAATATGCGTTTTAATTTAACGAAATTACTGTCAAAACCATCAACCACAGCCTGTATTAAAAATGATTTAAACCATGCCATATCTGCTTTAACATCCAAAATAGTCACTTTTGGTTTTGATCATAAATTTCATACTAAATTTAAAAAATTAAATATTGATTCTAATTGTTACAAAATATTATTATATCAATCTTGCTTACTTTCAGAGGAAGGAAAAGTCACTAATAAGGAATTTGAAACGAATTTAAATGAAGTATGCCTTACCATTTACAAATTACGTGAGAACAAAAATATTATAGGTACATCTTTACATTTAACCATTGTAATGAAGAATTTGCTTCATTATGTAGAACGCATAAAGTTGTTACTAGATTTAAGATCAGATATCAATTCTGAAAAAAAATGGGCATATCTAATTGCAGATTATTTTGAGCATGAAAAAAGCAAAAATAGTTTGAGTAAATTTTTCGTTTCGCACACAGATCTTTTAGCCCTTGAAATTGTTGAACATACTGCTCAAAAGGGAGAAAAATACGTAGCCAATGATCACAAAGAATATATTTTATTTTTTAAAAAAGGCTTATTAGGAGGTTTTATAATAGCCATTTTTGCTTTTTTTAAAATTCTGCTAGACACAGAAATTTCATCGGCCATTCCTAGAGCACTTCTTTACAGTATTAATTATTCCATATGTTTCATAGTTGTTTTTCTACTTGGTGGAATAATAGCTACCAAGCAACCCGCCATGACAGCCTCTACAATTGCTAAACATATTGATAAAGATGATGATTTGCAAGTAGACACCTTACAAGCCATCATTCTTTTAGTGCGAAAAATTGCACGCAGCCAATTTATATCTTTGATAGGCAATTTTATAATGGCTCTATTGGTATCTTGTATTTTGGCTTTTTTGCTAACATTATTAAACGATATCAATCCTATTAGCACAATGAAATCCAAAAAGCTTATTTATCAGGTTTTCCCTTTTTCCGGCGGTGCGTTTTTTTATGCGGCAATTGCAGGTATATTTTTATCCCTTTCCGGATTTATTTCAGGCTATTTTGATAATAAGGTTAAGGCTATAAATTTGGCATACCGTATAACCCATAACAAAACAATGTCACGCAATTTTTCAGAACTAAATCGAAAAAAAATAGCCTATATAGTGGACAAAAATTTGGGTGTCTATGCTGGAAACGTAAGCCTAGGATTCTTTTTGGGTTCGGCATTTTTAATATCTTACATCCTACCAATAAATATAGATATTCGACATATTGCTTTTAGCTCTGCAAACATAGGCTTTGCAATACTTAATGAAAATTTCGCAATTTCTACTATTATATTAGCTTTGTTAGGTGTTTTATTGATTGGATTTATTAATTTTATTGTAAGCTTCTCTTTAACATTATATTTGGTTCTTAAATCTAGAGGTGTAAAAATTAGAAAGCTTGGTCAACTATTAAGATTAAGTGTAAAAGATATTTTAAGTAATCCTTTAGACTACTTTGTACATAAGAAATACAAATAGTTTCGAAATGAAAAAATAAATTATGCAACTTCCACTAGATAACCCAATATTTATAATACCTGTATCTACAGGATTAATTTTTTTAATTGTTGGATTCATCATGATGAAGTTTCCGCCAAAAAAAATCAATAGCCTATATGGCTATCGAACGGCAAGCTCCATGAAAAATCAAGAACGATGGGATTTTGCACAACACTATTCCGCTATAGAAATGATGAAACTAGGAGTTGTTCTAGCATTAACCGGGTTGTTGGGTTTTATTGTGCAACCCAATGAAAAAGCAGCCACATTAATTGGCATCAGCTTCATGATTGTACTGGTTGTTGTACTTTTTATTAGAGTAGAATCTGCTATAAAGAAAAAATTTAATTAATCAGTAAAAAATACTAGAATGAACAACCATTGGGCGTGGTATCATGTTATGGAACTTCAAGCGAATCATATGGGACAAATTCGATTAATTATAAAAAGAGTTCCTAAAAACTAAAAACATCAATAAAGCGAAGAAGTAGCGTTACCTTAACGCCATTGTAACTTTAATTTTTAACATTTCTACATTCCTAATAATTAAATTAAAAATAAAGTGTACCTTTGCACGAAATTTGGCGGAACCTGACGTTCTATCAAATTAATTCCTCAGGGTGAGGGTGTGTTACTGGAAGTTTAGGTTAAGTATGTCGATTCTCTTCTTTTGTAACACTACAAAACATAATCGATTACTTATTAAACACGAATGAATACATTCCAAGATTTAGGTCTTAATGACGACCTATTACAAGCTATTACTGACATGGGTTTTGAAACCCCTAGTGATGTTCAATCCCAAGCAATTCCCATTTTATTAGAAAAAGACACCGATTTAGTTGCCTTAGCGCAAACTGGAACGGGAAAAACGGCCGCATTTGGTTTTCCAATGTTGCAGAAAATCCAGATGGATAGTCGCACAACACAAGGTTTAATCCTTTCGCCAACACGTGAATTGTGTTTGCAAATTGCCAACGAAATGAAAGCTTACGGTAAACACTGTAAAGGTTTAAACGTTGTAGCAATTTACGGTGGGTCCAGTATTACAGATCAAGCACGCGAGGTAAAAAGAGGTGCACAAATTATTGTTGCTACACCTGGTCGTATGAAGGATATGATTAAGCGTAGATTAGTAGATATTTCTAAAATTGAATACGCCGTTTTAGATGAAGCTGATGAAATGCTAAACATGGGTTTTAAAGAGGATATTACTGATATCTTATCGCATACACCTGAAGACAAAAACACCTGGTTATTCTCGGCTACCATGCCTAAAGAGGTTTCCAATATTGCCAAGAAATTTATGGCAAACCCTATTGAGATTACAGTAGGAAATAAAAATGAAAGTACGAGTCAAGTAACGCATGAGTATTATTTAGTTAATGCACGTGATCGTTATGCAGCTTTAAAACGTTTATCTGATGCAAATCCAGATATCTTTTCTGTTATTTTCTGTAGAACAAAACGCGATACACAAAAAGTAGCTGAACAATTAATTGAAGACGGCTACAGTGCTGGCGCATTACATGGCGATTTAAGTCAGAATCAACGTGATTTGGTAATGAAATCTTTCAGAAACCAGCAAATTCAAATGCTAGTGGCAACAGATGTTGCTGCTCGTGGGATTGATGTAGACGATATTACACACGTAATAAACTACCAGTTACCGGATGAACCGGAAGTATATACACACCGATCTGGTAGAACTGGTCGTGCTGGAAAAACAGGAATCTCTATGGTTATTGTTTCAAAAAGCGAGGTTCGTAAAATTAAAAGTATTGAACGCATCATTAAGAAAGACTTCATTAAAAAAGAAATTCCTGATGGCATAGAAATTTGTGAAGTTCAATTAATGTCGCTTGCCAATAAAATTCACAATACAGAAATAAACCCTGAAATTAATAAGTATTTAGAAAGTATCAACGAACTATTTGCTGACACATCTAAAGATGAATTAATTAAGAAATTTTTCTCTGTAGAATTTACGCGTTTCTTTAATTACTATTCAAAATCACGTATTCAAAACGTAACAGAATCTCGTGGAAGTGATCGTTCTGATGATGGTGGTGGACGTGGTTATACCAGTAATGCCAATGATACACGTTACTTTATAAACGTTGGTCGTAAAGATGGTTACGATTGGATGAAGCTAAAAGACTTCCTAAAAGAAGTTTTAGAATTAGGTCGTGATGACGTTTTTAAAGTGGATGTTAAAGAAAGTTTCTCATTTTTTACAACCGAAAAAGGTTTACAAGAAAAAGTATTGGCATTCTTTACGGATTTCAAACATGAAGGTCGTTTTGTAAATGTAGAAGTAAGCGAAGATAAAGGTCGTGGTACTAGCCGAAACAAACGCAGAAGTGGCGGAAGTGGTTTTGGAGGAAAACGACGTGATGATAAGCCAAGAGGTGAACGTCGTTCAAGTGGTGGACGTAGTGATCGTGGTGGCGATTCTGGAAACAGACGTAGCCGCAGAAGTGATAGCGACTCTAAACCAAGACGTACAGAAACTAGTAACGATTCCGGTTCTGAAAGACCAAGACGCTCTAGACGCTAAACACCACTGTTAATAATAAGTCAAATAAAGTACTAAATGAGAAATCTATTTTTTTGTTTAGTACTTTTATTGTTTAATTTAGCCAGCATGAAGCACTACCTATTCCTACTTATTGCATTGTTTACCTTTTCTATTGGTTTCTCACAGGACCAAACCTATGTAAAGGGCGTTATTATAAACGCATCACAAGGGGAACCTTTGGAAAGTGTTAATATTGTAAATTTAACACAGGTAATTGGTACTACAACCAATGCCGAAGGAGAATTTACCTTACGTGCCCAAGCAAATGATACGCTGCACCTCTCCTATTTAGGTTTTAAATCTATAAAAGTTCGTGTTACTAATGACTGGATTAAGTTTGGAACATCTACTATTCAATTAAACGAATTGGCATTGGCTTTAGAAGAGGTCGTTATAAATGATTTCCGTCTAACAGGAATTTTAGAAGTGGATATTCAGAATGTGCCCATCAATAATAATTACCGATACAGTATTTCTGGTTTACCATCCACAGGCTATGAAGCTGGAAATCGTAGCAATGCCATAACCAAAGCATTGGGTGCTATTTTTAATCCTGCCGATTTCCTCTATAAAATGTTTGGGAAAAATCCGAATGAGATGAAAAAACTCAAACAGATGAAGCAAGATGATGAAATTAGAAACCTCCTAGCCTCGCGTTTTGATCGGGAAATGTTAACGGTTTTACTACAAGTAGACCGTGTAGATTTAGATGAAATAGTGCGTCAATGTAACTATTCGGCCGATTTTATAAATAGCGCTAACGATCTTCAAATACTGGATGCTATTAGTGAATGCTATGAGGAATATAAGGTGTTGAGTCGGAGTCGGAAAAAGCGATAGTTTATTATTAGGTATAGAATCACATTTAGAAATACTTTCATAAATATAAGAACCAAGATAATAGCATGAAAGCACACAATTTTCATGAATTTTGGACTATTTTTTTCCCCTACTCCTACCTGCCATGTTTCCGATTAGGTATTTTATGAAATTTTATTCAGAATTCACCCAAACCAACCTTTTGCACTTGCCTTACTTTTGTAAATAGGATTTCTATTTTATTTTAATTATTAATTTTATAAAAAAGCTGAATTCAGCGAAAAGAATAATACAAAAAACACTTATTTAAACTCTTAACTTAAACCACTCTCCTCATAATACCGCTCCACGATTTCATCATAACTTTTAATCGTTTTCTTGATCCAATCTAGACGTTTTTCTAACTTTTCATTTTCGGTAAGCTGCCAAGGAATATCCGTTTGTTTTAATTTGGTGGTAACATGTTGCAAAATAATTGCTGCCGATACAGAAATATTCAAACTCTCTGTAAATCCCGCCATCGGTATTTTTAAATAACCATCTGCAGCATCTAAAACCTCCTGCGATAAGCCTTCTGTTTCCCTTCCGAAGAAGAAACAGGATTTTTTAGCCACATCAAACTCTTGCAACAAACAATCGTTGGTATGTGGTGTGGTTGCTATAATTTGATAACCTTCTTGTTTTAAGGCTTTAATGGCATCTTTTACATGGTGATGGCGTTTTAAATCCACCCATTTTTGCGCGCCCATGGCAATTTCCCTATCTATGCGCTTGCTATTTACTTCTTCTACAATATGAACTTCTTGTATACCAAACACATCACAACTTCTAATTACGGCACTTGTGTTATGCAATTGGTACACATCTTCTGTAGCAACCGTAAAGTGTTTGGTACGTTGTGATAATACACGATTAAATTTCTCGCGTCTGCTTTCGGTTAAAAAGCCTTCTAAATGGTTTAGTAATTGTAAATCAATCATGCTCGGTATAAAAAAAAAGAAAAACCCGACGTTATATCAGGTTTTTATAGTTTAAAATGGTACTAATTAATTATCCACATTCACACCAATATTGCCTTGCGCAATAATGGTTCCTAAATTAACTGTACTTTCATGTACGTTAATATAGCCATTAATTTGAAGTACATCGTCATATCCAAAAGGCGTGGCATCATCTAACTGAATAATATTAGTTTCACTTCTACCTGTAGCACCATCCACTGGATTAAAAGTCAATACAACAGCACCCGTAGTATTTATATCATTCGCATGAATATGTGCTGGATGTACATCGCCAGCTATGGTGTTTTCAATTTCTAAAACCGCTAATGCTTCGCCACTTTCACGTTTGTAAAAGGTGGCTGTTCCTTGAACTTCTGGTACATCTACTTCGTTTAAAGCATACACTACGGATTCACCTGTTAAACCGTTTATGCCAATATCTCCTTGGGCAATAACTGTATCATCGCTTGCACTTAAATGTGCATTCACATACCCATCAAACGCGATTAAGTCTTCATATAAAAATGGTGTTCCATCATCCAAAGCAGACACATTGGTTCTACTTAAACCTGTATCACCATTAATGTTATTAAATGTAAAAGCAATAGCGCCTCCTTCAAGCGCAGTATTCAAATGAATATGTGCAGGATGCTCTGTTCCTGGAATGGCATTGGTTAATTCAATACGTGCTAGCGCTTCCCCATTTTTTCGTTCAGAAAACTTGGCATTCCCGCTAATTTCAGGAATATCACGTGTACCTAATGTATAGGTTTTTGATACACCTGTTAGTTCATTCTGTCCAATATCACCTTGGGCTAAAACAATGGCTGGTGAATTATTGTTTAATAGAACATCAATAAACCCATCAAACTCTAATAAATCTTCGTAGGTAATTTCTGTTCCATCATCCAAAGCTGTAAACCTGGTTGTACTTCTTCCTGTTGTACCGTTCAAACTTTCTAAGCTTATAGCTACTGTTCCGCCTTCGGCTGCCGTATTAACCCGTAAGTTTGTTGGGTATGTTTCTCCTGGCAATGTACCAGACAGTTTAATTTCTATGGTTATAGAAGCGTCCTCGTTTTTTATCATCCGGGCATCGCCAATTACGGCTGGATCTGAAACGGGATTTAACGTGTATGTGGTTGAGATTAGTTTAGATTCTAATTCGGTAATATTATCATCACTTGCACAATTGGTAAATGTGAGTGTTGAACATATGCTAATGATAGCTACTAAAATATTTTTCATTTTTACTTTTTCTTTAGACTGCCTAAATTTACAATTTAAACTGTAAATCCCAATTTGTTGATGACTATTATCTTGTAATGTTAATTATTTCAAAAAAAGACGTATTGTTTTCATCAGTGTAAAGCCTCTTGTGTACAGATTGAATTATATGTTTATTTAACAAAATAAAAAAACCTAGCGTTTCCGCTAGGCTTTCAAAAAATGTATAATACTATATTATTAATTGTTGCTTCCAATATTTCCTTGAGCAACTAAAACATCAAGTTGTGCTGCGCTTAAATGCACATTAACATAACCATCAAAATCTAAAACATCAGAATAACCAAATGCTGAATCATCGTCTAACGCGGAAACATTTGTCATACTCATACCTGTGTCGCCATCAACTGGTGTAAATGTAAACATGATGTCGCCTGGAGCGGTTGCCACACTACCCATGTGAATATGCGCTGGATGCATACCTCCTGAAGGTGTATTGATTAAAGAAATAACTGCTAAAGCTTCACCGTTGGCTCGTTCAGTAAACATTACTGTACCACTAATACCTGGTGCGTCAACTTCGGCTAAATCATATGTTATTGAATTGTCAGTCAGTTCATTTTGACCAATATCGCCTTGAGCAACTAAAGTTCCTAAATTGGAAGCACTTTCGTGAATGTTAATATACCCGTCCACATTTAGAATATCTTCATAACCAAACGAAGTATTATCATCAAGATTTGCAACATTTGTCATACTCATTCCTGTATCGCCATTAACAGTATTGAAAGTAAATATAATATCACCACCTTCAGCAGCCGTATTCATATGAATATGACCTGGGTGCATACCGCCTGACGGTGTATTATCCAATTGAATTATAGCTAGAGCTTCACCGTTGACGCGCTCCAAAAATGTAGCCATTCCACTAATTCCATTAACGTCAACCTCACCTAAATCGTAAGTTTTAGCTTCTCCAGTTAACTCATTTTGACCAATATCACCTTGAGCCACCAATGTACCTAATTCGGTGGCACTTAAATGCACATTAATATATCCATCAAAATCTAGCAACTCATCATAAGTCACAGCTGTTCCGTTTTCTAAAGAAGAAAATGTAACTGTACTAAACCCAGTATCACCATCAACTGTACCTAGAGTAATGGCTATATCGCCACTTTCAGCAGCTGTATTAAAATGAATATGTGCCGGGTGCATGCCTCCAGCAGGTGTTCCTGTAAGTTGTAACTCTACAGTAGTTGAGTTATCAGTATTTTTAATAAATTTTGCTGTTCCAGATATGGAAGGGTCAGCTACAGAACCCAATTGGTATGTAGTTGACGTTTCAGCTGGTGGAATGAATACGCCAGCATCATCATCACTACTACAGTTAGTCATAATTAACATTGGTAATATTAATACCATTGACATAAATAATTTTTTCATAATATTTTTTATTTTATATTTATAATTGTTTAAACCAAAATAACAACAGAAGGCTTACATAAGTTTGCTCAATCCATTCAAATCTTAATGCTATCTAAAAAAACGAAACATATTGTTGTCCTTACAGGCGCAGGCATTAGTGCCGAAAGTGGGATTAAAACATTTCGTGATGCCGACGGTTTATGGGAAGGTCATGATGTTATGGAAGTGGCTTCACCACAAGGTTTTCGAGTAAATCCGGAATTGGTTTTAGATTTTTATAACAAACGGCGGAAACAACTTTTGGAAGTCAAGCCGAATCAAGCACATGTGGATTTAGCGGATTTAGAAACCGATTATAAGGTCACCATTATAACACAAAATGTGGATGATTTACACGAACGAGCTGGCAGTAGCAATGTCATTCACCTTCATGGCGAACTATTAAAAGCTAGAAGCACCTTTAATGACGATTCCATTGTAGACTGGAAAACCGACATCCATTTTGGTGATATGTGCCAAAATGGCTACCAAATGCGACCACATATTGTATGGTTCGGTGAAGCGGTTCCTATGATAGAAAAAGCTTTGGACGTTTGCGAAACAGCAGATATATTACTAATTATAGGCACGAGTATGCAAGTATATCCTGCTGCTAGTTTAATGCATCATGTTCCAGAGAATACGCCCACTTATTTTATAGACCCGAAGCCATCTGTGGTGAATCAAAAAGACATTACACTAATTCAAGAAACAGCTACTGTTGGTATGCGAGTATTTAAAAAATTACTAGCATCAAACTAATATTTAATACAGAGATTAACATACAAAACTTAATCATTGGATGATAGTTTAAAAAATGCATTCACTGGTTTCTTAAAAATGCCAGATAATTTTAATGCCAAAACTGTAGACGGCACATATCTATTAGCTTCAATGGAATTAATTGTTTGACGTGAAACACCTATTTTTTGTGCTAAATCTTCTTGGGTTAGATTTAAAATGGCACGCTCTACTTTTATCGTGTTTTCCATTATCGGTTGCGTTTTAAAACTTCAAAAAAACCAACTTGAATCAGCAACATAAATAACAGTACTTGAATATGACTAGTAGTGCTTACAACAAGTTGTTCTTCTAAAAAGAAATCAACAATAAAATTGGCCAAAGGCTGTAACATGGTATAACCTACGCCAATAATAAAAGCTAAAGAATAGGATTTTGATCTTAAGGTTTCAATCAGCTCATCTTCAATTTTTTCTTTAGATAAGGACATTATAAGTAAACCCAAAAGCATGGCATGTTTTAGAATTTGAATCGACCAGGTGGGTAGGTCATCTATAAATTTAAATCCTGTAACCCCAATAAAACTCAAAATGAGTATAATAAAGCCTAACTTTTTAAATGAATGAGGTAGTCTTACTTTATTTAAGAATAGCTCCAGTTTGGTGCGTTCACATGTTTCAATTTCTTTTAATTTCATGACAAGTATGTTTAGTGTTTAGACAAATAAATTTTCCTTTATGACAAATATACTTTACATTTTTGAAATTTAAAAATATGTTTGCTATTTATTTCTGAATCAATTATAACTATAAGTTCTTCAGTTAAATCTAAAAGAACCTCACTTACTAACTTAATGCTTTTTGACGCGCCATTTCTATACCGTAATTGCATATCCAGTAAATAGCGTTATTCGTTGGTGAAATTAATAGTATCAACCAATTTACCAGATTTGCCTATTTGAAAACCCATAGCATTATTTGATGCAAACTTTCCAAAATTAGAGTTTACCATGTACAAATTATTATTGTTCACAACGGATTCCACATAATCCAAACGTTGAAAATAACGGACAATCGTATTTTGTAAACTCGCATTGGAAATTAAATTAACACTGCCACTCGCTATCATATTATTAAATGTAGCGCGATTGGCTTTAAATGTGCGACGCGCTGTTAATTCATGAAGTTTTCTCGGCAAAGTTGCCTTGTCGTAATTAGGATTCATAAATTGAAGTGCGGAATCTATTTTAGCCATTATACCTATCTCATAATCTATCTGCTCGTTAATCAATTCTTTCTGAATGATGAAATCTGATTTAAAATCTTCTAATAGCGCCTTTTCTAATTTAAGATTATGATTTTCTTTACTCCAAGTGTTGATTTGTAAGGCTAACAATATGCCAATAACCACCAGAAATATTTCGCCTATGGCATAAAAAATATAGCGTTTAAAGCGGTTTTGTTCAAGCAGTCGCTTTCTTATTTTTCGTATAGCTGAAACCATTAATCAAGCCGTTTTAAATATAAATCTTGAAAATCGAAACTAAAATCGATATTAGGCGAAATCCCTTTCATAGTAAATCCATTTGCTACTCCGTTTTCGTCTAGCGTGAACATGGCAAAAGCATCGGCATTCATATCTTGGTATTCCCATTTAATGGCGAAGGTTTCATCTTTATAAAATTGTAATGGCCCATTTAATAATGGCGAACGATGGCTTTTAAGCCATAATTGATTATCCTTCACAAACACTTCCATTTTTCCAAACCAAACATCTTCATACATACCAATATAATTCTTGATTTTTATTTTAGATTGGTCATTTTTAGCAACAGAATCCCACACTTTTTCAACAACCGCATCTGCGCCACTTTGATTGGATTTCATATAAGCTGCATATTTGTCAATCCACTGAAAATCATCCATGTCCAAGTACATATCTATAATGGTTTGGGTAATGGCTGAAAATAAGCCACCACCATCATTACTCGTATTAGTCAGCACAACAATTCCTAAATCCAAATCAGGAATCATTACTACTTTAGACAACATACCAGGCAAACCACCTGTATGCTCTACCTGCATATTCCCTTTTACGTCAGTAAGAAACCAACCTAAACCGTATCCGGCAAAATGACTGTTGTATCGCGGATTGTTATTTGCATCCATAACGGTATGGATTTTCCACATTTCGTAATGATTGTCTTTGGAAAACAATTGCTTTTTCAATCCATCGCCATACGTTCCCTCATGTAATTGTAAGAGCATCCAAGCTGACATATCATTGACATTTGAGAAAATACCGCCTGCTGCACCATTTATCATCTCTTCAAAAGTTGGGATAATGCGCATGGTTCCCGTTTCCGTGGAATGTGAAGCGGATAAATTACTTGTATCTGAAATCTCGGATAAAGAAGCATAGGAATTCTCCATGGCTAATGGTTTAAAAATCCGTGAATCTATAAAGGCTTCCCAAGTCATACCACTTTTCCTAGCTATCAACTCACCAGCAACGATATACAATAAATTATCATAATCCCATTTGGTGCGGAATGCCGATTCTGGTTTAAAATGCTGAAAACTGGCTAATAAATCATCAATAGTGAAATTAGAACCTTGCGGAAAAAACATTAAATCGCCTGCACCTAAACCCAAGCCACTTCGGTGTGTTACTAGATCGATAATGTTAAAATTTTCCTCCACGTATTGATTATACATGGTGAATTCTGGAATATGGGTTTTTACTTTATCGTCCCAGTTCAGTTTCCCATCTTCCACCAACATGGCTAAAGCTGCTGTAGTAAAGGCTTTACTGTTAGAGGCAATGGCAAAGTTAGTATTTGGATTAACGGGTTCTCTAGTATCTATAGATTTGACACCGTAACCGCTTTCATGAATTATTTTTCCATCTTTTACCACAGCCACGGCACAACCAGCAACGTTGAATTGAGACATGGCATAATTAACAACAGAGTCAATTTGTTTGGATGTAACTTGAGAATGAACGGGAATGGTGCATACAGCTAAAACGAGCAGTAAAACCATTTTTTTGAAGCATGGGTTTTTCATGAACTGGATTACATAGGATTAATAACTGATTGAAAGGTAATTAATTAGCTTTCAAATTCCTATTTGAAGTGATGATAAACGAAAAATTTATCCAATTTTTTCCAGTATGAATACGAACAAATTATTTCTTTAAATCGATTTGTTTTAAGTTTTCCATACGATTACGGATTAAGAAATCATCAATCGTTTCAAAATGTTCAATGACGCGTTGGTTTTTAAACTCGAAGACTTTTTGTGATAAACCTTGAAGGAAATCACGATCGTGAGACACCAAAATAAGGGTACCATCAAAATCTAAAAGCGCCTCCTTTAAAACGTCTTTACTTTTTAAATCCAGGTGATTTGTTGGCTCATCTAAAATGAGCAAGTTAACTGGTTCTAAAAGTAATTTCACCATAGCTAAACGTGTTTTTTCACCTCCAGATAGCACACTCACTTTTTTATCAATGTCATCACCTTTAAACATGAAACCGCCCAAAATGTTTTTTATTTGGGTACGAACATCGCCTTGCGCCACTTCATCAACGGTTTGAAAAATAGTTAAATTCTCATCTAACAGGGATGCTTGGTTTTGAGCAAAATATCCCACTTTTACATTATGACCTAATTGGCAGATGCCATCTACAGGAATTTCACCCATAATGGCTTTTATCATGGTTGATTTTCCTTCACCATTTCTACCAACAAAGGACACTTTTTCGCCTCTAGAAATAGACATATTGGCATTTTTAAATACCACATGATTTCCATAAGATTTAGATAAATCCTTGACTGTTACAGGGTAATCGCCAGATCGTTGTGCTGGCGGAAATCGTAATTTTAAAGCGGAGGTATCAATATCATCTACTTCAATAATCTCCAGTTTCTCTAACATACGCTCACGAGAATTTACCTGATTTGTTTTAGAGAACGTGCCTTTAAATCTTTCAATAAATGCCATGTTATCGGCAATAAACCGCTGTTGTTCTTTATATGCTTTTATTTGATGTAAACGACGATCTTCTCGCAGTTGTAAATAATGTGTATAGTTGGCTTTATAATCGTAAATACGACCCATAGTCACCTCAATCGTACGATTGGTAATATTATCAATAAATGCCTTATCATGGGAAATAACCATGACCGCATTGGCTTTATTTAGCAAGAAATCTTCTAACCAAATAACGGATTCAATATCAATATGGTTGGTTGGCTCATCTAATAGAATTAAGTCCGGCTTTTGAAGTAGCATTTTGGCTAATTCAATTCGCATACGATAACCACCACTAAATTCACTGGTTTGCCTGGTAAAATCTGAACGTTTAAAACCTAAACCTGTCAAAGCTTTTTCCACTTCCGCATCATAATTAACATCTTCTAAAGCGTAGTATTTTTCCCCTAAATCGGACACCTGGGTAATGATATTCATATAATCATCGGACTCATAATCCGTTCGGGTTTCCAAGGCTTTATTCAAAGCGTCCATTTCGTCTCGCATTTGGAAAACATGAGCGAAGGCTTTGGAGGCTTCCTCAAAAACGGTACAATTATCTTCAGTCAATAAATGCTGTGGTAAGTAAGCAATAACAGCATCTTTAGGAAACCGCACATTACCACGAGTTCCTTTTTGAACACCTGCCACAATTTTCATCATGGTCGATTTTCCAGCACCATTTTTACCCATAAGGGCAATTTTATCATGTTCATTTATGGTAAAGGACACATCGCTAAATAAGGTGTGACCACTAAACTCTACTGCTAAATTATCTACTGAAATCATGGCTTTAAATTTAAAGGCGCAAAGCTATGAAAAAGCGCGTCAATTTTAGTGAATATTCTGAAGTGCTTATTTATTTTTTAATTCAATCCACTTACTCATGAATTTAGTGCTTTGAAGTGACTGATGTTGCAGCATCTGACCTGTAAAATTATGTTCTCTGTGATTTGGCAAATTGGCTGTCAAGTCATTAATAACGTTTATGAAATGTGTTTCGAATTGCACTTTATCAAATCGGTTATTTATAATTTGAAACCCATTCTGTTGTTTGGTTTTCCAGGTCGTTTCCGTGGTATAAAGTGCCACGGCTTTGTTGATAAATTCGATTGGATTATCAGCAATAAATCCATTGGAATCTAAAGTCCCGAACATACCTTCTGCAGCAATCGAACTCATAATTGCTGGCGTTCCGTTTTTCATGGCATCAATTAATTTACCTTTCAATCCGGCACCAAACTGCAATGGCGCCAAACAAACTCGTGACGCTTGCATGACTTCAGAAACCTGATTAGCAAAACCTTTAACTAAAAAACCATCTTGTTTTTTGTGTAATTGCGTGATCTTTTGACTTGCATATGCGCCAAAAATATGCAGTTCCGCTTGTGGTAATTGCTTACGGATTCCTGGCCAAATCACTTCTTTTAAATATAAAACCGATTGGTAATTGGGTTTATGAAAGAAGTTTCCAATGGTTATGAAACTAGCTCTGGCATTAAAATCGGGCAACATTTCAGAGGCTTCTTTAGAGATAGTCTCTAATAAAAACGGTAAATAATGAAGTAAATTTGTATCTACCTTGAAGTATTTCTCAAGTAATTCCATTTCCGCTTCGGAAATAATAAGGCTTAAATCGCATCTATAAATACTGGCTATTTCACGTATAGATGTGTCATTTGCTAAATATTTTTTAGCGTTGGTTTCATTTTCTTTTAAAGCTAATTCACGTGCTTTTCGTAAGCCGTGTAAGTCTTCAGTGTCCAGTAATCGTAATGCATTTGGGCAATTTTCAGCTACACGCCATCCAAACTGTTCTTCAGTTAAAAACCGATCGAACAATACCACATCGGGATTTTCCGATTTTATAAAATTATCAAAACTCGAATCGTTTAATTGAATAGCGACTTCCGGAATGCCTAGTGTGGATAAAGCGAAAGCATTATCTGTTTTAGATGTGGTTGTTGCAAAGGTAATTTTATAGTTTTCGGATTGAAAAAGCGATATAAGTTGCATCATCCGGGTTCCAGCAGCTGAACTTTTTGGTTCCGGCCAAACACAACCAATTATAAGTAGTTTTTTAGTCATATAACAAATAAAAAACTATTCGGGTCTTGGCACTAAACTATAAATGACACGCATATTTTTAGCCCAATTAATAACACTTTCTATTTGCGCATCCGTTAAATTGGCTTCCTGATGAGTCCACAAATAAGAGTCCAATGGCATTTCCTTTTCTTCCACCATTTCTATTAACTCCTCTAACTTATGATCTTTCTTTTTTGCCGAATAATCATTCCAAACCGACACATTAAAATGTTTTTTTCCATCGTTTACATGTTCGGCCAACCAGTAATTTATAGGTGTTATAGTATTATACCAAGGATATCGTGTGTGGTTACTATGGCAGTCAAAACAGGTTTCTTTTAAAATGGCAGTTACATCTTCTGGCGGATTGGTTTCCGTTAAAAATGGTTGAACCGTTGCTATATCACCGGTGTTTTTTTCTGGTCCAAAAAATTGTGCAATAGCAAAAACAACTAACAAAACAATCAGAATTTTCTTTACTATTTTCATTTTTTGTAATTTTATCTATCAAAAATAGGAAAAACTAGTGACTACAGACCAACTATACGCTGATTTAAATTATGTGAACCATTCGAGAGAAAAGCGCTTACATTATGCCAATTTGGTAATTAACAACCCAAAATTAATTTCGAAGTTACTAGCAGTACTATTTCGTGTTGATGACAAAATTTCTTGCAGAGCCGCCTGGGTTTTAGAGTTTATGTGTCATGAAAATTTAGAATACTTGATTCCTCATTTAGACACGTTTACAGCAAACATACACAAAGTTCATTTAGACCCAGCAGTAAGACCCATTGCTAAAATTTGCGAGTATTTAGCCAAAGCATATTACGCTAAAACACCAAATAAGATCCAATTACATTTAAATCCCATTTACCAAGAACGGATAATTGCCGTTTGTTTTGATTATATGATTCATGATGAGAAAATTGCGCCTAAAGCGTATTCCATGAACACCTTATACCTGTTTGGAGCAGATTATGATTGGATTCACCCGGAACTCGTAATAATATTAGAACGGGATTTCCAAATGCAGAGCTCGGGTTTTAAGGCACGAGCAAAACACATTTTAAAGAAGCTTAAAAAGTAGCTGGTTTTATAATTCATTCATTACCTTGGGAAAGAAGATCATCTTAAAAAACACATATCATAATCCGTCTATTCTTTTGGATTTCCGTATCTTTGCAGCTTTTAAAACACAACAACAATCATGTCTATATCTTCCTTAAATGCCATTTCTCCTATTGATGGTCGTTACCGTAATAAAGTTGAAAAATTAGCTCCTTATTTTTCTGAAGAAGCGTTAATAAAATACCGCGTACAAGTAGAAATTGAATATTTTATTGCATTGTGCGAAGTGCCGCTGCCACAATTAGCCGATTTTAACACGGCATTATTTAAAGATTTACGCGCTATTTATAAAAATTTCACCGCTATTGATGCATCTGCCATTAAGGATATTGAAAAAGTAACCAATCACGATGTGAAAGCGGTTGAATACTTTATTAAAGAAAAATTTGACAGCTTACAAATTTCAGAATATAAAGAGTTTATTCATTTCGGATTAACGTCTCAAGATATTAATAATACATCTATTCCTTTGAGTATTAAAGATGCTATGAATGATGTATATGTTCCTGAATATTTTGAAGTTTTAAACAAATTAAAAACATTGGCGGAAGATTGGAAATCCGTTCCTATGTTGGCTAGAACTCATGGACAACCTGCTTCTCCTACACGTTTAGGAAAGGAAATTCACGTATTTGTTACACGTTTGGAAGCTCAATTTGATTTATTAAACGATATTCCTAGTGCGGCAAAATTTGGTGGTGCCACTGGAAACTTTAATGCACATCATGTTGCCTATCCAGAAATAGATTGGAAAGCTTTTGGCAGTCAATTTGTACAGGAAAAATTAGGGTTACACCACTCGTTTCCTACCACACAAATTGAACATTACGATCATATGGCAGCTTTATTTGATACTTTAAAACGTATTAATACCATATTAATTGATTTAGATCGAGATATCTGGACCTATGTGTCCATGGATTATTTTAAACAGCGCATTAAAGCTGGTGAAGTAGGAAGTTCTGCCATGCCACATAAAGTAAATCCTATTGATTTTGAAAATAGCGAAGGGAATTTAGGAATAGCCAATGCTATTTTTGAGCATTTATCAGCCAAATTACCAATTTCCAGATTACAACGCGATTTAACAGATAGTACGGTTTTACGTAATGTAGGTGTTCCTTTTGGACATACTATTATTGGGTTTAAGTCTATTTTAAAAGGTTTAAATAAACTGCTTTTAAACGAAAGTAAGTTTGCCGAAGATTTAGAAAACAATTGGGCTGTGGTTGCAGAAGCTATTCAAACCATTTTACGTCGCGAATCGTATCCAAATCCGTATGAAGCTTTAAAAGGATTAACACGTACCAATGAAAAAATTAATCAACAATCCATTTCAAATTTCATTGATACATTAGAGGTTTCGGATGGGATTAAAAAGGAGTTAAAAGCTATTACACCTAGTAACTATACAGGAATTTAAAATGTTAACAGATAAACAATCTCTAATCCTTTGCGGAATTGTAGGGGTCGGTTTTTCAGTAGCTGGGATTTGCGGCTTATTGGAGAACTATATGATAAGTGGGATTTTCATGGCATTATTTTTGGCTATTTTAATCAATATTATTGTAACCGTTTCAAAGCATCATAAAAAAAATGATGACCAAACCACGTAAAACAAAAAAGCGATCTACAACAGATCGCTTTTTTATAATTATTTGTCTGAATATTATTTAAAGAAATTGACAATATCTTTTAATTGTTCAGAATCTTCAAAATTAGTGTTTTGAACGGCACTAGCCAATGCTCCAATTTGTTCGGGACGCATATTATCACCTAAAATTCTAACCACACCAAAGCCCATTTCTTTAGAGCTTCCAAAGACAATAACTTCTTCAGCACTGTCATCATCTCCCAAATAGGAAATAACGAAGGTCATACCACTATCTCTAAACTCCATGAGTTCTGTATATTTTACATTACTTAAAATGGCTTTAACTTTTGCTAATTCGGCGTTATAAGTGGTCATATTGGTTTCGCTTGCTTTAAAACCTAAAAAGTTTAAACGTTGAACAGATTTATAAGCCTCCTTTTGCTCATCCGTTAAGGCCGCTTCATCTAATGCTACAATAGACGTTGGAATATCGGCCGTAACAAAATCGGCTTTTTCCTGATTATCTACAAAATACGTTTGTAATGATTCGCCTGAATTACAGCTTATTAGTGACATAGCCACTAATAAACTGAACAGGGTATATTTGATTGATTGTTTCATGATGGTATTATCTCTTATCTTTCTTTTCCAAATGTTCACCACCTGGAATATTCATTTTCTGGGTTAATTTAGAAATTTGATTTAAGTTAATATCTCCTGTTAAGGAAACTACCACTGTTTCAAATTCACGTTTTTTACCATTCATATTAATATCCATATCTTTTGTAACAGCTCCAATACCATCTACAAACATCAGGAATTCACTTACATGGTCCGAATCGCGACCTTCCTTAACGTAAAATGTCATATTCATGCCATCATCTTTAACGACCATTAATTCCTCTAAACCACCTTTTCTAGATTTTACCCATTTAGATACATCGGCAGAAATAGCTTTATCTCCTGTGGAAATGACTTTAAAACTGGTAATACTATTCACCATATTGATATATTCCTGTGATTCTGGATCATCCGTATTAATATCCATTTTAGCTAACATTTGAAACATTTTAGGTTTAATGGACACATAGGTTACTTCAGAATTCTCGCTGTATTTAGCAAAAATATCTTGTGCTTGAGAAGCGAATGGCATCATCATTAGTGCCAAAACGAAAATAAGGGTGTACTTTTTCATAGGGTTTGTTTTTAAATTATTTAATTTTTCACGGTTCGTGATTATGTTGTTATTAATTATTGTTTTCATTTCAGTTTATTGTTTGTTTTTAAATATTCTATTTGTGGAGTTCTCCATTTCTTTTAAGTAATTGACTTTAGACATGCCATTATTAACAGCATTTAAATAATTTACTTTTTCAAAACCTTTATTCATGTGTGTCGATATCATTTCGAGTGATTTAACCACTTCATTATAAGCTAACATAGGATCGTCATAGGTTCCTAAATCTTCTTGTGTTTGCAACGGATTATTGAAATATAAGCTTATTGAAAGTACTGCAATGGCAGCAACTGTAAGCCATTTATAATTAAATATGGTTCGCGATTTCAAAGGCAATTCTTTAATAGAGACTTCTTCCTGATTTGCTTTAAAGTAAGCAAACATAGGTTTGTACATCTCTAAATGCGGTGCCACATCATCTTGTGTAAAATACGCCTTCAATTGTGCTTCTTCCTGAAGCGTGGTTTCGGCATTTTCATATTTTTCAAGTAATTTTTCTATATTATTTAATACCATAATTATGTGTATTAGTTAATTTTTCACGTATTGTTTTTCGAGCTCTTGATAAGGCTACTCGGACGGCTGTTTGATTCATATCTAGCATTTTGGCTATTTCATTATAATCGTATTGCTCAATATCCCGCAGCTGAACAACCATTTTTTGCTGTTCTGGCAAATCTGCCATAATCTTACTTACCCAATCCAAACTATCATTGACCTCAACTTCCTTTTGTAAGGACACATTATGATCTTCATAATTACTATGTACAATTTTTAAATTCTGTGCCTGTTTAGATTTTAATTTATCTAAACAAAAATTCTTTGTCATGGTCATTGAAAAGGCTTCTATGTTTTTATAGTCGCTCATTTTCTCTTGGTTTTTCCACAATTTTAAGATAATTTCTTGAGTCGCATCTTCTGCTTCCTCCCGAGACACAAGCAATCGTTTGGCTAAACGAAAGACTTTATCTTTAAATGGCATGACAATATTCAAAAATTCTGTCTGTGTCATAATTTGTGGTTAATCAATAATAGCTGGTTTTTGCCTACTTACTATTACGACGATTGATAACTTAATTTGTTACAAATAATTTTTATTATGTTATAAAGTAACTACTTTTAATTCGACAAAAAGAACAATTAAAATGAAAACAGCTATGAAAAACCGAACTATTTATTTACTCGTTATTTGCGCATCTACCCTATTTACGGGCTGTTTTGAAGATATAGATGATAATCCAGCATCTACCCGTGACTTAAATGATTTTGTTTGGCGAGGTTTAAACACCTATTATCTCTACAAGGATGATGTGCCGGATTTAGCAAACGACCGGTTTGATACAGGTTCCTATGAAGCATTTTTAAATAATTATCCTTCACCAGAAGCCTTGTTTGAATATTTACGCTATCAACCACAAACGGTAGATAGGTTTAGTTGGATAACGTCTAATTACATTCAATTGGAACAACTATTAAGTGGTACAACACAAAACAACGGCATGGATTACGGCCTTATGCGTTATCCAGACGGTTCGGAAAACGTGTTTGGATATGTTGGATATGTATTGCCAAATTCTAGCGCTAGCAATCAAGGCGTCTCCAGAGGAACTATTTTTTATGCTATTGATGGCATTCCACTTACTACCTCTAATTTTAATAGTTTATTACGAAATACTACCTACACTATTAATTTAGCAGATTATAATGATAATGGAACCTCGCAAACGAGCGATGACAATATTACACCAAATGGCCAAAGCATTACACTTTCAAAATCTTCCCTTACTGAAAACCCTATTTTTAAAACAGACATATTTGAAGTTGCCGGAGAAAACGTAGGGTATTTAATGTATAATGGATTTACTAGAGATTTTGATTCGCAGTTAAATGCCGTGTTTGGTCAGTTTCAAGCAAATAATATTCAGAATTTAGTTTTGGATTTACGTTATAATTCGGGAGGCTCTGTTAATACAGCTATTTTATTGTCTAGTATGATAGCTGGACAAACTGGCAATGTGTTTAGTACGGAAGAATGGAATTCTGATATTCAATCTCAACTATCAGAAGCACAAACCACGAATTACTTTACAGATAATGATGCTGGAGCTCCTTTAAACATTTTAAATCTAAACAAGGTGTATGTTTTAACCACAAAACGATCAGCATCTGCTAGTGAGTTAGTTATAAACAGTTTAGATCCTTATATAGATGTGGTTCAAATAGGAACCGAAACTGCTGGTAAATTTCAAGCATCCGTAACGCTTTATGATGCGCCCGATTTTCGTAGAGCAAATGCAAACCCATCACATTTATATGCTATGCAACCTCTAGTATTAAAATCCTTGAATGCCGTTGGTAATACGGATTATAGCCAAGGCTTATTTCCGGAAATACCACAGTCCGAAAATTATAGCAACATGGGAACACTGGGCTCTGAAACTGAACCGCTTTTAGCAACAGCTCTACAGCTTATTTTAGATGATTCCCGTCTGTATTTACCCCAAACCGAACCTTTGGATTTAATTGGTGATAAAACGAATTTTCTATCAATTGGTAATGGTATGTATAAAGAATTAGATTAAATATTAGATGTTAGATGTTAGATGTTAGATATAGAAAACTAAAATATGGCATTTAAACCACTCAACATTTTCAAAGTTTTATAAAACAAAAAACCCAGACGTTTGTCTGGGTTTTTATTTATAGATTGATATCTACTTCACTTATTAATTTTTAATAACGCGAATTGTTTTCGTTGCATTACCAATAGTTACTTTAACAAAGTAAGCACCTGTTTGTAAGTTAGACATATCTACCTCGCTTGCAACTGTATTAGGAGCCGTACGAAGCACTTCTTGACCTAACATGTTGAAAACAGCTACATTACTAATGTTATTTTGTGCTTTCACATTTAACACACTTGACACTGGATTCGGATAATACGTAAACGCATTTGGAGAATCAAATTCATCTGTTGTCATCGTTTCACACTCTAACATAATTTTATAAGTACCTGTTGTTGTACTACCACTTGAATAATGTGCGATATACACATAATACGTTTCTCCATCAACACTATCAACAATGGTGTATGATTCTTGACCAGTACTTTGATCATCACAACCTATATTTACTAGCGCACCACAAGTACCACTTGTTATTGCTAATTCGTGATCAAAATCCGCATCTACCGTCACTATTAAATCTCCACCGTCACCAGTAAAGGTATACCAAACGCCATTGTTACCGATAGTACAGCCAGAGTCCTCTTGTGTTCCAGTAGAACCTTCCGTCGTTCCAATAATACTATCTCCACATGCAATAGCCTCTGCTGTAGCACATGAAATGTTAGTTGGTATTGGACCTGAAGTTGTAAACGTATATGGACCAGACCATGCACTTAAATCACCACCACCACAATCAGCTTGCACATAGTAATCGTATGTTGTTAATGCGGTTAATCCAGATAATGGTTCTGGATTTGTTGTAGTTCCAGAAATTAATGTTCCTGTTCCTAATGTGAAATCTGTAACGCCCCATTCTACATTCCAAGTGGTTGCAGTTCCAGCTTCTACCCAGCCTAAATCCGCAGAGTTTTCTGTTATTGCCGAAGCTGAACCAGACGATGGCTGTAAACAACTTGGCGCTGTACCTACACATACGTCAAAACTTGTTCTAGTAGTTCCCGAGAAATATGTGTAAATCCTGAAAGAGTATGTATTATTAGGTGTTAATCCTGTTAAGTTTATTGGAGAATTAGGCGTGTCTTGGCAGACTAAACTTGCGCCACCACATGCATCAAAAACTTGAGTAACGATATCAGTTGATCCACTAGTATTAGTGATTGTAATTCTATGATCGGTGCTTGTTGCAACAAAAGAATACCAAACATCATCGTCGGCAGTTCCAACACAACCTGCTAAACTTTGTGTTGCCCCAATAGTTGTTCCTGAAACAGAACTAGCACAAGAATAATCTGGATCCACAGTTAAAACTGTTGCATTTGAACAATCATCGTTTGATGGCGGACAAATAGTCTGTGTAACAGCTGCTTTAACAACCGTACAAGAATCATCATCATTATCATCGTTAAGTGTAATAACCACATCAACACCATTCACATAAGGACCAAATTGTAATGTTCCAGCAGCCGTTAAAGCTTGAGATGGGTTTCCTTGATCGTCTGAAACCGTTAAATCTGTCGCACTTCCCATATCTGTTACTTCAACATCTACATAAAAACCACCACTTACATCACAGTCGTTTACTACAGTAACTGTTGAGGTAGATGCTGCACAGGTGTTTTCTGTTATATCTAACGTATATGCTGTACTTTGCGGTGATGGATAGGTAGATATTACAATATAGTATGTTGTTCCGCCTATCAAACTAACTTCTGGAATACTAGGGTTTCCACTACTTTGCGTATCAGAATCCACACAAGTTACAAAAGGACATTGTTCGTATATAAATAAACCAGTCCATGAACCTGTCCCAGAAGTGGTCATATTTACTGACATATCTGTAGCTGGAGTAAAACTATAAACAACGTCATCACCTGTAAGATAACTAGAAGTAGAACAAGGCTCATCTGCACTACCGTAATCATCGCCATAATTAGACGTATTATCAGTTGTAGAATAAGGTAAAGCTCCAATAATAATTGAGTTCTCGCAAACTTCACCAGGAGGTGTACATCCTGTAGAGAAACTACCTAGTGAAAAATTACAAGCAGCAACCGTATGCTCAACCGTTAAATTTATAACATCACCAATGGTGTAAGGGCCAGCAGTTACAGTTCCTGATGCAACAGGAAATGAACCTCCTAAACCATCAGTTATCACCGTACCATTTCCAGAATCAGCAACAACAACATCAACAGAAAATTGTGATGCACCGCAATTATCTACTACTGTCGAGCTCGTAATATCTGCCGCAACACATCCTAAATCTTGTTGTGCAACAAAATTATCTATGTAAAAATAATAGTCACCGGAAACCCAAGTATTACTAACTCGTAATTTAACATCAGATCCATTCGGTAAGTCAGCTCCCAATACGGTTGTGGTAATATTTGTACACGCATTTGAAACGGTATGATTAGCGTCATTGATAGTCAAAGCGGTTATCCAATTAACTCCATCATCTGTAGAATATTGAATGTCTGCAGAACCCCAACCTGCCTCTTGAGCAACGGTTGGCGTTGAAAAACTGTATTCAAGAATTTGATAATCAAAACTAATTGTTAAATCGGTAGCGTTAGATGCGCCAACTTGATTAGGGCTAGTTAAGTTACCCGTAGCACTACTACTCCATAAATTATCACGTTCTGATGCTCCAGCACAGGCAGCAGAAGTTGAATTAGCGTAAGAATCTGTCCAACCAGCAGGAGTACCAGAATCAAAATTTTCACTAATGTTTACTTGCGCATTAGCCTGCCATGTAAAAGCAAAAGCTAAAATTGCAAAAATTTGAATTGTAAATTTTTTCATTTTTTAAATTGGTTTTAAATTAATAGTGCTCCAATATATTACAATTAAAAAGGTTATACCATATCGATGAGATTGTAATCGATAAAAAGCATGATTTAAACGTTAAAAGGATGTTAATTTTTTATGCATGCATAGTATAATTACTAAAACATTAAGGTATTCGCAGTAATGCTTTACATAAATTCAGAATAACACTTTAAAACCGTCCGTTTTATTACATATAATTTACTGACCTAAGCAACCATTTGCTCTGGTCTTCCCCACTTCTATACGCGCTTCAATAATATTCGAGCCTAGATTAACGATGGCAATAAAATCGTTGTATTATCAATTAGGGTCTCCCCAACTGGAAACATAATCTTTGCCACTTTTAAACGCCATTTAATCTGGCAAATCCAGTTCAGATAGTTACTTCTTTTAAATATACAAAAACACACATTTTTTTCAATTTAATATGCCCTAAAAACCATAGGTTTGTACTCTAATTTGACTTATGAAAACTTACAAAACCTACCTTAACTGGAGTACAGGAAAAGACTCGGCGCTGGCACTTTACTATTTATTACAAGATGAACGTTATAGTGTTGAACAGTTTATTACTACGGTAAACACGGCTTTTAATCGTGTTTCTATGCATGGTATTAGGATTGCCTTATTGGAAAATCAAGTTGCTGCTTTAGGTATGCCCCTTTGGCAAATTAAACTTCCAGAACAACCAAGCATGGACGATTATAACAAAATTATGACCGAAGCGACAACGAAACTTAAAAAAGACGGTTATAGTTATGCTGCTTTTGGCGATATTTTATTAGAAGATTTAAAACAGTACCGTGAGGATCAACTAGGGAGTCAAGGTATTAAAACGGTGTTTCCACTTTGGCAAAGAAATACCAAGCAATTAATGCAAGAATTTCTAGATTTAGGTTTTAAGGCTGTAATAGTTTGTGCCGATGCCACCTATTTTACAGACCATTTTGTTGGTAGAGTTATAGATGAAGATGTAATAGCTTCCCTTCCTGAAGAAGTGGATCCCTGTGGCGAAAATGGTGAATTTCATACCTTTTGCTTTGATGGCCCCATTTTTAAAACGCTTGTAGCTTTTGATATTGGCGAAAAAACCTATCATGAATATCCAAAACCGAATTCAACCGATGCTGCTTCAGGGTTTTGGTTTTGCGATTTAATTCCTACCTTATAAAAAATGCCATTATACTCAAACCTTATTTAGAGCATAACGGCATTTTTATGAGCTATAACAAAACGGTATTACTGCTTAATCAGTTTATACAATCCGTTTTTATTTTGCGATGTTATTTTCACCACATAAACACCTTGTTTTAAACTAGAAATATCGATCGTTTTTAGACTCGTATTTTTAAGTTGCTTTACTAACTTTCCTGTTATATCGTACATGTCCATATCCATAACGCCATTAACACCTTTTATATTAAAGAAACTAGAAGCTGGATTCGGATATATTTTCAATTCGGTTAGTTTAGTATCTGCAATACTCAAACTAACTTGATTAATAACGCCAACAGCGTCTAAATCGAAACCACCAGAACCAAACGGTGTTGGATATGGGTCGTTTACCATATTTCCATAAGAATCATAAGTGGCAAACGCCGGATCAATAGTTCCAATAGCATCAACAACTTTAACGTGCGTAATTCTAGTTTTATCCAATAACGGGTTGTTAGGAATGTCATTTAAATCGAAAGGTGTTCCAAAACCAGCACGGTATTTTCCTGCTAGATTATTGATATAGGTAGCATCAACAGCTCCGAAACCTCCTACTTGCGTATCCGTTTGCGTTTGACTATGTGATGGAAATCTGAAATAATTAACACCATCTGAACTTACTTCTACAAAAGCCAATTCTAAAAAGGTATCACTAAATGAGTTTTCAAAAACGGCAAAATCATATCCAGATCCATCAGTAATTGGTGTATCAAAGGTTAAAATAGCATTTCCTCCATCACCTAAACTTATAATCGCGTTATTAGCAACACCTGTAACGTTAGACTCTGTACCTATAGTAGCATAACCACTTCCTGAATCAGCAATATTAGTTAAACCTCTTGTTACAGTGGCACCTGAAGCCCAATCCACAAATAATGCACTATTCGTTTCAATAGCCGTTGAACCTATTTGCCCTGCTGCTGGTGGATAAACACCTAGAGGCATGATATGCTTGTAAACACCATTAGGAATAACACCTACGGTATAAGAGTTCTGAAATACGCCAGTTGTATTGTAAGAAACGACTTTACCATCAATAACATAATTTTCAGCATCCGATAAATAAAGCACATTGTCTATCAGTGATAACCCGTAAGCTATAGCAACACCTTCTGATGCTGTGTTGATGAATTCCGTAGTTGGCAAACTAGCTGAAAAATCAAAATTGTAGATATTATTATCTACTACATAATATGCTTGACCATTATCAACTTGTAAAAAATTAGGATGTTCACCGAGTGCAAAATTATATACATCCATTACAGAAAAATCAACTAAATCTATTCTATATAATTTACCTAAAGACTCTGCTCCTGTCCATGCTGGTTTTCCACCGCAAAGCACATATAAAAAATCGTCATCGGCTACAATAGAATTTGGCACATCGGCAACCGAAATTTCTGACACACTGTTATCATTTAAATCAATAACCGAAACGGTATTTCCAAACCCATAACCACCTTGATGCGCTACAAACAGCTGATTATTCTTTTTAACAATCTGTTCTGGTCCTTCATTAACAGAAATAGTACTGGTTATGGTATTGGTATCTAAATCTAACACAGCAACAAAATCGTCAGAAATATTTGTGGGATCTCCCCAATTAGTAATATATGCATACCCGTTATCAAATTCTATATTACGCGGGTTGTCTAACCCTGTTGTAACCGTAGTTATATGAGTAAATGTTGCTCTATCCACAATATTAATTTCACTAGTCCCATTTGAAACAATATAAGCGTTATCACCAGAAAACCCCATTCCTTGTGCTAATTGTCCAATATCCATACCAGTGTTTTCAGTTGCAAAAACATTGTTATTAATAGTTCCAGAAGCGCTTAAAAAAGAAACAGAGGCTGTATTAGTACCATACATGCCTTCATTTAAAACAAAAACCCCATTATCATAATTGCCTTGCGAAAAGCCAGAAAAGGCTAAAAGACCAAAAATAATAGGTAGTAAGAATAGATAATTTTTTTTCATTGCTATTTAGTTTTAATTAATTTAATTGTTGTTATAAATCCCGTTGGGAATTAGTTTTACATTATAATTTTCTTGATATTCTCCTTGTAAGTTGTACATATATACCTCACCATTAGACGTATAATCTTTGGCATCTGCTATATAGATATTTTCATTAATAATACTAAAGCCATACAAAACACCCATATTTTGGGTATTTGTATTAAATAGCGGTGTTGTAGGTAATGAAAAATTAGTTAAATTCATTTTATAAACCTCCGTATTTAAAGTGTAAAAAAGTGCGTCGTCGTTAATTTTTAGATTACCAGGATGAACGCCATTTGCAAACATAATTTCATTAGTAACCTGATTTGTTGCCATGTTTATTTTGTATAAACCACCTAAAGTTTCATGGCCCGTATAATCACCTTTTCCGGCGCAAAGCACATATAAATCGTTATTATGAATCATCATATTTCTAGGCACATCAGCAACTTGAATACTAGAAGTAACGGTTTCCGTATTCGAATCCAACACAGATATGGTGTTACCGTAACCCCAACCTCCATAATGTGCCACGTATAGCGTTCCATTATTATTCACTATCGCGTCTGGTCCTTCTGCCACTGGAATAGTATTAATTACAACGTTGGTTTCTGTATCTAAAACCGCCACATAATCGTCCGTAGTATCTGCTGGATCTCCCCAGTTAGTTATATAGGCTTTATCTTCATAAAATGTCATATAACGCGGGGTTAAAATATCGTTTTCAACTGTTACAATATGCTCAAACGTATAGCGATTTACCACTTCAATAGTATTGGAATTGTTTACAACTATATAAGCTTTATCTTCATGAAACGCCATGCTTTGCGCCACATCGCCTAGAGCTCTTTGGTTAACGGCATAAAAAATGTTATTATAAACCTGCCCAGAATTATCAATAAAAGATACCGATGCATTGGAATACGTGTAACCACCTTCATTTAACACAAAAATGCCATTAGCATAATCACCCGAAGGTGGCGGGGTATCTACAATAATATCACGGTCGTCGCTCGTACAATTCTGCAAAAGCAAAATGGCTACTAACATGGTGCATAGTTTCAAAAGTCTTTTCATAATTTTTAAATATTAAAGTTTACATACATATTAAAATTTCTGCCGGGCATAGGTCGGTTTAATACACTTTCATAGGACTCATTCCATAAATTAAGAGCTTGTACGCCCAGGATGTAGGAATTGGTTTTATTACCCAAATTATATTCTATACCAAAATTAGCTACCATATAGCTATTAAGTATGTGTTCTGTAGCGTTATCTGTAGTTGTAAAAACTTCGCCGTTGCGGATGTATTGATAATAAGCCGACAAGTTTTTATAGCTATAACCAATAGCTGTAGTTAGTTTGTGGTAGGGTACATAAATAAGTTGTTTATCTGTTTTCTCGTTTGTTGAAACCGTATAAGCATAGGTTGCAGAAACATTAACCGTATGGAATCCGATATTTTTTTTAGCTGTGAAAAGGCCCTCAAATCCGTAAATTTTAACGTTTTCAGCGTTTTTTGGTCGCCAAACCCCATTAATATCTGGTGTCCATAATAATAAGTTTTGCACCTTATTGTAATACCCGTTTAGCGTTAATGTCACATTTGGAATATGTAAAACATGGCTCATTTCGCCTTGATAAGACAATTCGGGTTTTAAGTCCGTATTACCGAGCCCTTCCCAGTACATATCATTATAAGTAGGGATTCTGAAATTTTTAGATGTATTTAATTTTAGACTATAAAAATGGGTAATTTCTGCTTGCAAGCCAGCGGAATACAAAAAAGGGCTTTTATAAACGCTATTTAATTCTTGACGCAAACTAATCTCGTACATAAACCGTTTGCTTATTTTATGTTTTAAGCCCAAAACGGCAGACCCTAAATTGCGTTTTTCATGTTGAATATCAGAACCTTCGCCATTATTATGATTATAATTTAATCCACCACTAAAAAGCATGCGGCCTAATTCATAATCTAAATTGTATTTTACAAACAGGCTTCCAACGTCGCCAAAAGTGTAGTAATCTCTAGCAATATTGGGGTAGTATTTATAGTTTTCCGTAATGTAAGCAACTTTGGTGTTTGAAGTTATATTTTTGGATTTTGATACCCATTCCACCATACTTCGGGTGTTAAAATCGTCGTACTTGGTTGCTAAAGCGTTGGGGGTTGGAAGTGAAAAATTACGTTTTCCATCGTAAATATTAGCATAAATATTAATAGCGTTGTTAGATTTCAACTTAAAACCTAAAACAGTACTAATATTGGTGTTATTAAACTCGCCGTTTTTATTAATCCGATTTGTTCCTAAATACTTATAATCGTTTTCGGAGCCCTGATGAGAAACACCTAATGAAAAACTAGTTTTTTTGGTTGAATAAGCAGTTTTATAATCGATTCCATAGGTATTATAACTTCCGTATTTTAAAAATAAATCATTTTCAAAACCAGTGTTGTACTTTATTTTATTTTCTAAATAAATACTGCCGCCAATAGCATTACTACCATCTACAACGCCACCGCCGCCCGATTTTACAACAACACGATCAAAGCCACGCGTATTAATGGTATTAAAATCCGTCTGACCTGTAGTTTGCGAATTTATATTAATACCATTCCATAAAACTGCTGTTTGCTGTGCTGTTGTACCCCGAAAACTAGGCGAAGACACCATACCTAAACCATTTTCTTTTAAGTAAATTGTAGTATTATAATTTAGAAGACTCGTAAGAGATGTTTGATTGCGTTTTAGAACACTATCATTTAAAACGGTTTGAGTTATTGTGTAAACAGAGTCTTTTAATTTGATGTACTTCAAACTCACCTCATTCAATTCTGTTAAAGGTCCGACTTGCGCAAAAGTTGTACCACAGGATAAAAATATCAACAATGTGAAAAATCTATTCATAATCAATGAGCCCTTTACCCGAAAGCTTTTATTTTTAAGGTAATGAAATTGGCAGGTCTCCTGACTTGTTTTATGTTATTAAACCTTCCCAGTAATAAAACCAGTGGTTATTGAAGTAATAACATCTCTAAATAGAGATACTCAATTGCGTTGAGTATAAACTTACAGTTGCGGGAACAGCTCTGGATTTTAACCAGATTCCCTTTTAATTGAAGCAATCGTGAACATTTTTAACAGGATTTAAATACCACTTAAAAACATGCTGATTTACTATCAAACCAAATTCACGGCAAAAGTAATTATTCTTTTCAGATTAGCACCATGAACCTTATTTTTTCTTGGTCATTTTATAAAGTAAATAAATAAATCCCACTAAAAAATGAAAGATTACAACGCCAGCTACTATATATAATGTTACATTTGAACCGTCACGCATAGTTAAAAATTTTCTATAAATTTACGTGATTTTTAATTCTTCAAACGTTACAAATGTTACATAAAAAGATAGTTTTTATTACGCTTCTATTGAGTTTATTTTTCTGGAATTGTCAGGACAAAACCAAGCAAGAAATTAGCCTACCCAAAACCAGCAAATCATCTATGAAAATTGATTATGCCGCAGGTTTTGCCATTACAAATTATGAAAATTCCACACTACTAACCATTAACAATCCTTGGCCAGACTCTGATAAAAATTACCGCTATCTTTTGCTTACAAAAGCGCAGGCTGCTGTAAGCACATATAACAAAAGTGATTACGATGGCATAATTACTATTCCTGTTGAAAACATGGTAGTTACATCAACAACCCATATTCCTGCATTGGAATTATTAGAGGTTGAAAACACCTTAATTGGATTTCCAGGAACCGATTATATTTCTTCCGAAAAAACGCGACAATTAATTGAATCGGGTGCTATTAGAGAACTCGGAAAAAATGAAGGTATTAATACCGAAGTATTATTGGAACTGAACCCAAATGTGGTGATTGGTTTTGGTATTGATGGTAATAATAAGAGTTTTGAAACCATCAGAAAATCAGGAATTCCTGTTATTTACAATGGTGATTGGGTAGAAACTTCGCCATTAGCAAAAGCAGAATGGGTTAAATTTTTTGGAGCACTTTATAATAAAAGCAACCAAGCGGAATCTATTTTTAAAGCGATTGAAACCGATTATTTAGAAGCTAAAAGTTTAGCTGAAAATGCCAGCAGCAAACCTAGGGTTTTAAGTGGTGCCATGCATAAAGATATTTGGTATTTGCCAAGCGGAACAAGTCCAGAAGCACAACTTTTAAAAGATGCCAACGTAGATTATTTATGGGCAAATTCGGAAAGCAAAGGAAGCCTAGCTTTAAATTTTGAAGTGGTATTTAATAAAGCCAAAGATGCAGATATCTGGATTAGCCCTTCCTACTATAATTCATTGGAAGCTTTAGAAAAAGCTAATTCACACTATACCCAATTTGATGCTTTCAAAAATAAAAACATGTATTCTTTTGTTAATACTGCAGGTAAAACAGGCGGTGTAACCTATTATGAAATAGGAACGGCCAGACCTGATTTGGTATTGAAGGACTTGGTAAAAATAGCACATCCTGAAATACTTGAAAATTATGAACTACAGTTTTTTAAACGCCTAGAATAAACCGATATTTGCACGAATCCGTTTTATGCATACCAACTATACATACGCTTTTATTACCCTCATAATCCTGCTGGTAATTTGCATTTTAGCAAATATTAGTTTGGGTTCGGTATCTATTCCCATATCGGCAATTTTTGAAAGTTTTGTTGGCACTTTAGACCACGAATCTTGGTCCTATATTATTAAAGACTACCGCTTACCAAAAGCACTGACAGCGGTTTTAGTCGGTTCTGGATTAGGTATTTCTGGATTATTAATGCAAACCTTATTTAGAAACCCATTGGCTGGTCCGTTTGTTTTGGGTATCAGTTCCGGAGCTAGTTTAGGTGTGGCACTCGTTATTTTAGGAGCTGGAGTTTTTGGTGGCGCATTTGCCACAATTTTTGTATCCAAATGGAGTATTATTATTGCGGCTAGTTTAGGGAGTTTTCTCGTGCTCTCAGCAGTTTTAGTGGTGTCTTCAAAAGTACGAGATACCATGGCTATCCTCATTATAGGACTTATGTTTGGCAGCATTACTGCTGCTGTGGTTAGTGTCCTCTCCTACTTTAGTAGCGCAGAACAACTTCAGCAATATATTTTCTGGGGATTTGGAAGTTTAGGAAACCTATCATGGCAAGAATTGGGTATTTTCTTTATCGTTTATAGCCTCGGCATGCTGTTGACAATTTTCTCAATCAAAGGTTTAAATTCACTTTTATTAGGTGAAAATTATGCGAAAAGTCTTGGATTAAACATCAAGCAAACGCGACTTATTATTATTATTGCTACTAGTTTATTAGCGGGAACCATCACCGCTTTTGCTGGACCTATTGCTTTTATTGGTTTAGCTATTCCTCATATTACACGTCAAATTTTTACAACATCTAATCATAAAATATTAATTCCAGCCGTGTTTTTATTTGGCGCCATTATCATGCTTATTTGCGATAGTATTGCGCAATTACCAACTAGTGATTATACCTTGCCAATTAACGCAATTACGTCATTAATGGGAGCTCCTGTGGTTATTTGGTTGTTAGTACGTAAACGTAAAATGTTATTTTAATAAAAAAGAATATAGAAAGTGACTAAAAGCAACCCACATACTATTCTTAAAACGGAAAACCTCACCATTGGTTACGCTTCCAAGAAAGCAAACACCATTGTGACTTCCAATATTAATATGGCTTTAAAAAAAGGGCAGTTAATTGGTTTAGTTGGTGCTAATGGTATTGGTAAATCCACACTTTTACGAACGCTTACTCATGTGCAAGATAAATTATCAGGTACGGTTTTTCTAAATGAAAAAAATCTAGAAACCTATACAAATGCTGATTTAGCTAAAACCATGAGTTTGGTATTAACTGAAAAAATTGCTTCTAAAAATCTATCTGTTTTTGAATTGGTGGCTTTAGGCCGACAACCGTATACCAATTGGGTTGGGAATTTATCTGCAAATGATTTGGAAGTTGTTAATCGGGCTTTAAACCAAACTAATATTGAAGCATTAAAAGATAAAAAGTGCTTTGAATTAAGTGATGGTCAATTACAAAAAGTCATGATTGCACGTGCTTTGGCTCAAGATACCGATTTAATTATTCTGGATGAACCAACAACGCATTTGGATATGTATCACAAAGCTTACATATTAAAATTACTTCAAAAGTTGGTTAAAGAAACCCATAAAACCATTCTGTTTTCTTCTCATGAAATAGATTTGGCTATTCAATTGTGTGACACTATGGTGGTCATGACAAACAATACGGTTATAACCGATACGCCTTGCAACCTGATTTCTGAAGGTGTTTTTGAAACCCTTTTTCCTAAAGATTTAATTGCTTTTGATAAAAAATCGGGAAGCTTTCGGGTAAGAAAATAATTTTGTTATCTTGAACTTATTTAGTGCCTCAATTTTAAGATTTTGTATCCTTTTTTTTCGATTTGGTGTTATGAGGGACTAAAGTCTCAAATGGTTGCTCATCAATAAAGCATTTCTTTGGTAAATACTGTTCACTAAATTTCATTTGATTAGAATTAAACCATTTTACTTTATATGATACTTTAGAAATTATTTTTTTTCTACTTCCATTAGGATAAAATAAATCTTCACCTAGTTCTTTTTTATACCCACATAAAACAAACTCTGGTGATGCATAATTAACGACATATTGAATAGTTTCTTTTTTCTCATCTTTTGTAACTCCATTGATTATCTCCTTCTTTACAGAAGTTCTCTTTTTAAGAATTTCAAGTTTCTTTGTTTTAAAGTATACAATATTTCCATATTCGTAATTTGCACTTTTATATTCTGAAACCTCATTAATAAGACTTTTATATTCAGAATCATCAGAATCATTTTTTTCACCATCCAACTTAGAAATATAAAAACTAGTAAAATCCATTAACATAGATTCATAAACAACTACATCTGTAAATTCGCTTTTATTATCATCAAAAAACAAACATGTATATTTTATTCTCTCTCCTATTTTTTTTCCATTATTAGTGTCTACTACTTTCTTCTTATTATCTTCAAAGTACACTTCTTTAACTACCATAAATGGCGGCACTAACTTACCATCACCTTTAATATATCTATCGTAAAGTAATGGATGTGTTTTAAAAGTTACTATATCACCAATTTTAAATTTATTAACTAAACTCATTCTGCTTTTTTTTATTAAAGATAAGAATAATAGTATATTTACATTGAAGTAAGGAAGTTCTTTAGTTAAAAGGAATAAAACATTTGTTGAACTGCTGTATTGATTATTTAATCAATCACTTAATCCAACTTTTTTTAATTAAAAAGGATAATAAATATGGAGATTAGGAATAAAGTAAGTTAAGCTATTTAGAATTAATTTCCAAGAACTTTGTTCCGCCATCTTCGAAGATGTTGAACAAATTCTTGTCAGAACACTGATTATTCCCCAGTAAATGGGTGTATCCATGGTTTCTAAAGCTGTAAAGACTATCAAATGAATAATTGTTATCATAGTATATAAGTATTTATTTACGTACAACTGCAACGTGAGTCGAGAACTCGGCTAATGGTTCAATCCTTATTTAAGGTGTAAGTTTTATTCTGTTATAAATACGTGCGAGAACTTCTCTTACTTTTATTTTAAATATGAAAACTCAAAAAGATTGGTTTAAAGACAGAGGTTATCCACATTTTACTAATAAGACACCATTGTTTATTAGAAAAAATATAGAGTACTATGTAACCAATCAAAAAAAAGTAGCACACCACTCATTTTCTCCTCTTATTTTTAAAGAAATAAAACAGAGACGTTATAAAATTTCGGATTTTAATGGTATAGAGAAACGTTCCCATAAAAAATTTAAAAATGGAAAAATCATTTCAAACACCAAGATTAGAGAAATACTATATGCAACACACATTGATGCTCATATTTACTCCTATTATACACAACAGATTATTACTCCTAAATACGAGGCATGCTTAAATAAAATCCCTTTAGTATCGAACGCCATTACTGCCTATAGAAAAATTGAAACAGGTGATAAATTAAAGTTTAAAAACAATGTACATTTTGCTAAAGATGTATTTGAAGAAATTAAACAGAGAGAAAATTGTGTAGCTTTAGTTTTAGATATTGAAAACTTCTTTCCTAGCCTTAATCATAAAAAATTAAAACTGGCTTGGGCAAAAATATTAGGTCACAAAACCTTACCAAAAGATCACTTTAATCTATTTAAAGCTACTACAAACTTTTCTTATGTAAAACTCAAAGATTTAAAAACTAAAAATGGTCATTTTGATGAAAAAGAATTAGTTAAACTAAAAAAAGAAGGCAAACACACATTTTTTAATAGTATTAAAGATTTAATTGATTCTGATATTATAATTCACAAAAATCAAAAGAAAGATAATGAAGGTAACTTAATGGGTATCCCACAAGGTCTTCCAATCAGTGCTATTTTAGCTAATATTTACATGTTAGATTTTGATAAAGCTGTTATTAATGAATTAACTCTTAAACACAATGTTTTCTACAGAAGATATTCTGATGATATTGTAATGCTATGTGATAAAAGTCAGATTCAACCAATAGAAGATTTTGTTGAAAAAGAAGTCCTTAAAAACAAATTAAAGGTTTCAATAGAAAAAACCGAAAGAACCTTATTCAAAAATAACAATGGTAAATTACAATCCTATAGGATTGAGAACAATGGAGATTTAAAAGAAAACATACCTCTAAATTATTTAGGCTTCGAATTTTATGGGTATCAAACTCTTATAAAATCAAAAAATTTGGCAAAGTTTTATAGGGAAATGAAACAAACTATAAAACGTAAGCATAAAAGAGTTGAAACAATTAAAGAAAAACATCTTTTAGATGAAGCTCCAATTTTTAAAAGTAAATTATATCGACTTTTTAGTTTTAAAGGTGAAAAATCTAGAATGCTTCCTGCAAGAAAAACTGTTTTTATTAATGGAAAGGCTGAAACCGAGTGTTTTGAAAGAAAATTTAGAGGAAACTACATACGGTATGCATATAGAGCTGCGAATGAGTTAAATGCGCCAGAAATTAAAAGACAATTACGTAACCATTGGAAAATACTTCAAAAAACTATGAAAAAGTATGATTTTTCAAATGTGAAGAAAGAGCCTTAAGTGGTATAACCCAATACGTATATTTTATTACTTTTATATAAATTGATAAAAAATTATGAACGACAGCCTTATTCTCATTATTGCTATTATTTTTTCGGGTGCTATTGGCGCCTATATTGGTCTGACTATTTCCAAACTAAAAAACAAGAGTGACACAAGCACTCTTGAGGAGCGGAACACTAATTTGCAGCAACAACTCGCTAATTTGAAGGTGTCTTTTGATGAAGAAACTCAAAAACAACAATCCTATTTTAATCAACAAACAACTGATTTAAAAGAGCTCCTATCCAAAATTGAAATTGATAGAGATGACATTAGAAAGGAAAAAGAACTTCTAAATTCAGAATTAGCACGACGTAATTCAGAATACGAAAACCTGGAACAACAACTTTTAAAACGCGATGAAGAATTAGAAATTCGCCAAGAACAATTACGTAAGGATTTTGAGCTATTAGCTACTAAAATTTTAGACGAAAAAACAGAGAAGTTTACCCTTCAGAATAAAGAGAACATTAAAAATATTTTAAACCCGCTTCAAGAAAAAATTCAAATTTTCGAGAAAAAAGTAGACGATACACAAAAGGAAAGTATCAGCATGCATTCGGCTTTAAAAGAACAATTGTTGGGTTTAAAAGATTTAAATCAGCAAATGACTATTGAAGCTACAAATCTAACTAGAGCTTTAAAAGGGGATAGTAAAATGCAAGGAAATTGGGGCGAATTAGTTTTAGAACGCGTTTTAGAAAAATCTGGTTTAGAAAAAGATAGAGAGTATTTTGTTCAGCAAAACTTTACAAGGGAAGATGGCACCAGAGTGCTTCCGGATATTGTATTGCATTTACCGGATAATAAAAAAATGATTATTGACAGTAAGGTGTCATTAACAGATTACGAGCGCTATGTAAACGCTGAAGATGATGAACGTGAAATTTATCTTAAAGCGCATATAAATTCTATTAGAAAGCATGTAGACCAACTTTCTGAAAAGAAATATGAAGATTTATACGATATAGAAAGTCCTGATTTTGTATTGCTTTTTATTCCGATAGAACCGGCTTTTGCGGTAGCCATTAATGCAGACAATTCCATTTACAATAAGGCATTCGAGAAAAACATAGTTATTGTTACACCTTCTACCCTTTTAGCTACTTTACGAACGGTAGATAGTATGTGGAATAATGAAAAACAACAACAAAACGCCATTGAAATTGCCAGGCAAGCTGGTGCTTTATATGATAAATTTGAAGGTTTAGTAAAAGACCTAACAGGTGTAGGAAAGAAAATTGACGATGCTAAAAAAGACTATTCATCGGCCATGAATAAGCTCGTTGAAGGAAAAGGAAACCTTATTACCAGTGTAGAAAAAATTAAAAAATTAGGTGCTAAAGCTAAAAAAGCATTACCCGAAGCTATTTTAAAAAGAGCAAAACTGTCGGCTGATGACGACGAATAACAAACAAATTATACGATGAAAAATATAGTAACTAAATTAATAATTGCTTTAGTCCTAGTCATAGTTGGTTATGGCTGTTTTATTTATTTTGCCACATATAGTGAAGGTATTCGAGCTGGCGAACTGGTGAAATTTAGTAGTAAAGGCGTTATTATAAAAACTTGGGAAGGCGAAATAAGTCAAGGTGTTTCAGAAGCCCAATTGTTTGAATTCTCTGTGGAAGATAACGAAGAGCAAGTCATAAAGGACTTAACAGAAATGCAAGGTAAATATGTAAAATTACATTATTTTGAACGCTATAAAACCCTATTTTGGTTAGGTGATACCAAATATTTTATTACCAAAGTAGTATTGGATAAAGAACGCAATAACAGGCGCTATTAATATGAAGAAACCTTATAAAACTGTAGAATGTTCGCGTATTAGCATTGCAGAATTAATGCAGCCATCGCATTCTAATTTTGGTGGTAAAATTCATGGTGGTTATATGTTGAGCCTAATGGATCAAATTGCATATGCCTGCGCTTCCAAACATTCAGAAAACTATTGTGTAACTGCTTCTGTGGATACCGTAAATTTTTTAGAACCGGTGGAAATTGGTGAGCTTGTTACCATGAAATCTTCTATTAATTATGTAGGAAAAACATCTATGGTTGTTGGAATTCGTGTGGAAGCGGAGAATATTAGAACAGGACATGTTAAACATTGTAACTCATCCTATTTTACCATGGTTGCCAAAGATGATGAGGGAAAATCGTCGCCGGTTCCTGGACTCATTTTATCTTCTTTAGAAGAAGTAAGGCGATTTTTAAAGGCTATTGAACGTAATAAAACCAAGAAAAACAGGCTTATTGAGTTTAATAGTACCGATTTTGTTTTAGAAAATTATTTGGAAGAATTATCCGATTACAATATTAAAATTGACCTATAATTTTAGTTATATAGCCCAAACACCCTTTCTAAATTTGTTTTGATTACCAAGTATTTGGATATTTCAATTAAATATTCGATATTTGATTATTCCTTTTAAACGGAATATATTAAATTATTCCTTAATTATAGAATATTTTAAATTATTCATAAATAAAGGCATATAATTACAATATCAACAAATATGACTAGCGTTATTACAGGCGACATAATAAACTCTAAAAACGTCAAACCAGCTATTTGGTTGCCGCAGCTCAAGGATGCGCTAACCTTTTTAGAGTCTGACACGCGCTTATGGGAAATATACAGAGGTGATAGCTTTCAAATAGAACTAAAAAACCCTCAAAACAGCTTTTTACATGCTGTTTATATCAAAGCTTGTGTTAAAATGATAAAAGGCTTAGATGTACGCATAGCAATAGGAATTGGTACTAAAACATATCAAGGTGACACCGTAACCGAATCAAATGGAGAAGCCTTTCAATTTTCTGGTGAAACATTAGAAAACCTAAAAAAGGACAAGATTAATTTAAAGCTAAAAACACCGGATCCTATTTTAAATAGAGACCTAAATTTATACTTTAAATTAGCCTTGATGAGCATGGATAATTGGACCGTAAATTCTGCCGAAATTATAAAAACACAAATTGAAAATCCCCATAAGATTCAAAGTGAAATTGCACAACTAATTGGTATTAATCAAGAAGCCGTAAGCAAACGAATGAAACGCGCTAATCTTGAAGAAATATTAGAACTGAACAACTTGTATATCATTAAAATAAGTAACTTGTAGGATGATTTTATTGATAAAACTTGTTTTAGCACATTTAATTGGAGATTTTATCCTTCAACCAAAGTCTTGGGTAAAAAGTAAGGAAAAGAGAAAACTAAAATCGCCTAAACTCTACTTACATGTTGCCATTCATATGGCGTTGTTATTTATTCTCGTTTGGGATGTATCCTATTGGCCATTACTACTCATTATTACAGTATTGCATTTTATTATAGATGCTATCAAACTGATTTTTCAAAATAAAAAAACCAAACGTCAATGGTTTTTTATTGATCAGCTGTTACACCTCATCAGTATTTTTGCTGCTTATTTCATCTACACAAATACATGGTTTACAACTTCTGAAATACCTACTGAATCTGCTCTACTTCTACTTACCTGTTTGCTATTTTTAACCAAACCTGTTTCTATAATCATGCAGGCTATTTTTAGCAAATGGAATATAGAGAAACTCACCAAGGGCAACGAATCATTAAAGGATGCAGGCAAATATATAGGAATTCTTGAGCGTCTTCTGGTATTCATATTTATTGTTATGAATCATTGGGAAGCTGTAGGTTTTTTAATTACCGCAAAGTCCGTTTTTAGATTTGGTGATTTAAAAGAAAGTAAACACCGAAAACTCACGGAATACATTTTAATTGGCACGCTTATTAGCTTCGGAATTGCCATCATTACCGGTATCATATTTCAAATACTAGTATAAAAAAACCACCAGATAAATCTAGTGGTTGTATATATTATATAAAAATTAAGTTACTGCTTTACAAAGCGCTTTGAAATAGTTTCTTTAGCATTTGAAATTCGCACTAAATAAACACCACTATTCCACTGACTCACATTTATGGATGTATTTATAGCATTAATACGACCTTGATACACAAGAGATCCTAAAATATTATAAACTTCAACTTTAGAAAAACTATTGGATGCAGGCACACGGATGTTTAGTTTAGACTTACTTGGGTTTGGATATATAGTAAAACCCAATTCCTTTGTAACATTAGAACGACTTAATGTTGTAGAGGCTGTAATATTATCAACACGTAATGTAGCTGCAATTACTTCACCTTTCCAATTGTCAATGGAAGAATGACTTAAAATACGCATGGTTAACACATCTCCTAACACATCTGCAACAGAAGCAGGTCCTTGAACAACCGTAAAATCTGAAACATCTAGAGACAAAGCAACACTTGTCCAACCTGTACCAGCACCAAGAAACACAGGGTTTGTAGAAACCATTCGTGTACCCATAGGTCCTTGAAACGCTAAACGTAAATTTAAATCGTTTGTTAACGCTTGCGCTTGAAATTGAATTTCGACAATTCCTTCCGAAATAAAATTACCAGACCATTGCGAAAAAGAGTTAAAAAACACCATTCTACCTCCTGCTCCATTACCACCGTTAGATGTGTATTCTAAAAAATTATCATCAACACCGTTTGGTCCACCAGTGGTAATGTTTTCTGGTGCTCCAGAAGTAGTTCCAATAATCCAATTCTGAACGGTTCCATCCTCAAAATCATCTACTTGCCCCGTAGATACTTGAGCGAATGTCCAAAAAGAGACGGTTAAAAAAGGTATAAGAAGTAGTTTTCTAATCATAATAGGCTATTTACAAAACAAAAGTAACGCTTTTTTGAAAATAAATTACAAAAAAGCGTTACTAATAGGTACTAAAATTCTAGTAATTACTTGCTTAAGTACATTTTACGTCTTGCATATAGGTTGTAAAATTCATCGTCTTTCAAGCTATCGATAAACAAAATACTTTCACCTGTACTCTTCATTTCTGGCCCAAGCTTTTTATTAACATTTGGAAATTTATTGAAAGAGAACACAGGCTGTTTAATAGCGTACCCTTCCAACTTTGGATTAAAGTTGAAATCGGTAACTTTCTTTTGGCCTAACATAACTTTTGTTGCGTAATTTACATAGGGTTCACCATAGGCTTTTGCAATAAAAGGAACTGTTCTGGATGCTCTTGGATTGGCCTCAATAATATATACCACATCGTCCTTAATGGCGAATTGTACATTTATTAATCCTACCGTATTTAAGGCTAATGCAATTTTTTTAGTATGATCTTTTATTTGTTGCAACACCAAATCACCTAAATTAAAAGGTGGCAGCACACCATTACTATCACCCGAGTGGATTCCACAAGGCTCAATGTGCTCCATAATTCCAATAATGTATACGTTTTCACCATCGCAAATAGCATCGGCTTCCGCCTCAATAGCACCATCTAAATAATGATCCAGTAACAATTTATTATCAGGCATTTGGCGTAATAAATCTACCACATGCTCTTCTAGTTCTTTTTTATTAATGACAATTTTCATGCCTTGACCACCTAAAACATAGGACGGTCTAACTAATATTGGAAAATCCAAAACATCTGCAATTGCTAAAGCTTCATCAGCATTTGTTGCCACATCAAATTCTGGGTAGGGAATATTATTTTCTTTTAAAATAGTTGAAAAACTTCCTCTATCTTCAGCTAAATCTAGAGATTTGTAGGTTGTTCCAATAATTTTAATACCGTAGCGGTCTAATTTTTCTGCTAATTTTAAAGCTGTTTGTCCCCCCAATTGTACAATAACCCCTTCTGGTTTTTCATGACGAATAATATCGTAGATATGTTCCCAGAAAACAGGTTCAAAGTATAGCTTATCAGAAATATCAAAATCAGTTGAAACTGTTTCCGGATTACAGTTAATCATTATGGTTTCGTAACCACATTCCGCAGCTGCTAAAACACCATGAACACAACAGTAATCGAATTCAATACCTTGACCAATTCGGTTAGGTCCAGATCCTAAAACTATAATTTTCTTTTTATCTGTAACGACACTTTCGTTAGAGGATGCTATGTTGCCATTTTCTAACTCTACTTCATTTTCAAAAGTGGAATAGTAATAAGGCGTCTGTGCTTTAAATTCGGCAGCACACGTATCAACTAATTTATAAACACGTTTAATTTTAAATTCTTCTCTCTTTGTATAAACTTGACTTTCCAAACATTTTAACATGTGGGCTATTTGTCGATCACCATATCCTTTTTGCTTGGCTTCTAATAGCAAATCACGTTCAATAGTATCAATAGAGAAGTTAGAAATTTCTTTCTCCAAATGATGTAATTCTTCATATTGTTTTAAGAACCACATATCAATTTTTGTAATTTCATGAATACGACTTAATGGAATACCCATTTGAATGGCATCATAAATAACAAAAACACGATCCCAACTTGCATTGGTTAGCTTTTCAATAATTTGATCGTAATTTTTATAACCTTTTCCGTCTGCTCCTAAACCGTTACGTTTAATTTCAAGCGATTGTGTTGCTTTATGCAAAGCTTCCTGGAATGAACGACCAATTGCCATAACCTCACCCACTGATTTCATTTGAAGTCCTAATGTTCTATCAGACCCTTCAAACTTATCAAAATTCCATCGTGGAATTTTCACGACTACATAATCCAAGGTCGGCTCAAATAAAGCGGAAGTAGACCCGGTGATTTGATTGGTTAATTCATCTAAATTATAACCAATGGCTAATTTGGATGCTACTTTAGCAATTGGATAGCCTGTAGCCTTACTCGCTAATGCTGAAGAACGAGATACACGTGGGTTAATTTCAATAGCAATAATATCTTCATTGTTATCTGGACTTACCGCAAACTGCACATTACAACCACCTGCAAAATCGCCAATACTACGCATCATATGGATAGCCATATCACGCATGCGTTGGAAGGTTTTGTCGGACAATGTCATTGCTGGTGCAACCGTAATAGAATCGCCCGTATGGATTCCCATAGGATCCATATTTTCAATGGTACAAATAATAACAACGTTATCATTTCTATCGCGTAATAACTCTAATTCATATTCTTTCCATCCTAAAAGTGCTTTATCAATCATTACCTCATGAATTGGAGAAATTTCCAATCCGCGAGTTAATAATTCATCAAAATCTTCTTCTTTATAAACAATGGAAGCTCCTGCTCCACCAAGTGTGTAAGACGCTCTAATTACTAAAGGAAAACCAAATTCTTGAGCAATTTCCTTACCTTTTAAGTAAGAGGTTGCTGTAGCTTGAGGCGCCATTGGAACTCCAATTTCTAACATAAGTTCCCGAAATTTCTCACGATCTTCGGTTATGTTAATAGCTTCAATATCTACACCTATTAATTTCACATTGAAATCATCCCAAATTCCTTTTTCATCTGCTTCAATCGCTAAATTTAATGCCGTTTGTCCACCCATTGTTGGTAGAACAGCATCAATTTGTGGATGTTCATTTAGAATTTTAATGATGGATTTCGTGGTAAGCGGCAACAGGTAAACATGATCTGCCATGGAAGGATCTGTCATGATGGTTGCGGGATTAGAATTGATTAGAATAGTTTCAATTCCATCTTCTCTTAATGATCGTAATGCTTGGGTTCCTGAATAATCAAATTCGCAAGCTTGACCAATAACTATAGGTCCTGAACCTATAAGCAGAACAGATTTTATGTTTTTGTTTTTAGGCATGTTGAAATATTTTGTGCAAAAGTAGTTAACGAATGGGTATAAAAAAAGGCGTTACCAATTTGGAACACCTTTATATATTAACAATTGTTAATTCATTATTTTTTATGTCTTAACTCAGAAGATACAGATATTTTCTTTCTACCTTTAGCTCTTCTACGAGCAAGGACTTTTCTTCCATTAGCACTAGCCATTCTTTCTCTGAAACCATGCTTGTTTTTTCTTTTTCTTTTTGACGGCTGAAATGTTCTTTTACTCATTACTTATATCTTTAAAGTCTTCTTAATATCTTTTAACCTTGTTTAGGGTTCTATCCCTAAAACTGCGTGCAAATATACAAACCCTTTTTTATTTAACAAACCTTATTTTAAAAATATTTTTTAGATAAAATTTTAGTTTCTTTGCAGTCCTTAAAAAAGGTAAAAAAATGCAGAGAATTTTAGCAACTATTATATTACTATTCACCCTATTAGGCAGTAATACCTACGCACAAACGCAGTTGCAATATAAATTAAAAATTGGTGATAGCATGGCTGTTCACCAAAAAGCTAATCAAAAAATCACTCAAGATATTGATGGAACGACGCATGAAATGACTAATATTTTGGAAAGTAAATTTGTTTTAGCGGTTAAAACTGTCACAGATAGCTCCTATATTTTAGATTTTACGTACAAACTTTTTAAACTGCAGTCAAACTCCAATTTATATGGCGAAATTATGTCTATTAATACAGATGCACCCATAGAAAAGGGCGATACCGAAGCGGCTATTTTCTCTGGACTAACACAATCTAAACTGAAGATTGAACTTTTAAAAACTGGTGATATTATTAGTGTTCGTGGTACAACACGCCTAATTAATAATATGATGAAACACGCGGGAATTGAAGACGAATTCACAAAACAAATCATGATTGAGGAAATGAAGAAAGAATTTGGTAGCCAAAGCCTTTCTGATAGTTTTGAACAATTTACCTTTATATATCCGTTAAACAAAGTAGCTATTAATGATAGTTGGGAAAACTTCTATTCGGGTGAAATGGAAGCTAAAAACACTTGGACTCTTAATGCATTACATCCAACGATTGACATTTTAGGAACAGCACAAGTTTCTTTAGAGTCTGAAGAAGAAAATTACAATATGATTTTAAAGGGTGAACAAAAAACGCTTATTTCTGCAGATATTAAGACAGGTATTGTAAAAACTATGTCTGTGACTTCTAAAACTCAAGGTAACACTGTATCTTTGCAAAATAATTCAGTAAAAATACCAACAACAATAAATTCGGTTACAACCTATAAAACGAAACTTTATGTACAATAAAATTATAAAATTAATCATAGCTATAGGCATCATTGCGTATGCCATTTATCAATTTGTAGAAGGCAACATTGGTAATGGTATCATGTTTATATTACTATCATCAATTTTTGTGTTTCTATATTTTAAAAATGAATTTATTCTATTAGCATTCTTAAGACTTAGAAAGCAAGATTTTGAAGGTGCAAAAAAATGGCTTGATAAAATTAAAAATCCAAGTAGTGCTTTAGTTCAGAAACAAGAAGGTTATTATTACTATTTACATGGCATAATGGTGTCTCAATCTAACATGAATGAAGCCGAGAAACACTTTAAAAAAGCTATTTCTTTAGGGTTATCTATGGATCATGATTTAGCCATGGCCAAATTAAATTTAGCTGGAATTGCCTTTACTAAAAACAGAAAAAACGAATCTAAATTACTGCTTAAAGAAGCCGAAAAATTAGATAAGCGTAACATGCTAGCAGATCAGATTAAAATGATGAAAGAAAACATGAAGCGTTCTCAAGGGCCAAACCAACATTATGGTCAGAATCAAATGCGTGGAAGAAGACGTTAATTTATAGTAACGGAGACCATAGTCGGCAATAGGATTCTTTTAGTTTACAAAACTTGGAACGCTGTTGCCATTTTTCTAAAATAAGTTCTTCACTATCTTCAAGGTCTTCTAAAAAAATAGTTTTAAGTTCAACACTTGTTTCTTCATTATAGATAAGGGCGTTAATTTCAAAATTAATATTAAAACTCCTGTAATCTAAATTTGCCGTTCCAATCGTAGAAAACAAATCATCTACTACCATTGTTTTTGCATGAATAAAACCTTTAGTGTAGCGGTACACTTTTACTTTTGCTTCTAACAAGCGCTCAATATGTGAGTTGGTGGCATGTTTAGCTGTCCAAGAATCGGACGTTTTTGGAATAAGTAATCGCACATCTAAACCAATCTTTGCTGCCACCTGCAAAGCAGTAACAATTTCATCATTGGGAATAAAATAAGGTGTGGTGATATATACATAATCTTCAGCCGTATTAATGGCTACAAACATAGCTTCCATAATATTTGCCCAATCTGTATCGGGTCCACTTGCTGCAATTTGAACGGCCTTGGTGGATTCAATTTGAACATGAGGGAATAACTCTGAAGAAATTTTACAACTAGAATTAGATACAAAGTCCCAGGTCATTAAAAAATGTACTTGAAGTGGTTTTAAGGCTTCGCCTACTATTCGTAAATGGGTATCGCGCCAATAGGAATCGCCATCTTTATAATTCACATAGCTATCCGATATATTTACACCGCCCACATAGCCAATTTTTCCATCAATAATAGCAATTTTCCGATGGTTTCTATAGTTCATTTTACCCGTGAAATTGGGAAACAAAACAGGCATAAACGCATAAAATTCTATACCACTTTGGCGCATTTTTCTTTTAGTTCGCCATGACATTTTACTTCCCACATCATCAAAAGTTAAGCGGACTTTAATACCTTCCTTCGCTTTATCACAAAGAATATCAATAAGTTTTGTTCCAATATTATCGTCTTTTAAAATGTAGTATTCTAAATGAATATGATGTTTGGCACTTTTTAGATCTTCAAATAATAACTCAAATTTCTTTTTCGCATTTTTAATTATTTGAAGGTCATTATGTAATGTTACAGGCGTGTTTTTATTGTTGTTAAGGAGGTAAACGAGTTTAATTTTTTCGTCTAAATAATCATCTAAATTATGAAGTTGGCTTTCACTTAACTCAAAATCTCTCCCCAGATTCTGTATAATTTGTTCGTTGAGGACATTTTTTCGATTGAAAATTTTATTCTTTCGGTATTCTTGCCCAAAAAAGTAATAAACTATCAGTCCTAAAAATGGAAAAACCACCAAAACCATTATAAAGGAAAGGGTTTTGGTGGGGTTTATGTTTTTAAATAAAATAGTAATGGCAGCCGAAATTGCCAAAACATAGTTCAGAATAATTGCAAGGATCCAAATATTATCTTTTAAGAAATCTAACATTAAGGTTTTGTGGAGTAGTAACCGTCTTGCGGAATTTCAATAAAATAGTTTTTTCTAGACTTATTGTTTAAAAAAGGTTCACGCAACCAAGGGTTGTGAATTTTTAAAATTTTATAATTAATGTTATATGTTTCTGCAAAAGCAGTAAAATCTGTAACCGCTGTATCTACCGCAACTTTATAGGTTGGAATGTTTTTATATAAGTCTTTATCTCTAAAATTAAAACCATATTTATCAGCGTTGGATAAAATTTCTTTTAAGGCCACAATTCTAAACATATAGCGTCCTGTTTCTTCACCTAAAAGCAAATCGTAATACCCAGTAACATTCTGTTCACTTAAACGTCTAGATATTCCAGACATTCCGGCATTATACGCGGCAGCTGCCAATGTCCATGACCCTAATTTCTCTTTGGATTTTTTCAAATAATCGCACGCGACTTCGGTAGACATTTCTAAATTATAACGTTCATCCACATTATCATTTACTTCCAATCCATATTCACGTGCAGTTGCTGGCATTATTTGCCAAACACCTCTGGCTCCTGCTGGCGATACAGCATTGGTTAACCCACTTTCTATTACTGCCAAATATTTAAAATCGTCTGGAACACCATGTTTTGCTAAAATAGGTTCAATAATTGGAAAGTACTTTTTAGCACGTTTAAACATGAGTAGTCCGTTGGACTGCCAATAGGTATTTACCAATAATTCGCGGTCCATGCGTTCATAAATATCCGGATCTTTTAATGGTAAAGGTTCACCTGCAAAATCCAAATTATCAGGAATTTGAAGTGCATAAACATTATAATCGTTTATAAGTTGCTTTTCAAAATTTTCATCCGTTTTTGCGTTCTGTTGTGCAAAAATAAATAGGAAAGTTAAACTTAACAATCCTACCATCATTAACATTCTTTTCATCAATTTCATCTCTGTAAGTTTTTGTTTAAAGTTATAAAAAAAATCAACATGATTCACTAGAACCCTCTAAAATAAGTTCTGGTAAATGTTCATTAAACCAACGGTATTTATTGAGGATCATGATATGTGTTCCTTTATCAATTGTAATGCAATTTTTAATATGCCTGTATGGGAAAACATTATCCAATGATCCGTGTATATGGATAATATTTTCTGGAGCTTTATTTTGATTCCAACAAATCATTTCTTTAACTGCCCAATTAATATATCGTGGGTCTGTTACAGACAGATACTTTTTATAAAGCGCCACGCGTTTTTTAACGGTTTCTCCAAAAGCGTATTTTGCCAACACATCCATATTACCCATTAAAGAAGCCGGAAACAATTTAAAGGCTTTAGTAGCGCGCATAATTTTCATCCGTTTGGGCATTTCCTTTTTGCTTTTTATACTAGAAATAATAATTAATCGTTTAATTTTTAAATGCTTACTCATTTCCTGAACCAAAACACCACCAAATGAAACACCAATTAAGGCCACATTTTTTTCTGTTATTTGATTTACCATACGTAAAGCATAATTGGTAAGTGTTTCATTTTCTTCAGGAATTTGCCATTCCAACAAGTGAATTTTAAAATCTGATTCGGGTAATTTTATATATTCAAAAATGGTTGAGCTAGCAGCTAATCCGGGCATAAAATATACATGTATTATATCTTGATTCATAAGGTATTAAAAGCCTTTATTATTAATAATGACAATATTTTTTCGTAAATTTGTGTTACAAAACTATATAAAAATAGTTTTCACTCCCTATAATTCCATTGAATAAAAAAGAATATTATGATAGAAGAACATGAACTCATTGACAATGACTTTTTGCGTCAGTTTGAATTAAAAATAGACGATCAACTTGCAAAAATTGAATATTCACTTCAGGAACGTAAAATATTTTTAACAAAGCTTATTATTCCGGAAGACGTATTTTCGGAAGCATTTCAAAACGAATTTATAATTATCGTTTTTAAAAACATTCAAGAGCGTAATTTAAGTGTTGTTCCTACAAGCCCTGAAATAGCCAGGTTTATTAGAAAAAACAGACAATACAAAAGTATGCTTCCCGTTGGTGTTCGCATCTAATTGGGAACATACCTATTTATTTTTCCTGCCAACGCCACTTTTTTTTATAATTGATAGAAAAACAACAAAAAAGGCGTGCTTTAATTAAAGCACGCCTTTTTAAGTTTTATTAGTTACGATATTAACTCTTTATAATTCGTTTAGTAACTGAACCAGTATCCGTAGCTACTTTTAATATATATACACCAGCGTGTAATTTACCAATATTTAGTCTTTCAATATTATTAGATTTTAAAACTAATTTTCCAGCAATGTCATATAATTCCGTTGAGAAATTAGAAACTGACTGTGGGAAATTAATATGAATATAATTTTGTGCTGGATTCGGTGACACCGAAATATTATTTAATGAAAATTCATCAATGCTCAATGCATTACCAACAATATTCATGACGTATTGATTGTCAGGATACCCAATAGCTGTGGCTGTTGTTGGTACTGTTATACCGCACTCAACTGCCTTTAAATAACTAGGCGCATTTTCGCCAGCAGCATTAAATCCAGGGTAATACGTTTCATTAATATTTGTACCGCTATCACCTGCATTAACTTCTAAAGCTACAATAGATCCAGCTGGAATTGTTGCAGATAACGCAACTGAAACTACAGACAAATCATCCGAAGCAGCTGCTACATGCGTCGTAGATGCTAACAAAGTAAGTGATGCAGTTCCTAAATTTTCAGCAGAAGCAGTGTATAAATTTAAAGTTAAAACTTTCCCATCGTTAGCACTACCTTGGCCAAATTCTACAGAGGTTACTTCAAAATCATCTGTCACCCCTAAAGCTGTCATATTATATGATCTGTAAAAGGAATTTTCGCTGTAAGTTCCATCTTGACCTCCACAAGCTACACCGCCATCGGTTACAGAAGTTGGATCAACAGATTGTGTAATCACTGTTTGCGCTTGAAAAGTCCAAACAAATGTTACGGCTAATAAAAATAGAATGTAATTTTTTTTCATAATTTTAAAGTTTTAGATTTATAACCACTAAATATAGACAATCTAATTGATAATCATGAAATATTACACTGTTATTTTTTTGCTCTTTTTAGGATGTTCGTCTGATAAACAGGAGCTAACAAATATATTTAGGTATAATGAGCATAAAAACATCAGTTCTTTAGATCCTGCCTTTTCTAAAGATTTGGCAGATATTTGGGCAACTAATCAGCTTTTTAATGGTTTGGTGGAAATGGATGACAGCTTAAACGTTAAACCAAGTATTGCTAAAAACTGGGTAGTTTCAGATAGTGCTAAAACCTATACATTTACCTTACGTCATGACGTGTATTTTCATAATCATGGATTATTTGGTGAGGATTCTACCAGAACGGTAAAGGCTTCCGATTTTGAATACAGCTTTAACCGAATAAAAGACAAACAAATTGCATCGCCTGGTAGCTGGGTGTTAAATAAAGTAGAGGACTTTTATGCGGTTAATGATTCTATTTTCGAAATAAAACTGACACAGCCCTTTCCTGCTTTTTTAGGTTTACTAACCATGAAGTATTGTTCCGTAGTTCCGAAGGAAATTGTAGAACATTATGGCACTGATTTTAGAGCACATCCAATTGGTACTGGTCCCTTTAAATTTAAACGATGGGAAGAAAACTTAAAGCTCGTTTTCAGAAAGCATACTAATTATTTCGAATCTGATAAACAAGGTAAAAAGCTTCCGTATTTAGAAGCTATTGCCATAACATTTCTTCCGGATAAGCAAAGTGAATTTTTACAATTTGCACAAGGAAACATAGACTATGTATCTGGTTTGGATGCATCATATAAGGATGAAATTCTAACAACCAATGGAACACTTCGTGACAATTATTCCAATGATGTAAACATGATACGTGGTCCTTATTTAAATACGGAATATTTGGCGTTTTATATGGATTCTGACGTTGCGGAAATACAATCAGAATATATTAGAAAAGCAGTAAATTATGGTTTTGACAGAGAGAAAATGATGATTTACCTGCGGAATGGCGTTGGTATTCCAGCTCATGGCGGATTCATTCCAAAAGGCTTACCTGGTCATAGTCAAAAATCCGGATTTAATTATCAGCCTGAAAAAGCAAAAGAATTGGTTGAACAATTTAAAACAGAAACTGGAAATAGAAACCCTGAAATCACGATTACAACCACCAGTAATTATTTAAGTTTTTGCGAGTATATCCAGAGAGAACTCCAAAAAACTGGTCTATTAGTTTCTATTAATGTAATTCCTGCTTCTAGTTTAAAAGACTCTAAAGCAAATGGTAAATTAGATATGTTTCGCGCTAGCTGGGTAGCAGATTATCCAGATGCTGAAAATTATTTATCACTCTACTACAGCAAAAATTTTGCACCTAATGGTCCTAATTACACACATTATAAAAATGACCAGTTTGATGCTTGGTATGAACAGGCTTTTACAGAAACTAACACTTTAGAAAGAGAACGGCTTTACACCAAAATGGATAGTTTAGTTATGGCCTCTGCACCTGTTGTACCTATGTTTTATGATGAAGTTGTCCGATTTACAAGGAAAAACATTTCGGGTTTGGGTATCAACCCCATTAACTTATTGGAGTTAAAACACGTGAAAAAGACTGATTGAATTTAATGAAAGAGGTGAAATTTTTAGATGCTATTCTCTTCTAAATCGTTTGGTTTCTTCAAATACATGCTCCAAAATAGCGGCATCTTGTTCCGTAAATTCTATATCGCGTCGTGACATAACAACTTCGGCAACTTCAAAAGCTTTTTTGGTTAAATAAGTTGTAAACCCACTGCTTCCTCCCCAAGAAAAACTTGGCACGAAATTTCGTGGAAATCCACTCCCAAAAACATTAGCACTAACACCTACAACCGTTCCCGTATTAAACATGGTGTTAATACCACATTTACTGTGGTCACCCATCATGAGTCCACAGAATTGTAAACCTGTTTTTGCAAATCCTTCTTTTTGGTAATCCCACAGGCGCACTTCCGCATAATTGTTTTTTAAATTCGAGTTATTAGTATCGGCACCTAAATTGCACCATTCGCCAATAACAGAATTTCCTAAAAATCCATCATGCCCTTTATTAGAATAGGCGAAAATTACAGAATTAGTAACCTCTCCTCCTACCTTACTATGAGGTCCAACCGTTGTTGGGCCGTAAATTTTAGAAGCCATTTTCACGGTTGCATGATCACATAAAGCAAAAGGTCCGCGAATAACGCTTCCCTCCATAACTTCGGCATCCTTACCTATATATATTGGCCCATTTGTAGCATTCAAGGTTACAAAATCCAGTTTGGCACCTTCTTCAATAAAAATAGATTCCGGATGAATGGTATTTACCGTTGCGGGAATGGGTTGCGATTTTCTATTCGTTGTTAGTAGTTCAAAATCATCTTGAATCGCTTCGCCATTTTTAGAAAAAATATCCCATGTATTTTCAACTTTTAAAAGCGAATCAGTATACTCAATGGCCTCATAAGAATCAAAATTAACCTCCTCTTGAGATTCTTTCGTGTAAAAAGCAATTACATCCTCATCCTTAAAAATAGCTTGGTTTTCACTTAAATCTGTAATCATGGCTACCAATTCATCATTAGGTAAATAGGATGCATTAATCATGACATTCTGCTCCATTTCAACCATTGGGTATTTGTCCGATAAATACTCTTCAGTGACTGTCGTGGTTGTAGAGCCTAAATAAATTTCCCATTTCTCACGAATAGTTAATATACCAATACGAATATCGGCAACCGGACGCGTGTACGTAAATGGCAATAAATTATTGCGCGAAGGACCATCAAAAAGAATGTAGTTCATATTATATGCTTTTTGGTAAAAATAAAAAAAGCCTTTCAATAGTTGAAAGGCTTTTAGAAATATATTTTGGACTAAATTTATTTTTTAAATTTAGCGTATTTAGTTTTAAACTTGTCAATACGACCAGCCGTATCAATTAATTTAGATTTACCTGTGTAAAAAGGGTGTGATGTTCTAGAAATCTCCATTTTAATTAATGGATATTCAACACCTTCCACTTCTAAAGTTTCGTTCGTGTTTGCTGTAGATTTTGTTAAAAAAACGTCGTCGTTAGACATGTCTTTAAACGCTACTACTCTATAATTTTCTGGATGTATTTCTTTTTTCATCGCTAAATGCTTTAATATCTTAACTTTTTTCGAAGTGCAAATTTAGGCAATTTTAATAACTATGCAATACTTTTTTAATTTATTTATATGAAATATGTCATATTACTAAATTATTCAGTCTTACCTCTATTTTCTTATTGCTTTTTTACACTTTTCTCTTCAATATGCAAAAGTAAACAACTTCCCATAATTACACAATAGAGCTTATTTAAAATACAGTTTATTGTAACGTTTTGCTATATTTGTTTACTAACTTTTTATAATCAACTAAAAGAAATTAACAAAATGGAAACATCTACTAAATCAATTGCCATTAATTTCGGTCTGTACCTTGGCGGAATTTTATCATTATTAACTGTTATGGCTTATGCCATAAGCCTAGATTTATTTACGAAATGGTGGTTTGGAATTGCCATGATGATTTTGGTTATTGTTTTAGGTGTTATGTCTTCAACAAAATCAAGAGGTGCACTAAAAGGCTTTATTAGCTTTAAAGGTGCTTTTACATCTTTTTTTATCACAGTCCTTATAGGCTTAGTGATTAGCACTGTTGTTAGTTATGTAATTTTCAATATTGTGGATCCAGAAGCGTCAGGAATATTACAAGAAAAAATACTTGCCTCACAGGTTGAAATGATGCGTGGCTTTGGTGCGCCAGAAGAATCTATTGCCCAAATAGTTGAAGAAATGGAAAAGCAAGAAGACATGTACTCCTTGGGTAATATTTTACAAGCTTTAGCATTTCAATTAGTCGGATTTAGCGTCGTTGGCCTTATTGTAGCTTTGGTTGTTAAAAAAGAAGATATACAAGCTTAAATAATTTCGTTACTTTTGGTGTTTCACATATGAAATCACGTACATGAATATATCAGTAGTCATACCACTACTTAACGAACAAGAGTCTTTAATAGAACTACATGATTGGATTGCAAAAGTTATGCAATCCAATCATTTTTCTTATGAAATCCTTTTTATTGATGATGGTAGCACAGATGATTCTTGGAAAATCATTCAACAGCTTTCCGAAAAAAATAACGCAGTAAAAGGCATTCAGTTTTTAAGGAATTTTGGAAAATCCCAAGCTTTACACGCTGGTTTTGAAAAAGCACAAGGCGATGTTGTAATTACCATGGATGCCGATCTTCAGGACAATCCAGAAGAAATTCCTGATTTATACAATATGATTCTATCGGAAGGTTTTGACATGGTTTCCGGTTGGAAGAAAAAACGCTACGACGCCGTTCTTTCTAAAAATATGCCGTCTAAATTGTTCAATTGGGCAGCTCGAAAAACGTCGGGTGTTAAACTCAATGATTTTAATTGCGGACTAAAAGCATACCGACAAAATGTGGTAAAAAACATTGATGTAAATGGTGAAATGCATCGTTATATTCCGGTATTAGCAAAAAATGCAGGCTTTACTAAAATTGGTGAAAAAGTGGTGCAGCATCAAGCTAGAAAGTATGGCGAAACAAAATTTGGAATGGATCGTTTTATTCACGGTTTTCTAGATTTAATTACCATATGGTTTATTTCCAGATTTGGAAGAAGACCCATGCATTTATTTGGTGCACTTGGCGTCATGATGTTTGCTATTGGATTTGCATTTTCCTTTTATTTAGGAATTGATAAACTATTTTTAAATCCTGATGGTCGTCTTATTACAGACAGACCACAGTTTTTTATTGCTTTGGTAACCATGATAATTGGTACGCAATTTTTTGTTGCTGGCTTTCTAGGCGAAATTATATTGCGAACCAAAGAAAACAGAAAGCGGTATTTAATAAAAGATGCTATTTAACAGTTATCTAGCACACATTTTTATGAATTTCGTACTATTGTACGCTACTTTATTTTAACTATGATACATATTAAACCTGAATTATTAGCGCGTATAAACACATGGTTAACGCCTACTTTTGATACAGAGACTCAAGTATATATAAAAAACTTAATCGCCACCAATCCCGCGGAATTGCAGGAGGCTTTCCATAAAGATTTAGAGTTTGGAACTGGTGGTATGCGCGGTATTATGGGAATCGGGACCAACCGAATTAACAAATATACATTAGGAAAAAACACACAAGGCTTAAGCAACTATTTAAAACAAAGCTTTCCTGGCGAAATTATAAAAGTTGCCATTGCTTTCGATTGCCGACATAACAGCCAATCTTTAGCCAAATTGGTTGCTGATGTATTTTCAGCCAATAATATTGAAGTCTTTTTATTCGAAGATTTACGTCCAACACCTGAATTATCCTTCACACTAAAATATTTAAAATGCCACTGTGGCATAGTTTTAACGGCATCTCATAATCCGCCAGAATACAACGGTTTTAAAGTGTATTGGCAAGATGGTGGCCAATTAGTACCACCGCAAGATGCTGAAATTATTGCCGAAATTAATCGATTAGAATATGCTGAAATTAATTTTGAAGCGCAAGAACCGTTAATTAATTATATTGGTGAAGCTCTAGATAATGTATTCATTAATGCTTCCGTTAAAAATGGAAGTTTTAATACACATCAAAAAGCAAAAGATAATCTGAATATTGTTTTCACTTCCTTACATGGCACATCTATTACTATTATTCCGGAAACCTTAAAACGAGCGGGTTATAATCAAGTTCATATTGTTGAAGAGCAAGCCAAACCAGACGGTGATTTTCCTACAGTAAAATCGCCAAATCCTGAAGAACCAGCAGCCTTAAAAATGGCTTTGGAATTAGCTGAAAAAGTACAAGCTGATATTGTTATCGGTACCGATCCCGATAGTGATCGGGTTGGTGTAGCTGTTAGAGATTTAGATAATGAAATGATTATCCTTAATGGAAATCAAGCCATGATAATCATGACGGAATTTTTGTTAAAGCAATGGAAAAAAGCGGACAAAATTAAAGGTAAGGAGTTTATTGGCTCTACCATTGTATCCACACCTATGATGCAACAGTTAGCAGATGCATATCAGGTGGAATGTAAAATTGGCTTAACCGGATTTAAATGGATAGCTAAAATGATAAAAGACTTTCCAGAACTTAATTTTATTGGTGGTGGTGAAGAAAGTTTCGGGTTTATGGTTGGCGATTTTGTTCGCGATAAAGATGCTGTTACCGCAACTCTTTTGGCTTGCGAAATTGCAGCCCAAGCAAAAGCACAAGGCAGCTCCATTTATGAAGCATTAATCAACTTATATATAGAACATGGCTTTTATAAAGAACGTTTAGTTTCTATCACTAAAAAAGGTATTGAAGGTGCTCAAGAAATCAAACAGATGATGTATGATGCACGGGAAAACCCTTTAGAAAAGGTGAATGGATCTAAAGTTATGAAAATTGAAGATTATCAATTATCACAATCCAGGCAATTAAGCAATGGCTATATTGAACAAATTCATGTGCCAAAATCCAATGTGCTTATTTATTATTTGGAAGATGGTAGTCAAATAGCTTTAAGACCAAGTGGCACTGAACCCAAAATTAAGTTTTACATTAGCGTTAATACCACTCTGGACAATGTGTCAGCGTTTCAAGCAACGGAACAGAAATTGGAAAACAAAATTGATGCAATTTTGAAGGAGATGAATCTAAACTAGATGAAAAAAATAATAATCCAGCTATTACCATTTATTAAGACTTATAAAAAGCACGTTGTTTTAAATGTGATTTTTAATATCTTAAATGCCCTATTTACAACTCTTTCTTTTGTAGCATTAATCCCTATGCTTAATGTGTTATTCGATAAAACGAATAGAGTAACAGAAGCACCAATTTGGAATGGTATTGGCGACTTAAAAAATTACGCCAATGATTTGTTAAACTTCAAAATAAGCGGTTATCTGGATGATAATAATGCCCAAATGGCTTTGGTTATCGTTATTGCCATTGTTATTTGCACTTTTGCACTAAAAAACCTTTTTGGTTATCTAGCAAGTCAACATGTTATGTTTCTTAAAAATGGTGTGTTAACAGATTTGCGTAACGATATGTATGACAATATTATTAATTTACCATTAAAATTCTACTCCAAAAGACAAAAAGGAGATGTCATGGCGCGTATTTTAGGTGACATTGGCGAAATGCAAAATTCCTTATTTATTGTTTTAGAATTAATAGTAAGGGAGCCTTTAAACATAATTTTTGCTTTAGGAACCATGTTTTATATAAACTGGCGCTTATCACTCTTTGTTTTAGTGTTTATTCCAACTGCTGGATTTATAATTTCTAGAATTGGAAAAAGACTTAAAAGCGAGTCTTTAACAGCCCAACAAGAATCTGGTAGATTAATTTCTATAGTTGAAGAAACTTTAACCGGTTTAAAAATTGTAAAAAGCTATAATGCAGAACCGCTTTTTAAAGAAAACTTCAGAAACTCGGCAAGTAAACTTTTAAAATTATCCAATAGTATAGGTCTTAAAAATAACCTTGCTGGTCCTATCAGCGAAATTTTAGGAATCATTACCATAGCCGTATTACTATGGTACGGTGGAAAATTAGTACTTATTGATGAAGTCATTGAAGGTACAACATTTATAGGTTTCATGTTACTTGCTTACGGTATTTTAACGCCAGCAAAAGCTATTAGTAAGGCCAGTTATAAAGTTAAAAATGGAATGGCAGCTGCCGATCGTGTTTTCGAAATTCTACATGAAGAAGACAACATGGAAGATAATCCTGATGCCATAGATTTCAAGGATTTTAAAGATAAAGTTTCTATCAATAATATTTCGTTTAAATACGATAATGATCTTGTTCTAAAAAACTTTAGCGTGCAAGTAGCAAAGGGTAAAACTTTGGCGCTTGTTGGGCAATCTGGTAGTGGTAAAAGTACTATTGCGAATTTGGTTACCCGATTTTATGATGTAAATGAAGGCAATATTACTATAGATGGTATCGATATAAAAAACATGACTAAAAAGTCCTTAAGAGACCAAATGGGATTAGTAACCCAAGATTCCATTTTATTTAACGATTCTATAAAAAACAACCTATTAATTGGTAAACCAGGTGCTACAGATACGGAAGTTATTGATGCTTTAAAAATAGCCAATGCTTGGGAGTTTGTTCAAGAGCTACCCAATGGAATTAATACCAATGTTGGCGATGCTGGAAATAATTTTTCTGGTGGACAAAAGCAGCGTTTAAGTATAGCTAGAGCTGTTCTTAAAAATCCACCGATAATGATTCTGGATGAAGCCACTTCAGCTTTAGATACCGAAAGCGAACGATTGGTGCAAGTGGCGCTTGAGAACATGATGAAAAACCGAACATCTATTGTTATTGCACACCGTTTATCCACTATTCAGAATGCCGATTTAATTGTTGTTATGCAACATGGTCAGATTGTGGAACAAGGAACACATTCCGAATTAATAGACAAAAATGGCATGTACCGCAGGTTGGTAGAAATGCAAAGTTTTGAGTAGATTCTAGTCTTCTTACGCTATATTTTCTGTTCCAATCCTTCGGTTCGCGGAAGATGATCGTTTTTTTTACAAAGTCTCATTAAACTTTTTTACCTTCTGCTAGTCTAAAGTAAAAATCGATTTGTGAATTCCGAAACCCAATTAGTAGCCGATTTAAAGTCTGAAAGCAAACGTCATGTCGCTTTCAACGATTTGGTAACGCAATACAAAGAGCGACTATATTGGCATATTCGTCATTTTGTTAAATCGCACGACGATACAGATGATGTTCTGCAGAATACCTTCATAAAAATTTATCGAAATATTGATAACTTTAAAGGTGACAGCAAATTATTTTCTTGGATGTACCGGATTGCAACTAATGAAGCCTTAACATTTATAAATAAGCGCGCTAAAGAGATGCAAATTACCAATGAGGAAGTTCAGGATTTAGCAATAGCAAATTTACAAGCTGATGTGTATTTTGAAGGAGATGATATTCAACTAAAATTACAGCGAGCTATTGCTAGGTTACCCGAAAAGCAACAACTCGTTTTTAATATGAAGTACTTTCAAGATTTAAAATACAAAGACATGTCTGAAATTTTAGAAACTAGTGAAGGCGCTTTAAAAGCATCATATCACATTGCGGTTAAAAAAGTAGAGGACTACTTACTGAACGATTAAACCTTTTTAAGAAATTTGAGTCTAAACAGTAATGAAAAACAGTAAATTACATACTATAAAAAAAACAGGTTTTAAAACACCAAATAACTACTTCAAGAATTTTGAGGAAACACTTTTAAGTGAAATAGCTCTTAAGGAACAAAGTAAGGCATCGGGTTTTAAGGTACCAGAAAATTATTTTGAAACGTTCCAAGTGCCAAAACTTGATATAGTTTCAGAAGAAAAAACGGAAACAAAGGTTATTTCGCTCTTCTCTAAAAAAACCTGGCTCTACGCTGCTAGTATTGCTGCTATTGCCATTTTAGTGATAAGTTTGCCAGATTTTAATAAACCGGTTAGTTTTTCATCATTAGATAACGAAAGTATTGAAGATTATATCCTTTCAAATGATTATGAATCATCAACCTTAAACAACCTTATTATTGATCCTTCAGCTTTTGAAGATGCTATTTACACAGACGCTTTAAGCGATGTGTCATTAGAAAGTTATTTGTATAACAATTCAGAATTAGAAGACCTTGAATAAGACTAAAACATACAAAATGAAACAGACAATTTTAATATTAGCAACTGTATTGTATAGCACAGTTGGCTTTTCACAAAATCGTGATGCCCATCATGAAAAAATTAAAACCTTAAAAGTAGCTTATATCACAGAAAAATTAAATTTGACCCAAACCGAAGCACAGAAATTCTGGCCTATATATAATAAGTTTGAGGAAGATCACAATAAACTTCGCCACGACGTATCTGATAGGCGAAAAGATGTAGATATGGAAAATTTAACGGAAAGCAACGCCAAAAGTTTAATTAAGGAAATGGAATTGCTTTACGAGAAAAGATATCAGTCTTATCAGAAATACATGAAAGACTTACAAACCGTTTTACCGGCTAAAAAAGTTGTTTTACTAAAAAAAGTAGAAGATGATTTTAAACGTAAAATGTTTGAAGAATATAAAAACCGACACGGAAAGTCCAAAAACACGCCTTAATAAAAAAAGCAGCCAGTTGGCTGCTTTTTTTATTAGTTTCGTTTAAAAAGAAGTTTACTAACCCTGCCTTGTCCAGATGCATAAGCAACACTGTCATTTAAAAAACGAATGGAATAAAATCCTTCGTCTGACAGGTGTGTCCATGTTGTACCATTATCATTGGAATAATCCATGCCTTTAAATCCAATAGCTAGCAATTCTTTACCGTCACTATTTGGAATATACTGGACACAACTGCGATAACCAGGTTCTTTGTTTTCAGCAACTAATTCCCATGTTTTTCCGCCATCTATTGTTCTAATTTTATTCGCTGAATTATTGTCAGGCTTGGTGTAATCACCACCAATAGCAAAACCAATCATGTCATCGTAAAAATCAATAGAATACATACCTGTAGTCTCTAATCCTTGAATAACAGGTGTCTGAAAAACTTCCCATGTTTCACCTTTATCTCCAGAATATAATACCGTACTTACCTTCCCACCTGTTGCAACCCAGGCCTTTGACCCTTTTACCACAATGTTGGTATTACTCGCAGCAAATGCCGCAGAACCATTACTTGCATCTGGCAACTTATCACACGGAATTTTTTGCCATGTATTCCCACCATCTCTGGTAATAATAATACTTAAACAATTATCTGTAGCATCACCAATGGCAATACCTTCTTGTTTATTCCAAAATGCCATAGCATCATAAAACACCTTCTCATGAACCTCTTTATATACTAATTCCATAATTCCTGAATTAGATGTTTTAAACATTAATGCGGGATTTCCTACATTCAACATAAAAAAATCTTCAGAATTATTCCCTATTGCTCGAAACTCTAAATTTAATGAGTCATGAGTCTGTTCTGAAATTAACCATTTATTGGACTCCATATCACATAACCCATAGGTATTATTATTTGCGCCAAAGGCCAAGCTTTTAGAATCTAGTATCTGTAAAGCACGAATACTCAAGGTAGAATCTTCTAATATTGTTTCAATTTCAACGCTTGAAATAGGCAACGTATATTTTTTTGAATCATTCTTACAAGCCACAATTGTTAGTACTATTAAAACTAGAAACAAATTTTTCATGATGAGTTATTTTGTATAAAAATAGAAAAGCTAAACGAATATTTAGATAAACTTCTAAAGAAATAAACTTTGTGTACCTTTGCATGCTTTTAAATAACTAAAAAGTATTTTGGAAACGTTTTAGAAAACAGTTTCGGAATGCAATACATATATACAGAATGCGATTACACAGAAACTTATGTTTTGCCGTTATAGATGGTTTAACACTAATATTTAATGAAGGGAAATATGCTGATAAAGTCATACAGCAATTATTAAAACGCGATAAACGTTGGGGAAGTCGCGATCGTGGTTTTGTAGCAGAAACAACCTACGACATTGTAAGGTGGAAACGCTTATATTCTGAAATCGCAGAGGTAAAAGAACCGTATAGCCGTGAAGATTTATGGCGTGTTTTTGCCGTATGGGCAACTTTAAGAGGTATTAAATTACCCGATTGGAAATATTTTGAAAACACACCTTCACGTAAAATTAAAGGCCGTTTTGATGAATTGTCTAAAATTAGAAAATTTAAAGAATCTATTCCAGATTGGATGGATGAGTTAGGCGTTAAAGAATTAGGCGAAGCGGCGTGGACTAAAGAAATTGCTGCTTTAAATGAGCAAGCAGATGTTGTTTTGCGTGTTAATACACTTAAAACAACCAAGGAAAAACTACAAGCTGAATTATTCGATTTAGAGATTGACACAGAATTCATCAAAGACCACCCAAACGCCTTAAGATTAAAAGAACGTGCCAATGTGTTTACATCCGATGCCTTTAAAAACGGACATTTTGAGGTGCAAGATGCATCATCTCAACTAGTTGCGGAATTTTTAAATGTGGAGCCTGGAATGCGCGTGGTAGACACCTGCGCTGGCGCCGGAGGAAAAACATTGCATATAGCATCCTTAATGGAAAATAAAGGGCAAATTATTGCATTAGATATTTATGCCAATAAACTAAATGAACTAAAACGTCGTGCCAAACGAAATGGCGCTCACAATATTGAACCAAGACATATTGATTCCACGAAAGTCATTAAAAAACTATATGATAAAGCCGATCGTGTTTTAATTGATGCACCCTGTTCAGGTTTAGGCGTTTTACGAAGAAACCCCGATGCGAAATGGAAATTGGAACCCGCATTTTTAGATAAAATAAAAATCACTCAACAAGAAATTCTTCAACAGTACTCCCGAATTGTAAAGCCTGGTGGACAAATGGTTTATGCCACCTGCTCCATTTTACCTTCTGAAAATCAGAATCAAGTTAAAACATTTTTAGCTTCCGAAGCTGGAAAAGATTTTACATTTGTAAAAGAGAATAAAGTATTAGCTTCGAAAACTGGTTTCGATGGATTTTATATGGCCTTACTTCAAAAAAAATAAAAAATTAATAGCATGAAAAAACTTTACACCCTACTCGTTTTATTAATAAGCACCGTTGCTTTTGCACAGATTCCAACTAATTATTACAATTCAGCTACTGGCACAGGATACACGCTCAAAACCCAATTAAAACGCATAATTAACACTGCAGATGACGGTTTAACACCAGAGTATTACCATAATGACCAAGGCTACAATGCTATGGATGGTTTTATTTCTACTTATGAATTAGATAATTATTATGAAGTGGGAAGTAATACTATTTTAGACCCATATTCTGAAAACCCTAATGGCCCAGACCCATACACATTTACACCAGGAACTGACGAATGTGGCAGTTATAATAGTGAAGGTGACTGTTACAATAAAGAGCACGTAATTCCGCAATCTGTTTTTAATGAGCAAACGCCAATGCGCAGTGATGCACATGAGTTACTACCAACTGATGGCCGTGTTAATGGATTTAGAGGTAGTTTTCCGTTTGGAAGAGTGGATGATTCCAACTTAACAAACCAAAATGGTATTACAAATCCAACACAAAACGGCTCCAAATTAGGTGGAAATTTAAATAGTGGCTATTCTGCAGGATATTCAGGAACTGTTTTTGAACCAATTGATGAATTTAAAGGCGATATTGCTCGTATTCATTTCTATTTTGCAACCCGTTATGAAGATCAAGTTGCGGGTTGGGGAGGTTACGCCATGTTCAATGGGACATCTGATGTGGTTTTTGAAGAAACCTTCTTAAATATATTATTACAATGGCACGCTATGGATCCGGTTTCCCAAAAAGAAATTGATAGAAATAATAATATTTTCTATAACCACCAATCTAATAGAAACCCGTTTGTAGATCATCCTGAATATGTAAATGCTATCTGGAACCCAACGCCAGATACAGAAGCACCTTCCATGCCTACTAACTTAATTGCATCTAATCCAACCGATAATACTATTGATTTAAACTGGACCGCTGCAACTGATAATGTTGCCGTTACTTCTTACGATATTTATGTTGAAGGCATTAATTCCTTTAATACATCGGGCACTAATTTTACAGTTCCTGGTTTAACACCAGACACCTACTATTGCTTTACAATTAAAGCCAAAGATGCAGCAGGAAATGAATCAGGTTTTAGTAACCAAGCTTGCGAAACTACAACAGATAATGGTGTGGGTGTTAATTGCATGGCTGAAACGTTTGAGAGTATTCCTGCAAACGCTGGTAATTACCTTACCAGAATCTGGACAGGTGACAATGGTGGCGACTGGACGGCAACTGAAGCCAGAACAGATCAAACTATTACCAATAGAGCTATAACTATTAGAGACGGAAGCCTCACAGCTCCAACTACAACTGGAGGTATAGGTAGTTTTACCGTAACCACAAAACGTGTATTTGGAGGTACAAGTGGAACGTTCAATTTAAAAGTGAATAATACAATTGTAGGCACTATTCCTTATGGCGATCAAGATGTTGCACAAACTATTACTATTCCAAATATAAATATTGAAGGTTCTGTTTCAATTGTTATTGATGATAATAGTGGTCCTAGTAATAGGGTTGCTTTCGATGATTTATCTTGGACATGTTATACGAATTTAAGCACGGACGATTTTACGATTTCGAACATTAATATGTACCCTAACCCTGTAAAAAACAGTTTAAACATTAACTTAAATTACCCGAACCAAACGCAAATAGACATTTATAATGTACTTGGTAAAAAGGTAATCTCTAAAGTTATCTACAAATCGGACATAATTAATACCGAACAGTTAAGTAGTGGTATGTACATTGTGCAGATTAAACAAAATGAAACTTCAATAAGCAAAAAGCTCATTAAAAAATAATTTCAAAAAGCGACTTTAACAAGTCGCTTTTTTTATGGTTAATAACAGCGTGGATAACTCGGCATTTTCAATAATAGAAATAGTAATTATTACGTTGAAAAAAAGTAAATTTGCATTTTAAACAACCTGCCAGACGAATAGAAAGGCAACTATAACTCATACATAATGATTCATTTCTTCGGAAACCAAAACAGTAAAATATTTGCTGTTCAAGCAACAAAAGAATTATCAACCGAAACCATATCTAAATTAGTGTGGTTATTTGGCAACCAACCAAAAATAGAACAAGCATCTCTAGATGCTTTTTTTGTTGGACCTCGCGCTGCCATGATTACACCTTGGAGTACCAATGCTGTGGAAATCACGCAAAACATGGGTATTGAAGGTATTATCCGTATTGAAGAGTTTCAAGCAACTGATGAAGATTTCAAGGATTATGATCCTATGATTTCGGAAAAATACAACGGGTTACATCAAGATTCTTTCTCTATTGATATTAAGCCAGAAGCTATTTTAAATATTGATAATATTTCGGCTTACAACCAACAAGAAGGACTCGCTTTAAATGATGAAGAGATAGCATACCTAGAAGGCGTTTCAAAAAAAATAGGCAGACCATTAACCGATTCTGAAGTTTTTGGTTTTTCGCAAGTAAATTCGGAGCATTGTCGCCATAAAATCTTCAATGGCACTTTTGTAATTGATGGTGAAGAAAAACCAAGCTCACTTTTTAAATTAATAAAAGAAACATCTAAACAACATCCAAACTCCATTGTTTCAGCATATAAAGATAACGTGGCTTTTGTAAAAGGCCCACGAGTAGAACAGTTTGCACCTAAAACGGCTGAAAAACCTGATTTTTACCAAATAAAAGAATTTGATTCTGTTATTTCACTGAAAGCAGAAACACACAATTTCCCAACAACGGTTGAGCCTTTTAATGGAGCTGCAACAGGTTCAGGTGGTGAAATTCGCGATCGATTAGCAGGTGGAAAAGGCTCATTACCATTGGCTGGAACAGCTGTTTATATGACAGCCTATTCCCGATTGGAAGAAAAGAGATTTTGGGAAGAAAAAATGGAAGCACGTCCTTGGTTGTACCAAACACCAATGGATATTTTAATTAAAGCCTCTAATGGTGCTTCAGATTTTGGAAACAAATTTGGACAACCACTTATTTGTGGTTCTGTGCTAACATTTGAACACGAAGAAAACACAGCATCTAGTAATGCAAAAGCAAGGAAACTGGGCTATGATAAAGTTATCATGCAAGCTGGTGGCATTGGTTATGGCAAAGCAGATCAAGCAATAAAAGACACACCAAAAGAAGGCGACAAAATAGTTATTCTTGGTGGAGAAAACTACCGAATTGGCATGGGTGGCGCAGCCGTTTCATCAGCAGATACGGGAGAGTTTGCTTCAGGAATTGAATTAAATGCTGTTCAGCGTTCCAACCCAGAAATGCAAAAACGTGCTGCAAATGCAGTTCGTGGCATGGTGGAAAGTGATGAAAATTTTATTGTTTCTATTCACGATCATGGTGCTGGTGGTCACTTAAATTGTTTAAGTGAATTGGTTGAAGACACTGGAGGTAAAATTGATTTAGATAAATTACCTGTTGGAGATCCTACCCTTTCGGCTAAAGAAATTATTGGAAACGAGTCTCAAGAACGAATGGGATTAGTGATATCTGACAAACATATTGAAACCTTACAAAAAATTGCAGAACGTGAGCGTTCGCCAATGTACACGGTTGGCGATGTTACTGGTGATGACCGTTTTACGTTTGAATCTAAAACCACTGGCGAAAAACCTATGGATTTAGCCTTGGCAGATATGTTTGGAAGCTCTCCTAAAACCATCATGACAGATAATACGGTTGTCAGAAAATATAAGAATCCAAGATATAAATCGAAAAACGTACTCATCTATTTAGATCAAGTTTTACAGTTAGAAGCTGTGGCTTGTAAAGATTGGTTAACTAATAAAGTAGATCGTTGTGTTGGAGGAAAAGTAGCCAAGCAACAATGTGCTGGCCCCTTACAATTGCCCTTGAATAACTGTGGCGTTATGGCTTTGGATTATAAAGGAAAAGAAGGCATTGCAACATCTGTTGGTCATGCACCTATTTCAGGATTAATTTCACCAAAAGCTGGCAGTAGAAATGCCATTACAGAATCGCTTACCAATATTATTTGGGCGCCTTTAAAAGATGGATTAGAAAGTGTTTCATTGTCTGCCAACTGGATGTGGCCTTGTAAAAATGAAGGTGAAGATGCACGGCTATATGAAGCTGTTGAAGCGGTTTCAGAATTTGCCATCGATTTAGGAATTAATGTTCCCACTGGAAAAGACTCACTTTCCATGAAGCAAAAATATCCAAATGAAGACGTTATTTCCCCTGGAACGGTTATTATTTCAGCTGCTGGAAATTGTAATGATATTACCAAAGTTGTAGAGCCTGTTTTTCAAAAAAATGCGGGAAACATCTATTATATCAACATTTCTCAAGATGATTTTAAATTAGGTGGAAGTTCATTCAACCAAACCTTAAATGCCATTGGAAATGAAACGCCAGATGTAACAAATCCAGAATTTGTAAAAACCGTTTTTAATACCATTCAGGATTTAATTAAAGCTGACAAAATTGTTGCAGGACATGATGTGGCTTCAGGTGGTTTAATTACAACACTTTTAGAAATGTGTTTTGCAGATGTAAATTTAGGAGCCGAATTAAATCTAACGGACTTGGCTGAAACAGATTCTATCAAACTCTGTTTCTCTGAAAATACAGGAATTGTTTTTCAAGCAGCTGATGTTTCAATCGAACAGATATTAACAGACGCAAATATTGAATTCTTCAATATAGGAACCGTTCAAGAAAGTGATGTGTTAAGCATTATTAATGATGATGAAGTTTTCACATTAACCATTTCAAGACTACGTGATGTTTGGTATAAAACATCCTTCCTATTGGATCAAAAACAAACGGCAAACGGTTTGGCACAAGACAGATTTGATAATTATAAAAACCAACCATTATTATATATATTCCCTAAACATTTTATTGGGAAACTTCCTGCCATTCAGAACGCTAGTGAAGAATCTCGCCCAAAAGCCGCTATTCTACGAGAAAAAGGTTCAAACTCTGAACGCGAAATGGCTAACGCCATGTATTTAGCTGGATTTGATGTGAAGGATGTTCATATGACCGATTTAATTTCTGGTCGTGAAACACTTGAAGATATTCAATTTATTGGGGCTGTTGGTGGTTTTTCAAATTCAGATGTATTAGGTTCTGCTAAAGGTTGGGCAGGTGCTTTTAAATACAATGAAAAAGCCAACACAGCTTTAAAGAATTTCTTTAAACGTGAAGACACTCTTTCTGTTGGTATTTGCAATGGCGCACAACTTTGGATGGAACTCGAATTGGTTAATCCAGACCATGATACACATGGAAAATTAACGTATAATAATTCCAAAAAACACGAAAGTTCATTTACTTCTGTGGAAATCCAGAAGAACAATTCTGTTATGTTATCCAGTTTAGAAGGCTGCAAATTAGGTGTTTGGATATCTCATGGCGAAGGTAAATTTAGTCTACCTAACAAGGAGAAAGATTATAACATTGTTGCTAAATATGGCTACGAAGGTTATCCTGCAAATCCTAATGGTTCAGATTTTAATACGGCTATGATGTGTGATAAAACAGGAAGACATTTAGTAACCATGCCGCATATTGAGCGCTCAACATTCCAATGGAACTGGGCAAATTATCCAGAAGGCCGAAAAGATGAAGTGTCTCCTTGGCTAGAAGCATTTGAAAATGCTAAAAATTGGATTATGAATAAATAATTTAAAAGTATAATTAATTACTAATCAAGGAGCTTGGATATTTCAAGCTCCTTTTTTTCTGTAGTCATTTTAATATCAGTTTTTTTTCATAATTTGCAAGTCTTCAAACTTCATATAAACATGACTCAAATTACCAGGATTTTTGATTTTCCACAACATCAGTTGGAAACATACAATTTAGATAAGGCATTAACTTCCAAAAAAAATGGTAAATGGGAATCTATTTCCTCACAAGAATATGTGGATCAGTCAAATGCTATTAGTCGTGGGTTACTGCGTTTAGGCGTACAACCTAATGATAAAATTGCTATAATTTCAACTACAAACAGAACGGAATGGAATGTAATGGATATAGGTATTTTACAAATTGGCGCTCAAAATGTGCCTATTTATCCAACGATTTCCAAGGAAGATTATGAATATATTTTAAATCATTCTGGCGCCACCTATTGCTTTGTTTCGGATGGGGATATTTTAGAAAAATTAAATGACATTAAGAGTCAAACAAAATTAAAGGCGGTTTACACATTTGATGATGTGGTGAATGAAAATAGCTGGAATGACATTTTAGAATTAGGTATGGACACCAGCAATCAGTCTGAAGTTGATGCCCGTAAATTGGCTGTAAAAAGTGAAGATTTAGCAACTCTAATATACACATCGGGAACTACAGGAAGACCAAAAGGCGTTATGTTATCTCATAAAAATTTAGTCTCCAATGTATTGAATAGTGAAAAACGAGTACCGTTTGATTATGGTCATTCTAAATCATTGAGCTTCCTTCCTGTTTGTCACGTTTTTGAACGGATGATTTTGTACCTATACCAATATTGTGGTGTGGAAATTTATTTTGCCGAATCTATCGAGAAAATGAGTGATAACCTCAAAGAAATTAAACCAAATGTAATGACCGCTGTACCGCGTCTTTATGAAAAGGTTTTTGACAAAATTGTCGCTAAAGGTGGTGAATTATCAGGAATTAAAAAGGCACTTTTCTTTTGGGCTGTAGATTTAGGATTAAAATACGAACCTTATGGCGCTAATGGTTGGTGGTATGAAACCCAACTAAAATTAGCTAGAAAATTAATTTTTAGTAAATGGAAAGAAGGATTAGGAGGTCAATTGGATTTAATGGTATCCGGTAGCGCGGCATTGCAACCGCGATTAACACGTGTTTTTGCAGCAGCTGAAATGCCAATCATGGAAGGTTATGGCTTAACAGAAACCTCTCCCGTAATTTCCGTAAACGATATGAGAGACGGCGGTTTTCGCGTCGGAACCGTTGGTCGCGTTATTGATCAGGTCCATGTGAAAATTGCAGACGACGGTGAAATTTTAGTTAAAGGACCAAATGTGATGATGGGCTATTTTAAAGATCCTGAAAAAACAAAAGAAGTCATGACAGATGACTATTTCCACACGGGCGATATTGGCGAAATTGATCCAGATGGTTTCCTAAAAATTACAGATAGAAAAAAAGAAATGTTTAAAACGTCTGGTGGTAAATATGTAGCTCCAGCACTATTAGAAAATAAATTTAAACAATCACGGTTTATTGAGCAAATCATGGTTATTGGTGAAGGTGAAAAAATGCCAGCTGCTTTAATTCAAATTAATTATGAATTTGTTGAGGAATGGGCAAAACGACATAATTATCCGTTAAAATCCAGAGACGATATCCCTTCAAGTCAAATTTTACGCGATCGTATTCAAGAAGAAATAGATGAAGCCAACCAAAAGTTTGGCCATTGGGAACAAATTAAAAAGTTTGAAATAACACCCGATGCATGGACCATAGAAGGCGGACACTTAACGCCGACCATGAAAATGAAACGAAAGGTTATTAAAGAAATCTATAAAGACCTCATCGAAAAAATATACCGTCCTTAAATAACAAACTCCTAATTCTTTAGGAGTTTTTTTTGTCCAATAGCAATGTTAAAATTTTCCAATTTGTTATGCGTGCATAATAAATTTTTACTATATTTGGTTTCCAATAAGTAAATATGAAGGATAAAACCATCGATTATATATTTAGAACCACATGGTTAGCTATTAATAAAATGTATAACGAAGAGGCAGCAAAATTTGAGACAAGTATGTCTACCGGATTTGCATTACTAAGTATAGACCCTGAACACGGCACAGCAAGTACATCATTAGGTCCTAAAATGGGCATGGAAGCTACAAGCCTTTCTAGAACTTTGAAAATCATGCAGGATAAAGGACTCATAGAGAGAAAACCAAACCCTGAAGATGGTCGTGGTGTTATTATTCACTTAACCGAATTTGGTCGTGAAAAACGGGCCTATTCTAGAGAAAAAGTTTTGACTTTTAATGAAGCTATTCGTAAAAATGTTTCAGCAGAAAAACTAGAAAGCTTTTATGAAGTTGCAGAAATTATCAATAATATGATATCTAACAAGAAAATTTACAACCAAAAAGAACACAATCTTAAATAATATGAGTAAACGTAGAATAAAAAAAGTAGCAGTTATTGGCTCTGGAATTATGGGAAGCGGCATTGCTTGCCATTTTGCCAATATTGGTGTCGATGTCCTTTTATTAGACATTGTTCCTAGAGAATTAACCGCTAAAGAAGAAGCTAAAAAACTAACTTTAAATGATAAAGAAGTTAGAAATCGCATCGTTAATGATTCATTAACAGCCGCTTTAAAATCTAAACCCTCTCCTATTTATCATCAAAAACTTGCCAGCCGCATTACTACAGGTAATTTGGAAGACGATATTGCAAAGGTAAAAGATGTAGATTGGATTATTGAGGTTGTTGTTGAACGTCTTGATATTAAGAAGCAAGTTTTTGAAAACCTGGAAAAACACAGAACACCAGGTACTTTAATTACATCTAATACCTCGGGTATTCCTATTCACTTTATGAGTGAAGGTCGTAGTGAAGATTTCCAAAAACACTTTTGTGGAACACACTTTTTCAACCCAGCACGTTACTTAAAATTATTTGAAATTATTCCTGGTCCAAAAACAGATCAAGCGGTATTGGACTTCTTGAATGAGTACGGTGAAAAGTTTTTAGGTAAAACATCCGTTATAGCTAAAGATACACCAGCCTTTATTGGAAATAGAGTGGGAATATTTAGTATCCAAAGTTTATTTCACGCTGTTAAAGATTTAGATTTAACTATTGAAGAAGTAGACAAACTATCTGGACCCGTTATTGGCCGTCCAAAATCGGCAACCTTCCGTACAGTAGATGTTGTTGGATTAGACACTTTAGTACACGTTGCTAACGGAATTCGAGAAAACTGCCTTAAAGATGAACGTTTAGAGTTGTTTGAATTACCAGATTTCATCAATACCATGATGGAAAACAAATGGTTAGGAAGTAAAACAGGTCAAGGGTTTTATAAGAAGGTAAGAAAAGATGATGGATCTTCAGAAATTCTGTCACTGGACTTAAACACATTAGAATATAGAGAAAAAAAACGCGCGAACTTTGCAACCTTGGAATTAACCAAAACCGTTGATAAAGTTATTGATCGTTTTAAAATTCTTGTAAAAGGAAAAGATAAAGCGGGTGAATTTTACCGTAAGAGTTTTGCGGCATTATTCGCTTACGTCTCTAATCGTATTCCTGAAATAGCAGATGATCTATACAAAATTGACGATGCTATGAAAGCAGGCTTCGGTTGGGAACATGGACCTTTCCAAATTTGGGATGCTATTGGTGTTGAAAACGGAATTGAAATGATGAAAGCTGAAGGTTTAGAGCCTAATGCTTGGGTGAATGACATGTTAGCATCAGGAAACAAATCTTTCTACACAGTAAAAGAAGGTGCTACTTACGCTTATGATATTCCGAAGAAAGCGCAGGTGAAAATTCCGGGACAAGATAGTTTTATCATTTTAGATAATATTAGAAAATCCAATGAAGTCTTTAAAAACTCAGGCGTTGTTATTGAAGATTTAGGAGATGGTATCTTAAACTGCGAATTCCAAAGCAAAATGAACACTATTGGTGGCGATGTTTTAGCTGGCCTTAATAAAGCGATAGATTTAGCTGAAAAAGATTTTGACGGATTAGTTGTTGGAAATCAAGCCGCTAACTTCTCTGTGGGCGCAAATATAGGAATGATTTTCATGATGGCTGCCGAACAAGAGTACGATGAATTAAATATGGCTATCAAATATTTCCAAGATACCATGATGCGCATGCGCTATTCTTCAATCCCTACAATTTCTGCACCTCACGGTATGGCTTTAGGTGGTGGATGTGAATTATCGCTTCATGCTGATAAAGTAGTTGCAGCAGCAGAAACTTACATGGGACTTGTAGAGTTTGGTGTTGGTGTTATTCCTGGTGGTGGAGGTTCTAAAGAAATGGCTTTAAGAGCTCAAGATCTTTTCGAAAAAGGCGATGTCCAATTAAATATTCTACAAGAGCATTTCTTAACCATTGGTATGGCTAAAGTATCAACTTCTGCTTATGAAGCTTTCGACTTAAACCTGCTACAAAAAGGTAAAGATGTGGTTGTGGTAAATAAGGACCGACAAATTGCCGTTGCTAAACAACATGCCAAATTAATGGCAGATTCAGGTTATACGCAACCGGTAAAACGTACAGACATTAAAGTTCTTGGAAAACAAGCTTTAGGAATGTTTTTAGTAGGAACAGACTCCATGCAAGACAGCAACTATATTAGTGAACACGATATGAAAATAGCTAATAAGTTGGCGTATGTAATGGCAGGTGGAGATTTATCTGAACCAACATTAGTAAACGAACAATATCTATTGGATTTAGAGCGTGAGGCATTTTTATCACTTTGTACGGAACGTAAAACATTAGAACGTATTCAGCACATGTTGAAAACAGGAAAACCATTAAGAAACTAAAAAAATGAAACAAGCATATATAGTAAAAGCATATAGAACAGCCGTTGGGAAAGCTCCAAAAGGTGTGTTCCGTTTTAAAAGAACAGACGAATTAGCTGCAGAAACCATCAAATACATGATGAAAGAACTGCCTAATTTAGACCCAAAACGCATTGACGATGTTATAGTAGGTAATGCTATGCCAGAAGGTTCACAAGGTTTAAACATGGCACGACTAATCTCTTTAATGGGATTAGATATTGTTGATGTTCCTGGTGTTACTGTAAACCGTTTTTGTTCATCTGGAATAGAAACAATAGGAATGGCAACGGCTAAAATTCAAGCTGGAATGGGCGACTGTATTATTGCAGGAGGTGCAGAAAGCATGAGTTCGGTTCCTATGACAGGTTTTAAACCAGAATTAAATTATGACCTTGTTAAATCTGGTCATGAGGATTATTATTGGGGTATGGGAAATACGGCTGAGGCCGTAGCCAAGCAATTCAACGTATCTCGTGAAGATCAAGATGAGTTTGCATACCATTCACATATGAAAGCTTTAAGAGCACAAGCTGAAAATCGTTTTCAAGATCAAATAGTACCTATAGAAGTTGAACAAACCTATGTAGATGCTAATGGTAAAAAGGCCACAAAATCATATACGGTAACCAAAGATGAAGGACCACGTGCAGGGACAAGTAAAGAAGCTTTAGCAAAATTACGAGCGGTATTTGCTGCTGGAGGAAGTGTAACTGCTGGAAACTCATCGCAAATGAGTGATGGTGCTGCCTTTGTTATGGTTATGAGTGAGGATATGGTTAAAGAATTAGGTTTAGAACCCATTGCGCGTTTAGTAAACTATGCTGCTGCTGGTGTTGAGCCTCGTATTATGGGTATTGGTCCTGTAAAAGCTATTCCAAAAGCATTAAAACAAGCTGGTTTACAACAGTCAGATTTGGAGCTCATAGAATTGAATGAAGCCTTTGCTTCTCAATCATTAGCCGTAATTAGAGAATTAGACTTAAATCCAGATATCATTAATGTAAATGGAGGCGCCATTGCTTTAGGTCATCCACTAGGTTGTACTGGTGCCAAATTATCAGTTCAGTTATTTGATGAAATGCGCAAACGCAACATGGCCGGTAAATATGGCGCTGTAACCATGTGCGTAGGAACAGGACAAGGTGCTTGTGGAATTTTTGAATTCCTGAAATAAACACGTTATAAAACCCAGTCTAAAAAATTAGACGTAACCAGAAATTAAATCAACAAAATACAGTTTAGAATTTAGTTACTAGCTGTTTAGAATCAACAAAAAAATGGAAGCAAAAAAAGATAAAGACATCCTAAGAGGTGGCCAATTTCTTGTAAAAGAAACGAATTGCGAAGATGTGTTCACACCTGAAGATTTTTCAGAAGAACAAACAATGATGAAAGAATCGGTTAAAGAATTTAATGACCGAGAAATTATTCCTCATAAAAACCGCTTTGAAGCAAAAGATTTTGCCTTAACGGAAGAGGTTATGAAAAAAGCTGGTGATATGGGCTTTTTAAGTGTAGCTGTTCCCGAAGAATACGGTGGAATGGGTATGGGCTTTGTATCTACTGTTTTAACTTGCGACTATATTTCAAGTGGAACCGGATCTTTTAGTACCGCATTTGGCGCACATACTGGAATTGGAACAATGCCAATTACACTTTACGGAACTGAAGAACAAAAACAAAAATACGTACCAAAATTAGCCTCGGGTGAATGGTTTGGTGCCTATTGCTTAACAGAACCAGGTGCTGGATCGGATGCCAATTCTGGAAAAACAACCGCTACCCTATCTAATGATGGAAAATCGTATAAAATTAACGGTCAGAAAATGTGGATTTCAAACGCAGGCTTTTGTCACTTAATGATTGTTTTTGCCCGAATAGAGGATGATAAAAATATTACAGGTTTCATTGTAGAATATGACAAAGAAAACCCAAATGGCATTACTCTAGGTGAAGAAGAACATAAATTAGGAATTCGCGCCAGTTCTACACGTCAAGTTTTCTTTAGTGATACAGTTGTATCAGCTGAAAATATGTTAGCAGGTCGTGGTGAAGGTTTCAAAATTGCTATGAATGCTCTTAACGTTGGTCGTATAAAATTAGCGGCTGCTTGTTTAGATTCGCAACGTCGAATTTTAACAACGGCTGTAAATTATGCCAATGAACGTAAACAATTCAATACACGCATTTCAGATTTTGGTGCTATTAAAGTAAAACTAGCTGAAATGGCTGCAAGCGCTTATGCTGGAGAATCGGCAACATATAGAGCGTCTAAAAACATTGAAGATCGTATTGCTTTGCGTCAAGCCGCTGGAAATTCGCATCAAGAAGCAGAATTAAAAGGTGTTGAAGAGTATGCTATTGAATGTTCTATTTTAAAAGTAGCTGTTTCTGAAGATGTTCAGAATGCTGCTGATGAAGGCATTCAAATTTTTGGTGGTATGGGATTCTCGGAAGAGACACCTATGGAAGCCGCCTGGAGAGATGCACGTATTGCTCGTATTTACGAAGGTACAAACGAAATCAACCGGATGTTAGCTGTTGGTATGCTTGTTAAAAAAGCCATGAAAGGTCATGTTGATTTATTAGGCCCTGCTCAAAAGGTACAGGATGAATTAATGGGAATTCCTTCATTTGATACACCAGATTATTCTGAATTATTTTCTGAAGAAAAAGAAATGATTAAGAAACTGAAGAAAACATTCTTAATGGTTGCTGGTGGAGCTGTTCAAAAATTTGGTCCAGATTTAGAAGCACATCAACAATTATTAATTGCTGCTGCTGATATTTTAATCGAAATTTATATGGCAGAATCGGCTATTTTAAGAACCGAAAAGAATGCGAAACGCTTTGGTGAAGACGCCCAATCTGCGCAAATTGCTATGGCCAAATTATATTTATATCACGCCGTGGATATCGTAGAAGAAAAAGGAAAAGAAAGTATTATTTCTTTTGCTGAAGGTGATGAACAACGTATGATGCTTATGGGCTTAAAACGTTTTACTAAATATGCAAATTATCCAGATATTGTAGATTTACGTAAAGAAATTGCTGAAAAAGTAAAAGAAGAAGAGAAATATTGTTTTTAAGTATAGATTAAGTTTAGTTAGAAGCGAAAAGCCGTTCCGAAATTCGGAACGGCTTTTCTTTTTATGTATTTTTATTGAAAATTTTTCATAATGAAAACATCCATATACTTTTTAGCCATAGTATTAATCCCATTTACATTATTCAGTCAAGGTTTACTCCAAGAAAAAAACACCTTTACGCATCAAGACACGCTTCGTGGTTCCATTACACCAGAACGCGAATGGTGGGATTTAACCTATTATCATTTAGATATTTCTGTAGATCCAGACACCAAATTTATTAAAGGAAAAAACACGGTTAAATACACCGTTTTAAAACCGTATGCCGTTATTCAAATCGATTTACAAGAACCTTTATATATAACCAAGGTCACACAAAATGGTAAAGAATTGAAAGCATCACGTGATGGCAATGCCTATTTTATCGGATTGATTGATAAACAAATTCTTGGTTCCAACAATGCTATTGAAATACACTACGAAGGCCATCCGAAAGAAGCCATTCGTGCACCGTGGGATGGTGGTTTTTCATGGAAAAAAGATACTAACGGCAATCATTTTGTAGCCACATCTTGTCAAGGTCTAGGCGCTAGTATTTGGTGGCCGAACAAGGACCACATGTATGACGAGGTGGATAGCATGGATATTAGTGTAACTGTACCAAAAGGACTAATGAATGTCTCTAACGGTCGTTTACAGAGTATTGTTCAAAATAAATCAACTACAACATATAATTGGGCTGTAAAAAATCCGATTAATAATTATGGTGTGAATGTAAATATTGGTGATTATGTACATTTTTCCGAAGTTTATTCAGGTGAAAATGGGCCTTTGGATATGGATTATTATGTACTCCGTGATAATTTAGAAAAAGCAAAAACACATTTTAAAGATGCACCACGCATGATGGAAGCCTTTGAACATTGGTTTGGACCATATCCATTTTATGAGGATGGTTTTAAATTAGTGGAAGTTCCGTATTTAGGCATGGAGCACCAAAGTTCTGTAACCTATGGGAATCACTATAAAATGGGTTATTTAGGAAACGATTTATCGGAATCCGGTTGGGGCTTAAAATTCGATTTTATCATTATTCATGAGGCTGGACACGAATGGTTCGCTAATAATATCACGAATAAAGATATTGCTGATATGTGGATTCACGAGGGGTTTACCTCCTATTCTGAAAATTTATTTGTCGATTATTTTTATGGCAAAGAAGCCTCTGCCGATTATGTTATTGGTACCCGAAAACGTATTCAAAATGATAGACCTTTAATTGGAACTTACAATATAAATAAAGAAGGCTCTGGTGATATGTATTACAAAGGAGCCAATATGTTGCACACCTTGCGACAATTAGTTGCTGATGACGAAAAATGGCGCCATATTTTACGTGGATTAAACAAAACGTTTTACCATCAAACCGTTACTACAAAACAGATTGAAGATTATATTTCAGAACAATCTGGAATAGATTTAACTGCATTTTTTAATCAATATTTACGTCAGTCACATATTCCTAACTTGGAATATAGTATTAGCAATGGTAGTTTAAAATACCGATGGAACCATGTTGTTGCTGATTTTGATATGCCTATCCAAGTAACTTTTAATAATAAAGATCAGTGGCTTTATCCAACTACCGAATGGAAAACAACGCCTATTTCAGATGAAAAATTGATAGTTGATAACGATTTTTACGTGCAAGTTTCTAAATTATAGAATTTTGTTGAATTTGCGTTAACATAGCTTTAAGAGAAAGAAGCAAACAATAACTTATTTTCGCATGTCCCATAACTGCTAAACTTGAAAGAAAAACGTAAAAAATTAGCAAAACAATCACGATGGTATCGTAAAATGCACCGCTTTATTGCTATGCCTTTGGTTGTATTTATGTTTATTCTTGGAGCTACAGGCCTACTCCTTACTTGGAAAGATGAGTTACAACTAAAACCAAAGTCTCAAAAAGCTATTAATCAACAATTGGAATTGATTAGTTTGGATAGTATTCAAGCTATTGCCATCAATTATGTAAACTTACAGAACTTACCATCTGAAATAAACCGGATTGATTACAGACCCTCTAAAGGCATTGCCAAAATACGCTTTGAAACCCATTTCACTGAAATTCAAATTGATTGTTATTCGGGTGCTATTCTTTCAGACAAAACTCGAACGGCTGATATTATTGAAATGATTCATGATGGTTCCATTCTTGATTATCTTTTTGGAAATCAGTCCAAACCTATAAAATTATTTTATTCAACCATTAGCTCATTTGGCTTGATGTTATTAGCTTTTACGGGATTTTGGTTGTGGCTAAAACCGAAACAGATTAAAATGAAAAAACGATCAAATTGACCGCTTTTTCATTTTAGTATAATTGCTATGTTTATAAATCACTAATGAAACTACCATAGGGATCTTTAAACTGTAGTCCTTCTGTAAAGCGGTATTTGCTCAATAATTTATGTTCCACTAAAGCCCAAAGCACAAATTCTTTCACGAAATAACTTTCTTTTTTGGAAAGTTTTGGTTGGTGTTCACCTAATAAATCATCTAAAGGCGATACGGATTCTAATAATGATTTATACGCCTTATCCCGTAAATCGTCTAGCAATTCAAATTCATCCGTGTTATTAAAAAACCAAGATACAATAGGATCATACGGGCTTTCTTCATTTTGTTTTCGGAGTTTTTCTATCTTCGGAAAAAACTCGGGAAATAAACTTTTAACGGCGTCACCAATTAAATTATAAGCCACTTGGGCTGCGCCTTCCTGTTCGCCTTCGTAAACCAATTCTACTTTTCCTGTAATGGCAGGAATAATGCCAAGAAAATCAGATAAACGTACCGTTGTTTTAGCATCGCCTGCTTTCAAGGCACGCAATTCGGCAGTACTCAATAAATTCTCAAAAGCGGTGATGCTTAATCTGGCACTTACGCCACTTTTTTCATCAATAAAATCGCTTTCACGGGCTTCAAAAACTATTTGTTCTAATAAATCTTTAGCCAATTCTGGTACATGAATATTTTCTTTTTGGCGATAATCGGATTTAGCTTCTTGCTGTGTAATCCGTTTAGCCGTTTCAATATCATCTGGATAGTGTGTTAATATTTGAGAACCAATTCTATCTTTCAATGGTGTAATAATGCTACCCCGATTGGTATAATCTTCAGGATTTGCGGTAAAAACGAACTGCATATCTAAAGGTAATCGCAATTTAAATCCACGAATTTGAATATCGCCTTCCTGCAAAATATTAAATAAGGCTACTTGTATTCTAGCTTGTAAATCTGGCAACTCATTAATAACAAAAATACAGCGATTTGCACGTGGAATCATCCCATAATGAATGACACGATCATCAGCATAACTCAACTTTAAATTGGCTGCTTTTATAGGATCTACATCACCAATAATATCGGCTACCGTAACATCAGGTGTCGCTAATTTTTCGGCAAAACGCTCACTTCTATGCATCCAAGAAATTGGGGTGTTATCACCTTTTTCATTAATTAATTCTTTGGCGTATCGGGAAATTGGATTCAACGGATCATCATTTATTTCAGAACCTTCAACAACGGGAATATATTCATCTAACAAAGTGAGCATTAAACGCGCTAAACGGGTTTTTGCTTGTCCACGGAGTCCTAATAGGTTAATATTGTGTCGTGATAAAATAGCACGTTGTAATTCGGGGATAACTGTATTTTCATACCCATGAATTCCTGTAAAAATGGGCTTCTTACGTTTAATTTTTTCAATTAAATTGTCTCGTAATTCATCTTTTATGGATCGCGATGTATAACCTGATTTTTTTAATGCGCCTAATGTACTTATGTTTTCTATTTTCATATTTCTTTGTTTAGATTAGAGAAAGAAGACACTATTTAAATTTAATAATGCTTTCTCTTTTCGTTTTTTGTCTTTTAATTATCCCTTAATTCGTTTCTTTCTATTACTTTCATAATCTTCAAAAATCATTTCGCCTAAACCTTTTAAGCCTGTATAAAATGCTTTCCCTTGATTTGCTTTTGTAAATTCTTCAACAAACTGCATTAAATAGGGATCTTGAGCAATCATAAACGTAGTAATGGGAATATGTAATTTTCTGGCTTGTTGCGCCATAGCATAACATTTATTAGTAATGTGTGGATTTAAACCATTACTATCTTTATAATAAGTGCCATCTGGTAACTTTAAGCAACTGGGTTTGCCGTCTGTAATCATAAATATTTGCTTGTTCGTATTTCGTTTTCGTCGTAATAAATCCATAGCCAATTGCAATCCTGCCACTGTATTGGTATGATAAGGTCCCACAGTTAAATACGGTAAATCCTTAATTTTAATTGGCCACGCATCGTTTCCAAAAACCAAAATATCAAGTGTATCTTTTGGATAGCGTGTGGTAATTAATTCTGCCAATGCCATGGCAACTTTTTTGGCTGGCGTAATCCGATCCTCACCATACAGAATCATACTATGGCTAATGTCTATCATTAAAATAGTACTCATTTGCGATTTATGTGTGGTTTCTTCAACCACTAAATCTTCTTCTGTTAAATTAAAATTTCCTAACCCATTATTAATTTGGGCATTCCGAAGACTTTCCGTAATATTCACTTTATCCACGCCATCACCAAACTGGTAATTTCTAAAATCTCCTGTATGCTCATCTCCTATTCCAAGACCTTTACTTTTATGATTACCGCTTCCACTCTTTTTTAAATTACCAAAAATTTGGGCTAAAGCAGATTGCCGAATGGCGCGTTCCGTTTTTGCGGTAATGGCAGTCCCTTTTTTACCATCCGGACGAATTTCCTCACGAATGTAGCCTTTCGCTTTTAAATCTTCAATAAAGTCTTCAATGGTGTAATCGGGCGTTGTTAACTTGTATTCTTCATCCAATTGTTTTAACCAATCTATTGCTTCATCAAAATCACCCGATGTATGGGTAATCAGCTCTTTAAAAATATCAAAAAGTTTCTCAAACGGACTTTGTGAAGGCGATTCATATTGTGTAAATACGAAGCCTTTTCTGTGTGTATTTTCTTTTTTCATGCATCATAAAATTACGACAATTTTCACTCAAAAATTAGGGCCTTAACATCTATTTAAGTTTTCTTGCTTAACTTTAAGGCAAACTAAACCACCACTTATGAAAAAACGATTTCTTCTATTATTCCTATTTATATCAATTTCAGGGTTTACGCAAGATTTCAACCTCGATTTAGTAAAAAACATGAAACCCAGAAATATTGGTCCTGGTGGCATGTCTGGCCGTGTAACTGCTATTGATGTTGTTCATTCCAATCCAAACATAATGTTTGTTGGTACGGCCTCCGGCGGTTTATGGAAATCGACTTCAGGTGGCATAAAGTGGGATCCTATTTTCGATCATGAAGTTACAGCATCTATTGGTGCGGTTGCTATTCAGCAATCAAACCCGAGTGTTATTTGGGTTGGTACTGGTGAAGGGAATCCTAGAAACAGTTTAAATGGTGGGTATGGAATTTACAAATCTTTGGATGGTGGCAAAAACTGGCAAGCTATGGGTTTAGAGAAAACACGACATATTCATCGTGTGGTTATTGACCCAACAAATCCGAATGTGGTTTATGCCGCTGCCATTGGCTCACCTTGGGGTGAACATCCAGAACGCGGAGTTTATAAAACGACGGATGGTGGAAAAACATGGAAAAACATTCTCTTTGCCAATAATAAAACGGGTGCTGCCGATTTAATTATGGATCCAACCAATCCTAACAAATTAATTGCTGCCATGTGGGAACACAAACGCGATCCTTGGTTTTTTAATTCAGGAGGTGAAGGTTCGGGCATGCACATTACCTTTGATGGTGGTGATACGTGGAAAAAAATAACCGAAGATGAAGGATTTCCTTCCGGGAATTTAGGAAGGATAGGTGTTGCCATTGCGCCAAGTAAACCAGATGTTATTTATGCTTTGGTTGAGGCCAAAAAAAATGCACTTTACAAAAGTGAAGATGGCGGCTTTACATGGCGCAAAATTAATGACAAAAATGATATTGGCGATAGACCATTCTATTATTCTGAAATATATGTGGATCCGCAGAATGAAAATCGCGTGTATTCGGTTTTTACCTATGTAAATGTCAGTCAGGATGGTGGAAAAAGCTTTCAAAGACTCATGCCTACGTATGGTGTAGATAATGGAGTTCATCCAGATCATCATGCTTGGTGGATGCACCCTGAAGATGGTAGTTTTATGATTGATGGTAACGACGGTGGCTTGAATATTACCCATGATGGTGGTGACACTTGGCGTTTTATAGGAAATCTTCCCGTTGCTCAATTTTATCATATAAATGTTGATAATGATTTTCCTTATAACGTATATGGAGGGATGCAAGACAATGGTTCTTGGCGTGGACCAGCTTATGTTTGGCGTGCACAAGGCATTAGAAATAGTTATTGGCAAGAAATTAGTTTTGGTGATGGTTTTGATGTGGTGCCAGACAAAGACGATTCGCGTTACGGTTGGACTATGAGTCAAGAAGGTTCCGTAAGTCGGTATGATTGGGAAACTGGAAGTAATTACACGGTAAAACCCATCCATCCAGATCCGAATGTAAAATTACGTTTCAATTGGAATTCAGCAATTAACATAGATCCCTTTAATAATAGCACCATTTATTTTGGCAGTCAATTTGTCCATAAATCAACTGACAAAGGCGAAACTTGGACTATTATTTCAGACGATTTAACAACCAACGATCCTGAAAAACTCAAACAAAATGAAAGTGGTGGTTTAACCATGGATGCTACTGGAGCTGAAAACCATTGTACCATTTTGGTAATAGAACCCTCACCTATTGAAAGCAACATGCTTTGGGTTAGCACCGATGATGGTCGTGTTCACATAACCCAAAATGGTGGCGAAACCTGGTCTGACGTATCCAAAAACATCAAAGGGTTACCAGCTGGTAGCTGGATTCCACAAATTAAAGCATCGAATAAGAATAAAGGTGAAGCGTTATTGATTGCGAATGATTACAGACGTTTTAACTATGAGCCTTATGCTTATAGAACTACTAATTACGGGAAAACGTGGACGCGTATTGTTAATGCAGACGATGTAGAAAGCTACACACTGTCAATTATTGAAGATTTAGAAGAACCCAATTTACTATTTTTAGGAACAGATGATGGTTTATATATATCTATAGACGCTGGAAACAAATGGACAAAATGGACCGAAGGTTTCCCAACAGTATCGGTTAAGGATTTAGTGATTCAACCAAGAGAACACGATTTAGTAATTGGTACCTTTGGTCGTGCAGCATGGGTTTTGGATGATATTAGACCCTTACGAGCCATGGCAAAAAACAAGCAAATGCTCAACGCAGATTTAGAATTGTTTAGTCCTCCAATTGCCTATCAAGCCACTTACCAACAACCAACCGGAAGTCGTTTTGGAGCAGATGCTACGTATCATGGTGTAAATCGCAGTTATGGTGCTGAACTCTCCTATTTCGTGAAAGTAGATTCAATTAAAGCGAAAGAACATAAAGAACAAAAACTAAAAGAATCATCTGAAGCAGAAGATCAGACAGAAGTTACACTTGATGACGAAGATACTTCAGAAGTCGAAGAGAAATCTATGGCCACCAAGGACACCATCACCTTACAGTTATATGATGGTGACAGGCTGATTAGAACCTTAAAACGTAAAACACCTAAAGAAACAGGAGTTCATAAATGGACGTGGTATATGGATGAAGCTGGTGTTCCGCGTGCATCCAGATCCATTAGAAAACAAACAAGCGAATCGGGTGGTGTTTCGGTTAAGCCTGGAACATACCGTGTGGTCATGACTTATGGAACGGAAACGTCTGAAAAAAATATTGAAGTTAAATCAGATCCGCGATTAAATGCAACACAAGCTAATATAGATGCCATTTATAATACAGCCAAACGTTTAGAAGTGCTCCAAGAGAAAATGGCAAATGCTGTAAAACAGCTTGTTGAAAGCAAGCAGATTGCCGATAAATATGCATCAGATTTAAAAAAATTAAATAAAGAAAAATACAAGGATGCCATAAAAGAGTCTAAAGAGGTTTCTGAACAGGCAGATGAACTTATTAACCTATATTTAGGAAAACCAGATAAGCGTCAAGGTATTACGAATTCAGATGATATTCCCGTAAGTAGTAGATTAGGAACAGCAGGTTGGTATTCTAGATCTCGTAAAAATGGGATAACAACTACTGAAGACACCTTGATAAAACACGCAGAAGATGCCTTTAACGAAGCTATTAATAAAACAAATGCTTTCTATAAAGAATCTTGGAGAACCTATCAATCTGAAATGGAAAAACTACAACTCAATCCTTTTAAACCTGTTAAAATGTTTTAAAGAAATTAATATAATGAAGGTAAGAATGCTAAAAATGCTTTAATCTAAAACGATTGAAGCATTTTTTTAATCCACACGTTTTAAGCCTTCAATATCTGTAATCGTTATATGTTTACCAGATGTGGCAATCAATTTTTCCTTTTTAAACTGTGATAAAATTCGAATGGCAGATTCCGTTGCTGTACCTACAATACTAGCATAATCTTCACGTGATAATATAACATTTAATGCTCCAGACGAATCCACACCAAAAACATGTTGAATATAAATTAATGTTTCCGCCATACGTTGCTTCACGGATTTTTGAGCCATATTAATTAGGTCGTCTTCTGCACTTCGCAAATCTTTTGCTAAATTCTGCAATACATCAAATGAAAAATTTTGATTTTCGTGTAAAGGCGTAATTATTTGATCTTTCGGCACAAAACACAGTTCAATATCATTTAAAGCCACAGCACTTAAATTGGTCCGCTCATCACTAATAATAGAACGTTGCCCTAGAAGTTCCCCTTTTCCGAGTAGTTTTACGGTATGATCTTTACCATTAGCACTTAATTTGGTTAGCTTGCAAACACCACTACGAACACAATAAACGCCATGAAGGGATTCGCCTTCATCAAAAATAATATCACCTTTTTTGTAAAAACGTGTTGTTTTACAAGCTGATACTTTTCGCAATTCTTCAGTAGTCATAGCATTTAAAGAATTTAATTGTTTTGCAATACAGGATTCACATTTACTCATATCAGCCTAAAATAAGTTAACATCAAAAATACACAATACATGACAAAAATCATATTAAATCAATGCTTATATTTTACCTTTGCAAAAGGTATAAATGGGCAAATTTTATGGAACAACACAAATGTTTCCACTGTGGTGATATATGCGATTCAGAACAAATCACTTACGACGAAAAATTATTTTGTTGTAATGGCTGTAAAACGGTTTATGAAATTTTTTCAGAAAACGACTTAACCTGTTATTACGACTTACAAGCATCACCAGGTTCTGCACCGAAAGAAATTCAGGGCAAATATGACTTTTTATCAAAAGAAAACATTATTGAAAAACTCACGGAATTTAATGATGGACGTATTCAAATTGTCACCTTGTATATTCCGCATATACATTGTAGTTCGTGTATTTGGATATTAGAAAACCTAAACAAACTCAATAATAACATTACAGCTTCTCAAGTTAATTTTGGCAAAAAGAATGTTCGTATAACATATAATACCGAAAATTTTTCTTTAAAAGAGGTGGTTTTGCTTTTAAGTGCTATTGGGTACGAACCCTATATTTCCTTAAATGATTTCAAAACGGGTAAGGAAAATATTAATCGTTCGCTAATTTACAAGCTCGGTATTGCGGGGTTTTCTTTTGGAAACGTTATGTTTTTATCATTTCCAGAGTATTTTGAAGTGGGCGAATTTTGGCTAGAGCAATATAAACACGTTTTTAGGTGGCTTATGTTTGCGTTTTCATTGCCTGTTGTTTTTTATGCTGGGCGCGATTATTTTACATCAGCTTATAAAGGACTGCGCTCTGTACTTTTAAATATTGATGTTCCCATAGCACTAGGTCTGGCGGTATTATTCATAAGAAGTACCGTTGAAATTATATTAGATATCGGTTCTGGATTTTTTGACAGCTTAACAGGATTGGTATTTTTCCTATTGCTAGGCCGGTTTTTTCAACAAAAAACTTATTCATTTCTTTCTTTTGAAAGAGATTACAAATCCTATTTTCCTATTGCAATTACAAAAATTTTGGATGGTATAGAAACACCAATTCAAGTTTATGATATTGAGAAAGGAGATCGCCTTCTTATTAGGAATCAAGAATTAATTCCGGTTGATGGCATTTTAATAAATGGCAAAGCAAAAATTGATTATAGTTTTGTTACAGGAGAGTCTGATGCCATAACTAAAAATTCTGGCGATAAACTTTTCGCTGGAGGGAAACAAACCACTGGTGTTATTGAAATGGAAGCTTTAAAATCTGTGGAGCAAAGTTATTTAACACAGTTATGGAGTAATGATGTTTTTAATAAAAATAAACAAGACAGCTTTACAAACTTAACTAATACTATTAGTAAGCGTTTTACAATTGCAGTTTTAAGTATTGCATTTATAGCAACCACCTATTGGTTACTTGTAGATTCATCCAAAGCCATGAATGTCTTTACAGCTGTTTTAATTATTGCTTGTCCATGTGCTATTGCCCTTTCCGCGCCTTTTACCTTAGGAAATTTATTACGGATTTTTGGCAAGTTGAAATTCTACCTCAAAAACGCATCTGTTATTGAACAATTAGTAGCTATAAATACCATTATTTTCGATAAAACAGGAACTATTACTTCCAATAAGCAAAGTTCCGCCACCTATGATGGTGATGCATTATCCACGTCAGAGGAAATCCTTTTAAAGAATACCTTGCGAGGTTCAAACCATCCGTTGAGCCGTACACTTTATGATATTTTAGATGAGCATGATATCATAACATTAAACCATTTTGAAGAACATTTAGGTCAAGGTATTGAAAGTACACATCAAAATGATACGATGAAAATTGGTTCCGCCAGTTTTGTTGGCTTCAAACAAGATAAATCCATACTGAATACCACAGTTCATATTAACAGTAACAACCAATACAAAGGAAAATACACCTTTTATAATAGTTATAGAAAAGGATTATCCAAATTGTTTAATAGCTTAAAACATGAGTATGATTTAGTTATCCTTTCGGGGGATAATGCCGGTGAATTGGAAAACTTAAAAAAATTATTACCCACTAAAACTAAATTGATATTTAATCAAAAACCAGATGATAAATTGGATTATATTAAATATCATCAATCTGAAGGCGCTAAAGTGCTCATGATTGGCGACGGGTTAAATGATGCTGGTGCATTGGCACAAAGCGAAGTTGGCATAGCTATTTCAGAGAATGTGAATGTCTTTTCGCCTGCTTGTGACGCCATTTTAGACGCATCCAAATTCAATCAATTACACCAATATATAAAAGCATCCAAACAAGCTATAAAAATTATTAAGTGGAGTTTTGCCCTCTCATTTGTATATAATATAATAGGGTTGTACTTTGCGGTTACTGGACAATTAGAGCCTGTTATTGCCGCTATTTTAATGCCATTAAGTTCTATAAGTATTGTGGTTTTTACTACGGTTGCAACCAATGTTATTGGTAGGAAATTAGAATGATTAAAAATAAACAAATATGATTTTTATCATATTTTTGAGTATATTAAGACAGTATTTTTGAACCATAACTTCTATCAGGTATGAGTGTTATATACATATTATTGAGTATCAGCATCGTAGTGGCCATTGGCTTTTTTATTGCTTTTGTTTTGGCAGTAAGAAGCGGTCAATTTGATGATGATTATACACCATCTGTCAGAATGCTATTTGAAGATGAACTCGTAAAAGAAAACCAAAAACAAACTATTAAAACCAAAAAGACTAATTAAAAATTATGGAAGTACAACAATTCTATTACGACAACAAGGTCGTTAAAAATTTCCTCTATGCCACCATGTTTTGGGGAGTTGTAGGTATGCTTGTAGGCTTACTTTTAGCATTTATGTTTTTATTTCCCAACTTAACCGATGGAATTTCGTGGTTAAGTTTTGGTAGATTAAGACCGTTACACACCAATGCAGTAATTTTCGCTTTTGTTGGTAATGCCATTTTTGCCGGTGTTTACTACTCAACACAACGACTTTTAAAAGCGAGAATGTATAGCGATGTTTTAAGTAAAATTAACTTTTGGGGTTGGCAACTTATTATTGTTGGTGCGGCCATAACATTACCATTAGGCTTTTCAACATCTAAAGAATATGCCGAGCTTGAATGGCCCTTTGATATTGCCATTGCTGTAGTTTGGGTTGTGTTTGGTGCCAATTTAATTGGAACTATGATTAAGCGTAGACAACGACATTTATATGTTGCTATTTGGTTTTATATAGCGACGTTTGTAACAGTTGCCGTACTTCATATTTTTAACAGTTTAGAAGTGCCTGTTAGTGCTTTTAAAAGTTACTCTGTATACGCAGGTGTTCAGGATGCATTGGTGCAATGGTGGTATGGACATAATGCTGTAGCATTTTTCTTGACAACACCATTTTTAGGTTTAATGTATTATTTTGTTCCTAAAGCGGCTAACAGACCTGTATATTCTTATCGTTTGTCCATTATTCACTTCTGGTCATTAATTTTTATATATATCTGGGCTGGACCCCACCACTTATTATACACAGCACTTCCAGAATGGGCACAAAATTTAGGTGTGGCGTTTTCTGTTATGTTATTAATGCCATCTTGGGGTGGAATGATTAACGGACTATTAACGCTTCGTGGTGCTTGGGATAAAGTACGTACAGATCCTGTTTTAAAATTTATGGTGGTGGCTATTACGGGTTACGGTATGGCAACTTTTGAAGGCCCCATGCTGTCTTTAAAAAATGTAAACGCCATTGGCCATTTTACCGACTGGATTATTGCGCACGTTCACGTAGGCGCATTAGCTTGGAACGGATTCTTGGCTTTCGGTATGATTTATTGGTTAATACCTCGCTTATTTAAAACAAAATTACACTCCATTGGTTTAGCTAATTTCCATTTCTGGATTGGTACTTTAGGTATCATTATGTATGCCTTACCATTATATGTTGCTGGATTTACACAAGCAAGTATGTGGAAGCAATTTAACCCAGATGGGACTTTAGTTTATGGTAACTTTTTAGAAACCGTTACTGAAATAATGCCTATGTATTGGATGCGTGCCATTGGAGGTACACTTTACCTAACAGGTATGTTAGTATTAGTCTATAACGTTATTATTACTGCTAAAAATGGTAGTAAAGTTACGGATGAATTAGCTGAAGCTCCAGCTTTGCAAAATGTTTCTAAAAGCCGTGTGGGTGGCGAAGGATGGCACTCTTGGTTAGAAAGAAAACCAGTTAGATTAACAATTTATGCAACCATTGCTATATTAATTGGTGGTATTGTCCAAATAGTACCGACCATTATGGTTAAATCCAATATACCTACAATTAGTAGCGTGAAACCATATACTCCTTTGGAATTAGAAGGTCGTGATATATACATCCGTGAAGGTTGTGTAGGTTGTCACTCTCAAATGGTAAGACCATTTAGAAGTGAAGTAGAACGCTATGGTGACTACTCCAAAGCTGGAGAGTTTGTTTATGACCACCCATTCCTATGGGGAAGTAAGCGTACAGGTCCAGATTTACATCGAATAGGTGGAAAATATTCAGACAATTGGCATTTTAATCACTTCTATGATCCGCAAAGTACCTCTTCCGGTTCTATTATGCCATCATACAAATGGTTTATTACCAATAAATTAGACAAGTCCATTACAGAAAATAAAATGGAAGCCATGGTTACTTTAGGTGTACCATATACAGAAGAGGACATTGCCAACGCACAAGAAAACATGTTGGAGCAAGGAACAAAAATTGAACAGAATTTATATGCTGATCCTGATTTCGCAGCCACGTATGAGGCTGAAAAAGCTGCAGGTGGCGAAGATTTTGTTGAAATGCGTAATCGTGAAATTGTAGCCGTAATTGCATACATGCAACGATTAGGAACAGATATTAATGTAACTGATTTCGAAGAATAATCTAATAAAATAAACGATGTTAAAGTTTGTAAAAAATCACATGGACAGTATGGAGGGAATCGAGATTTACCCGATTATCTCTTTGCTAATATTTTTCATCTTTTTTGTAGTCTTATTTTGGTGGGTTGTAACCGCAAAAAAAGATTACATAGAAACTGTCAGCAATATACCATTAGATAACAACCAAAACCACGAAGAACTATGAGACAATCAATTCCAGCTTGGATAAGGATACCTATTATATTTTTCTTAATTGCTGGACTAGCAGAATTCTTTATAGAATCTGGTAGCCAACCAGCCTTTATTGAACAACCACTAGTTATGCTATTTTTAATATTTGTATTAATATTATTAATAGGGATTGAAGCTATTGTGAGCTCAATGGGTAATATTTTATACCAGAGTTTAGACGAAGCGGCAAAAGCACGATATGATGCTAAAAAAGAAAGTACATCTAAATTTGTTATATGGTTTAAAAAACTATACACCAAATCACTAGATTCCAAACCAATGGAAGAGGAACATGACATTATATTAGATCATAATTATGATGGCATTAGAGAGTTGGATAACAACTTACCGCCTTGGTGGATTTATAGTTTTTATGCTTCTATTGTATTTGCAGCGGTTTATTTAGTGAGATATCATGTTTTTGATGGTGAAAACCAGTACGATGAATTGAATTCTGAATATGCCCAAGCAGCTATTGATATTGAAGAATATAAACGAACCGCAAAAAATTTAGTCGATGCTAATACAGTAGAAGTCTTAACAGGTGCAGCCGATTTAAGCGCTGGACAAGCCCTATTTGAAGTTAACTGTGTGGCCTGCCACATGGCTGATGGTGGTGGTGGTATTGGACCAAACCTGACTGATGAACACTGGATTTTAGGCGGCGGTATTAAAAATGTATTTAAAACGGTTGCAGAAGGTGGTCGAGCCGGAAAAGGAATGATTGCATGGAAGCAGAGTTTATCTCCTCTTGAAATGGCACAAGTATCAAGTTATGTGTTAACATTTCAAGGTACAACAGCAGCTAACCCAAAAGAAGCTGAAGGGGATATTTGGAAAGACGATGCAGCAGAATAATACAATTAACAGAAATCATGGAACTAAAATAGTTTGGTGATTTCTGTTATCTATAAAAACAATAACCTAAAATAAACAACAGTGGAAAGCCCAGAAAACGAATCGTTTAGAGATACTATTGGCACATTAGATGACCAAGGTAAACGCGCATGGGTTTATCCAAAAAAACCTAGTGGTCGGTATTACGAATGGCGTAAAATAGTAAGTTATGCTTTGTTGGCCTTTCTATTTGCTGCTCCTTTTATAAAAATAAATGGAAATCAGTTTTTATTGTTTAACATTTTAGAACGTCGTTTTAATATTTTTGGATTTCCTTTTTGGCCACAGGATTTCTACCTATTTGTAATATCTATGTTAATAGGTGTTATTTTTATTGCCCTATTTACCGTAGGTTTTGGTCGTATTTTTTGTGGATGGATTTGTCCACAAACCATTTTTATGGAAATGGTTTTTAGACGAATTGAATATTGGATAGATGGCGATAGAAACAAACAACGCAAATTAGATAAACAGCCTTGGAATGCTGAAAAAATAAAAAAACGTTTACTTAAGTGGTTCATATTTTTAATTATTTCATTTTTAATTGCAAACATATTTTTAGCTTATTTAATAGGTAGTGATAAGCTTTTAAGATATATAGCAGATGGACCATCCGAACATTTAGGAACCTTATTTCCATTATTAATCTTTACAGCTGTTTTCTATTTTGTTTTTGCCTGGTTCAGAGAACAAGTTTGTATTATTGCTTGTCCTTACGGTCGCCTGCAAGGTGTGTTGCTAGATAATAAATCCATAGTTGTTGCTTATGACCATAAACGTGGTGAAGCTGAAAATGGTAGAAAGAAATTCCGAAAAAATGAAGATCGTGAAGCATTAGGTTATGGTGATTGTATTGATTGTTTACAATGTGTGCATGTCTGCCCAACAGGTATCGATATTAGAAACGGTACACAGCTAGAGTGCGTTAACTGTACAGCATGTATTGATGAATGCGATCATATTATGGAAAGTATTAACCTTCCTAAAGGTTTAATTCGCTATGCTAGTGAAGATGAAATTGAGAAAAAAGAAAAATTTAAATTAACACCAAGATTAAAAGGTTATATAGCTGTTTTAACAATTCTAGTTGGACTTTTGTCTGGTATGCTATTGCTGCGTAACGAAGTTGAAGCCAATATATTACGACTTCCAGGTCAATTATATGAACATAAAGAAGGCACTATTATTAGTAATGTTTTTACTTATAAGCTAGTAAATAAAACAACGAGAGAAATTGAAAATATTCACTTTAAATTAAGAAAATTTGAAGGCACGATTAAAGTTGTCTCTAATTCGGATACCTTTAATGTTCCACCTCAAGGTTTAGTGCAAGGAACTTTGTTTATTGAAATCGATCAGAAAGATTTAAGTGGCGATAAAAACCGTTTAATGATCGAAGTATATAGCAACGATGACCTTATTGAAACTGAAACGGTGAACTTTCTAGGTCCACGAAGTTATAATTAAACGTGTAGCTTGCAATTAATATTAAAAAAACCGTTTTACGGAGTCTATTATGAAAATAAATTGGGGTACTGGTATGGTGTTAGCATTGATAGGGTTTATTGCCTTTATCATGTTTTTTGTAATTAAAATGAGTGTAGATGATACCTATCAACACGATTTAGTAACCGAAGATTACTACCAACAAGAATTAAAGGTTGAAGGTAATATGGCGCGTGAGCAAAAGGGCAATAAATTAGCCCAAAATGTACGTGTAACACAAAGTGAAGAAGGTATTCTTATAAGCTTCCCAGATTCTTTAAATGCTTCAGAGATATCAGGAAATGTAATTTTATACAGACCATCCAATAAGAAGTTTGATTTTGAGGTACCCATTTCTTTAACGACTCAAAACATGCTTATTCCGGAAGATAAATTATTAGGTGGACGTTGGAATTTAATTATTGATTGGGAATATAACGGAAATGCATATCGCTTCAAGAAAGAAATAAGATACTAGCATGTTATGGTCAGCACTTATATTGGGCTTACTAGGTAGTTTTCACTGCGTTGGTATGTGTGGACCTATTGCCTTTATGCTACCCGTAGACCGCAGTAATTCCACTCGAAAAGTTACGCAAATTACTCTATATCATTTTGGGCGTATTCTGGCTTATAGTTTAATTGGACTTGTTTTTGGCCTTATTGGCAAAAGCTTATATATTTTTGGACTCCAACAACAACTCTCTATTATTATAGGAGTTTTAATGATTGTTGCCATTCTTATTCCTTATAAGACATTCAATAAATACAACTTTTCGAAACCGCTACATAAAGTCATTTCAAAAATTAAATCTGGTTTGGGAGCTGCCCTTAAAAAGAAAACAGCCGATACGTTTTTAACTATTGGTTTTCTTAACGGTTTTCTTCCTTGTGGTTTAGTTTATATGGCCGTTTTTGGCTCTTTAGCTAGTGCGAATGCCTTTCAAGGCGCACTTTATATGTCCTTATTTGGAATTGGAACTGTTCCATTAATGACCACCGCTATCTATTTAGGAAAATTTTTAAATGCAACCATTAAACAGCGTATTCAAAAAGCCATTCCGATTTTCGTTGTAATTATTGGGTTGTTATTTATTCTTCGTGGTTTAGGGTTGGGCATACCTTACCTCTCGCCTGCTCCAATTGTTGAAAATGTGTCAAGTGAAATAGATTGTCATTAAAAAAGCTTCCAATATACATTGAAAGCTTTTACTTTGTTTCACCATTATCTAGTATATTCCTTTAAAACACATACGACACATTTGCATAGAAATTTCGACCTTGACGTGGAATCTTATTCCAGTCCGCGTAAGTTGAATAATTAGCATCTAATATGTTTTCTACGCCATACTTGAAAATCATTTTATTATTCTTCACATATAAAATATTACCTAAATTAAGGTTTAAAACAGCATAAGCTGATGTATTGTCCTCTCCATAATAACTACTATAACGACTTTGATCACCATTTCCTTCCAACTGTAAGGCTACATTAAACGTTGTAAGATTATAGGCTATTTCCGCTACATATGAAAAAGGCTTGATAAGTGGTAAATTTTCACCATTACTGCCAGAACCATAATTGTAGCCTAAGGTTGCATTTCCCGATAGTTTATCGGTAAAATCATAACTAGCATTTATAAATACATCAAAGATAGACGCATAAGATAACGCATTATAAACGCGTACACCATCTGCACCAATAGTCATAGCACTTAAGTTTGGGTCTATTTCGCCAATAATGTAATCCATAATGTAGAAATAAGATGCCTCGACACCTATTTGAAAGCGTTTTTTATAATAATTTGCTTTAGCATTAACTTCCATAGCCTTTTCATTATTTAATGTTGGATTTCCTATATAATCATAATTGTCAAAGCTGTTAAAGAGGAAAAAACCATAACCTTCGCTAACCGAAGGTGCGCGTTCACCATAACCAAGACCAAAACTAGCATCGTAGGTTTTAGTTTTTAGCTTATAATCAGCAGAAATACTCATTAAAAACCGATTTTTACTATCCGTTAAATCTGGATAGAAAATTTGTAAACTTTCTAATCCTACTTGCTCTGCAATGGTATTATTATGAAAACCAAATCTAGCGGAAGCTGTCAATGTTGATTTATCACTTAATGTAATAGCATCTTTGGCAAAAACTCCTGAATATAACGTTCTAATATCGGGCCACGTGTACATAAACATAGCTGGTTGATTGGGGTCATTTGGATACATGGTCATTTCGGCAACAGAACGATTATAAAACCCGTTTAAATTGATTAAGAAATCGTGTTTGTTTTCTTTAAATCCTACTTTACTGTAAAACCCATAGGTGTCACTCCAGCCTGGCATATCCATTCTAATTGGAACATCTGGACGTTTGGAATCGTCCATAATATGCGTTATGGTATTATAATATAGTTTAGATTCCCAAGATTTCACAAATGTAGAATCGTTTTTATACGTGTGCGTTAAAGAAGTAATTAAAGCTTCGGCTAAAGACACATCCATAGGTAATGCTGGATATCCAACATCTGTTGCTTTATCGTAAATAAGATTAGCATCTATAGTATGCTTTTCATTTAATTTATAACCACTTTGAACCGAAACATTGTATTTTTCAAATTGCGAGTACAAAACTTCTTGATTATTTCCGGCAGCATAATTATCAGATTTTCGATAAATACCATCTGCATTAATATAAAATTTATTTCCTGAGTACTCTAAATCTAAACCAGCTGTTCGGTAATTTCCGTTGGTTTCATAGCCTAAATCCGCACTACCTTTAAAACCAAAATCATAATATTTAGATTGCGGTAACTGTAAGTCGATGCCACCACCAATAACATGACCATTTTCTGTTCCTTCTTGCCCAGATCCTATGTTTACTTTTTCTAAATTAGACACATCAACGTAGGATGTTATTGGGTCCATTTTATCTGTACAGGCACCAAAAATTTGCATCCCATCAATAGTAACGTTCAAACGTTCGCTAGTCATGTTGTTCATGGTAGGCTCCCAGGCATAATTTCCACGTTTAATCATGGTAATTTTATTCGATTTCTCTAAATAATCATCCACACTGGACAACGTTTTCTCTTGTCGATAATTACTTAATTTGCGCTGTCCAATCAAAATAACCTCTTGGAGTTGCGTGGTATCCTTTTCTACGGTAGTTTCTACTTCTTGTGCATACATAAAAGCACTAAACATGAAACCTATGCCGTATATAATATACTTTTTCATAGCTAAATAGTGTTTTGGGAAACCTATAGATAGCATAGCCAAAAGCAGGCTATCTATAGGTTTTAAATAAGATTTGAATTAAAATTCAAGTTCCAAATAAAGGCTGCTTTGAATGTTGTCCTCCGTTACATTTTCACCTTTAAGAATTTCACCTTGACCATCCATAAGTTTTAGGTTTAACACCCAATACCCTGTCATAGTTAAGGTTAAATTGGCATGATACAGATTGTCAGAAGAATTGTATGTTAAGTTCGTGTTATTTGGTGAACTATGATTACCCATTCCTGGCATTCTTGGATCTAATGATAGACTGTAATTTTGAACCGCTGGGAAAGACATCATGTTTTCCATTTCATAAACACCCAATACCAACTCATTATTTCCAATAATGGGGTTTGTTGGCGCCACCATGGCAACTACATAACGTTTATCATCACTACCCACAAAACTAGACACATTTTGATCTTCATTTTGCATAACTGTAATGTCTGAAGTAGCTGAATAATCCACGTTATCAATGGTGTAGTTTACCGTTAATGACCAACCTGTTCCATCCGTAAAAGCCATTTGATAAATGATATTTCCTTTGTAAACGGTGTTTTTACCTGGTTCTTTAGTCGGGTTAGCTTTCGGGCAAGAATGTTGCATAGTTGGCATCTGCATTACAGGCATCCAGCTTATAGATGCATTTTCAACATAGTCATTTGTGGTATTATCTTTAATACGAACGCTAATGGCATTATATCCTGTATAAAAACGGCCAGAAGCATTAAATAATTCAATAGTATGTGTGCTATTTGTAAGTTCTTGAACTTTATTAAGGCCTTCCACTTCATTTACAATTGGCGTATCGAAATTCGTGTCATCTTCAGAACATGCCGTTGTGAATAAAGCGATGAATAGTACAGGTAATATATATTTTAATTTCATTTTATATTGTGTTTTGAGTTATGTTTAGCATAGAAATTACCAATACAGATAGTGTAAATAGCTGTCCATGGATTAGAAAAATATGCTAAAATTTGATTATGAAAACTGTGCCTACACCATAATACATGGGTAGAAACAGAAAAACTAGTTGTTTTTTAACACTAAAAAATTAACTAAAATCTGGAGGAGGTGTTTCCACGGATAATGACTGATTGTCAAGCCTTGGTGTGTATGAATAATTAGAAACCGCCACACGATTTACAGTTTCCAATTGATCTGAAATAACATTAATTTCTGAAACGAAGAAGACATCTAAAGTTTGACGTTTAACCGTATTTTGAGCTGGCGATTTACCATCCGTTCCAGTTTCATTTTTAGCTAATTCAGTTTTCAGTTGACACTTTCCGTTACAACCTTGTTGATCATCTTTTTGAATACAAAGGGTTTTTGCAATGAAGTCTTGATTTAAAACAAAATCTGTAACAATAACCAACGAATTAATGTTGTGTGCTAACAAAATTAGAGCAAGCACATGTGCGGTTATTATATGTGAAACTGTTTTAATCATAGGACAAATTTAAGAATTCATCTATTATAATTACATGATAAAAATCACATTTAACTATAAATTAAAATGTTTAAAATACGCCTGAATCAAGTCTTCTAGATTAGTTAAAGACGTTTTAGCCATAATCAAATTATTACTTTCTCGTAACACGCTAATTTCGTCTAACATAGGTACTAACACCACATGTAACTGATCATGTGACGCACCGGTCATGGTACAATTTTTAATAACATAACTGGTTTGTTTGGAAAGTTTATTACCTAATTCTTTATAATTTTCAGATTTCTCAGCTTTGAATTCATTAATGACAGCCTCCATGTTTTTAACACCTTCATGTGTTTCAGCATTCACAAGCCATTTATCTCCATTGTTAAAGGTTAACTGTAAGGTATCTGTTATGGATATTTTATGGCCAATTTCATCCATGTTAGTTGATTTGTTTTCGCTTTTGCAACTTGTAAAAAGCACGACGCATGCCAGTAAAATAAAGAGAATAGGTTTCATATTAAAAGTCTTTTTTCTTGGATTTTTGAACAATACGTAAAACAGGTAAAAGCACCCAAACTACGAGCATGGTAAAGGATACTATTAAGCCGAAACTCGTTCCAAAAAATTGTTTAAAAACGGCTCCCGTGTAACCAAGTAAAGCCGAAATATCAAGTTTTAACAAAATGAGTGTTCGTGATAAATCTACCGGATTTAAAACGGTTCCGATTAATGATAATTTATCAAGAGGGTAATCTTCAAAAAACAATAATGACATTAAGAATAACCCATCATAAATAACGGCAAGAAATAGCCACATCAAGATAGCATAACCAAAGCCTTTAATTTTATTTTCGTTAGAAAGGGCTATATTAAAGGCTAAAGCAGTAAAAATAAGTGTTAAAAACACACCTGTTATGAGCAAGAGACTAAAATCCCAAATGGCATTGGACATAAACAAACCGTAGAATACAAACGGTATTCCGAGTCCTAAAATTAAACTCATAGACAGGGAAATAGCTACACCCAAATATTGTCCTAAAAATATAGATGATCGTTTTAAAGGTTGTGCTAATAGAAGCTCTGTAAATTCTTTAGAATTATAATAATACATAACACCAAAAATAGTCCCAATAAGTGGCACTAAAATAATGATGACATTCATTAGGGTTATAACTGCTTTTGAAAGGTCATTATTAAGAAATAACAACACGATACCTAATAATAAATAAAAAGCAAAATACACGTAACTCCAACGGCTACGCATAAGGTCGTAAAAACTATATTTTAATATTTTAAACATGATTTGTAGTTAAGATGGATGCAATTGCGTGTTCTAAATCTGGTTGATTGGTTTGTGCTTTTAGCGCCGGAATACTGCCTTTAAAATAGATTTTCCCTTCTAAAAGGAAAACGATTTCATCAGAGATTTCTTCCACAAAACTCATAATATGCGATGTAATTAACACCGTTTTACCTTTGGCTTTCTCCGCTTTAATTAGCTCTTTTAATCGGATTAGAGCTATAGGATCTAAACCAGTTGTTGGCTCATCTAAAATAACCAATGGACTATCAAACATAAAAGTTAATAGAATATTTACTTTCTGTTTGGTTCCTCCAGATAGCTGACCGAGTTTTTTATCAATAAAAGGTTCTAATTTAAACATTTGGATTAGAGCCTCTTCGTTGGTTGAATTACCTCTTAAGTCCTTAATCATTTTAATAAGTTCTTTTACCTTTAGGTTACTTGGAAAATTAGCAATTTGAGGTAAATAATCTATTTGCTTTCTGTAATTAGAATCCTTTTTAATAGATTTTCCATGAATAGAAATAGTTCCTTGATCTGGAATAACCATACCTAATATGGATTTAATGAGTGTGGTTTTCCCAGAACCATTAGGTCCTAATACGGCAAAAATACCACCTTCATTAATATCTAAATCTAGACCAATTAGAACGTTATTTTTGCCAAATTTTTTATGTAAATTTTCAACACTTACCATGTTATTTTTTTAATTTTAGGGTTATTATCCAGTAAGTTATCTGGTGTAAATACAGGTGATACTTTTTCAGAGAAATCAATAATATCAATAAATAAACTACGTAGTAAAATAATAGTCTCTGGCGTCCGGTTTACAATATATGAAAAGAGTTTAACAGGTCTGTATGGTACATCACCGACACCATCTTTATCCAAATCATAACCCGTATAATTACTCCAATAATTACCATCAAATTCATTGTCATGCACTTTGCTATTATAGGCCATATCAAAGGAGTTATATAAAAAGTTATTGCCCTTAAACGTGTTTGAATAGCAAGCGCCAAGAACTTTTATAGCCCAGCCGTTACTTATAAAGTTGTTGTTTTCATAGCGGATGCGGTTGGAACCTTCTGTATTAATACCAATAGTGTTTTGTTCAAATGTATTGTACATAATTTCGGCATCATTTATTTCTTTAAGCAATAAACCATAAGACGCCGTTCCCCAATTTTCTCTAAAAATATTGTTATACATTTTTATTTTTTTAGAAAACATAACGGCTACGCCTGCCCCATTTTTTTCAAACAGATTATCTTGATAAATATCATCATTCGAAAACATAAAATGCAATCCGTAACGCACGTTATGAGAACTCACATTATTTTTTATGGTGCAATCATCTGAAAATTCTAAATAAATACCATCACGAACACGCTGCACAATATTATTTTCTATATCAATATTGTGGCTATACCATAATTGAATACCATTTCCAGAGTTATATTCTTCTTTTGCATCGCCAATTATTTTGTTATTACTAATTTTTCCGTTTTTAGATTTTTCAACATAAATTCCAAAAAATAATTTTTCTAATACCAGATTTTTGACAACAAAATTTTCAACACGTTTCAAGCGTATAGCTGCATAATCTGACGTATAACTTGTTCCTACGTTCTTTATAAATAAACCGTCCACTGTAACACTATCCGAAGTAATGGTAATAATTTCGCCTTTCATTTCCCCGTCAATAACGGGATAATCCTTGCCAATAATGGTTAGTGGTTTATTAACGAGTACGTCAATTTCTTTGTAGATTCCTTTTTCAATAATAATAGTATCATTTGCTTGTGCAGCATCAATACCGCCTTGTAGGGTTTTGATATCACAGGTTTTGCAAACTCTAATATTTTGAGAGAAGACTGAATTTCCCACTAGTAATATGAGAATAGCAGCTACTATATGGTGCTTTTTTAATGGCATCATAACATGTTTTAGTGTTTAAATATGTTCGAAATTACTCTTATAGGTGCTCCAATAAAGCATCCCATGTATAAATGTCGCCACCTTGTTCTGCCTGCACTGTTTCCGCTTCTTGTTTGGTTTTAAATGCTGTTAAGAAGGCACCCATAGGACTTGGAACGTTTTTACTAATTAAAAACGTAGCCGTAGTTGCATCAATAAGCGTTTCAGGTTCATTAAAGTGGTTGGTTAAATATAGCTTAATTTCTTCGGTATCAAAATCATCCATAAAATTAACCATGCACTCGGAGGCATCGAATTTGTAAACTTTGCCTTTGTGCGTGACAACCTCGGCTCCGTGTACTTTATCTACTATTGTCATTTTACAGAAATGACATGCATCTTGACCGTAGTTTATAGGTTCTGGTTTTACCGTACACGACGTAATAGTAACGCCAAGAAGTAGTATTAAAATTAATTGTTTCATTAGTGTTTAGTGTTTAATGTTTTTTTCAAATTGTTTACTGGGTCGTTTCCTTTAATGTTGCTTTTCTTCCTAACCAAAAAGCAACAAGGGTTAAAGACATGCCTATAAACATTAAGTATCCTCCAATATGAGGCCATGAATCTACATCAAAATTCAGTAATTTTTGATATCCAATTAAAGGTGGCTTGTAAGACATTGGAGTACCATCTGGGTTTGTAACCTTAATAATGGCATGAGGATCTAAATTACTCCCATAATCAATTAACCAATTATTGAAATCATACATTCCTAATACGCCTAAAATAGACATTAATAAAAACCATCCTAAAAAGAATTTATAGTTTACTTTTTCTAAAAACCCAAGAAATCCAATAACTACACCAAGAATTACCATACCAGTAATAACTTTAGGGAATACTGAAAACTCCCACATCTCTTCAGGTTTCGGTATGGTTTTCATACCAATGTAATGGTTTAAACCATCAATATTTTGAAGATCGAATTCTGTTATACCTTTAATACCATCAATATAAATATCCATGCCTAAAGGTTCCGGATATTGAGGTGCTCCTAGCATAATATTCCAAAGCGGAAATTTAAAAAGTCCCAATAACAACAACGATCCTATTATCATTATAATGCCAGCCTTTTTCATAATATAAAGTTTTTATAATTAACCATTTAGTTAATAGTGATTTAAAAAGAAAGGCGAGAGCGAATCATCTACTCTCGCCTTATTAGGAAAATAAACACTAAAACAAAATTCTCCTATTCTTTAATTTAATTTATTCACCGAGTGACCAAGACAATTCTATATCAGAATCGGCCGGTGATACACGCACGTAACCTTGCATTTCTTGGTGTAATGCTGAACAGAAATCTGTACAATAGAAAGGCCATACACCAACTTGCTGTGGCTCCCATGTTAAGGTTCTTGTTTGACCTGGCATAATTAATAATTCAGCATTATTAGCACCAATCATAGCAAAACCATGTGGTACATCAAAATCCTGCTCCAGGTTGGTTATGTGGAAGAATACTTTATCTCCTACTTTAACGCCTTCAATATTATCTGGTGAGAAGTGGCTACGAATCATGGTCATGTAAACATGTACATTTTTACCATCACGAACTACTTTAGCTTCCCCATCACTTAAGGTTTTACGTGGGTGTTCATTTTCAGATAATTTAAAGAACTTTTCAGATTGGTTCTTAATTATTTCTGCTGGCATTGCTGCAGCGTAGTGCGGCTCACCGTGTGTTGGGAAATCATATAAAAGTTCCATTTTATCGCCTGAAATATCATATAATTGGGCAGAGTGCTCCATTTCAGGTCCCGTTGGTAAATAACGATCTTTTGTAATTTTGTTCATAGCGAACATATACTTACCAAATGGTTTTCTAGAGTTTCCTCCAGGAATTGTTAAGTGACCAACAGAGTAATACGTAGGTTTTCTATCTAACACTTCCCAAGTACCTAATTTCCATTTTACAACTTCAGAAGAAATAAAGAAGGTTGTATAAGCATTTCCTTGTCCATCAAATTCTGTATGTAATGGTCCTAAACCTGGCTGCTCAACTGAACCAGCTAAAACATCTTCAAAATTTAAAATTGGAATTCCATAAGCTTCACCATCAAATTTTTCCTTCTCAATCGCATCAAGCATTTTTGTAAATGAATGCACGGTTAAGTTAGCTGATAATTTACCGTTACCTACAATATATTCTCCAGAAGGATCTACGTCACAACCATGCGGTGATTTAGGTGTTGGTAAAAAGTATACCGCACCTGGAACCTCTGCTGGATTTACAACGCGAACTTCTTTTTTCATAGTTGATGTTGCTGTATGCGTAACATCACTATGTAAATTATGCGCATAATTTGCTGGCATCATTGTACCACCGCCATTATTTACATATTCTTCAATTTTTTTCCAGTTAATGGCTGCAATAAAATCTTTATCGTTTTGAGATGCATTCACCTCTAATAAAGAGTTTGCTTCCTCTGTATTATAAGTTGTGAAGAAAAACCATCCATGAGATTTCCCACGACCAGGGTGCGATAAGTCATAGTTAAAACCTGGCATTAATATTTGGAATTTAATATCCATATGACCATGTTCTGGATCTACACTAATGAAGGTTAAGGCTCCTTTAAAGTTTCCTTTATAATCTTTTATTGACATATCACGCTGTGGTACTGGAACAGAAAAACGCGTTCCTGCAACTACATACTCCGTGTTTTCAGTAATAAAAGACGAACTGTGGTTACCTGCACTATTTGGAACTTCAATAATTTCTTCAGTTTCAAATGTTTTTAAACTAATTCTGGCAATACGTGGCGTATTATTTCCATTAATAAAAATCCAACGGCCATCTAATTCACCATTTGTTTGTGAAATATCTGGGTGATGCGAATCATCCCAAGGAATAAAACCATAAGATGTTTCTAGCATTGGTTTGGTTTCTTCAGAATAACCATAACCGTTGGTTGGAAACTGCGAGAAAACTGGAATTTCCTTAAACATACGTCCAGAAGGTAATCCATAAACTGTTAAGTTTCCACTATAACCTCCCGACATGAAAGCATAATGCGAATCATGCTCACCAGGAGCTACGTACACCTTTTCAGCCGCACTAGAGCCTAATGCCCCTTTGTTTGATGTTTGCGTTGAATTATTACAACTTGTAAAGGCAAGTGCCGCAACCATCAATCCTATTGATAATTTAAATTTATTTTTCATCATTTATTTAGTTTTAAGTGTTTTCTAATTATTCTGTTGGTGGCAACAATACTTTGTCAATTACATGAACAATACCATTTCCTGCTGGAATGCTTGCTAATATTTTAGCGCCTCCAATCATAGGTTCACCGTCAATAACTTCTACTGTCAAACTTTGATTGTTTGCTTGACCCAGTTTTTTGAACTTGGTTAAAAATTCTTTAGAATAGTTACCTGGGGTTACATGGTACTTCAAAATATTTGCTAAAGCATCCTTGTTTTCAGGTTTCAACAAATCTTCAACAGTTCCTGCTGGCAAAGCTGCAAACGCTTCATTTGTTGGTGCAAAAACCATTAAAGGTCCTGCATTAACAAGTGCATTTTCTAATTGTGCAGCTTGAACCGCAGCAACTAGTGTTGTATGGTCTGGGGAACCTATTGCTATTTGTAATACATTTGGAGTTGATCCATCATCTTCAATAAAAGCTTGACCAGTTCGTTCTGTTGTTTCTGTAGCTGCTGGTTTGTCAGCTTCAACCGAAGTCCCTTCAGCGTTTTCATTCTTACAGCCTAAAAAAAGTGATAAGCAAAAGGCCGAAAGCATTAGTTTTTTAATTGGCTTCATAGTTTTTGGTTATTATAAGGTTCTAAAATATTCTAATACAGCTCTAGCCTCCTCTTCCGTAAGGTTCTGATTAGCCATTGGAGACCCATTAAATTCCATTAATAATTCTTTAGATAATGGATCTTCTTTAACCATTTGTTCAGGATTCAAAATCATGTTCATAACCCATTCTGGCGTTCTGCGCTCCAAAATACCTGTTGGTGCAGGTCCAATAAATTTCTTGTCAACCCTATGGCAAGCGGTACACATTTTTTGGTAAATGTCAGCACCTTTATCAGCCATGGCCTGATCTATATTAGCATCCAAAGTTAGCGAGGTAATTGGCCCAACACCTTTACTAGTTAAGTCAACGCGTTTAGAAGGCGGTACTACCGCTTCTTTTGGTGTTGTAGTTGTTGTTTCTGTTTTAGGAGCTTTTTTGTCATAAGAAAAAGTTTCTTTTTTCTTCTCTTCCTTTCCGCCGCAACCAATTAAAGCGATTGCGAATAATAATGTCATTAGTTTTAGTGATGTTCTCATAGTGTATTTAAAATTTATAGGTCAAAAGTAAGATTAAAGTCTTTTAAAAAATATGATAAAAATCATATTTCGGATATATTTATCCTATTTGTATATCAACCTGATTTATACATTTATAAGATAGCTAAAAAAACAAAAAGAGCCAAATTTTACGTTTGGCTCTTTCTGTGACTAAAAAAATATTATGAAATTACTATGAAAATTAAATTTTAAATGTCATAACAGGTAATGTTGAGTGATTGGCAACATCCTCGGAAATACTTCCTTCGAAAAAATGGGCAATACCTTTTCTTCCATGCGTTGCTACAGCAACCAAATCAGCACCAATAAGATTAGCGAAGTTTGAGATCCCTTGCTCAACTGTATAATCACTAACATAAGTTACTTTTGAAAGGCTCTCTAAATCGCCTTCCGCCTTTTTAAGGAAGGTTACAATCTTACCTTCCATTTCTGCGGTGCTTTTAAAGTTTTCTCCAGGTAAATTAACATAAACCAAATTCATATTGGCCTGTAAGGTGTTGCACATTTCTTTAGCTTTCAAGTAAGCAGAAACAGAATCGTCTGAAAAATCCGATGCAAAAACAATAGTTTCAAATTCGGTTAAAATAGGATTATGCTTAATAACCAAAACAGGTATATCTGAATAGCGAACTACCTTTTCGGTATTAGAACCCACAAAATATTCCTTAATTCCACTGCTACCTTGAGATCCCATGATAATTAAATCTGCTTGGTTTGCTTTAGCAACCTCATTCACTTCTCTAAATACTTTAAAGTGCTTTACAATTGGTGTAACTTTTACACCTTCTAAATAAGATTTATCTAAAAATTCTGTGAAACGTTTTTCCGCTAGTTTTATAAAAAACACGGACTCCATTTGGCCATCAGAGCCTTTGGTTAAAATAGCATCGGACATTTCAAGCATGTGTAATGCTAAAATTTCAGCATTATTTTTTTTGGCTAAAATGGCTGCTGTTTCTAATGCGTATTCCGAATATTCTGAAAAATCTATCGGTACAATTATTTTTTTCATGATGTGGTAATTTTTTTAAAAACGAAAACAAATTGTTAAAACGTTTTTGGGTTGATTATGATTTAATTGATATCGTTTAATTTCAAATGGTCATTGAAAATAATTGTGATTCAGGTTGTTTTCTCTGAAGCAACAAGTCGAAAGCCATACATACATTTCTAACATAAGGCTTTCCTTTTTCTTTGACCGTAATTGAATCCGTATTTATAAGTATTAAACCATCTGTTTCCAATTCTTTTAATTGAACTAAAACATCTGGTAACTCTTTAAAATAATTTGAATTTAAGCTCCATTTGGTTTCAAAATGGCACATGAGGTTTAAAATATGACGTCTAATTATTAAGTCCTCTGAGTTTAAAATATGACCTCTAAACACCGGAATAACATCGGTATCTAAACGCTTGTAATAATCTTCAATTTTCTTTTCATTTTGTGCAAAACCATACCAACTATCGCTAATAGCCGAAACGCCTAAACCTACCATAATTTGCGTCTTACTAGCAGTATAGCCCATAAAATTTCGATGTAGTTTTTTGGTCTCTGTAGCTTGATATAAACTATCCGTTTTTAAGGCGAAATGATCCATACCAATTTCCACATACCCACAAGCATCTAATTCTTCCTTTCCTAATTCATATTGCTTACGTTTGCTTTCTGCTGAAGGCAAATCGCTATCCTTAAAACCGCGCTGTCCATTTCCTTTTATCCATGGCACATGCGCATAACTATAAAAAGCAATGCGGTCTGGCATTAATGCTTTGGTTTTACTAATTGTTTCAGCAACATGAGCTTCTGTTTGAAACGGTAACCCAAAAATAATATCATGACTTACTGATGTATAACCTATTTCACGGGCTTCTTCTGTAACACGTTTCACGTTTTCAAAAGGTTGAATTCTATGAATAGCTTTCTGCACTGTTTCATTATAGTCTTGAACACCGTAACTCACCCGGCGAAAACCTAAATTATATAATGTTTGTAAATGTGCTTTCGTTGTATTATTTGGATGACCTTCAAAACTGAATTCGTAATTCTCTGCTTTTTTAGCCATGGCAAAAATGCCATTAATGAGTCGTTCTAAATTTTTAGGCGAAAAAAAAGTGGGTGTTCCACCACCTAAATGCAACTCTTTAATTTGAGGTGTGTTTCCTAATAATTCCACATAGAGTCGCCATTCCTTTAACACATAATTTATGTAAGGAGATTCTACTTCATGTCTAGTAGTAATGCGTTTGTTACATCCACAGAAGGTGCATAAACTTTCACAAAACGGTAAATGTATATACAGGCTAATACCTTCACTTTCATTACTTTCATTAAAGGATTTTTTTAAGCTATTTTCCCATTTGCCAATGGAAAAGGTAGCATCATCCCAATATGGAACCGTTGGATAGCTAGTGTATCTCGGACCCGCTACATTATATTTGTTTACTAGTACCTTTGTCATACCTCTCTAAATAATAAGCAAAACTAAAATCTTTTACACGATTAAAATATGATAATTATCATACAATAAAGTCCGTGTATTTCATTTTAAGTAAAAAAATATGTAACTTTCGGATAAACACAAAAACAAATAAATCAGATGAAAAAATTAAGCCTTTTAGCGCTTGTAGTTACTTTAGCTTTTGCTACAAGCTGTAAAAATGATAAAAAAGAAAATACAGAAATGGAAAACACAGAAACCGAAGTGGTTACTGAAACCATGACTGAAGAAGCCGTTGTAACTGCTAAAAAAGTAACGGCTGAGTTAAACGCAAAAAGCGGTAGTAATGTTACTGGAAATGTGGTTTTTAAAGAAGAAAATGGAACGGTTTCCATGACAGCTATTGTAAGTGGATTAGAGCCTGGTATGCATGCTATTCATTTACACGAAACAGCAGATTGTTCATCAGATGATGGAACCTCATCAGGAGGCCATTGGAATCCAACAGGCGAACCTCACGGAAAATGGGGTGATGCAGCAGGCTATCATAAAGGAGATATTGGTAACCTAGAAGCGGATGAAAAAGGAAATGCTACTATTTCAATGAGCACAGACGAATGGTGTATTGGCTGTGGCGATCCAGCCAAAGATATTATTGGAAAAGCAGTAATTGTGCATAAAGGTGTAGATGATTTTACAACACAACCTACTGGAGATGCTGGAGCACGTGTTAGTTGTGCTGGTATTATTGAATAAAACAATACTAAAATAATAATTAAAAGGCTGCCTTGTGCAGCTTTTTTTATTGCTAATTATTTCCTAATTTGGACACTTAATACAAACTATATGCAGTTAGAAACTTTGGTTTCACAATTTCAAGACAAAAACGAAAAAGCATTTGAAACGCTTTACAATATGTATAGCGAAAGTATGCATGGTGTTATTTATAATATTGTTCGTGATAATGACCTTGCAGAAGAAGTCATGCAAGATGTCTTTATTAAGGCTTGGAACAATTCAGCTTCATATTCTTCAAAAAAAGGACGTTTTTTTACTTGGATTCTCAATATCGCTAGAAATGCCGCTATTGATAAAACACGATCTAAAACCTTTAAGAATTCGAAAAAAAACCTTCAAGCCGATTTTTTCGTAGATATATTAGAAGATCAGGATAGCTTAAATGATAAAACAAATGCTATCGGTATTAAAAAATTTGTAGACAAATTAGCAAAAAAGTGTATTGAGGTAATCGAGTTATTATACTTTAAAGGCTATACACAAAAAGAAGCTTCTGAAACTTTAGATATGCCCATTGGCACGATTAAAACCAGAAACAGAAATTGCATCAATGAGCTACGAATTATGTTAGACGTAAATTAATGACAAATCAAGAATACATAGAATCTGGAATTTTAGAGCTGTATATAGCTGGTAGTCTTTCTGATGAAGAAAACGAAGCAGTTTATAACCAACTCCTTGAAAATCCTGACTTATTAGACGAGGTTTTAAAAATTGAAGCTGCCGTTATGCAACTTACTGCAGCTGTTTCTCCTTCGGACTCCAAACACTTATTTAAGGCTGTTAAAGAAAAATTAGGCTTGGATACGGATGCGGATTCTAAAGTGATTCCGCTACATCAACCTAAAACAAATTACTTGGCATATTCTGGCTGGGCAGCATCTGTGTTGCTAGCTGTAGGTTTAATGTACTTCTTTAATCAAAATAACACATTAAAATCTGATATTCAAGTTGTTGAAACAGAATTACAAAAACAAACTATTGATAATACCTTATTAGAAGAGCGTATAACTAAAACCACCGCAAACTTAACGGAAGCTCAAAAATTATTATCGGTTATACGGGATAAAGATATTCTTTCTATTCCGCTTGCAGGTCAAGCTGTTTCGCCAGAATCTTATGCTAATGTATATTGGGATAAAGAGGGCAACACGGTTTATTTAGATGTGCAAGGTTTACCTGAACCTCCGGCTGGAAAAGTATACCAAGTATGGTCCTTAACCTTAAATCCACTTGCTCCTACTAGTCTAGGAACAATAGACAACTTTACCAGCAATACCAACAAAATATTTACCATAGAAAATGCCAATCAATCGGAAGCATTTGGAATTACATTAGAGCCTGCGGGCGGCAGTCCAACGCCAACTATGGAACAATTGTATACGCTTGGTGCTGTTACTTCAGAATCTTAATATTCATAAATGAAAATTAAACTTTTACTATTCTTAATACTTCCATTTTTTAGTTTTTCGCAAAAAACCTATCGCTTTGATTATATGCTGACTTATGAGTTGGCTATTTTTAAAAAAGACACTATTAAGAAACAAGTTATGTATCTAACAAACTCTAAAGATAATAGCTATTTTGTAGAGATTGCGGTTGACGAAAAAAAACAATATAATATTCTTTTTAAAGTGCATGATTCTTTTGCCGCAGATGTTATAACCACTATTGCCGAATTTAACAAAGCTGAATTTATAAATATACCTTGCGAGTATTTAAGGGATTACAGTAATTCAAAAAAAAATGTTGCGGACATGTATGATTATAATATTTTGAATGACACCTTAATGGAAGGCCAAAATCATCAAAATTATCGCTTCAGAAGTACTTATAGTTCAAAAAAACGTTTAAGAAAACGTGCTGGTTTCAATGTGTATATTATAGATTCTTCGCTGGGCGAACATGCACCCATTTTAACACACCCTACTGCTTATCACAAATGGAAAACGCATAACATTAATTTGCCTCAAGGCATCTACATAAAAAAGCTTTTTTATAACGAATATGATGTTTTAACTGAAGTGTTGAGTTTAACTTCTAGTTTTAAGATTGATAAAAAAATTGTTATTACTGGCACTTGCCACTTTTAATAGCTATTAGGTCTAGCGTATTTTACATCTAGCAAAATCTATAAAACAAAAAGCGCCTGTATAAAACAGACGCCCACAAACTAACAAAAACACTAAACAAACTGCTCAAAAAAACAAGCAGTTTGCTAGCAATTCTTATCATCAACAAACACTTAAAACTTGTAACTCACAATTCCTTTAATAAAAAACGGTGTACCAGGTGTAAAGGTAATTTCTTCCACAGGATCAATTTCATTTTGTAATCGCGTTTCTGTCGCAAATTGTGTTTCGTTCCATTCCGTATCAAATAGATTTTCAATGGCTACACCAACACTAATATTTTTATTGAAGGCGTAATTCATATTTAAATCGGTTACAAAATAACCTGTAGCAACAATTGAGTTATCCTCATTAGCTGGCCTATCATCAATATATCGGTAACGAATTCCTGCAGAAAAACCATTTAAATCATTAATGGATAAACCCCCTGTTAGTGTAAAATCTGGTGCTAATGGAATATAGTCCGCACCACTTGGTTCATCCACACTTCTGGCATGGGTTAAAGTTGCGTCTGTATCAAAATACAACCAATTTGTAAATTGGTAACGAAGTCCTAAATCTAACCCATAACGTTCTGATTTTCCACTAGGCTCTACAACGCCTGCATCTCCTACATATACAAACTCTTGCTCTGAAAACAAATACCACAATGCTGTATTAACCACCATTTTTGGGAATGGTTTCCAAATAGCGCCTAAATCGGCACCGTAAGCTCTTGGTAAAATTTCTTCACCATTTTGCGCAACAACTACGCGCGCATCATTGGAATGGAAGCCTATTCCTGATTTTAAAAATATTTGTAAGTTTTCATTTTGATTATAAAAGAAATTCAATTTTGGACTTACTGTTGTTTTTGTTTCAGATAGTGTTTCATATTCTGCCACCAATGCATCGTTATACATAAATTTAAAATAGTCCAAACGTAAAGCTGGTGCTATAATAAATTTGTTCAGCTTAAATTCAGCATTAACATATCCAAACATATTGGTTTCGTTTACATTTCCTAAGGCTAAATAATTGAGTGTTTCGTTTCGGTTTAAGGTATGAGAAAGCTCTACATCATTAACCATATCATAACGCATACCAAAACCAGATGTAATTTTGGTATCTACTTCACCTACATGTGTGTCCTTTATGAAAGCGGTATTAAACCCGAAAACATCACGACTTTCAAATTGCTTAATCTGATCGCCATTAATAGGGTCTTCTAAAAAGAAGGTGAAATTGGAATACAACTCAAAACCATATTTAGAGTAAAATACATTGGATTTAAATTGCAAGTCGTTATCTAAAATAGATTCATAAGCAACATTCACATTACTTCTTGAGGTGTTTCCACCTTCGGTATCATCAATAGAACCGAATCGTGAAATTAGCCCACTATCTACAGCGCGTTGTGGGATTTGCCCGGAAGCATCCCAACGACTTGTAAAATGTGAAACCGTTAGGGACAATTTATCATTACCTTTTAAATAGGAACTGAATTTTCCAAATAAATTTAAACGATTGAAATTTTGAGGCGAATCATAAGGACCATCAAACTCAATATATTCCAATGCCACATAAGCATTAGAGCGTTTGTTGTTTTTCAATAAATCAAACATACCTAATGTTCTTATTGAGTTAAATTGCCCGAAACTTAAACTAACTTCACTTCCATTAATATTATCTTTCGTGTTAAAATCTACATATCCCGCAGTTGCAAAATCACCTTTATTAGCATAATATGGTCCTTTACCAAAATTAATATTATTGATGGTTTCCGGAATTACAAAATGTAAATCGCTATACCCTTGACCATGTGCGTGAGACACCATATTTACTGGCATTCCGTCTACAGACAAACTTATATCAGTTCCGTGATCTATATCAAAACCACGTAAAAATATTTGCTCGGCTTTTCCACCTCCGGCATGTTGACCAATAATTAATCCTGGTACTTTACGTAATATTTCTTGTGATGAGTTTACAGGATTGGTTTCCAAATCTACTCTGGCAATACTGTTCATGGCATTTACCTGTTCGGTAATAACTAATTCATTTAAAAGAATTGTTTTACTCTTTAAAACAACTTGAACACCATTTTTTATATGATCTTGATTGAGAATAACAGACATTTTTTCATAACCTAATAAACCGATGGTTAAAGAATCGCCTTGATTATTATTTTCTATGATAAACGTTCCGTTTGATAATGTGTGCGCGTGACTAGAGGTGTTAACATTATATACATAAGCGTTTTCAATAGGTTGTCCTTCATCATCATGTACAACACCTTTTACCGTTTGAGCATGAGCTATTTGAGTCATGATAAACACGGCAAATAAATATTTAATTACTGTTTTAGTTAGCATAATTGGTTTGGTCTAATAGGTTAGATTCTTGAAATTTCTTGAGATAAAACAGGTCCTAATTCATACGAACTAGACTCCAATTCGGGTTTTAGTTTTTGCGCTTTTTCAGTTAATCCATTTGCCTTATAAATTAGGGCTAAATGATAAATGGCAAGAGGTTCAAAAGTATTACCAATAACGAACTCTTCCATAATACTTAACGCTTTTTTAACATTTCCGTTTTTATAATAACTCCATGCTAATAAATCATAGGACATAGCCGTTGGACGGTTTTGAATTTCTTTCTTTGCCAATTGTAAAGCAGCTTCATGTTGATCTTCAAAGTCCACAAAAAGTTCAATATTATACGCATTATACATATCTCCATAAGAGTCATTTGAAACCAAGGCTAAATACATATCAATATTACCTTCTTTGGCTTGTTTGTTTTTCATGAAATCCGCAATTTCAGCTTTCAATAAATACAAATCTGGCACTTGGTAATTTTGCGTTAAGGTGTTTAAAATACGTGTGGCTTCTTCTGGATTTCTTTCATAGGAATACACAATCCAAGCAATTCCTTTTTTAGCATAAGCATCATTTGGATTAATGGCAAGTGCTTTTAAATAATAATTATAAGAATCCTTTATTTTTCCAGCATGCCCATAAAAGTCGGCCAAATTGGTGTAAGCCCATTCTTTAGAGCTATTAATATTAGCACTTTCTGCCATAGCTGTGGCTTGTTCCATATACTTTATGGCTGAATCCAAATCGCCTTGATGATCGCTCCATTTTGACAAGCGAATTAAATAATCAAAATCACTAAAATCTTTTATACGTTCCAAATACGTTTTTGCTGCAGCTACATTACCAAGTTCTAACTCTACATCAAAAAGCATTTTATACGTAGCTTCTATGTTTTCACCATTAGTTTTAGCTTTTTCCAGCATTGTTTTTGCTTCACGAAAACGGTGTTGAGAAATATAATTTCGCGATAGTGAACGCAAATAACCTACGTTATTATAATTGGTGTGTTCATTTACTGCTTTTAAATTTTTTTCGGCTAAAATTAAATGTTCAACCTTTCCTGTTATGGTAAATAATCGAGAATGAGACGCTGCAATTTTAGCTACATAAGGATATTGCGATGGTTCTTTTTCTAGCTTTTTTTCCCAAAATAAAAGGTCCTTTTCAGCTTTTTGCAACGCATCATTCTCGACTAATTCTAAATAACTATTGTAATCTGTTTTTTCGGTTATTGCTTTGGGTTGGTTGTCACAACTTGTAACAATAAGCATGCAAACAAATAATCCGATATATTGTTTTAAAGTTTTCATGTGTTGATGTTGTTAGTTTTGTTTGTTTGTTTTGTAATAAAAAAAACAGGGCATGCCCTCACATGCCCTGATTTAGAATCTCTACCAAGCGCTAGCTAAATATGGAAATTCATTTAAAAAGTCTTTGTCATTTGCATCTACATTATCATTTGATAATCCTGGAAATTCTGGAGCTGTTAAGCCTGTTTCACCACCAAAAATCAATATCAATTCTACTGTAATAACATCATCCGTTAAATTTCGTCCTGTTAAAACGTTCGTTCCATCGTAAAATGTTGTCGGTCCATCTAAAGAAACATTAAGAACGTCTGTTGCTAATAAGCCTGTAAATTCTGCTGATGTTAACCCTAAAGCATTTGTATCTTCCGGATTGGCATAAGCAGGACTTAAACCTTCCAAATTGGTTTGGAACATGCTTTGAAATGCCGCATTTTGTTGCGTTGGGATTGTTTTATTAAACATGTTTTTACTATCCCCAGAAACGAATACAGTATTCACTGCTGGTCTTCCCATTTGATCTTGTTGTGCAAATACCCCAGAGAAATCAGGAGCAGCTGGACCTCCTTGTGCTGGTGTAAAGTCGTCGTCACTTGAACAACTAATTGTTAATGCTGCAATGGCAACAATACTTAATATGTATTTTAAATTTTTCATAATATCTGTGTTTTAAATTTGTTAGTTTATTATTGTTTACGTTTAGATTCTACCCACGTATTTATAGTTCCAGTACTACCAACAAGGTTTTTTGGAACTTCTACCACTATGGACATTACGTTGGATCCAGCAAACGTATCTGATCCTGGATTAGCAAATTCCGTCTCGTTTCCTGCTATAATATCACCATAACGTGCGAAATCCATAAAAAATGGATCATCTCTAGGTCCTGCAAAAAACTTCATTTGATTCGCGTTTTCAATAATGGCAGATTCTCCATATTGCGAAATATCTACACTTCCTTTAGCATTTTCTATAAGGATTGTACTATTAAGTACTGTTGTAGAAGGCGCCGATGGCCCGAAGAAATACATTTTACCATTTCTTGGAATAGCTTGAATTACTAAATCTTCAATATTGTCTTGATCGGTATCAATATTAAATTCTATTAAAACGTTTTCGTCAAATGCTGCATCACTAGTATTTGCTGGACTTATCAACCCTTGAACGTTGGCGACAAAAACTAAATTGTCTGTGTTTTGCCCTTGAAAGGCGTAAAAATCAGTGATATCACTTGTACCACCTGCTACTGCTGGCGCATCGATATGATCGGCTGCTACCAAAAAGAAACCTGCTACGACTGCAACACCGATTCCTAAATAAATTTTCATGTTTTTCATAATTTTGAGTTTTTGTTAATTATTATTGACTCTCACACATACCTACGCAATAACTTTAAAGTCGGTTTTGTTAAAATTTTGTTAACATGATTTTTAAGGACTTTTTAGATTAATACTCTATCTTTACACCCTCAAATAAACGAACATGAATCCATCAGCAAATGGCTGGATAAATAAATTATTACTCGTAGAAAATATTAGTACCAATCTTTCTACCCTATCTACAAACACCTTTTATAGAGAGCTTCGTCAAAACGGATTTATTTATGGAAGTAACGTAGGTGTATTTAATGACTATATCTCTAATTCCGATTTTACAAGTGAAGAGATATGTAAAGTAAATTTAATTACGGCGTTTAATTATATTCATAGCACATCAGGCACTACAAGTAATTTTGTTGATAGTATTCTAGACTTTTACACACTTATAAACGCTTACAAGGCATCCTTCTTTTCCGAACTTTTAGGCGGCAAGAAAAATGTATCTACCCTTGAGAAAATCATTCATAAACGAGTTCAAATTGATGATAACATAATTGAAAGAAGTTTCAATTACTTTATTACCAATGCCTTATTGTTTACGGATGTACTAGCCTATAAAACGTTTTTAAAAACAGAACATATATCAGAAGTCTACCTTCAAAATTTAGAAGCGGCAATTGAAACGGTCGTCATTCACACCTTAAATTCTAAAATTCTGAAAAGTGATTATGACGAAAGTTTAATAAATTTATTTGAACAGTCACGGAGATATCATGACTCAAAAAAAATGAGTTATAATGAAGCACTCTCCCATATTTCGGGGGATTTAGAAAAATATTATATTTTAGATATTGCATGTATGGCAGCCTGGGGCGATACGATAATTGATAAGAAGGAATATGATTTTTTAAATAAATTATCAACCGACTTACAATTAGAAGGCGCTAATATGGATGAAGCCACACGTGCCATTAATGTGTTTTACGAAACACATAAAGATAAAATAGCCTTATTAAGCTCCAAGAATGTTGTAAAAACATTTTACAATAATTCTAGCGAGATGGTAAATAAATTAATTTCTAGAAATAGTAAGCGTTTATTAAAGGAGCTTCAGGAAAGTAAGGATTTAATGAAGCTTTTAACGCAATCTACCATAAGAGAATTAAATGAAGACGAACAAAAACGCGTACACAATCAGTTATTAGATATTTTTAAATCTATACCAAGTTTAGCCATATTTTTATTACCTGGTGGAGCCTTGTTATTACCAATTGTAATAAAATTTATACCAAAATTATTGCCTTCGGCTTTTGATGATAACCGGGTGGAAGATTAAGAAGCCCAAGTAACTATTTAATTTTAAGACGTTTTTTATTATTCCAACCAATTCTTAAAGTCCTTAACTCGCTCACGAGCAACTATTACCTCTTGTTCGTTAAAGTTATTTAGTTTTATTTCTAAACGTGAATTGGTATAACTCACCATATCTTTTATTGCATGGATATTAATAAAGAATTTTCTACTAATTCTAAAAAACTGTTTTGGATTTAATTCGTTATCTAATTGCTCTAAAGTGGTATCCAAAAGATAGCTTCTACCTTGATTGGTATGCAAGTATGTACCTTTATTTTCACTATAAAAACATTCTATTTCGTCAATTGTAAACAGCTTTAAATGCTGCCCAACTTTTACTGAAAAACGTTTCTTGTATTCTGGTTCCGATGCATTAACCAACAGATTTTTTATAGCATTAAAATCCAAAGCTACCTGTTGCTCTTTAAATTGATGTTCCTTAAACTTCTCTAATGCTTCTGCCAATTCATCGGTATCAATAGGCTTTAACAAATAATCAATACTATTTAATTTAAAAGCTTGCAGCGCGTATTCATCATAGGCTGTTGTGAAAATAATAGCAGATTTAACTTTTACGGCATCAAAAATTTCAAAAGATAAACCGTCACTTAATTGAATATCTAAAAAAATAAGATCGGGATGTGGGTTGTTATCAAACCAATTTATTGATTCTTCAACCGAATGCAGCATAGTTTCAGCTTGGACTCCTAATTTATCTAACATCCGTTGTAATCGTCTTGCTGATGGTTTTTCGTCTTCTATTATTATGACATTCATAGTGTTTTAGCTGGTTAAGATTGGTTTTATTTCTTATTATGGCGTTCCATATATTCCTTAATTTTACGTTCTTCCCAGTTTTTCCCTAAAACCCAATTTGGTAAAAAAACCGATAAACCATGGACTAACAATCCAAATCCCCAAAATGTAAGTGTAAAAAAATTCTTAAATTGAAAGTAACTTTCTCCAGGCTCCAATTCTTGTACATTTATTACCACAATCATTAAATTGATAACAACATATACCAATAAATGCGAATAAAAACCCTTTAATTTTTTTACTTCCGCTTTTGCCCGATCCAAGCGGTCTTGCGCTTCAAAATTAAAATTATTACTCATTAGTTCCATTTTTTTTGATTATTTTCTTTGTTTAAAATCTCTTGTATTTTGCGTTCTTCCCATGTTTTACCATAACCAAACACGGCAAAAGCATGAAACACTATACCCATACCCCAACCTAGCATTGGAAACCAAAACCATTGAAAACCCCAAGATGTTTTATAATTTAAAAAAATTAAAAAGGGAATAACGAGACAGTAAGATATCAGGTTTCCATAAAACCCTTTTATTTCTTCTACCTGCTTTTTAGCTCGATAATAAGCTTCTTCTTTATTTGTAATTTCTTGTGGCTCCATAATTGTTATTTGTTTTGTAAGCATGGGTATTGAGACCTTGAACACCGATGACTCTTGATTAATAAATACTTTTTTAGTTGTTAAAAGCGAATAGCGTTCCGTTATATTACTCAACCCTACTCCACTACTCTTTTTTAATACTTGTTTTGTTTGTAAATTATTTTCGATTACCAAATTACCTTCGCGTTCATAAATTTTAATATGTAAAGGTTTGCTAGAAGTTACCATATTATGTTTTACGGCATTTTCCAAGAGCAACTGAAGTGCTAATGGCACCACTTTGCTGTCCGGATTGGAAGCTTGATTTGGAATATCAAAAATAATACTGTCCTCAAAGCGCATTTTTAATAGCAGCATATACGTTCTAGCAAATTCTAATTCCGCATCAACAGATACTAAATCTTTGTTTTTTTGTTCTAAAACATAGCGATATATTTTTGATAAAGACGTTGTAAATTGTTGGGCGTTTTCTGGATTTTCTTCAATTAAACTAGATAGTACATTTAAACTATTAAACAGAAAATGCGGATCTAACTGGTTTTTAAGCGCATCAAATTTTGCGGTCTGGGTTTGTGCAACGATTTGAGATTCTTTAACCTTTTTTTCTTGAGATTGCTTATAAAAATAAACCGCATGAAACGTAATTACAATGGTTAAGGTAATCCATAAACCAAAGGTATAACTCCTGTACGATTCATTGGCAATAAAGGTTTCAAAGCTTTTACCCTCTAGTGCCAAGGCTTCAAACATATGCAAGAGAAATAAGCCAAAAAGCGTAATTATAACTGAACCAACAACACCTACCAGTATTCGTTTTAAACTCTCATCATCTTTCCAGTTACGCTTGCCTAAATATCCAAAAAAATACATGTTAGAAAATCCTAAAATAAAAGCATACAACTGATAAAACATAAGGTTTACAAGCAGATCATTAAAGCTATCAAACTCAAAACCACGAGATAATGCATTGCCAATCAAAAAAACCAAAACACCTATACCAACAGTGAGTAGTATATTTTTCATTAGTCTATTCATGATGTCGTGGGTTATTGTTGTTTAATATTATTTACAATTAGCCAATACTTGTTCGGCACGTTCTTTCCCCCAACTTGGGTGAAAATCTGAAGCGGGTTTAAAGGTAACAAAAAGTTCTATGGCTCCAGCAATGTCTTCGCAGTACGGCTTGGTATCTTTACCAAAAAATTTGGCGCTACCCATTTCCCATTCTGCTTTATTAAGAACCACTCTTGGGTTTTTTGGATCTAGTTTATACGCTTGCTTATAAAGCTCATTTATTAAGGCGCTGTATTTCATGCCATACGTAGCACCATCAAAGGCCACCCAATTGGTATAAATTTGGGCTTGCATAACTAAAATTTCGGCATTATTTGGATTTATAGCTTTAGCCAAATCTATATAGTTTTGAGCTTTCTCTAATTGAGAAGTCAATACACTAACATCCTTTTCTGTCCAACTTTTTAAACTGTTAATTTGAGCAATATAATAAGCAGGAAGCCATTCATCTGGTTCCGCATCTGCAATGCGCTCAAAAAGTTGTTCAGCCCCATTCATATTATCAGACTGCCACAAAGAAAAAGCCTTTGTCATGCCTTTTTCAAAATTAGTTTGACCTTGTGTTGCTAAGCCTAATAAAAGCGTGCACGTGATTATAAGTGATTTCATAAGATTGTGTTTTTATTTGATAGAGCAAATATGCGCCAGAAATAAGATTTTACAAAAATCAACCTTCTCAACTGTCAGTTTTTGTGGATGAATTGTTATTAAACCCCAAACCAGTTACAAAACCCAATAAAACCAAAAAAACCGTATTAATGGTTCCTTGGATCCCTTTAATACGGCTGTAAAAACGATAACCGACCAATACAATTATTCAATTTTAAAATTTATCGGAATACTATATGGCACTTTTACAGGTTTTCCGCGTTGTTTTCCTGGTTGCATAATTGGCAATAAACCTATTATGCGTTCCGCTTCTTTCTCTAATTGCGGATCTGGACCACGCGATCTAATATTACTTACTCGTCCTTGGGAATCAATAATAAACATGACATACACCTTCCCATGAATTCCTAAATCTAGAGCTGATTCTGGATATTTGAAATGCTTTTGGATATGCTCGGTTATTTTCGCACTAAAACAATTACGCAACGCCACGTTATTTCCAGAACAACCAGGAAAAACAGGCACATCTTCAACAACGGAAAAAGGTACTGAAACCTCTTCTTCAATCTCTTCTACGATTACTTCGTCTACAGTTATTTCGCGCTCTTCAATACGATCTTCCTGACCAGATTCCGAGCTTTCTATTATTGTTTCTTCAATCTCTTCGGTATCTTCTACTATGGTAATAACTTCAGGAATTGCAGCAGATGCAGGAGGTGGTGGCGGAGGCGTTGCTTCAAGATTAGTAATAGGAATATCGTCTTCAATCTCTTCTGTGAATATCAAGAGTTCTTGATTAATGTCTGGTTGGTCGTACGTGCGATACTCCAATCCACGCCAAGTAAAAAACAGCATGATATTAAGACCTACAGCAAAATAGATAGCGCTGTTGCGACCAATTTCTAAATTTGGATTTTTTTTGAGTTCCATAATTTCTAAAGTTTAACTGAAATTAAATTACTCCAAATACCTGTAAAAAACTATGATTTAAATCATGTTTTACACTGTATGCCAAATAGTTAAATAATAATTGTTTACAAATTATTTAATTGATTATCTGTTCCTTTTTCACTAATTGTCCAGAAAAACCCAATAAAGAAAAACTGATCTGCGGCCGGTTTTAATGCACGACTTGCAAAGTTTCCAGTAACATCTGGTGAGTTGGCATACTGATATCCGTTAATATTATTAAAACCCAATGCATTATTAACAGATACATATAGTATTTTTTGTGGTGTTACTAAATACGCCCAATTCAAACTTAAACTGTTATAACTTTTTGTTTTTTGATTTAAAAACCCGTCTAAATTTGGATTGGTATAAGTCCGTCCAGAAGCAAAATTATAGCTTAAACCAATCTGACTTTTCCAGTTTTCAACCCAATATTTGCCTATTATGGAAAGATTATGAGTGTTTGCAAAATTTGGTGTAGCAGGTTCTGGGTAATTTAAATAGTCGCGCTCGCTATCTAAAAAACTATAACTTACCCAATAGTCGATATTTTTTAAGCTTTTGTTATCACGCCAAAATAAATCGATCCCTTTAGCAGAAGCAAAACCCTGATTATTAAAATCACTATTAAAACCCGCAAATTCCGTGTTATATTTTATTAGGTTCTTATAATCCTTATAAAAAGCCTCAGCCCTAAAAATTTGACCATCACGATTTAATTGATAATTCAATATATAATGCGTTGTTTTTTGAGCTTGCAAATCCTGTTCAAACTTTAAAATACTACTATCCGGATTCTGATAAAAATTACCATAAGCCCAAGATATTTGACTGTTTTTAGATGTTTTATAAGCCAATGACAAACGAGGCGATATTGTAACTTCATTAAACAACCCACTGTATTCTAATCTTAACCCACCTTTTAAAGCGAATTTTTTTGAAAATATAACATCCGCTTCTGTAAAGGCTGCCGAAATATTATTTTTAAATCCATAGGATAATTTAGCCGTTACAGGACTTTCATATTTCTAATTGAAGTCTGTGGAAAAATATTCAGCACCTACATGAAGTTTAAAACGATTGCTAAATCGGCGTTTCAATTTAAATTTAGCATGAACGGCATTTTCAGTATCATTAATATCATCTAAAAAAACTTGAATATCATTATGAGCATACGTATAACTTAACCCTCCAAAAATTGTCCAATTATCAGAAAGTACGCCTCGGTACGAACCATTAAAATAAAGGTTGTTATTTTTTAGTTTGTAGTAAACACCTTCTGGAACATTGATGTCTTCTTGTGTTAGCGCAAAACCACCTGATTCAAATGCGGTATATAATTTCAGTATACCTGAATTGAACGGACGTCTAAAAACAGCTTCACCGGAACCACCATTAAATGGTTTATCCCATTCATTTCTATCGGGAAATACAGCAGTATAAGGCGCCAAGTTAATATAGGAACCATTAACACTTAAGGAACTCTTTTCCCATTTTTTAGTATGACCTAAAGAGCCACCAACACTCATGATTCCTATATCTGTTTTATTTTGCTCTGGTTCATTAATCGTGTTTAAGAGAAGTACACTTGATAATGCTTGGCCATATTCGGCAGAGTAACCACCTGTTGAAAAGGTGATTCCATCAAAAAGAAACGGTGAATATCTACCGCGTGTGGGAATATTATTTGTAGTTGGTGTATAGGGTGTAAATACCCGAATGCCATCAATAAATATTTGCATTTCATTGGCATCACCTCCGCGCACAAATAAGCGGCCATCTTCTGCAACTGTAGTCGTTCCTGGTAATGTTTGCAATGCGCCAACAAAGTCACCCACTGCACTAGCCGTTGTAACTACATCCAAGGGTTTTAAAACGGATACTTTACTATTATCGCCAGCTTCAAACGTACCCGCTGAAATAACCACCGTATCCAAAGCATTAACATCTTCACGTAATTTAATGGTAATAGTTGTAAACATCGAAACGTCTGCTTCTAATTTATAAGTCTCATAAGAAAGAAAGGACACAATTAATGTTTGTAGTCCAGTTTCTGAAGTTTGAAAATGAAATTCACCCATAGCGTTGGATGTTGTGCCATCATAGCTCCCTTCAATATATACGTTAGCACCTTCTATAGGAATATTTTTAGAATCTAGAACGGTTCCACTTATTTCAACTTGCGAAAAGGCTGAATAGGATATTAAGGATAGTAGAATGATGTAAACAGTTTTCATATTCGTTGGCTTTCATGTTTGATACAACAAATATGAATCTACCCATAACATTTTAAAAAATATTTGGACTCAATTGTAAATTTTAATAGCTGAAATGTAAAATGCCACTGATACTAATAATAAAATGCTATTTTAGTGCATATCATTAACCGCCCATGAGATTATTACTACAAACATCAAGCAGAACGAAGCTATTCTCATACTTATTAACCCTATTTATTTTATTCATCCCTAACAAGAATAGCGGACAAACCGTACAAGGAGATATAATAGGTATTGGTGTTTCACACACTATTCAGTCAGCCATACTAAATGAAGAACGAACAATTTGGGTTCACGTTCCCGAAACACGTTCAGACTCAAATGAAGCCTTTCCCGTAGTTTATTTGCTTGATGGCGACTCCCATTTTACATCTGTAGTAGGCACCATTCAAGAGTTAAGCGCGAGAGGCAATTCCATTTTACCAAAAATGATTGTTGTTGGCATACTTAATACGGATAGATTGCGGGATTTAACGCCCAAACATGGAAATAGCGAAAATGGTCCAAATACTTCAGGTGGCGGTGAAGCTTTCATGGATTTTATTCAAAAAGAACTAATTTCATTTGTTGGCAAAACATACAAAACAAAGCCCTACCGTCTGTACATTGGTCACTCATTGGGAGGTTTGACAGTGATAAATACTATGCTAAAGCGCCCAGAACTTTTTAATAGTTATATAGCTTTAGACCCCAGTTTATGGTGGTCTGATTCCGTCATGTTAGAAGAAGTAAAAATGATTTTAAATAATAAAAACCTTTCCAATGAAACTTTGTTTGTAGGAATTGCTAATTCCATGCCATCTGGAGTAACACTAGCAACAGTAGAACAGGACACCTCCAAACAGACGCAGCATATTCGGGATATTTTGGAATTTACCAATAAAGTTGTTCCACACTCATCATCGCAAATTAAGTTCAATTCGAACTATTACCCGAACGAAAGTCATGGTAGCTTGCCTTTAATTGCAACTTATGACGCCCTACGGTTTATTTTTTCATGGTATAATTTGAACCAAAACATTATATCCTTAATTATTAATCCAAATGTTACAGCCAGTACAGTAATCAAAACACTTAAAAATCATTATGAAATAGTATCTTACAAAATGAACTATACCATTCTACCCCCAGAATCATTGGTAAATCAATTTGGCTATGCATGTTTAAGACGAAAACTATATGATAAAGCTGAAGCCTTCTTTAAATTAAATGTTAAAAATTATCCAAATAACTCAAATGTTTACGACTCTTTAGGCGATTATTATGCGGAAGTGAATGAAAAAGACAAAGCAGTTTCTATGTATCAAAAAGCATTAAAGACAGGCAAGGGTAATAACTATTCAAGAAATAAGCTTAACACGCTACTGTTAAAAGAGGAGCGTTCACATTAAAAATTTTACAACTTTAAAAACCTCTAATTTAAAATTTAAATTATCTGCTATATGAAATTAACCAAATTTGAAAAATCATTTATCATCCTTTTTTGTTTCATATTGATAGCGGAAATTCAAACGGGAATGTCCTATCCACTCTTACATTATTTTGCAAAGCCCGCCTTACTAGTTTCAATAATTATATTTTATTACAAACAAAATACTTCCATCGCCAATAAGATAAAACAGCTTACTTTTGGTGCTTTAATCTTCTCTTTATTGGGTGATATTCTATTGATGTTTGCAGACAAATTTGATCACTTTTTCACGCTTGGATTGGTCGCTTTTTTAACCGCTCATATTCTCTATATTTTGGTGTTTTTAAAACGAAGAAATACCGATAAAAAACCCTATCTTTTTAGTGTTATTTTACTCGTATATGGCGGACTACTTTTTTACTTTTTGAAGGATAATTTAGGCGATATGTTAATACCTGTTATTGTATATATGCTAGTTATTTTAACCATGGGAACAACAGCGTATTTGCGAAAAGGAGAAGTGCCAAATGTTAGTTATATATTGGTTTTTGTAGGCGCTATTTTATTTATGATTTCTGACAGTTTACTCGCTTTAAATAAATTTTATGAACCCTTGCCATTTTCAAATATAAGTATTATGTTTACATACGCCTTTGCACAACTTTGTATTATTTTTGGACTCCTAAAAGAGTGATAGATTTTCCTTATAATAGATATTTAAAACACTAATATCCAAATTATTAAAAACACTTTATTAAACTATTTATTTAATTTATTGAATGGTCTAATAATTAAGCGTGCTGCCTTGTCAAAATTGATATAATTATAGGTCCAATTGAAGAAAACTACCACTCTATTTCTAAAGCCTACTAACGCCATCAGGTGAATAAACATCCAAACAAACCAAGCTGAAAATCCAGAAAATTTTAAAGAACCTAAATCCACAACCGCTTTATTTCTTCCTATAGTTGCCATGGAACCTTTGTCATTATATTTGAATTTCTTCATAGGTTTATTCCCTATTAATTTTATTATATTTTTAGCAAATAATTGGCCTTGCTGGATGGCAGGTTGCGCCACTTGAGGATGTCCTTTTGGATAGGCTTCCGTTTCCATATAAGCAATGTCTCCAAGCGCAAAAATATGAGGGTAATTTTCTACCTGATTATACCCATTTACCCGGTACCGATTTAACTTTTCAAAAAGCGCATCAGAAGCTAAACCTTTCACTGGATTTCCAGTAACACCTGCCGCCCAAATTAAGGTTTCAGATTCTAATTCTAAATCTGTATTTGTTTCTACTTTTTTTCCATCGTAATTTTTAACAAACGTATTACAATGAATTGTAACACCTAATTTATTAAGAAATTCAGCGGCCTTTTTGGATGCATGTTTACTCATTGGCGGCAATAATCTATCACCTCCCTCCAAAAGATGAATTTGCATATCGTGTGCATTCAAATCATGATAATCTTTTGGGACAATGTTATTTTTTAATTCAGCAATAGCGCCAGCTAATTCCACACCTGTTGGCCCACCTCCTACAATTACAAAATTCAAAAAGGCATGGCGTTCCCCAACCGTTTTTGCAATAGTTGCTTTTTCTAAATTCTGAAGTATTAAACTTCTAATATTTAAGGCCTGCGCAACCGTTTTCATAGGCATGCTATAGGTTTCTACATCCTTATTGCCAAAATAATTAGTTTTCGTTCCCGTAGCCAACACCAAATAATCAAAGGACAAATTACCTATTGATGTTTGTATGGTATGCGCTTCCGCATCTATTGTTTGGACTTCCGCTAACCTAAAAAAGATATTTTGGGACGATTTGATAATTTTGCGAAGTGGATATGCTATGGAGTCAGGCTCCAAACCTGAACTTGATACTTGGTATAATAGCGGCTGAAAAGTATGATAGTTTCTTTTGTCTATTAAAACAACTTGAACCGGTTTATTTTTCAAGGATTTCACCAGATTAACACCGGCAAATCCACCGCCAACAATCACTAACCTTGGAAGTTTAGATTCAGGAATATTCATAAATAAAATGGATACGTTTCAGATATACAAATATAAACCTTAACAATTTAATTGGCTATTTTTGAATAATATTTGTATTCCCTGTAACTTTTTAATATTTATGCTACTTATACAGTACTAAACCATCAATTTGAGCCAATCATTAGAACATAGTTTTGTTGAACAGCTTGAGGCAAATCAAAATATTGTGCATAAAGTGTGTAGACTCTACACCAATAACCAAGATGCTCATAATGATTTGTTTCAAGAAATTACCATACAACTTTGGAAAGCTTTTCCAAAATTCCGTGGTGACTCAAAATTCAGTACTTGGATGTATCGTGTAGCACTGAATACCGCTATAACACTATATAGAAAGAAAAAGCGCAGAATAAAGACACAAGAGTTTGAAAGCATTGAATTCAAAATAAAAGCAGAGGAATATGATGATACCGAAGAGCAACAATTAAAATTACTTTACAATGCTGTTAAAGAACTGAATGATATTGAAAAAGCATTGGTGTTTTTATATTTAGAAGAAAAAAATTACAAAGAAATAAGTGAAACAATGGGAATTAGCGAAGTAAATGCACGTGTAAAAATGAATCGTATAAAAACGAAGCTTAAAACCATTTTAAATCCGTAACCTTATGGATGAATTAGAATTATTAAAAAAAGACTGGAAAAAGGATAACAATACCTATCCTAAGGTGTCCTATAATGATATTTATAAGATGATTTTAAAAAGGTCGTCGTCCATTGTAAAGTGGATATTTATCATTAGTCTATTAGAATTTATTTTCTGGCTTGTTATATCCTTTGCATTAAAAGATAGCAAAAGCATGGAACGTTACAATAGTTATGATGCAGATTATGTTATTATACCGCTTACCGTATTTGGCTATATTATTCTAGCGTATTTTTTCGTCATGTTTTTTAAAAACTACCGAACTATTTCTGTTACGGATAGTGCAAAAAAACTTATGGAAAACATTTTAAAAACACGTCAGACGGTAAAACGCTACGTAGCTTTTAATCTCCTTTACTTAATATTATCCGTTGTTATTGTACTATTTGTAGAGTTTGACCAAGATCAAGAACTTATTAATCTGGCAAACAGTGCAGCAGCAAGTGGAGAAACATTTAAGTTCTACACCATTTTTACTTTAACCGTGTTAGTGCTTTTAGTTGCTGTTATACTTACCTTACTCCTCTTTTATTGGTTAGTTTACGGTATTTTACTGCGAAGTTTAAATAAGAATTACAAGGAACTAAAAAAATTAGACTTATAAATTTACGGATTATTAGGACGCCATTTTCGCATTTCATTTAAAGCTTCTTCAGCTTCTAAAACATCTTGTGGAATTACCTTTAAAAAGGAAGGATGTTGCTCTATAGCAAATTCAATTTTTTCAACTATTTCAGCTATGGAATCATTTTCGTAATCAATCTGTAATGGCTCTTTAATTTCTAATGTTTGCAGAATATTCTTCTTCTTAACACGAAGCCCTTTTTTATCAAACGAACGCCTAAAACCATCAATAACGATAGGTACAACAACTGGCTTGTAATGCTTAATAATATGCGCTGTTCCTTTTCTAATAGGTTTAAAAGGTGTTGTAGTACCTTGTGGAAAGGTAATAACCCAACCATCATCTAAAGCAGTTTTGATAGCTGAAATATCGCTCATTTTTACTTGGCGATTTACATCTTCTCCTTTTGCGCGCCAGGTGCGCTCAATGCTAATAGAACCAGCATAAGCCATTATTTTAGGAAGCAAACCTGATTTCATGGTTTCTTTAGCAGCTACATAATAAATGTTCATTTTTGGATTCCATAAATATCCTACGTTTTTTATAGAATCGTCTCGGTCACTTAAACTCGCATTAAAAACATGGAACATAGCCACCACATCAGCAAAATAGGTTTGATGGTTAGATATGAACAACACATTATTATCTGGCAGATTTCTAATAATTTCAGATCCTTCAATTTTAAGTTCATTAAAGCCTCTAAATCGCCTATGAGTAAGCGCGCCTAGAATTCTAATAACCCATTTTTTTAAAATGAGATAATGACCAAAAGGATTTTGTTTAAACAATCCCATACGTATAATTTAAAACTGATTTAAGATTACAAATGTAATAAAACTGTCCGTTTACAGCAGTTCTTTTAACAAGTCTTTTATTTCGCTCAACATCATAGCTGTTGCTCCCCAGACAATATGATTGTTTAAATGAAATGCTGGCACATCCACCTCAACACTATAGGAAGTTGATACCGTTTTAGTTACCACACTGGATTCACTAATAAAATCTTGTAAAGTCACCTCAATAATGTCTTCAACTTCCGTATCCTGTTTAACAAATTTAGGCGTACATCGAGAAATTCCTATAAACGGGTAAACAAAAAAATTACTTGGTGGAATATAAACCTTGGTCATGGCGCATAAAATTTCTACTTCACTCTGTGGCACGCCTACTTCTTCCCACGTTTCTCGAATGGCAGCATCTTTTATTGAGGCATCCGTTTTTTCAACTTTTCCACCAGGAAAGCCTACTTGGGCAGAATGCACACCTTTATAGGTTTTCCGAAGAATTAACACCAATTTAGTTTCATGTTCTTGATCCGGATAAAACAAGGCAACAACTCCAGCATTTTTAGCATTTTTAATGGCATTTTTTTGCTGCGCTTGGAGCTGCTCTCTAAAAGGTGGCGACATTTTAAATTGTGAAGATTCGGCTGGCAGTGGTATATTTTCTATTTTTGATACCGATTGTAAAAATTCATCAAATTTCATCTATGATTCGTATTCTTATGTTAGTCGCTTTTATATTTTTTCTTGGTTGTGAAGATAAACAATCAAAACCAAAAGAAACGACTCCTAAAACGACAAAAACTGTTAAAAAACCGACCAAAGAATTAGATAGCTCCAAAATAAAAACACCTGAATTCCCTTTCCTAACGGATGAAAATGCCATGGAATTCTTTTTAGAGTATGAAAAAAACAATCCGGAAAACAAAGTGCGAATTACCACCAAATTTGGCAACATTGATATCTTATTATATGACAAAATTAAGTTTCATCGTGCAAATTTCGTATACTTAACCAAACGCGGTTATTTTGATGGCACACAATTTTACCGAGTAATAGATAACTTCATCATCCAAGCTGGAAATACAGACGATCCAAAAATAAAACGAAAACGAGGAGATATTGGTCGCTATCTCCTTCCCCCAGACACCAAACGAGGTTTTAAACACCATAGAGGTATTGTGAGCATGCCAAGTAGCGAGATTGAAGATGCCTATAAATTAGCATCGCCATTTGAGTTTTTTATAGTCCAAAACAAAGATGGTGCCTATCATTTGGATGGCGATTACACCATTTTTGGTGAAGTTATTTCAGGTATGGATGTGGTTGATGAAATTGCCGCTCAAAAAACCGACGATGGCGATTGGCCTTTAAGAAACGTATATATTAAGAAAGTGGAAATCATTGAGTAATGCAGCTACTATTTATAGAGCGTTGGCAAACTGACTTTAAACCGGACAGCTAGTAGTCTGATGATAATAACTACTAAACCGGCAATAATAAAAACAACGTTATTATCTATAGGCAGCTTTCGGACTAGAAAATAAGTTAAACCTCCCAAAATACATGCTGTTGCATAAATTTCTTTTCTAAAAATTACAGGAATTTCATTACATAAAATATCACGAATTACCCCACCAAAGCAGGCCGACATTGTACCCAAAGCAATACATATTATAGGGTCTAAGCCTGCTGAAATGCCTTTTTCTACACCAACAACCGTGTACAAACCTATTCCAATTGTGTCAAAAAGAAATAGGGATTTCCGAAGGTAATCAATTTTGTTTTTAAAAATAATAGTCAATACCGTACTAGCTAAAATAACATAGATATAATTTAAATTAAGCATCCAACTCACTGGCGTTTCACCAATTAAAACATCACGAAGTGTTCCACCACCAACAGCTGTAACCGTAGCAATAATTAAAATTCCAAATACGTCCATGCGCTTACTTAAAGCGACTAGCACACCTGAAATAGCAAATGCTATGGTTCCTAAAATATCTATTGCGTAAAACATGACTGTTACCTATTAGTTTAAAATGCAAGCAAAGGTATAGAATGATAGCTATTTAGTGAAACGGAATACCTACTATTTTTTAGGCATATTTTGCATACTAATAAAGTCCGTTATTTTGCAAAAATCAACTTTATTTTAATTAATACAACGGATTCAAAATACTAACATGAAATACCGTTTTGAAAACGTCCAGAACATTTCACACAATTATATTCTTGATAATTTATTTAGGCATTAGCTCAATAAAATAGACACCATTTTAAAACGGTGTAAGCGATTCATACAATTTCTTTGCAAGAAGTGGGTTCTCTGCTTACATATTTTGAGTGTAATAGTTATAATCCTTTAAAATGGTGTCAATAAACTCTTTGTCAAACATATCTGATTCTATTTGCAGCAAGCCACAAATTTTATTTCGTATAATTGTTAAGGTCTTGAAATCATTATTCCGTTTGGAAATCATAAAGGCTTCTTTAATAATCCGAACGTCCTTGTCACTTAACAATGTTACATTATTAAATACAGGTTCATAATCGTCAGTTATTTCTTCCAGAATAGTACTGGTTATTTTATGTTTTTGTTTCACACTAATAACAACAGTGCCTGCTGCTGAATCACCAACACGTTGCTTTTTATCGGACAATAAAATACTCATTACACCAATTGAAGCAAAAAACATCCATATATCAATAATCCGAAGCATCCAACGCACCAATAAATTATACCATTGGGTTGGCGCTCCATCAAAACGAACCACTTTTATTTTCATGATCATTTTACCAATGGTTTGCCCACTAAACAGAACATGACAAAGCAAAGAATAAAACAAGGCAGGAAGCGTTAACAATCCAAGAAACCCACGACGGGTCCAGCTATCGGTATCAAATATTTCAGAAACTGCTACCAAGTTTTCCATAATGGTCATGTAAGCAATAAGAATCAAGCCGTCAATTAAAAAAGCGACAAAACGTTCGCCAACACCAATTAGTTTGTAATCTAAATTGACATTTTGGGCTGTGTTAATTGCTATATTGCTCATGGAAATGTATATTCGTTTAAATTTTAAATAGGCTATGCGCGAAGCATCATTCGTGAAGCAAAATAAGGAAAAATGGCTGGTATTTGAAAAAGCATTACACAATAATGTTAAAATAAACCCAGACGATTTAGCTTCATATTATATTCAACTTACTAACGACCTCTCCTATGCACAGACTTACTATGCTGATAGTAAGACGCTTTTGTATTTAAATTCGCTGGCATCTGAGGCGCATCAGAAAATTTATATCACCAAAAGAGAGTCAAAAAATAAGGTTGTTTCCTTTTGGAAATACGAATTTCCACTGTTCTTTATAGCCTATCATAAAACTTTACTGTATTCCTTTCTAATTTTTATGTCGGCTGTTTTAATTGGTGTCGTTTCTACTTTAAATGACGACAGTTTTGTACGTTTAATTTTAGGTGATGCTTATGTAAATATGACCATTGAAAACATTGAAAATGGCGAACCTATGGCGGTTTATAAAAGTGGAAGCCAAATGGGTACTTTTCTGGGAATTACTATAAACAATATCCGTGTGGCTATTTTTGCATTTGCTGCAGGTGTTGTTTTTAGTGTAGGCACCATTTATATTTTGTTTAGTAATGGTATCATGTTAGGCGCTTTTATTACGTTTTTCTATAATTATGGCATTTTAGAAAAAACATCGACCGTTTGGCTTCATGGTACCATTGAAATTTCGGTGATTGTAATTGCTGGTTGCGCGGGTTTGGTAATGGGAAATAGTTTTCTATTCCCCAAAACTTATTCTAGACGCGTTGCTTTTATGAAAGGCGCCAAAGACGGCTTAAAAATAGTAGTCAGCACGATTCCGTTTTTCTTTGTAGCTGGCTTTATTGAAGGGTTTATAACTCGTTTTGGAGAACAAATGCACCCTGCTTTAGCTTATGGGATTATTCTTGCTTCTTTAACCTTAATTATATTTTATTATATAATTTACCCGATTAAATTGAATAAAAAAATGGCCTTAAATCTATAAAACCTACCGTATGGAAAAACCGTATTTAGAACTTCGTACGCGAAATACCTTTGGCGATATTGTCAATAACTATTTTCAGTTTTTAAAACTCAACTTTAAACATTATACCAACCTATACTTGCGTTACAATGCCATTAGTATCATATTAACACTAATTGGATCTTATCTATTAGTAACTGGATTCATGGGTTTGGCGAGTCGTGATTTCAGGTTTGGTATGGAAACTAGCATGGATAACGATTGGTATTTAATAGTTGGCGGATTGCTTCTCGTTGTTATTCTATTTGTTACGGCCGTTTTAAATTACAGTTTTTCTAGCGCTTACATGACAGAATATGTAAAGCAGGAAGGCAACGTGCAATCGGCAAACATTTGGTCTGCCATTAAAAAGAATTTAGGAACCATCATCCTATTTATCCTTATTGGCATTGCCATGTACATCGGTTACTTTGTGGTTTCTCTGGTTTTAGCGTTTATTCCGTTATTAGGTATGTTAGCACAATATGCCATCAATTTTACGCTAAGCGCCCTTTTTGGTTTATCATTTATGTCTATTTTCAGTACTAATAAATCGGTTGGCGAAGCCTTATCAGAAGGTTGGTCTTTCACGTTTTCTAATTTTATTCGTGTGGTTTTCTTCGGATTGGTAATTGGAATTCTAAATCTAATGCTAACGTTTTTAATCCTATCCATCCCTGGATTCATTATTGGTTTTTACACCTATTTTTCTATTGAAAGTGAAGTGGATTTTTTAACAAGTAACTTTGCAACTATTGTTTTTACACTAGGTTTTACCATGTTTGTATTAGCATTTATTTTCTCGCAAGCTCTTTCGCAAGTAGCTTATGGTGTACTATTCTTTAATTTACATGAAGAACGATATAACACATATTTGCGCGAACGTATAGAACAAATAGGTGTTAATGAGTAAACCAAACAGACATATCACTTTAACGGTTTCAGGCTTGTTTTTTATAAAGCATGCGGTTGCCGTTGGACAAAATAAAATCCAAGAAGACTCGACAGATATCACGGTTACCTATTTTAAAGAAGGCATCCTGGATCGCTATTCCGGAAATGATTTCAATTACAATATCAACGATACAGGTGGTGTTAATTTATTACAACAATTGCTTCGGAAATTTTTTAACTGGTTAGGTAATCTTTTCGGGATTGACATAGATTTTGTGGATTATGAAACTTTGGAATACATTGTTTACGGCCTTTTAGCTGCTGGAGCTCTGTATTTATTTATTAAGTTTTTATTACAATCACCAATGAGCTCGGTATTTAAAACGGAAGAAAAAACCATTGATAATTTTGGTTATATTGAAGAAGACATCCAACAAGTTGATTTTGAAAACCTAATAAAAACAGCCTTAAAAGAAAGCAATTATCGTTTGGCAACGCGTTATTTATATCTAAAATCACTTAAAAATTTAACGAACAAAAACATCATCGATTGGCATTATGACAAAACCAATTCAGACTATCTCAATGAAATTTCAGATGATGGTATCAAACAATTATTCAAACGCATTTCTTACATCTATGATTACGTTTGGTATGGCGAATTTGCCATAGACGAACAAGCTTTCAATAGAAATCAAGACGATTTTTCAACCTTAAATAAACGCATTAATGGATAAACGCTCAAAAATAGCTTTATATAGCATTGGCGCCATTATCGTGTTGTTAATGATAGCTGAAGTCACCAAACCAAAACCATTGAATTGGCGAAACTCCTACTCCGCTGCCGATAAAATTCCTTTGGGTTGCTACGTGCTTTACAATGAATTGGAGCCATTTACGTCCAGTACAATAGAAACCTCTAATGAAAGTTTGTACGAACGTTTAAAAGATTTTCCTAACGCAACAAACACTACGCTCCTTCTTATTAACGATTATATTTCTGTAGAGGAAGAAGGCTCCAATGCGCTTTTGGAATTTGTTGAAAACGGGAACACCGTTTTTATAAGTACCAATTATGTTTACGGCGCATTTGCCGATTCGCTAAATATAGAAATAGATCGGGATTATGATGGATTTTTCAAGGATCCTTCCAAATCCATATTCACTAATAAAAACTTAAAAGCTAACGAACGCCTGTTTAGGGATGTTATTGAAAACAGCTTCTTCACCTCTATAGATACATCTAATACAACGGTTTTAGGTTATATGATTGATGAAAATAAAATAAGGAAGGAAGTTAATTTTACTAAAACGCCTTTTGGCGATAATGGTGGAGCCTTTTATGTTCATAGCAATCCGTTTGCCTTTACAAACTATCATTTATTAAATGACAAAGCAGATTATGCCGCAACCGTTTTATCATTTTTGCCAAAAAATAATAGCATCCTTTGGGATAACTATTATAAAAGCGGACGCAAAGTTATAAAAAGTCCATTGCGCTTCATATTAAGTAGTCCTGCACTAAAATGGACATTCTACATTAGTTTAATAGGTTTAATCATCTTTGTTATTTTTAAAGGAAAACGAACCCAGCGTATTATTCCAGTTGTAGAACCCTTAAAAAATTCAACCGTAGCGTTTACCCAAACTATTGGCGATTTATACTACCAACATGGTGATTATTCCAATATTATTCATAAAAAAATAACCTATTTTTTAGAATTCATACGAACCACATACTATTTAGAAACCAATGAATTTAGTGAACGTTTTATTCAGAAACTCGCTGTTAAATCATCAAATACGGTTCAAGACACCAAAGCATTAATCGATTTAATTACCTTTTTAAAATCGAAAAACAACCACACAGAAAAAGAGCTCATTGCCCTTAACAAACAAATAGAACATTTTACAAAAAACACTATATAATGGAAGATACGAACCAGCACGAAAGCGAAGATTTAAGCTTTACGAATAGAATTGACCTCAAACCTTTACAAGCGCATGTAGAAAGTATTAAAACGGAGATTGGTAAAATTATCGTTGGTCAAAATGAAATGATAGAATTGCTTATCATTTCCATTTTATCTAATGGCCACACACTTATTGAAGGTGTTCCAGGTGTTGCAAAAACAGTTACAGCCAAACTTTTAGCACGCACGTTAGATGTGGATTTTAGTCGCATTCAATTTACACCAGATTTAATGCCGAGTGATATTTTAGGAACCTCCATTTTTAATGTAAAAACGAGCGAGTTTGAATATAAAAAAGGCCCTATTTTTTCCAATATTATTTTAATTGATGAAATTAACAGAGCACCCGCAAAAACGCAAGCCGCTTTATTTGAGGTTATGGCAGAACGCCAAATAACTATTGATAATAATCAGTTTATTATGGAGCCACCTTTCTTGGTTTTTGCCACACAAAACCCAATTGAACAAGAAGGAACCTACCGTTTGCCAGAAGCACAATTAGACCGTTTTTTATTTAAAATTAATGTGGATTATCCATCATTGGAAGAAGAAATTCAGATTCTAGTGGACAACCACAAACGGGAAGATCAATTAGACTATAGTACAATAAACCCGGTTTTAAAAGCTGCTGATATTGTAAAATACCAAGGGTTAATTAAACAAATTTTAGTGGAAGACCACTTACTCCATTACATTGCTTCCATAGTTAACAGCACGCGTAATAACGCTAATTTGTATTTAGGAGCATCACCAAGAGCATCCATTGCCATTTTAAATGCAGCCAAAGCAAACGCAGCTATTCAAGGTCGCGATTTTGTAACACCAGATGACATAAAACGCTGTACCAAAGCCGTTTTAAAACACCGCTTAGTACTAACACCAGAACGTGAAATGGAAGCCTTTACAGTTGATAAAGTAGTGGACCAGATTCTTGAAACGATTGAAATACCAAGATAATTGAAACGTATTTTTAAACATATCTATTTAGAATTTCGGTTTTTTGCAGCCTTAATGGGATTCGCATTTCTATTTCTGATGGCGTATCAATTTCCGGGATTATTACCAATAAGTATCATGCTTTTTGGAGCTTTTTTACTACTTATTCTTATAGATAGCATATTGTTATTCAAACAAAATGGATTAGAAGCCAAACGATTACTTCCAGAAAAATTGAGTAATGGTGATGATAATCCGATTGAAATCACCTTGAAAAACACGTATAATTATAAAATTAAACTAAAACTCATAGACGAGATGCCGTTTCAATATCAGAAGCGCGATTTTGAAATTGATACCCAACTTGATAAACTTGCGGATAAAAAAATCACGTACATCTTGCGTCCTTTGGAACGTGGCGAATATCATTTTGGAAACTTGAACGTTTATGTAACGTCTCCAGTTGGATTATTAACCCGTCGTTTTCAATTTGGAAATAATGCTATGGTACCCAATTACCCATCATTTCTGCAGTTAAAGAAATATATGTTGTTGGCATTTTCGAATAAAATTTTCGAATTTGGATTAAAGAAAATCCGAAGAATTGGTCACACCATGGAATTTGAGCAAATTAAAGATTATGTTCAAGGTGATGATATTCGGAATATAAATTGGAAAGCAACAGCCAAACGGAGTCAATTGATGGTAAATCAATTCCAAGACGAACGCTCCCAACCTATTTATAGTGTTATTGATAAAGGTCGCGCTATGAAAATGCCGTTTAACGGATTAAGCCTTTTGGATTATGCTATTAATGCAACGTTGGTTATTAGTAATGTGGCTTTAAAAAAACAAGATAAAGCTGGTATGTTTGCCTTTTCTAGGAAAGTGGATAATAAAGTAGTTGCTGAACGCAGACCATCACAGATGAATCAGATTATGGAAACGCTTTATAATTTAGATACCGATTTCGCAGAATCCGATTTCTCTAGATTATATATTGATGTGAAGCGAAGTTTAAACCAACGAAGCTTATTACTACTCTATACCAATTTTGAAACCTTAGATGCTTTACATAGACAATTACCGTATTTACAAGCCATAGCCAAGCATCATGTATTGGTTGTTATCTTTTTTGAAAATACCGAATTGGATAAACTCACGCAGAAAGAATCACGTAATACCTTTGAAATATTCGAAAAAACCATTGCCGAAAAATTTGTTTATGAGAAGAAACTCATCATTAACGAATTGCAGAAACATGGCATTCAAAGTATTTTAACAGCTCCAGAAGAGTTAACCTTGAATACCATTAATAAGTATTTAGAAATTAAAGCTCGTGGGTTAATTTAATCTGTTTTAAAAAACCCATTTTACAATCCATCCTAAAAAAACAACAGTTCAGTGAGCTTACTTTTCAGAACATAGCGGTTTGATATATATTTACAATGTATTAATCTAAAAACCAACACTTATGAAAACGCTAGCAATTATTATCGCTTTTACCTTAACATCTTTTATTTCTCACGCACAAGATAGTTTGCAGACCCACACTGTTTCCGTTACAGTAGAAAATCCACTAAATGCCAAAGGGCATGTTTTAATAGGACTACATACTGCTGATACATTTATGAAAGCAGAAGCACTTCAAAACCGTAAAGTAAAAGTAACAGATGGTAAAGCTATTGCCACTTTTAATAATTTAAAACCAGGCAACTATGCTGTTATGGTTGTTCATGACGAAAATGATAATTCGCGAATGGATTTTGAAGCTAATGGCATGCCTAAAGAATCTTACGGTATGTCCAACAATCTGATACTCATGGGACCACCAAACTTTAATGACGCTAAATTTGAATTGAAAGCAGACACTGAAATCAGTATTCGTTTTTAAAAAAATATTCATAAAAAAAGCGACCTACACTACTAGTACAGGTCGCTTTAATTAATAATCAAAAATTAATTATTATACAGTTTCGTTTAACCAAGCTTTAAACATCCAAACTGTTTTTTCTTGTTCCGTAATAAAATCACTCATCATAGCGTTTGTCCCTTCATCACCAACTTCATCTGTTTTATTTAAAATCTGACGTTCAATTTTAAGTAATTCTGCAAGTGAATCAACAATTAAACGTACGGTTTTTTCATCTTCAGAAACATTTTTTCCTACCGGTACTTTTGCTGCTTTCGTATAATCATCAAAGGTGTGTAATGGTGTTTCGCCTAAAGTTAAAATACGCTCTGCTATTTCATCTACCTTTATATTGGCATCGGTATACAGCTCTTCAAATTTTACATGTAAATCAAAGAAACGCTTTCCTCTAATATTCCAGTGCACACCTCTTAAGTTCTGGTAATACACTTGAAAGTTTGCTAATAAAACGTTTAAATCTTTAGCTATATCTTTAGTTTTTGTTTCGCTTAATCCAATTGTGTTTAATTTCATAATCATCTCGTTTTTTAGGTTCAATTCAAATTTAAGACATAATTAGCATCTTTTAGCATAAGTTTTATTGATAGTTTTTATATTTTTATAGTCTAAATTGATACCTATGACTATTACGCAACTTTATTACGTATTGGCAGTTGCCGAGCAGCAAAATTTTACCAAAGCTGCTGAAACATGTTTTGTTACCCAACCTACATTGAGTATGCAAATTCAGAAGTTAGAAGAAGAGCTAGACGTTCTTATTTTTGATCGGAGTAAAAAACCGATTGAGTTAACAGAAGTTGGAAAAAAAATTGTGAGTCAAGCCAAAAATATTGTGAATGAATCCTACAGAATTCAGGATATTGTAGATCAGGAAAAAGGATTTATTGGTGGTGAATTTAGGTTGGGAATTATTCCCACCATCATGCCAACCTTATTGCCTATGTTTTTAAAAACGTTCATTAAAAAGTACCCCAAAATAAAGTTGAAAATTGAGGAGCTTACTACAGACGAAATCATATCGCGTATTAAGGAAGGTCATTTAGATGCTGCCATTGCCGCTACGCCTTTGGAAAACGAGTATATAAAAGAACGCGTATTATATTTTGAACCATTTGTAGGTTATATTCCAGAACACCATAGGTTACACAATAAACAAAAATTAAATACCACGGATTTAGAAATTGATGATATGCTTCTTCTTGAAGATGGCCATTGTTTTAGAGATGGTGTTATAAATTTATGTAAAGCATTCAAAACGCATAATGAGGACCAATTTCAATTAGAAAGTGGTAGTATTGAAACCTTAATTAAACTATCAAATGAAGGATTGGGCATGACGCTCCTTCCCTATTTACATACCTTGGATTTGAGTGATACCGCCAAACACAACTTACATTATTTTAATGAGCCCTCACCTGCTAGAGAAGTCAGTTTACTCTACCATAAAAGTGAATTAAAAATGCAAATTATTGATGCCATGCATAATGTTATTTCAGGAATCATTAAAGGCGCCATTGCATTCCAAAATGTGAACATAGTTAGTCCACTTCCTAAATAAAAAAAAGCGACCAATAACGGTCGCTTTTCTATTTTATGTTTTTAAGTATACTAAACACTGATCTAAATCTGGATTCTGCCTTACTAAAGATTCAATATAAATCTTAAGTTCTTCAATTTCATAAGGTAATAATCTTTGAAGGGCTTTTTGAACTTCTCTGCAAAATAATGTCGCATCAAAACTCACCTTATTGAGTACAGTTTTCGTGTACTCGAACATTGCTCTGGCCATTTCTTAAAAATTTTAGGTTAAAAAGTAGATTTTTTAATAGGCAATAATATCTTATTTGATTTCTATAAATATAGTAAAAAAAGACATCCCTTCTGAAACGTAAACAAAACTTTAACATCAAAGAAAACTGTAAATGCGTTAAAAAAATAGGTTAACTCTTATTATACATCACTTTACGACTTATTGGTAATTGTTTATAGCTTGTTGAAAAGATTAAAACCGGTTATCACCATCTAACAAATCACCTAAACCACCTAAAATACTACCTTCACCTTTATCTTTTCCGCCGCCTTGTGGAGCTGATGCCAAGACGCGGCCCGCTAACCTGCTAAACGGTAAAGACTGAATATAAACGGTTCCAGGACCTTGTAATTTAGCAAAGAATAAACCTTCGCCTCCAAAAATGGTGTTTTTAATGCCTCCAACAAATTCCACATCATAATCAACACCTTGCGTAAAACCAACAATACACCCTGTATCCACGCGCAAAATTTCCCCAGGCTGTAAAACACGCTTCGCCATAGTTCCTCCAGCATGCACAAATGCCATACCATCACCTTCTAACTTTTGCATAATGAAACCTTCGCCACCAAAAAGTCCACGACCTAAACGCTTGCTAAATTCAATACCAATAGTAACGCCTTTAGCTGCACATAAAAAGGCATCCTTCTGGCAAATAAATTTACCGCCAAACGCTGTTAAGTCAATGGGTAAAATTTTACCAGGATAAGGCGAGGCAAAACTGATACGCTTTTTACCCACCAAATCATTATAGAACGCGGTCATAAATAAACTTTCACCAGTAAGAATTCGCTTGCCAGCTCCTAAAATAGAACCCATAAACCCTTTGTTTTTAGCAGAACCATCTCCAAAAATAGTTTCCATTTTAATGCCATCATCCATCATCATAAAACTCCCAGCTTCGGCAACAACGCCTTCTTGAGGGTCTAGTTCTATTTCAACATATTGCATTTCTTCACCAAATATGGCATAGTCAATTTCGTGTGCATTCATAATTTTAAATTTTTAAGATTGATACAGTATAGGTAGTTGATTTTCAATAATTGTTACAGTTTTATAAAGTAAGTATGTTCCAAAATCCTGACATAACACCAGTTATATTGTTTTAAAATCTAACCTTTCACCTTTAAAGTCCATTCAAAATTAAATTGTGAAACTTCTATGTTATCGGAATTAGTTCCAACCACATGCATCCAAATGGTTTGTCCTTCTCCCGTTTCAATAGTTCGCTTTATGGCTTCATCTATCTTATGCCCTTCTTTGCAAATAAATGTAATGCGTCCTGTTGCTTTTTTTGAAAAACTAGCATTGTTTGATGCTACCAACATAGAAATGTTTTTCCCACTAGCTTTAATCTTTTGCATCACCAAAGCTCCTGTTGTTAATTCGGCAGCCATACCTTGAACCGCCCAAAACATAGATTTAAATGGATTTTGATTTATCCATTTATGCTTAACTGTTACCACGCATTGTTCAGAATCTAACGATTTTGTTCTGACGCCTGTAAAGTAAGCTGCTGGCAACTTGAACATTAGAAACATATTGAGTTTACTAGGAGAAATAGTCATTTAGTATATATTTTTTTATAAATATATCGAAAATAAACGAATCCTTATTTGTTAATTTTATGTTAATTTTTAGTACTTTGCATTGCATAATACCTTCCTTTAGATATATATTCGCATAAGAAACTATTATATACTTTTAAAAATGATCGATAATCACCAAAAAAATCTAGCCACATTTATTCATCTGTCCACTTTTACGAGGTTCTTGATTCCTTTTGGAAATTTTATTGGCCCATTAGTTTTATGGGTCATGAATAAAGACAAATCAGACTTTGTAGATGCGCATGGAAAGCAAGCTATTAATTTTCAGATAAGCATTTTATTGTATGCATTAATTATTGGCATGGTAACTATTCCTTTTTTCATTTTTAATTTGATTAGCGGTTTCGATTTTTTAGATATCAATACGTTTGATAGTATTCATATTAGTATAACCAAACCTTCACCGCTACTTTATATAACGGGTGGATTAGGATTTTTAGCTGTTATTGGGTTTATTTTAGAGCTAGTTTTTATAGTTAAGGCAGCATTATCTGCTAGAGACGGCCAAGCATTTCAATATCCATTAACCATTAAATTTTTAAAATAATCAGTATAATTTCATCAATAAATCAATCCTGCTTTACAGCAGATAAACAATCAAAAAATGGACAGTTTAAAAAAATTATTAGGAGAAACGCGCTTTAAGCGGTTTGCCTTAATTAAAATTAAAAGACACATATGAAAATAGAAAACACAAAAGCTCAAATGCGTAAAGGTGTTTTGGAGTATTGTATTCTTTCGGTATTAAAAGACGATGACGCTTATGTAGCCGAAATTTTAGAGACTTTAAAAGATGCCAAATTACTAGTTGTGGAAGGAACCATATATCCGTTGCTTACCAGACTTAAAAACGCAGGACTTCTTAATTATCGTTGGGAAGAATCTACATCTGGACCACCACGAAAATATTATGGTCTCACCGAAACCGGCAAGTTGTTTTTAAATGAATTAACCACAACTTGGAACGAATTACAACATGCAGTTAATATAGTAACCAGTCAAAAAAACACGAAATAATGAATAAAACAGTCAACATAAATTTAGCAGGTATTTTTTTCCACATTGATGAGGATGCATACCTAAAATTACAACGCTATCTTGAGGCTATAAAACGTTCATTTACCGACTCTCAAGGACGCTCTGAAATTATTTCAGATATTGAAGCGCGTATTGCCGAATTGTTTAGCGAGCGCATTAAACATGATAAGCAGGTTATTGGCAATAAAGAAGTAGAAGATATTATTACCATTATGGGACAACCAGAAGATTATTTGGTTGATGATGAAATCTTTGAAGACGAACCACAAAGCCCATATCAACGTAAATCAACTCCAAATAAAAAACTATTTAGAGATACTGAAAATTCCTATATTGGTGGAGTTTCAGCTGGGTTGGGACATTATTTTGGCATTGATACTATTTGGATTCGCTTATTATGGATTATCTTGATATTTGGTGCTGGAACGGGTGTATTCTTATATATTATATTATGGGTTTTAATTCCTGAAGCCAAAACAACCGCGGACAAGCTCACCATGACTGGTGAGCCTGTTAACATTAGTAATATTGAAAAAAAAATAAAAGATGGCTTTGATAACGTTTCTGATGTTGCTAAAAATGTAGGTGATTCTTTGTCAGGTACTGCTAAATCGGTTTCCGATTCGGTTTCTGGTGCCGCAAAAAACGTCAATTTTCAAAAGCATGGAAATAGTATTAAATCAAGCTCACAAAGTTTTTTTGATGCTATTGGGAATATCTTTATTTTCTTCTTTAAAGTGATAGCCAAGTTTATAGGTATTATTCTCATTATTATTGGAGCTGGTACCTTAATAAGCTTGCTTATTGGGTTACTAACAGTTGGTGTAACCGACATTATTCATATTCCAGGATTTGAATTATTAGATGCCGCCAATGCCGCTAACACTCCTATTTGGCTCGTATCTATGTTGTTCTTTTTTGCTATTGGAATTCCTTTCTTTTTCGTCTTTTATTTGGGACTTAAAATTTTAATTAACAACCTAAAATCTATTGGAAATATTGCAAAATTTTCCCTATTAGGAATTTGGTTGGTAGCCATAATTAGTTTGACTATTATTGGTATTAAGCAAGCCACACAGCACGCTTTTGATGCTAGCGTATCCCAAAAAGACACACTACCAATTACAGCTAATGATACATTGGTAGTGAAAATGGCAGAGAGTATTACCTATAACAAAAACTTTAATAGACATGGTAATTCTACGCGATTGGCTTATGATGACAATAATAAAAAAATTATTTACTCAACAGATATTCGTTTAATTGTAAAATCCACAAGAGATTCATTAGCCTATGTTACCATTGAAAAACAAGCCGATGGAAGCGATTTTCTTTTAGCTAAAAAACGTGCCGAAAATATAAATTATCAGTATGAATTAAAAGGTAACACGTTAATTTTAGATCCGTTTTTAACAACGGCAATTGACAATAAATTTAGCGACCAAGAAGTGGAAATAACCGTGTATTTACCGGAAGGAAGCACCTTATATGCAGATGACAACACGTATAATTTTCATAGAAACTCCAGCTATTACAATGACATTTTAGATAATGGTATGGAAGAGCATTATTTAAAAATAATAAATGACGGTGTTATTTGCGAAGATTGTCCGGAAGACGATTTTGACGTGAACATACATGTTAACGATGATAATTCTAGTGTTAGAATAGACGAAAATGGTGTGCAAATCAAATCAACCGACTCCAGTTTAGAAGTCAATGAGGACGGCATAAAAGCCAATAGTGAGGAGGTTAAAGTAAATATTGATAAAAACGGTATAGAAATAACAACGGATAATAATTAAAAACATGGTATCCTGCCTATCGGCATTCAATCAATCAAAAAATCAACCAATCATGACCACCTTATCAAAAATTATCATTTCTATTATTATAACACTTTATATGTTTCTTTTTTGAAAGAAACAAAGCACAAAAAAACCGAAGCAATTGCTTCGGTTTTTTTTATGTAAATCTTTATGTTATTTAGTTATATGTAGATGTGCTTACTTCAAAATCGGCATCTTGAGCAGCCAACCAACGTTCCGCATCTAAAGCCGCCATACAACCAGTTCCAGCAGCTGTAACCGCTTGTCTGTAAACATGATCTGCTGCATCACCAGATACAAAAACACCTTCAATATTTGTTTTAGATGTTCCAGGTACATTAATAATATAACCCGTTTCATCTAATTCTAGAAAGTCTTTAAAAATATCTGTGTTAGGTTTGTGTCCAATAGCTACAAAAAATCCTGTTGCAGGAATTTCAAATTTCTCATTGGTCTGATTGTTAAAAACGCGAACACCTGTAACCACTTGTCCATCTCCTAATACCTCATCCGTTTCGGTATTGAATAAAATCTCAATATTTTCGGTTTTCTTAACGCGTTCCGCCATGATTTTAGAAGCTCTAAACTCATCACGTCTAACCAACATCGTTACTTTCTTACAAAGTTTAGATAAGTAGTGCGCTTCTTCGCAAGCACTATCTCCTGCACCAACAATAACCACCTCGTGATTTCTGTAGAAAAAGCCATCGCAAACAGCACATGCCGAAACACCTCCACCTAATTTTAAGTATTTTTGTTCAGATTCTAATCCTAAATACTTCGCTGAAGCACCTGTAGAAATGATAACGGTTTCACAGTGAATTTCCTTGGTGTCATTGACCCATACTTTATGTATACCTCCAGAAAAATCAACTTTCGTTACCCAACCATCCCGTACGTCGGTTTCAAAACGTTCAGCTTGTTTCTGTAGCTCCATCATCATAGCTGGACCTGTAATACCTTCTGGATAACCGGGAAAATTCTCAACTTCATTTGTAGTAGTTAACTGACCACCCGGTTGCGTTCCTTGGTATAAAACAGGTTTCATATTTGCTCTGGCTGCATAAATAGCCGCTGTATAACCAGCAGGACCAGAACCTATTATTAAACATTTTACTTTTTCTATCGTTTCAGACATAATGTGCGTGTAAATTTATTAATACAAAAGTAGAATTTTTAGTAGAAACCTTACAGTAAACTTATTAAAAGTTATTATGTAACAATTAATTTTATTGATACAGCTTGCGTATAAACCGTTTAGCTCATTTTTTTAGCTTAACACGTCCTAAAGCCTTCCCTATTCGAGTTAAAATTTAATTTTATTACGTTATATTGCATAACATTTTACAAATAGATTTACACTAAAAATGAAAGAAGAAGATTCTATGGGAACCATTGCAACTAATAACCGAAAAGTGATACTATATTATAATTCAGAAACCTCAATAGGGCAACAAGCTTATGCTTATGTAAACAGCTCTAATCGTGGTATTTTAGTAATTGATATTTCTAAAACAAAAGTAACTGGAACTCAATGGGCTGAAATTGCTACCAATCTTAACACTTCTTTAGGCGGTTTAGTGAATCAAGAACATCCCGATTTTAAAAACAACTACAGTACAGATAAAGCATCTTTATCTGAAGATGATTGGATTAAAGTTCTTCAAAATCATCCAAGCAGTTTACGCTGTCCAATTTTAGTGGATGGTAAAAACTTCCATTTTATTGAAACACCTTCAGAAATTTCCAAGTATTTTGATAAAGAGGAGAAATCTGATGATGGCAGATCACCTATTGAATAACGGTATTTTAAATAACGTCATTAGAATGGTCATTCTCTGCCGGTATTTTTCTAAAAAAGCTATCTAAATCGGTATCGCTATCTATTCCATAGCTAGCAGTAACTAGTCCTTTTTTTCCATCTTCTGTTTCTATCACGTAAAGAATAGACATATCGGATGGGTTACTTACCCCTTCAAAACGTTGCGTTCTTTTTATAAAAATTTGCTCCGGTTGATAGCCCTTTTTACTTGTTAATTCAACTAAAAAACCATTTTCACATCTAAAACTACTTGTATAACCACGTTCCTGATATTTTTGTATATGCTTTAATTCTGTTCGCTCTTGTTTCATAATATATAGTTTAAATTACAATAAAGCAGATATTCACTAAACGCAAACACCTGCTTTAACTACTAACCAAAATACGACTTTTGGTAGTTTTAATAAAATATATGTACTATTATTTTAATCAATAGCATCTTCTACATCGTCTGCTACATCTTGAGCAGCATCTCCTACATCATCCGCAACATCTTCAATGCTATCATTTTTTTGTTCTCTACAACTTGGCAATACTAGCGACATACTGAATGCCACTAAAAAAACATAAAGGAATTTTCTCATAATAATTGGTTTTAATTGTTAATTAGAATATAATTTATACTTTTCTTCCACGAATAAGTGAAATAATAAAAAGTACAATAAAGATAAAGAATAATACTTTAGCAATTCCTGCAGCTCCTGCTGCTATTCCACCAAAACCAAAGATTCCAGCTATAATTGCTAATACTATAAAAATAATTGTCCAACGTAACATAATTTGTGTATTTAATGGTTAATTAGAAAACTGGCTATCAGCGTTCTACAATGTAAATATCGTGATTTAATATACTTAAGCCTTGCTCAATCAGAATAGCTTTTAACTCAAATAGGATTCAAAAAGAAAGGGCTCTTTAAAAAAAGACCCCTTCTTATTGCTAGATTAAAAGAAAATTAATAGAAGATTATTTTAAATCTTCTAATTTTTTAATCGTGTTTAATTCTTGCCAAATCGTATTTTTCTGATTTAAAACTAAATCTCTGGTTGATGTTGGCAAAGCTGTTTCTTTCAGCACATCTTCGTATTCTTCCACGGATGCTTTCTCTCCCCGAATGGCTTCTTCTAACATGGACTCTTCATTATCACTTGAAAAAACTGCTTTTACATCCATCCAGGCTCTATGTGCCGTACCAGTTGCACTTCCCCCTTTATCAGGTTCCTGACCATAATTTTTAATTTCAGCCTTTAATTGATGACCAAAATCATAACGTTCAGCGGCTTTACGGTTGAAAAAGTTTTTTAATGCAATGTGATCGGTGTTTTCAGCTGCTTTTTTGTAGCCTTTTTCAGCATCGTAATTTTTTTCTAATAAGGCGTTTAATTTGCTTCCTACTTCTTTTGTGTATGGGTTCATAATAATATGTTTTTAAATTTTTAGCAATTTATTTACAGATGCTTGCTTTTTCACATCTCACACCTTAAAACTTAAAGTGCTTACAATTATAAAGATACGTGTAGAAATAAGAATGCGTTAATCTAAAAAAAAATTAAATTAACGCAATAAAAGTAATGTGATAATTGGGCCTTATAAATTATTTTTCATGTGACTTTGGTATGAAGTGGCCAAAGATGTTTTTTGAGTATCACTAAAAACTTTTCCTGCTAATTGAAAAAAACTATGTTCCTCATCTTCTAAATGATGCTCCACTTTATGTTTTAAATCTTTTGCAATTTTTAGCCAGGATGACGCATCACGTTCGGTATCTTCCAACTGCTCTATAAGCTCATCTATTTCATGATGTTCTGCAATTCCATGTCTGGCATGTTCTTGCATCATATCGTTACTAATTAACGGCTTATAAAAATGACGTTCTTCAGCGTCTGCATGAACTTCTAATTGTTTTTTCACAGCTTTAAAAATTTCGTCTCTTGTTTTGGTATCGCCAGATGTTTTAACGAGTTTATCTAACAAATCTCGTTGTACATCGTGATCTTGTCTTATAGCTTCAAAAATTGTCATGATTTTTTTCTTTAGTTATTAATAAAAAAAGAAGATTAAAATATTGTAACAACATTTTTATCTTCTTGAAAATAGTTTTCTAAAAAGAACAAATACACCATATTTACTGGCTCCTTTTATTAAAGGCTCAATCCAGTTATACGGTCTGAAGTCGTCTTTGATTTCTGTTTTCAGTAATTTTAATTCTTCCCAAGCAATTTTACGTTCTAAATTTAATTGCTTTAGTTCGATTTCAATGTCTTGGAAGTTCGTGTATGGTGGTTTCATATCTAATTTCTTAATAGTACGTTCAAATTAATAATCTATATCATCTTCATAGAATTTAGCGCCTATTTTCATTATTACATATGCGCTAATAGATTTACGCGTCATATAAATAATGAGTCCGATAATAAAGAATATTGCTGCAACAGAAAGGTACCCTAAGGCCAAGTTTTCAAAAAGTTTGCCTAAATGAATAGCTCCAGCAAATGCACCAAAAATAAGTCCTAGAACCAATAAGGTTCCAACAGCCAAAAGTTTGGCCACCATGCTTACAGCATAGGTTAATTGTTGGAATACTTTTAGCTTGAAATATTGGTGAGATTTTTCTAAAAAGTTCTCACCAATATCTGCAGCTCTTCCTGTTTTTTCTCCTATGGATTCAAAAACGTTCATAATTAATTATGATTTTTGAAGTTTCTTATTCTGAGCTTTTAAATCTTTTAGCTTGGCTTCCAAAGTTGTAATAACATCTTCAGCTTTATAACTAGCATCTGTTACTAAAGACTCTACTCTATCTTCTAAATTATGTCTTTCCGTGCTTACAGTTGAGGCAACACGATCACGTAAATCTGATGCTGATGATGCTAAACGTTGCTTCTGTAATTCTGCTTCATCTGCTATGCGTTGTCTTGTAGCACTTCCTTTATCTGGTGCAAATAAAATTCCTAATACTGCTCCTATAGCTGCTCCAGCTAAAATTCCTAATCCTGTACTTCCGTTATTTGTCATGGTATATATTTTTTAAGTTAAACATGTGTTTCAATAATTCAAAGATCATGATATTAAGACGTTTACATTAACGCTAATCATTTAATTATTGCCGTAAAACAATTTCAGGTATCGCGTTAATTGTTTTATGGAATAGGTTAATTTCAACAACCGTTAAAAATTAACTTGTATATACTTAAAAAAAAACGAAATGTCTAATAAAACAATTAAAACAATAAACCCTTATAATGGGAATGCCTTGGAAAGTTATAAGCAGTTTTCGGACGATAAAGTGGAAAGCTACTTAAGTTTGGCCAACCAAACCTTCAAGGAATGGAGCACTACAGAAATTTCTCATCGTACAACCTTACTAAAACAATTAGCGGATACGCTTATTACTAATAAACAGCATTATAGCCAGCTCATGACACAAGAAATGGGAAAACCTATTTCTCAAAGCATGGCTGAAATAGAAAAATGCGCCTTGTTGGCCGATTTTTACATAACCAATGCTGACGATTTTTTAGCAGATGAACTCATAAATACCGATGCTTCTGAAAGCTTTATAAGTTATGACCCTTTGGGTTGTATTCTAGGCATTATGCCATGGAATTATCCCTTTTGGCAAGTTTTACGCTTTGCCATTCCAACTATTACAGCTGGAAATACCGTATTATTAAAACACGCGGCAAATGTTACAGGTTCGGCATTAGCAATTCAAGACTTATTTGAAGAAAGTGGTTATCCAGAAGGATGCTTTCAAACCTTAATAGTAGATCACGATCAAATAGAAACTATTATTGCGGATAACAGAATTCAAGCCGTGTCTTTAACAGGAAGCGAAAAGGCAGGCAAACATATTGCCCAATTGGCAGGAAAAAACCTTAAAAAAACCGTTTTAGAATTGGGTGGAAATAATGCCTGTATTGTTCTAGCCGATGCCGATTTAGATTCACATCTAGATACTATGGTAAATGCTAGAATGCAAAACACTGGACAAAGCTGTATTGCCGCCAAGCGTTTTATTGTTGAAGCTGCTATTTATGATGAATTTTTAGAAAAATTTAAAAATAAAGTAACCGCCATAAAAATTGGTGACCCTTTAAAAGAAGCAACTGAATTAAGTGTTCTTGCTCGTGAAGATTTAGCGAAAACCCTGAAAGATCAAGTGGATAAATCCGTAAAAAAAGGCGCTAAAATACTTATTGGAAATAAAAGCGACAAGGCCTTTTTTGAGCCCACAATAATTACCAATGTCACGCCAGGTATGCCCGTCTTCGATGAAGAAACCTTTGGTCCTGTTGCTGCCATTATAAAAGTAAAAGATGCAGAAGAAGCCTATAAACTAGCAGCCAATTCCAGACTTGGTTTAGGTAGTATGGTTTTTACACAAGATACTGAAACTGCCAAACACCAAATTAATCAGATTCCGGATGGTGCCTTTTTTATAAATGCCATGGTAAAATCAGATCCTCGATTGCCGTTTGGTGGCACCAAAGCTTCAGGTTTTGGTCGGGAATTATCAGTTGAAGGCATCCACGAATTTGTAAATAAGAAAACAATATATATTAACCTTTAAAAAATAAATATTATGCCAGTAGTTAAAGATAAAGATTCAGATAGAGAAGATTATTTATTACAAGATGATAAAAAAACAGTGTTTACTGCAACTTTTGTAATTGTTGCGTTAATAGTATTAGTTATAGCTGTAATTATTTCAGGATTATATTTTGAATGGTTTTAATCTTCTAAAGGAAAATTAACAAGTACTTAAAAATAAAAAAGCTCAACATTTCGTTGAGCTTTTTGTTTGTTATTAATTTTGTTTAAAACTATAATGCGTAAATCGTTTTAAGGGTTTGTCTTAAAATAGACGGTTTTAAAAATAATTATTACGCTGTCATAGATAAATCGCGCTGTGCAAATTTGTAATCTTTTGGGCTACAGTTATACTTTTCTTTAAAAATTTTAGAGAAGTAACTTCTACTTGTTAACCCAATGGTATAAACCACTTGAGAAATATTCATATCTGTATTTTTCAATAAACCCTCGGCCTTTTTAATACGGACTTCTCTAATATATTCCGTTACAGTATGACCATGCATTAACTTAAAACCTTCTTGTAATTTTGAAGGTGATAAACCAAATTTGCCATATAAATCTGTAATGGTAATTTGTGTTTCTGAATTCTCATTTACATAATCCGAAACCGTTTTAATAGTTTCCATTTCAGTAACGGTAAGCGATCCTGTTTTTTGGTGATTATTATTTAAATCATCTGAATGTTGTTGTATTTCCAATGCTAAAATAACATGAACCAATCCTTGAACTAATAAATTTCTTACCAAACCTACCTGCGAAATAGCCTGTAGCTGGTCTATTTTTTTAGAAATTTTTAGGTTATGAGATCCTATATATACAAAGTTTTCTTCATCGTGATTTTTAAAGAAGGTATCATTTAATTTTTGCTTTAACCCTTCAGAACCAGACTCATTATTTAAGTTCGTCGTTTGGACTGAAATAAGCGTTGATTTTAATTGCTCATCCTTTTTAAAATACAGCAAATTTTCTTCCGCTTTTCTACTGGTTAGAATTCCAGTTTGGAAACTTCCCAGCGTGCGCTTCTCGCCCGTTTCACCAAAACTATGCTCTAGTTGTCCTTTAGAGCAATATGTAAAATAGATTGGATTTTTATCTGGCGTATTAATAGCTAAAACAAAATCATGATTAAAAACCATGTCAAATTCCAAATAGGTAATTCCATCATTTAACGAAATTCCTGTAATAATTCCTTTTCCTAATTCACTATCAACCTTTAAAGAATGCTCTTTATGGTCAGTTGTAAAAGTGCCACCAAATGTTTGTTCTAATTGTTGGAAAGTAGCTTGTATTGTATTGGCTTCTAAATATGCAGTTTTCATAAGGTCGTATTTTTAAGTTAGTAAATTAATCTCTTTATTTTCTGAATCATTAAAATGGCATATCCATAATTAATGATACTGTAAAGATCGATTAAGTAAGACCCTTTGCTGTTACACAATTTCGGCATTGTGTTATACAATCTTTCGATTTAAGCCCAAAAACCCTGATTTTCAAGCAAATAAAAAAAATAAAATTAAAAAAGTGCTTTATTGCGTTAAAACAATGTGCTACTAGTTTATGTGAAGATTTAATGGTTGCGCTATTAAGCTGGTAAAAATATTATGAATTGAGCCCCTGCTCCTAACGTTCCTTTTGCGTAAATATAACCATTATGGTTTTCTACAATTTTTTTACAAATAGCTAAACCAATTCCGGTTCCGGTATATTCTGTTTTTTGATGTAAGCGCTGAAAAACTTCAAATATTTTTTCAGTATGCTTTTCATCAAAACCAATACCATTATCCGAAACTATAATTTTATAATACTCTTGGCTAGTGGTTCTAAAATCTGTTGGTAATTCAGCATTACTTACCTTACTAGATTGTATTTCTATTTTAGGAAGCGACGTTTTACTTCTATATTTTAAAGCGTTGGCCAAAAGGTTGGCAAATAATTGCTCCATTTGAAAGAAAACACCATGGATATCTGGTAACTTATCTAATACAATTTCGGCTTCTGTATCTTTAATGGTATTAGCTAAATCCTCTTGTACTTTAAGTAATACATCATTTAAATCAACGCGCTCTAAATCTGTTTTACTACTATCAATCCTAGAATAAGCCAATAAATTTTGAATAAGATTTTGCATGCGTTCCGCAGCGTTCTTAACTTTCACAAAGTAATTACTTCCCTTTTCTGAGAATGTTTCGCCTTCCATATCTTCAATTCTAGATATAAAGAGCTGTATTTTACGAAGTGGCTCCTGCAAATCATGACTGGCTACGCGGTTAAACGATTCTAATTCGGCATTACTCTGTTGTAGTTCCGCATTACTTTTTCGTAATTCTTCAGCAGCACGGATGGTTTGTGTTACATCCTGCACTACACCAATCATAACCGTTTGCCCATCTTTATCTAAAAATTGTCCATTAGTTTTTAGATATTTAATTTTTCCTTTATTCGTTATTATTCGATAGGTAAACTCATCGGATGTTAAGCCGCTTATTGATTCTTTCAACCTCATATCATAGATCGGTAAATCCTCCGGGTGAATGAAATCTCGATATTTTTTTGATGAGGATACAAATTCATTAGGGCTGAAGCCTAAAATGCGATAAAAATTGTCTGATAGTTCACTGGTATCTGAATCCTTATACCACAAGAAACTACCAATTTTGGATATACTTTCAGCATCGTTTAAAATGGAGTTTCTAATAACCAATTGTTCATTTAGCTGGAGTAGTTGATCAGATTTTTCCTTTTCATCCGTGGTTTCCCTAATGGTTACCGTTACACCATCTCCCAATTTTATAGCGGTGGCAGAAAACCAATGTGTTTTACCTTCCTTCTCATAAGGAACATCATACTTTACTGTTTTGTTATTATCAATAGCATTCACTAAATGCTCGAAAACGCCAGTTTTAAAAATTTCTGGAAAAACGTCTGACACGTTTCTGTTTTTAATTTCTTCGGGAATATCACCCGTTACAGGGTTAATTCGGTCATTTACAAATAACACTTGAAAATCAATTATTTCATTATTCGCATTCCTAATGGATTTAAAGTGCATAACAATGTGTGAAATGCTTTTAAATATATTAGCCAATAATGCCCGATTATCTAATAGTTTTAAATTTTGATTTTCTAATCGTTTTTTGAGTTTAAGTTGTGTGTTTTTGGCCCGCTCTTGAGCGGTAATGTTTCTAGAGGTAACCAAAATACCATTGGACAATGTTGTAACGAGCGATTCAAACCACATGTGTGAACCGTTCATGGTCATTTCAATTTCGAATTTTACTTTTTCCTGGGTATTATAACACTCTAAAAATTTACTAAATGCATCATGTCCTTCTAAAAACGGAAATACCTCTAAAACCGTTTTGCCTAACATATCATCTGGATCTAAACCAAAATAATCCCGATTGCAAGCGTTGGCATATACAATGATGAAATCTACTATATCGTTGTCCTCATTAAATATGGGTTCATAATAATTTACCACATTATCCGTAGTACCCAGAACATTTCTTAAAAAGTTTTCCGATTCTCTAATCCGTAATTTATTTCTATACATTCTTAAAAAAGAAAGGATAAAAACTAATAGTGCCAGAAATGCTAATAATAGTAGTAAAAGCGGTGCTAAAGATTTATCGGATTCATAGGTTTCTTGTCTAAGATGCATGAGCCGTTGCTCTTCACGCAATATGTCCCCTTTTAAACTTCTAATTTGATAGAGCGTAATGCTAATTACAGACTTTTGCGCATCTCTATATTGCAACAAAGTATCATCGGTTTCTAAATCGGTATTATCTAAATCTTGAAGCTGATTATATAAGTCACCTAAAAGACCTTTAACCGATTGTAAACGTTTTATTTGTGATGGGTCATCTTCTAGCAAATGCATTAAGCTATCCATAATAACACGTCCTTCTTCACGATAGGCTTTAAAAACGTTTTCGCTTTTATCAGATTTTAATAGTGCATCTCTAAATTCTTCTGAATCCGCTTCGGTATAATGAGCTGTTAGCAAACTAATACCATTATATACATGTAGCGAATGGGAAACCATTTCAGCAGATTTCTGCATGACCACAATTTGTTTATAAGCCATGGTAGAGGTAAAAACAAGCAATACAAGTGCTAAAAAAGATAGCACAAAGTAGGTTTTAGTAGAAGTATAAACGCGTTTAAAATTCATAGTTATTAGATACGGAAGAGAAAAGTATCTTTATTCAAATTGGAGGTATGATATTGCCAATTGAGTTGTAAGACCTTTTCGACTACTTCTCGCAATTTACTAAAGTTATTGGGCTTATTTACATAAATATTTGCTCCATTTAAAAAAGTATCTTCAATATCTTTTTCTGACGAGGATGTAGAATATATTGCCACACACAAATCTTTTAGTTTGGGATTATTCCGAATTTCAATTAAACATTGCTTACCATTTTTTATGGGCATATTTAAATCTAAAAATATCAGATTTGGCAAAACAACATTAGGTAAAACTAAATAGTCCATGAGCTCTTGTCCATGGTTAAATAATGATAATTTGGTGCGCATATCAATTTCTTCAATGGCTTCACTAAACAACATTCTGTCATCCTCATCATCATCCGCTAAAACAATATTTAATAGCATGTCATTCATTCCGTTCCTTTTATTAAGTAATACTTATTGTTTTCTGTTTTTCATAATCCGCTGAAAACCACTTGGTGTTAAACCCGTTGTTTTTTTAAACTGACCTGATAAATGGGCCACACTACTATAATCTAATTGGTAGGCTATTTCTGTTAAGGTTAAATTGGTATTACAAATACGCTCTTTAACTAAATCTACCTTTTTTAGAATCATATAATTTTCAATGGATGTATAGGTACTCTCGGAGAATACTGTAGACAAATGGGCATACGAATAATTTAAGGTATCTGATAAATAACTAGATACTTTTAAAGTTCGTAAATCATTATTCCTAAGCATGTCATCAATGGTGTGCTTTATACGTTCAACCAAAGTTTCCTTTTGATTTGATAAAATTTGAATACCATATCTTTTCAACGCGTCTTCTAAAGCTGACCGCTTTGCCGCATCCAAATCTTTTTGGATTTTAACTTCACCAATACTAGTGATAGTATGCGCAATATCCAACGCTTCTAATTGCTCTTTTATCACGGTTTTACAAACCAAGTCTAAATCGTATTTTATAAACAGTGTCATGATAAATCCAAGCCTAATCTTTTAATTTTTTCCTTATAAAGGTAGATGTATTTGCTGAAATAAATTCGCACAAAGAACAATTATTTATTAACATACTGATAATCAGTATTCAATTTTTACTGTATTCATCCTATGGACATATATTGAAACAAATTTCTTTAGGATCCAATTATTACAAAAAAAGAAAGAGGCAGTAAATGCCTCTGTCTATAAAATATTTCAATTTGTATTACGCAGAACGCGATGCGTTTACTAAATATTGTAGGTCTTCTCGCGACAAGGATTTACCATAAATAGCTTGATCTGGATCCATAATATTGGTATCGCTTAAACTTCCAACATATAAGGGCTCGAAACCAATATCCTGAATAAGTTGCCTTGCTAACACTTTGCTTTCTTCATCTTGAGCAGCAAAAGGAATGGCTATTTTATCCACATCATTAAAGGCAAAGTTTTGTAGATCTTCCGCTTTAATGGTATTAAATGCTTTAATAGTTTTAGCGGTATTAAACTTCATGGCTGTATATTCTGTAGCATTATAATTTGCATCTCGAACGTCTTGTGCTATTTCGCCATCACGATCAGGATAGGGGTTAGTAGCATCTATAATAACTTTATCTCCATACTCTCCAGCATAAACTTCAGCTAATTCATCTATAGCTTCAAAAGGTGTTGCTAATAAATATACATCAGCATCAGCCTCAAAAGCATCAGCAACGCTAACAGCTTTAGCATGCCCTTCACTTTCCTGAACTAAAGGTTGTAGGCTTTCTGGATGCCTAGAACTAAACAAAACTTCATGTCCTGCTTTAGCCCAATGCTTTCCTAAATTTCCTCCTATGTTTCCACTTCCTATAATTCCTATTTTCATGATATTTTAAATTTTTCTATTACTATTTATTTTCTTTCCACATGCCATTAAAAGCAAAACTTTCTTGCGGCTTTCTTCTACGTTTATCTATCTCTTGTTTTTGTAAATCCTCTGGTAATACATCTAAATCGCCTCCATAATATCCCAAAGCTATTGCCGTTGCAACATGGTACCCATTAGGAACATTAAATTTTTTATGTGCTTCTTGCCAGTTTACACCAGCCATATGATGCATACCAATACCTAAATATTGCGCCTGCATAGTCATATTCCCTAAACTCAATCCCAAATCGTGTAAGGCATGAAAATTTTCCTTTCCTTCTGTATTGGTTTCTTTGTATGCCGCCAACATTAAAAGTGGTGCGTTACTTGCCCAGGTTTTATTAAAATCGCTTAAACAATCAAAAATTTTCTGGTAAACTTCCGTTCCTTGTACGCCATATATAAATCGCCATGGTTGTAAGTTGTTTGAGCTTGCAGACCAACGGACGGCCTCAAATAATTGGCCTAGATGGCGGTTGTTTATTAATTCATTTTTAAAAACACGAGGACTATATCGTTGCTTTAATAAGGCAAATATTTCACAATCCGTTTCGGCTATATTTTCTAATTGTATTTGATTTGGTGACGTCATAGCTTCAAGATTTTTTAGGGTTCTTTTTACCGTTGCAAATTGTTTATTTATGTTCGAAATATTTGCCGTTATCCCCTAAAAAGTTGATGCAATAAAAATAAAAAAATAAATTTTATTGCGTTAACAAAAAACGTAATTGAGAAGAAAACAGGTAAAATTTCAAATATCTTTGCCTTTTTTAAAACTGATAAATGATTAAATATAGCCTCCTTACTTTAGCATTTTTAATACATATTGCAATATTTGCACAAGACACTAAAACGTATAAACATGAAATAGAAATTGTAACAGATAATGACTTTTTTGTTATATACAATACCTCGGATAGAAACTACACATACGGCATCAGTGGTAGGTATAGATGGAAAACCAATACCACTAATTATTTAGGAGCGCTATTTAAGAACAAACAAGGCCATTCCTTAATGGCAGGAATAAATATTGAGGCTTACACACCCAATTATCTTGATGATGGAACGAAAGACGACGAAATTATTGAAAGACCTTACGCGGGTTGGAGTTATGCCGAATTTCAAACCAATTATATTTTTATTAAAGCGTATTTCCGTTTTGGTTTAGAAATAGGAATTTTAGGGCAAACATCGCAAGCTGGTGCCTTACAAAACTATTTTCATGAACATATCTCAAAAGATGAACCCGTGGATTGGAGTGATCAAATTCCTAATCAATTTGGACTAAATTTTACCGGTACCTATGCTCATGACATTTATAGTATTGGCTTTATGGACACCTATGCTTCTATTGATGCGTCTTTAGGAAATATTCATACCTATATTTGGCCAAAATTAAATTTTAGAATAGGAAAACTGAATAGCATAAATGCATCTGTAGGCAGTAAAAACGGTCTATTTTCTGATAATGAACATGCGGAATGGTTTTTTGATTATGGCGTAGGTTATAAAGTATCTTTTTACAATGCCACAATACAAGGAAATATTTTCAATACCAATTTAGCCAAACCAGAAACACAAATAAATCATTATATTTTTACATCACATGCAGGTGTTCAATATTCCTATAAACGTTTTGCGGCAACATTTTCTATGCAATTTAATACAGGAGAATTTGACAGGACCAAAAACCACTCCTTTGGAAGTTTAAAGGTATTATACAGATTTTAGTGTGCATTTTCTTCTTGACTGGCATATTCTTTCTTATAAATGCGGATGATTACTAAAGCCAAACTGATTAATAAAGGACCAAAAATTAACCCTATAAAACCGAACAACGGAATCCCTATAATAACACCGATTAATGTGATTAATGGGTGAACATCGTCCAACTTCCGAAGCACAAACAAGCGAATTAAATTATCGGTAGATCCTACAATTACAATACCATAAATAAGGATTCCCCAAGCCTCAAAGGTGTTTCCACTTGCCATAGTAATGATAAAAACAGGGAGTGTTCCTAACATATTACCCACAAATGGTACCATGGAACCTATGGTTACAATTACGGCCCAGAAAAAAGGCGAATCTATCCCGAAAATTAAAAAACCTATTAGCGCCACAATACCTTGAGCTACTGCTACCAAAGGAATGCCCAACGCATTTGCTCTTACCATAGCATGCATTTCATTACCCACTATCTTTAAATTATCACGGTTTATTGGAATGTAATCCATTAAAGATTCTCGTAATTGCCGTCTATTTGTAAACATGTAATAGAGCATAAAATACATTATAGAAATAGCAATAACCGTATTAAATGTGCCGCCAGCAAAACTTTGTAAATTTTCAGATAACCAACCTGATATAGCAGAAGCATCAATTTGAGACGATAAATCATATCCAAAACGACTTTCAATTTCAGTCATTTGGCTTTTAACAATTTTTGTAACGCGTTCGGAGTCCTCAACGGCTTTGGTAATTTTATTACCTAACATAAACGCCGCACCAGCAATAGGTAATAATATAGTAAAAAATGACATTAACATCAGTGTTATAGCTGCCAGATTAGGATTCCAACCGCGCTTAACCAGTTTACTCATTGTTTTTCTTAATAGAACGTAAATGGTAATGGCTCCTAAAACGCCGGAGAAATAAGGAATAATTTCCCGAAAAATTAAAATACAAACAAGCAATATCAACATTAATAAGAATAGTTGACGGATAACTTTAGGTGGAATAGTATTCATATAGTATTAGTTTGCTTGTTAATAATTGCCAATAATAAATATAGGCTTTAATTGTTTCTTAAAGCATTTATTAATTCAGATTTATTCATTTTAGAACGTCCGTCAATTCCAACATTTTGTGCTTGATTATAGAGCTCTTGTTTTGTCCAATCTTCATAAGGTTTTGCTTGACCTCCCTTTTTCCCCGAATTAGGGGAATTGGCTATTCTTGCCGATTTTTCTTTACTATAACCTTTGTCGCGTAAAGCTTCATATTGTTCTTCGTTTTTTATACTTGGGATATCCATATTTAAAGTTTTATAAAAATTATTTAACATGATTTATAGATACCAAATATGTAGGATTACTTTTTAAATCTTTAACACTATCCAATAAATAATGAATGCCAATACGTGATAAAATAAATATTTATTACTGCCATTTTTTTATTAATTGAGTTCATAGTTGTTTCAAGTGGAAGCTATATTTACAAAACAATTAAAGGAATATTAACTTAAATTTTAAAAATCATGAATAAGGATCAATTAGAAGGAAAATGGAAACAAGTAAAAGGTGAGTTTAAACAAAAGTATGGTAAGCTTACAGATGATGATGTAACGTACTCGGAAGGTAAATTCGACGAAATGGTTGGAAAACTTCAAGAAAAAACGGGTAAAACTAAAGAAGAAATTGAAAAAGAAATTAAAGAGTGGTAATTACGAATTACGTATCTACCATTCATAAAAATATCCCTAAATATAAATTTAGGGATATTTTTTTTGTTTTTTATAGACGTATTATTCAACTTTTGAACTCGCCTTAATACCAAGGCCATAACGTTCCGCATAAACCCATGTAAATTGTGCTCCAAAAAATAAAATTAAACAGGAGTAAGACACCCAGAGTAATATAAGTACGATGGTTCCTGCGGCTCCATAAGTTGACCCAGGATTTGCCTGACCAAAATATAAGCCTAAAAGAAACTTTCCTAAAACAAATAGAACGGACGTTATTAAAGCGCCAATCCATACCGTTTTCCACTTAATTTTTGCATCCGGTAGAAATTTAAATATGAGAGCAAACAATAAGGTAATGACACCTATGGACACTAGAAAATCGAATATAAAAGCAATATAAACTACTAGGTCTGGAAACAACCCTTGGATATAATCATTTAACGCTGATATAATTGCTGTAATTAAAAAACTAATAAGCATTAAAAAACCAATGGCTAGAATAAACGCAAAACTACGGGCACGATCCAAGATCATTTTCCAAATTCCCATATTATTCTCTGAACTTATTTTCCAAATTTGATTAATAGATATTTGCAAATGATAAAATACACCAGTTGCACCAAAAATTAAAGTACCAATCCCTAAAATGGTTGCCAATGTACTTTTTTCATTATTTTGGGTTTCAACCATCATAGCTTGTATAGATTCAGCTGCATCACTACCTAAAGCTCTTGAAATTTCATTAGTTAATTGACCTTGTACAATTTCAACACCCCAAAAATATCCTACCAAATTTATGATAATAACTAAAAGCCCTGGCAAGGATAAAACGGCATAATAGGCTACAACCGCACTTAATCTAAACGGTTCATTAGCATCCCATGCTTTATAAGTATCCACTATAAGCGATGGCAAATGTTTAAATTTAAATTTTTCACTATTTATTTGGTTCATGTTTTTTGCAATTAAAAAGTTCGTACAAGCCCAACACCTAAATTTAGCGCTTTTAATTGATTGAAAAAAGGTTGACTTTAAAGCCAACCCTTTTTTAAAAATATATTTTATTTAATTACATTTTAAATTTGTGATAACTAAATTTCTGACCAACAACAGATATGTCTGCCATTAAACCTGCTTTAGGCATGGTTAACACAATTACTTCATCGCTATAACCGATGTTTTTAGAAACACCTTTATCCACTGCTACTGCAGACGTTTCAGCTCCAAATTCAAAATTTCCTTCTTTAAATTTTGATAAAGCCTCATCGGTTTCAAAGAAAACAACCTCAACAATAGCTTGACCACCAGCTTTTAAGCCAACGCTTAATTCTTTTAAATCAGCCATACCTACAGCCTTACCATTTTCATAAACAACACCATTACCACTAGCTCCACCTAATATTAAGCCACCTTTTCCAACATTTGGAAAAATTACATAACCTGAAGCACTTTTGAAGAATTTTTCAAAACCGGCATCTTTTTCCAAGATCATGGTTTTTGCATTTTCGGCATCTTTCATTATTTTAATGTCTTTGTCATTTTGTGCAGCGGCACCCACGGTTATAAAAAGGAGGCATGCTGCCATAATTGTTTTTAAAGTATTCATAGTTTTAAGTTTTAATTATTAATACCCAAACTTAATTATATACCTGCATTAATAATGACACAATACGTAAAATCCTTATCGTATATAGTTTAGAGTTATAATTTATATCATAAAAAAAATCCATATTGCGAATATGGATTTTTTTTATAGCAAATACGTTATTACTATTTTAGAAAACGTTTCATTATCATATACAAACCGTATTTTCCCGCTAGATTAAGTAGTGTACTCACCCAATTTGACGGTTTTAAATCTTCTTTAAATTCTGTTTTAAGAAGTTTCATTTCCTCTAAAGCTATTTTACGCTCTAAATTTAAGCGCTTCAAGTCAGACTCTATATCTGTAAAAGATTCGTAGTTTTTCATAATTTATGAATCAAAAAATTTAGTAGAAAGGCTTTTAATAATAACTTTATTAATGGCTGCTCTTTTTAAATAAATTATTCCTGATACAAGTAAAAAAACACCAGCAACTATTAAATAACCAAGTGCTAAATCTCCCAACCATTCGCCCATAGCTAAAGCTAATGCAAAAGCAAGAAATAGTAGTCCTATGGCAAGTAATCCTCCAATAACTAATGCTTTAGCAACCAAGCTTATGGATACTGTTAACTGTTGAAATATCTTGAGCTTAAAATACTCTTGCGATTTTTCAACATAAGTTTCTCCAGCATCGGTCATTTTGCCAGTCGTTTCACTTAAAGATTCGAAAATGTTCATTTAAATTATGATTTTTGGAACTTCTTATTTTTAGCTTTCAAGTCACTTAATTTCTTCTCCAAACTTGTGATAACGTCTTCCGTTTTATGACTCACATTACTTACTATAGATTCCAATTGCTGATCAAAATCTTCTTTCCTATGCGTGACTGTATGGGCTACTTTGTCTCGTAAATCATGCGCTGTTTCACTCATTTTATCACGAGCATGTCCTGCTTCATCTGCAATTCGCTGTCTCGTATTTGAACCTTTGTCTGGAGCAAAGAGAATTCCTAATGTTACGCCAATGGCTGTGCCTGCTAAAATCCCTAATAATGTACTACTTTCTTTTCCCATGATATTTGATGTTTATTTTAAATTATAATTCAGTATAAATCTTAATGAAAATATTAAAAATCTTACAACTCTAATTTAGTGAATTTTCAGCATATATGACGACATAGTCTATAAATTTATTATGTGGTAATATAGATTATCACAATAACGAAATTAATATGGAACATTTTACAGTTAAAATGCAAAAAGCTTGAGTGAACCTCAAGCTTTTTTATAATGGAATATTTAAAATATGTTTATTTGATAGCCACTAACTCTAATTCGAAAGTTAAATCTTGACCAGCTAATGGATGGTTTCCATCAACAATAATATGATCATCATTTACAGCAGCAACACGAAATTGGTGCTCTGTTCCATCAGGGTTTTTAGACGCAAGTCCCATTCCCACTTCTGGCTTAATGTCTTGAGGTAACTGATCTTTTTTCACTTCATGAAATAGTTCTTTCTGAACGTCTCCGTATGCTTCAGTTTTTTCAATTACGACTGTTTTTTTATCGTTTACTTTCATATCTAAAACTGCCTTTTCAAAACCAGGAATTAGCATACCTTGACCCAGTGTGAATTCTAACGGCTCTCTATCTGCAGAGCTATCAAAAACTTGACCACTACTTAATTTTCCTGTGTAATGAACTTGTACAGTATCATTTTCTTTTACATGACTCATAAAAATTGTATTTAATTTAAATTTAAATTCGTGCAAAACTAACAATTATTAGTCGGAATACCATAGCTGCTCAATGTCTTATCAAAATATTAACGTTTATTTTAACCGGAAAAAAGGAAAAACCATAATTACCTGATTTACCTATTAAAAAAAAATCTTAAATTGTTTCATTTAATTCAATTATCCATTGGCGTTCATTTTTTTCGCATGAAAAACTCAAAAAACATATTACTCACCTTATTGGCTGTTCTCATGTTTGCTTGTGTGTTTTCACAAACAAAAAAAAAGAGTACGCTTCGAGATTCATTAGACAACAAAATTGATTTCAGCGATTTTCTTTTAATCCGAAAGGTTTTATCCCTTTAATTCAACCCATAACCGAACCAGCTTTAGGCAAAATTGGCGGTGTTATTTCTCCCATTTTTATTAGTCCCAATAAAAATAAAATAGAAGGTGAATACACGCCTCCTAATATTACATCCGTTTTTGGTGGCTATACGGCCAATGATACCTGGATGGTAGGTGCTATCAGAATGGCTTCACTCCCTAAATATGGCTTGAAATATCAGGTCATGATGGCCTTTTCATCTGTAAATATGGATTTCTATAGAACCATTCCTATAATTGGTGAAAAACAATTTGCATTTAATTTTAAGGCACTACCTATATTTTTTTCCCTCTTAAAGGAAATTAATAATACCGGTCTATTTGTTGGAATAGAATACCTATACTTAAAAAATGAAGTAACACCTAAATTTGATTTTATAACCTTACCTGATTTTCTTGATGAAAAATCCCTGAAAACTAATTTGAGCAGTCCAGGGATTGTTTTAGAATTTGATAACCGTGATAATATTTTTACACCAGACAATGGCTTTTTAATTAACGCTACCTATCATTTTAATGCAGATTGGACAGGAAGTGATTATAACTTTGGTAATTTAGAACTGTCTGCGCAGTACTATCACCAATTTATTCCCGAATTGGTTAGTGGACTTCGTTGGGCGTCTGAATTTCAGTTTAACGAGTCGCCGTTTTATGTAGAGCCTTCCATAAATTTACGAGGGGTTCCTAAAATGCGTTATCAAGGTCGATCTACACATCTCATTGAAATCGAACAGCGCTTTGATTTCACCAAACGATGGAGTTTAGTTGGTTTCGGGGGATTAGCAAAAACAGTTAAAGAAAATGAATCCTTTGTGGACTCTGAATTAGTTTATAATTACGGTACTGGATTTCGATATTTAATTGCGCGTAAATTTAAAATTCGGATGGGAATAGATGTTGCATGGTCCAATAACGACTTTGGGTATTATATAATATTTGGAAGTTCTTGGAATAACAGAAAGTAATTATTGGGATGGAGATTCATGCCAGCAGTACTTTTTTTCAAATAAATAAGACTACAGACAGCACTGTCGTTCGTCTAAAAATAAAAATGAAAACATATAGTATCCATTAGCTCCGCTGATCCTGAAGTGGGTTCGTTGCTCAATTAAGCTCAAACTGCTGGCGCAGTTAACGACTTTTTTTATGCCATGACTTTCAATCCTCTAACAACGACGACGTAATGGCATAAAAAAACCTAAAATCCATTCAGATTTTAGGCTTTATTGGTCGGGGTGGCAGGATTCGAACCTGCGACCTCCGCGTCCCAAACGCGGCGCGATAACCGGGCTACGCTACACCCCGAATTGGCTATCTTTTTCAGTTTTAAAATAAACATTCTAAAACCGAGGTGCAAATATATAGCTTTTCTTTAGAATCATGCAACAAAAAAATTTTAAATTTATAGTTAAATTATATATATCATGAAATCACGTTTTTACATATTAGCATTAATTCTTTCTATGAGCATTTTGGCGTGTGCTCAAGATAAAAACCCAACAAATATCCATCATTCGCATGAAGTGGTTGTTCCTGATTTAAAAAACCCTTGGGGCTTTATGTTTCTGCCTGATAACGCCATGCTGATTACAGAAAAATCGGGAGCACTTATTCATTTCAAAAATGGTAAGAAAACGCGCATTACAGGACTTCCTGAAATCCATGTTTATGGACAAGGTGGTTTAATGGATATTGCACTTCATCCTGATTATAAGTCTAACGGATGGATATATTTCTCCTATGCTTCTTCAGATGGTAATGGTCAAGGAGGACATACCGCAATTGCGCGTGCAAAACTGAACAATAACGCATTAGTTAATTTTCAAGTGCTATACAAGGCAACCCCTAATACAAAAGCAGGTCAGCACTTCGGTTCACGAATTGTAATAGATAACAACAACTTTTTATTTTTCTCCATTGGCGATCGTGGGAATCGGGATGTCAATCCACAGGACTTAACTAAAGATGGCGGGAAAATCTATCGCTTACATGACGATGGCTCTACTCCTACAACCAACCCTTTTGTAACCACACCAAATGCCAAAAAAGCTATTTATTCATATGGTCATCGTAATCCGCAAGGCATGGCCATTCATCCTGAAACAAAATCTATTTGGATTCATGAACATGGTCCAAAAGGTGGCGATGAAATTAATATTGTACAAGCTGGCAATAATTATGGTTGGCCAAAAGTTACGTATGGCGTAAATTATTCTGGAACAGAAATTACAAATAAAACAACCTTACCAGGTATGACGGAACCTATCCATTATTGGGATCCTTCCATTGCACCAAGCGGCATGGCATTTATTACTAGTTCTATATATCCAGATTGGAAAGGGAATCTTGTGGTAGGTTCATTAAAGTTTCAATACCTAGATTTGTGCTATCTTGAAGGCAAAAAAGTTGTAAAAGAAGAACGCTTGTTAGATGGTTTAGGCCGGGTTAGATCCGTTGTACAAGGTCCAGATGGCTATATTTATGTTGGAATTGAAAATCTTGGAATTGTAAAAATTCTACCTAAAAAAGCGTAAATCAAACATCAATAGCGAAGTTTAAATAAATGAACCAATAAATTCCATCCTAAATAACTAAATTTGTAACCATAACTAAAAAAATAATTCATGCTTATTATTGGTATTGCTGGTGGTACTGGCTGTGGTAAAACAACCGTTGTAAATCAGATTCTTGATCAACTTCCAGAAGGTGAAGTTGGTGTAATTTCTCAAGATTCTTATTATAAAGACACGACACATTTATCCTATGACGAACGTGTAAAAATAAATTTTGATCATCCGCGCTCCATCGATTTTGAATTATTAGAATCGCATTTAAAAGAATTAAAGAAAGGAAATGATATTCATCAACCTGTTTATTCGTTCATAAAACACAATCGCACAGGTGATATAATTCTTACACACCCAAGAAAAGTTATGATTGTTGAAGGTATTTTAATACTTACAAATCCAGAATTACGAGATATGTTCGATATTAAAATATTTGTTCATGCCGATAGTGACGAACGCCTAATTCGCCGATTAAAACGTGACATTTCAGAACGTGGTCGCGATTTAGATGAAGTTTTAAGCCGTTATCAAAACACGCTTAAACCCATGCATCAACAATTTATTGAACCCATGAAGGAGTATGCTGATATTATTATTCCAAACAATAAATACAACACTGTTGCTGTGGATATTGTTAAAACTATTATCAATCAACGTTTAGTATAATGGCCAAGCTAAATAGCAAATATTTAAAACCTTTTAAAAATATTTTCATCGTAATAGTTGTGGTATTTGCTGTATGGATGATGTTCTTTGATGCCAATTCCTATTTAATTCACAGAGAATTAAATACGGAAATTGAAGAACTTGAAACTGAAAAAGAGTACTACAATAAAGAAATTGAAAAGGATAAAAAAGCCATTAAAGAATTGAGTAGCGAATTAGGTGTTGAAAAATTAGCGCGCGAAAAATACTATATGAAGAAAGCTAATGAAGAAATCTTTATAATTGAATATGAAGATAGTATTCCAAAAGAAAATAAAAATGACTAAACCTTTATTTAGCCTGTTTCCAGAAGTATCTTCCAAAGAGTGGAAACAAAAAATTCAATCGGATTTAAAAGGTGCCGATTATAACGAAACACTTATTTGGCAATCCAATGAAGGTATTAATGTGAAACCATTTTACCATCAAGATATGTTAGAAAATGTTTCAACCAAAGCCATTCCAAATACGCCCTGGAATATTTGTCAGACCATTTTTGTCCAACATATTGACGTAGCCAACGGTATTGCTATTTCTGCTTTAAATAATGGCGCTGAAAGCATTAAATTCATTATTCCCAATGATAGCGTTTCTGTAGATGATCTTCTAAAAGATATTGACTTAAAAAAAACGACAATCTATTTTGAGGTCCAATTTTTATCAAAATCTTTTGCTAAAAAAATCACCAATTTAGGTGGTAATAATCAAATCATCATCCAAACAGATATTATTGGAAATCTAGCACGAACAGGCAATTGGTTTTCTAATTTAAGTGCAGATCATGACGCTTTTACGAACATCGTAAAACTTTCAAACACGGCCACTATTGACACTAGTTTGTATCAAAATGCTGGTGCTAATATGGTCCAACAATTAGCCTATGCTTTGGCACATACCAATGAATATTTTAATTATTTAAATGAGCAGCTTTCAACATCAGAAAAACAAACATTTAAAACAGTTTTTCAAATAGCTATTGGCTCCAATTACTTTTTTGAAATAGCCAAAATTCGTGCCTTACGCGTTTTATATCAAGCATTGGCAGCAGATTATGGATTTAATACAACCTGTCATATTTTTGCGGTTCCAACGAAACGTAACAAAACCATTTACGATTATAATACCAATATGCTTCGTACAACCACGGAATGTATGAGTGCTATTTTAGGAGGTGCCAATACCATTTATAATATGCCTTATGATGCTATTTATCATAAGAGTAATGAATTTGGAGATCGGATTGCACGGAATCAACTTTTAATATTAAAGCATGAAAGTTATTTTGATCAAGTTAAAAATCCTGCCGAAGGTTCCTATTATATGGAGACGTTAACAGATCAGTTAGCTGAAAAAGGATTGGAACTTTTTAAAGATATTGAAACTAACGGTGGTTTTTTAAAACAGTTAAAAGACGGCATTATTCAACGTAAAATAAAAGAAAGTGCCAACAAAGAACAAGCGCAATTTGATGCTGGAAAAATAACCTTACTTGGAACAAATAAACATCCAAATAAAGCTGATAAAATGGCCGATGAATTGGAGTTGTTTCCTTTTGTTAAAACCCAAGCAAGAAAAACCCTTATTGCTCCTATAATTGAACGACGATTAGCCGAAAATATGGAACAAGACCGTTTGCAAACGGAACAATAACCCATTCCTATAAAAGGCAAATTTGTACAGTGATAACGCATCAGTTAAATAACCCATTATTATGAGTCGGAAAAACATTCAACATATTCAATTAAAATCAACAGAATCTCAAGCAAGAAATGAAGCGTTTGACACCTTTAATTCTGCTGAAGATATTGCTATAAAATCTGTTTATTCCAAAGCGGATGTAGCTAATTTAGAGCATCTCAATTTTGCTGCAGGTATTACACCAAATCTTCGAGGTCCTTATAGCACGATGTATGTTAGAAGGCCTTGGACTATAAGGCAATATGCAGGTTTTTCAACAGCGGAAGATAGTAATGCGTTTTACAGACGAAATCTAGCTGCCGGACAGAAAGGTTTATCGGTTGCATTCGATTTAGCAACACATCGTGGTTATGACTCGGATCATAATCGTGTGGTTGGCGATGTTGGTAAAGCTGGTGTAGCCATTGATTCCGTAGAGGATATGAAAATTCTTTTCGATGACATTCCATTAGATAAAATGAGTGTTTCCATGACCATGAATGGCGCTGTTTTACCAATAATGGCTTTTTATATTGTAGCGGCTGAAGAACAAGGTGTAAAACCCGAGCTTTTAGCAGGAACAATTCAAAATGATATTTTAAAGGAATTTATGGTGCGTAACACCTATATTTATCCGCCAACACCTTCCATGAAAATCATTTCAGATATTTTTGAATATACCAGTAAAAACATGCCGAAGTTTAACAGCATCAGTATTTCGGGTTATCATATGCAAGAGGCTGGTGCCACCTGCGATATTGAATTGGCTTACACCCTAGCCGACGGATTGGAATACGTTAAAAAAGGCATAGCCGCAGGGATGGATATTGATACGTTTGCGCCTCGTTTATCATTTTTCTGGGCCATTGGCATGAACCATTTTATGGAAATCGCAAAAATGCGTGCCGCTCGAATGCTTTGGGCGAAACTGATAAAACCATTCAATCCTAAAAATGAAAAATCACTTGCGTTACGAACCCATTGTCAGACTTCCGGTTGGAGTTTAACAGAACAAGATCCGTTTAATAATGTTGCGCGAACGACCATTGAAGCGGCAGCAGCTGCTTTTGGAGGCACACAAAGTTTACATACAAACGCTTTAGATGAAGCTATTGCCTTGCCAACTGATTTTTCCGCACGAATTGCCAGAAACACACAAATTTATTTACAAGAAGAAACACAAATAACGAAAACAGTTGACCCATGGGCTGGGAGTTATTATGTAGAAAAATTAACTCATGATATTGCCGAAAAAGCTTGGAAACTTATTGAAGAAGTTGAAGAATTAGGCGGTATGACCAAGGCCATTGAAGCTGGAATACCAAAACTTCGTATAGAAGAAGCTGCGGCTAGAAAACAGGCACGAATAGATTCCAACCAAGATATTATTGTAGGTGTTAATCAGTATAGGTTAGCTGAAGAGGCACCAATTACCACGCTGGAAGTAGACAATCAAACGGTTAGAACATCACAAATTGAACGTTTAAATAAAATTAAGGCAACCAGAGATGCTAGTAAAGTGAAACAAGCATTAGCCAATTTAACGACCGCGGCAAAATCAAATCAAGATAATTTATTAGCTTTAGCCGTTGAAGCGGCTCGTGAACGTGCTACACTAGGAGAAATTAGTGATGCATTAGAAGTTGCCTTCGGACGATATAAAGCACAAATTAAATCCTTTTCTGGCGTGTATAGTAAAGAAATTAAAGATGACGAATCTTTCAAAAAAGCCAAAGCATTGGCAGATGCCTTTGCTGAACAAGATGGCAGACGTCCGCGAATTATGATTGCCAAAATGGGTCAAGATGGTCATGATCGTGGCGCAAAAGTAGTTGCCACAGGTTATGCGGATGTTGGTTTTGACGTGGATATTGGCCCACTTTTTCAAACACCTCAAGAAGCAGCGAAACAGGCTGTTGAAAATGATGTACACGTATTAGGCGTGTCATCTTTAGCTGCTGGTCATAAAACTTTGGTGCCTCAAGTTATTGATGCACTTAAAGCCTACGGCCGCGAAGACATTATGGTTATTGTTGGTGGTGTCATTCCCAAACAAGATTATCAATATTTATTTGATGCTGGTGCGGTTGCCGTTTTTGGTCCCGGAACAAAAATTAGTGACGCAGCCATACAAATTTTGGACATTTTAATTGATTAATTAATGACTACAAACTTATACTGATATTCAATTTAGAAAATATAAATTTTAATTCGGATAAATTTGTCTGAATTAAAAATATGTTTTATATTTGTCCCATAAAATAAAACTATGTTTTCTAAAGCTTGTGAATACGGCATCAAAGCCTCCATATTTATTGCTTTAAACTCCCACCAAGAACAACGGGTAAGTTTAAAAGCGATTGCTAAAGAAATTGCTTCACCCGAAGCATTTACAGCAAAAATTTTACAAGATTTAGCTAGACATAACATCATTAACTCCGTAAAAGGTGCTCATGGTGGTTTTGAAATTGTAAAATCGCAAATTTCGAGTATTAAATTAGAAGAAATTGTACGTGCCATTGATGGCGATACTATATATAACGGTTGCGGTTTAGGCCTGCACACTTGCGATGAAAATCATCCCTGTCCTGTGCATGATAAATTTAAAGATATCCGAAATGATTTGAAAGTCATGCTAGAAACAACAAATTTGGAAGAATTAGCTTTAGGCGTCAAGTCTGGTGCTTCCTTTTTAAAAATTTAGACACCATAAATAAGTACGAGTAAAAAAAATTTAATTATAAATAGGACATATTTATCCGAAATAAAGTAAAGCATTATGGAAACATTACATAAAAACATGAGCAAACCAATTGGCGAATTTGTAGCCGATGATTTTAGAACAGCTGCCGTATTTAGTAACTACGGGATAGATTTTTGCTGCAAAGGACACAGAACTGTTGAGGAAGTTTGTAATAAAAATGGCGTAAATCCAGATGAACTTTTAAGTAAACTGGATGCTATTTTAGAATCCAAAGGTAATAACGCTATTGATTACAAATCCTGGCCTTTAGATTTACTTGCAGATTATATTGAAAAAACACATCATAGATATGTGGAAGAAAAAATTCCCGTATTGCGCCAGTTTTTAGATAAATTATGTAAAGTGCATGGTGGTAATCATCCGGAATTGTTTAAAATTAATGAACTCTTTACTGGTTGTGCTGGCGAACTAGCTGCACACATGAAAAAAGAAGAGTTAATACTTTTTCCATTCATTAAAAAAATGGTGAAAGCAACTTTAGACGGTCAAGCAATAGAAGCGCCGCACTTTGGAACTGTGGAAAATCCAATTGCTATGATGATGGAAGAACATGAAAACGAAGGTGAACGCTTTAGAAAAATTGCACTTATCACTAACAATTATACACCACCTGCAGATGCTTGTAATACCTATAAAGTTACCTATGCTATGCTGGACGAATTTGAGAAAGACTTACACCTACACATACATTTAGAAAATAACATTTTATTCCCTGAAGCCGCCAAATTAGAGCAGCGCTTTTTCCAAATGTAAATTAATAGTAATTGTTATTTTCAATAACTGGAAGTTAATATCTTTTTAACTTCCAGTTTACTAAAAAGTTTAGTAATTAATAGTTTGTTTACTGATACACTTCTCTTGTCTATTTTATAATTAAGTATTTTTTTAGAGGGAATATTTATTGTAAGTTATGGTTTCAACAAGAGAAGTGTTTTTTTTATTTATTCTAACGTCTTAATGCATGCCAAAAAATCTGGTTATCACCTGTCTATTTAATTTTTTAATAGCAGCACTTATGGGTTTGATGTTGCGTTATTTTTACGTGAATCCCATAGCAATCAATTATAGATTTCTTACGCATGCCCACTCTCATGTTGCCATGTTAGGTTGGGCTTATTTAGTGCTTTATTGCTTTTTCGTGCACTATTTTGTGCCAGAACAAAAATCCGTTTATTCTAAACTTTTTTGGTTAACCCAAATTGCGGTAATTGGTATGATGATCAGTTTTCCCATTCAAGGTTACGCTGCCATTTCTATAAGCTTTTCAACTCTACATATTTTTTGTAGCTATTACTTTGTGTATCGGATTTGGAACGATTTACAAATAAAAAATAGCCTAGTAAAACAATTAGTTAAGGCTTCCTTACTTTTTATGGTTATTTCAACCATTGGCGTTTGGTGTTTAGGTCCAGCTGTGGGTTTATTGGGGCAAGCATCAGCCTTTTATCAAATAGCTATTCAGTTCTTTTTAAACTTTCAATTTAATGGTTGGTTTCTATTAGCTGTTTTGGCTATTGCCTGTCATCAGTTAAAAATTCAACCATCAGAAAGCGCCAAAGTATTTTTTAAATACCTTGTTTTAGCTACCATTTTAACCTTTGCCTTACCTATACAATGGTTTGCCAGTCACCCACTACTCTACTGGGTTAATGGGTTAGGCATCCTTTTACAACTAGTTTCTCTCTACTATTTCATAAAAATTATAAAACATAAATTTCAAACGTTTAAGACCGAAACATCTATGCTAGTCATACGTATGTATCAGTTTTCTTTAGGTTGTTTTATCATTAAAACCAGCTTACAAACCCTGTCTATAATACCGCAGTTTTCTTCTGAATTATTTGAACATCACAATTTTATTATTGGCTTTATTCACCTAACCATGCTTGGTGTTATTAGCGGTTTTTTATTTGCATTTTTATTACAATCTAAAACTATCTTGCCAAGTCGTTTTATTTCCGTTGGCTTATCCTTATTTTTACTGGGCTTTATTTTAACGGAAGCTATTTTATTTATTCAAGGCGCTTTCTACTTTTTAGGAATTGGACTTTTGCCAAACTATTACAGCATTTTATTTGTAGTAAGTATCCTTTTACCTGTTAGTATTACGCTTATTCTAATTAGTTATCTTAAACAAAAATCTTATGGAACCCAAACCACTTAAACGTCATAAAGCATTACAACCATTAAGTCGTGAGCATCATCACGGTTTATTACTATCCTGGAAAATCAGGTCAGGTTTTAGCAAAAACGTGTCTGTAGAACGCATGAAAACATATGCGGATTGGTTTTTTGAAAATCATTTAATACCACATTTTGAATTAGAAGAAGCTGAAATTTTTTCCATTCTAGATTCTCAAAACGAGTTGGTAAAAAAAGCACTGGCAGATCATAGACGAATAAAACGATTATTTGCGGAAGATTCCAGTTTAGACAAATCGTTGAGTAAAATTGAAGAAGAATTAGAGCAACACATTCGTTTTGAAGAGCGTATCTTATTCCCTGAAATACAAAAGGTTGCAACCGAAGAACAACTGCAGCATATAGCAAAAATCCACCAGCCAGAATCTTTTGAAGATAACATATCTGATGAATTTTGGAAATAAACGAATAGGCAACAAAAACTAGTTTCCGAACATAGTGCTGCTATTCGTTACTCTTAAAACTTGTTTTAAATAAGCTAGGTTTTATGGTAATCATAGCCCAAGCCCAATTAGTTGTAGCATTGGCATTTCCGCCTTTTAAAACGGCCATGGTATCTGTTGCAAACATCTGCGAATATCCTGCTTGAAAACTCACATCTTTAGTCCATTTATAGGTTAATGCTAAATCTATTTCTGTTCCTAAATAAGCATCCATATCTTCGTTTAATGAATTGGTTACGGTTGCCGCAGACGAAAACATGTGCGGAATAACAGAAACGGAAAACTTGTTTTTAGTATAGGTTATATTGGCGTAAACATCAACCAATCCCACCGAATTGATGTGATTTCCTACGTAAAAATAATCCATCCATCCATTAAATTTATGATTTGTTCCATACCAGGGATTAAAGGAATTACTATCAGAATTTGTAGCATCCATATCGGTTCCTGAAAGATATTCTACACCTAACCCCGGTTTTAAACCGTTTTTAAAAGTATAAGATCCATTAAGAGATACGTTGTAAGCTTGAACCGGTTGGTCAGCAATTTTTCCCGTCTGAAAATATAGGGATGCCTCCGCGTTAAATGGACTTTTAGCTAGTTTAGCATACGCACCAAATGTTTGGTTATAATCTACTTCTTGCTTCCCATTTTTTATAAAAGCCAATCCATTATTAAGTGCTAAAAAACTTAAATTAACCGGTGATAACTGTGTATGATACCAAATATATTGCAAAGATTTGTAGTTGTTTAAAGCGTAAATGGTTTCAAAAAGACTTTCAGAACTAGCATTTAGTGCTAAACCCAATTCAAAATGATTATTGGTATTAGGTTTATAAATAGCTAATAAAGCATCGTGACTTCTTGCTTGTTGTGCCCAACCTACGGCTCCAAAAATCCGTTGATCGTCATAAGAAATTTCTTGACGCCCAAGTTTTAATGAAAATTCAGGCGTAAACAGTAATTCTGCCCAAGCTTCATGAATGCTTGTTCCATTAGCATCTGCCGTATTCAAGGTAGGAACATCGCCCCAAACACGAACATCTTGAATGCTTAAATACATATTAATTTTTTCACTTCCATATCCCAAATTTAATCGGGTACGTTGGGATACGAATGAAGCAGCATCTAATGAATCTACTGTCAACGTTTTATATCCATTACGATATTCTAAGCGTGGTCTCAATTCTGCCGAAATCTCAAAATTTTGGGCAAAAAGGGGCTGGCTCATAACTCCGAGGAGCATGATAATTAATAGTTTTCTCATAAGATTATTATTTTACTTTGCATGCCAGTTTGCATGCGTGAAGACCTTTATATTAGGATGTTAATTCTAAAATAGTTGCTATAGTTTCTTTATTGTCCACGCCTAAACCTTCTTGCTGATGCATTAATTCGCCTTGCGTATTAAATACCGAAATGATATTGGAGTGGGAAAAATCTATAGGTGAAATTTCTTTATACTTTACAGATAATACATTGGCAAATTCTCTTACACCACTTTCTGAACCTTGTAAAAATGTCCAATGTTCATCATCCATAGCATTTTCTATTGCAAAATCTTTTAAACGCTCTGGTGTATCTACTGTAGGGTCTATACTGACCAATATAAACTGAAGATCGTTTAAACTTTCTTTCGGGATTTGCGCTTCAATATTTCGCATATCTGCTACAAGTCTGGGACAAGCCGCTTTACAGGATGTGTAAATCATGACCATGACCAAGGTTTTTCCTTTTAAATCTTCAAGCTGAATTTCGGTACCTTCTTCCGTGTTCCATTTACTGGTCAGGTTAAAAATTGATTCATCAGAAATCTCTCCAAGAGCTTCCGTTTTTGAAACTTTTTCTTCAACTAATTGTAAGTCCATTTTACAAATAGGACAACCCACGTTTTTTTCATAAGTTTTATCTCCTTCACATTGCATCGGACATTGATAAACCCCAGAAAGTTGATCTGTATTTTTCTTATCAGAATTACAACTTTGAAATGCTACAACCGTTAGCAAAACAACAACTATATATTTTAGTGTTTTCATTTTATTTTAATTTTTCAACATCTTTTACACAACGAAAACCTAGGTTTTTCATGGAATTCTTTGCTTGTAAGCTTCCGCGAATAGCATAACGCATAAAAGCGGCATAATTCATTAAATCCGTTGCATTTATGGAAGCACTACCGCAAAACAAATTGCTATCGGTGTCCGTATCTTTTCTAGATTCTCCGGTAATTAATACCGAATTAAAATCTAGCGTCCACTCCCAAACCAAACCATGTAAATCATAAACGCCCCAAACATTTTTTGGACTTTCTCCAATAATATACTCCTTACGAGGTTCTTCATACCAAGCTAAAATCCGTGCATTATATTCGGGTTTAACTCGGGCGTCTTTGGTGGTTTCGTCTGCCATAGCAGCATATTCCCATTCATCTACAGTTGGTAATCGTTTGTCTTGACATTCGCAATAGGCTTTCGCGGCGAACCAGGATACATTGGTAATTGGGCTGTTGGGATTAACAAAATCATTCATTTTTAAATCAGACTCCCAATTAGACAAGTAGCTTTTATCTGCAAATAAGCCTTTTACTTGCGACTTTCGCCATTTTGGATTCTCTTTTAAAAACGTTTCATAGTCTTTAATACTAACAGGATACATGTCCATTTTAAAATCTTTGACAGCAACAACTGTTGAGTCACGACCATACAACGGTAAATAGCGGCTTCCTTCTATAAGAACCATATCTTTAGCTTGTCCAAACATAATAGATTGAAACACTAAACACATTAAAAACAAGCTAAAGACTCTGGTTTTCATATTTTAAATTATTTATTTTTTACTTTATTTACCATTTCTGTTGTAACAACTTGTTTGTTGTTCCCCCAGCTATTATAAACATAAGTTAAGACATTAGCAACCTCTTCTGAAGAAATCATCTGTCTCGTCATAACACTATTATAAGTGTTTCCGTTAACAATTATCTCTCCACTTAAGCCATTAACTACAGCACTAATTGCACGATTTACATCAGCATTTAAGTAATCTGATTTTGCCAATGGCGGAAAAGCATTAGGAATACCTTGACCTTCGCCTTGGTGACAAGCAAAACATGTTTGCATGTATACTTGTTTACCAAATTCCATTTGCTCCTCAAATGATTTTGCTGGAATTTCAGATTCTACAATTTCATCGGTTGTAGGCATACTTTGAATTCCAGGACCCTCTGGATGGTAAATACCTTCATATGTTTCGCCAGAATAGATTTTCTCATTTTCTTCACCTTCAACATTTAGAATTCCTAAAGCGCCTTTATTAAAAGCTCTAAAAATAGAGTGATCTACTAAAACAAGTGATCCCGGAACATCCACACGGAACTCAACAATAGCAGCTCCACCAGCGGGAATAAGCGTGGTTTGTATGTTTTCATTAATTAAATCGCCTCCTTCTACATATACTTTGTCAAATATCTCGCCAATAACATGGAAGGATGATACTAGGTTTGGTCCACCATTACCAACATAAAGTCTTACAGTTTCCCCTACTTGAGCTGTAATGGCATTATCGCCAGTTAAACCATCAACACTACCGTTAAACACAACATAATCGGCATTTTCATCAACCGCTTTTTGCATATCGAAAGGTTGCAATCCTCGTTCACCATTTTTACCTTTAGTATAGAAATCACCTTGCATGATATAATACTCTTTATCAACTGGTGGCAAACCGCCTTCAGGCTCAACCAAAATTAAACCATACATACCATTTGCAATGTGCATTCCAACGGGTGCTGTTGCACAATGATAAACAAACAGTCCTGGATTTAACGTTTTAAAAGAAAACGTTTTTTCAAATCCTGGTGCCACAAAAGAAGACTCTGCGCCTCCGCCTGGTCCAGTAACGGCATGTAAATCAATATTATGCGGTAATTTGTTGTCTGGGTGATTCGATAAGGTAAATTCCACTTCATCACCTACTCGTGTTCTAATAAAACTACCTGGCACAGAGCCTCCAAAAGTCCAATAGTTATATCTTACACCATCAGTCATTTCACCTTCTTGCTCAAGAATTTCCATATTCACTTTAAGCTTTTTCGCTTTTCTTCTCCCAATAGGTGTTGGAACGTGAGGTGGCGCCGTTAATTCTGCCATCATTTCTTGATTAACTGGAATATCTTCAGCATTTTCATAGCTTGCTTGTTTTTCTTCCATACAACCTGTAAAAAATACAGCCAAAGCAAACAATACCATCATTGGGTAAACGGGTTTCATAAATTTCTTTATTTTCATAATTTTAAATATTGATTAGTGTTTAAAAATTAATTCGGATGCTTTTATCCTAATTAAAGAACAAATGTAATCATCATATCAAGTTTGTTTTATGATATTTGTCAGTTTCCTTAATCTTAAGTTAAAAATATTAAAAAAACAAGCTAAACCAATTAAAACCAGTCCTATTAAAAAAAAGGTCACCTGTTTAAACGTTTGTTAACAACTTCCATTTTCTAAACCCACAAATAATTGTATTTTTACGCGTAATTAAACCAAATCAATTAATGGGTAAAATAATAGCTATAGCTAATCAAAAAGGTGGTGTTGGTAAAACAACAACCTCTATTAATTTAGCTGCTTCCCTAGGCGTACTTGAAAAAAAAGTTCTCCTTATAGATGCTGATCCACAAGCTAACGCAACGTCTGGATTGGGTATTGATGTTGAAACTGTCGAGACTGGAACCTACCAACTTCTTGAGCATTCTAATAGTGCTAGAGAAGCCATTGTCAAAACCGATACGCCAAACCTGGATATTATTCCAGCACATATAGATCTCGTTGCTATTGAAATTGAACTAGTAGATAAGGACGAACGTGAATATATGCTTAAAAAAGCATTAGGCGACATTGTTGATGACTACGACTTTATATTAATAGATTGCGCACCATCTTTAGGCCTTCTAACTTTAAATGCTTTAACAGCGGCGCACGCCGTAATTATTCCTATTCAATGTGAATATTTTGCCTTAGAAGGACTTGGTAAACTATTGAATACGATTAAAAGTGTGCAAAAAATTCATAATCCTGAATTGGATATTGAAGGTTTACTGTTAACAATGTATGACTCACGCCTGCGCTTATCAAACCAAGTGGTTGAAGAAGTTCAAAAACATTTTAATGACATGGTGTTCCAAACCATTATTCAACGAAATGTCCGTTTAAGTGAAGCACCAAGTTATGGTGAAAGCATTATAAACTATGATGCGGCAAGTAAAGGTGCCACAAATTACTTAAGTTTGGCAAAAGAAATTATTAATAAAAACTCCTAAAACATGGCGAAGGCAACGAAAAAACAGGCTTTAGGTAGAGGATTATCGGCATTGCTAAAAGATCCTTCAAACGATATAAAAACAAGTCAGGATAAAAATGCAGACCAAGTTATTGGCAATATTGTAGAATTAGATATTGACGCAATTGATATTAACCCATTTCAACCACGTACTAATTTTAACGAAGAAACCCTGCGTGAATTAGCCTCCTCTATTAAAGAGTTAGGCGTTATTCAACCTATTACGGTTAGAAAATTAGACTTTAATACCTTTCAATTGGTATCAGGTGAGCGTCGTTTTAGAGCTTCTAAATTAATAGGTTTGGAAACCATTCCAGCCTATATTAGAATTGCAAATGATCAAGAATCGCTTGAAATGGCTTTGGTTGAAAACATTCAACGTCAAGATTTAGATCCCATTGAAATTGCTTTATCCTACCAACGATTAATTGACGAAATTAATTTAACACAAGAGCAAATGAGTGATCGTGTTGGTAAAAAACGATCCACTATTGCTAACTATTTACGTCTATTAAAATTAGATCCTATTATCCAGACAGGTATGCGAGATGGTTTTATCTCCATGGGTCATGGTCGTGCCATTATTACCATTGAGGATCAAAGCCTCCAATTGGATATTTATGAGAAGATAATTACCAATAAATTATCTGTTCGAGATACGGAAACATTAGTCCGTGACTTTCAATCAGATAAAACGTTAAAAACACCAAAAGAACCGGAAGAACTTCCTAAATTTGTAAAAAAGGGTATTAAAGATTTTTCTGAATACTTTGGTCATAAAATCAACGTTAAAGTATCAAAAAATGGAAAAGGTAATATTTCAATTCCTTTTCATTCAGAAGAAGACTTTAATCGTATTTTAAAATTGGTAAAACGTGCTGAATAAATATGCCATAGTGCTTATTATTATCTTGGCTTTTTGTAGTAATACGTGGGCTCAAGAAGATAAAAACTCTGAAGACAAGGAAGAAGTCCAAACAGAAACACTAGAAGAACTACAAGTTGAAGCAAATAATATTGTTTCAGATCCTATTGATCCGTTAGCACCTGCGCGTGCCGCTTTTTATTCTGCTGTATTACCAGGATTAGGCCAAGCCTACAATAAAAAATATTGGAAAATCCCTATTGTTTATGCAGGATTAGGAATTGGTATGTATTTTTATTTAGACAATAATAAAGAATACCAACGCTATAGAGATGCCTATAAAAGACGATTGGCAGGTTTTACGGACGATGAATTTTACGGAACCATTAATGATGATGGCTTGCGTGAAGCACAAAAAACACTGAGCAGGAACCGAGAAATTTCGCTTTTGGTTACCATTGCTATTTACGCCTTAAATATTATTGATGCCAATGTGGATGCGCATCTACTGCAGTACAATGTGGATGATAATCTGTCCCTAGCACCTCATTATAAAATTAATGAGTTCGATAATACAGGAGATTTAGGTATTACTGTTAATTTTAAATTTTAAGCATGAAAATTGCACTTTTAGGATATGGTAAAATGGGTAAAACCATTGAAAAAATAGCAATTCAACGTGGCCATACTATTGTTATAAAAACAAACGATGAAGATGGCTACGATATCACCCAAGCAGATGTTGCTATCGATTTTAGTGTTCCCAATGCTGCTTTTTTTAATATCATAAAATGTTTTAAGCATGGTGTCCCAGTTATTTCTGGAACTACCGGTTGGTTGGACAATTTCAAGAAAGCCAAAGCACTTTGCGAAGAAGAAAATGGCGCTTTTATTTATGCATCAAATTTCAGTTTGGGTGTCAATATCTTTTTTGAACTAAATAAACAACTAGCCAAAATGATGTCGAAAATTGAGTCTTACAAAGTTTCTTTAGAAGAAATTCATCATACTCAAAAACTGGATGCGCCAAGTGGAACGGCTATTACATTAGCAGAATCTATTATTTCTGAACACGATTCGTATTCAGATTGGAGCCTGCTTTCAAAAAAAGAAAATACCATACCCATTTCAGCTAAACGCCTTGATGATGTTTCTGGAACCCATGCCGTTTCCTATACCAGCAATACAGATACCATTACTATTGAACATGAAGCGCATAGCCGCGAAGGGTTTGCACTAGGCGCTGTTATTGCCGCTGAATGGCTACAAGATAAAACAGGTGTTTACACCATGAAAGATGTGTTAAACATAGGTTAAAACAAACAATTCAGGTAACGAAATATGAAGGTTGCCTACCAATAACAACAAAAGTAAAAATATATGACACTCATTCAATTGTTCATAGTTATCCTAATTATTCAAATTATTCACGGATTAGGAACTTGGAAATTATATATAAAAGCTGGTAGACAAGCTTGGGAGGCTTTCGTTCCTGTGTACAATGCGGTTATTTTAATGAAGATAATTAACCGTCCATGGTATTGGACAATCCTGCTCTTTTTACCGATTGTAAATCTCATCATGTTTCCAGTTGTATGGGTTGAAACCGCTAGAAGTTTTGGGAAAAATTCCGCGACAGATACCGTTTTGGCGCTATTCACTTTAGGTTTTTATAATTACTATTTAAATTATGCTGTAGATGTGCAACATGTAAAAGATAGAAGTTTACATCCCCGAACGCCTCTTGGTGATTGGGTAAGTTCTATTCTGTTTGCAATTGTAGCTGCAACCGTAGTGCACACCTATATTATTCAACCGTATACCATTCCAACGTCTTCTTTAGAAAAATCATTACTGGTTGGCGATTTCCTTTTTGTTAGTAAATTTCATTACGGCGCGCGCGTTCCCATGTCTACTGTAGCTGCGCCAATGGTTCATGATACCATTCCGTTTATTAATAAAAAATCATATTTATATGATGACAATGTAGAAAACAGAAACACCTCATTCATAAACAAATTATCACTACCCTATTTAAGAATTCCAGGTTTTCAAAATATAAAACATAATGATATTGTTGTTTTCAACTGGCCAGTAGATACGTTGTACAATATGTATAAATCGGCTGATAGAAATTATTACAAACCAATTGATAAGAAAACGAATTACGTAAAACGTGCCGTTGGTATCCCTGGAGATTCTTTAGAAATTCGCAATGGTTATGTATATATTAATGGCAAACAAAATGCTTTGCCAGACAGAGCTAAATTGCAATTTTCTTATAAAGTAGAAACAAAAAATGGGCCTTTCAATAATTATATATTGTCTAGCCGCTATAATATAACCGATTTCCCGCAGTATAACCAAGACTACTCCGTGAGTTACTTCCCTGGAATTTCAGATGAAAATTTAGCGAAATTTAAAAACCATCCAAACGTGAAGAGTGTTGAACCTCTTAAGCGTGAGGAAGGTGAGCGTGAATTAAGTGTTTTCCCGCATGACGCTAATTACAATTGGAATAACGATTGGTTTGGACCGCTTTATATTCCTGAAGCTGGAGCAACAATTGACTTAAATTTAGAAGTTTTACCACTTTACAAACGTGCCATTACAGAATATGAAAATAACACCTTACAAGTAAAAGGCAATCAGATTTTTATTAATGGTGAAGTGGCCAATAGCTATACATTCCAAAAAGATTATTATTGGCTCATGGGAGACAACCGCCATAACTCGTTAGACGCACGTTCTTGGGGATTTGTGCCTTTCGATCATGTGGTTGGAAAACCGGTATTTATATGGATGAGTTATAATAGTAATGGTCAAGGCATTAAAGAAAAAATTCGTTGGGAGCGTTTATTTACAACCGTAAATGGTAGTGGCGAACCAGTTTCATATTTCATTCCGTTTTTAGTCCTATTAGCCGCATGGTTTGGGTTTAGTAAATGGCGTAAACATAAGAATGCTAATAGTTAGTTGTAAAACGTAAAGTTGTGCAACGCATTATGTAATCAACTTTGCAACAAGCATCTAAACCCATGAATATTCTTATACATCCAACGTATTTTCCAAGCATCGCGCATTTTGTCGCTATAAGTCAGGCGGAAACCGTCACCTTTGAAATGGCTGATAATTTCCAAAAACAGACCTATAGAAATAGAGCTTATATTTATGGTGCTAATGGTAAATTATTGTTGAATATTCCAGTAATACACAGTCAAAAAGACCGGCAGCAGTATGTGGATGTCCAGACTTTTAATGACGAAAATTGGCAACGCAACCATTGGAAATCTTTAGAATCTGCTTATAAAACATCGCCTTTTTTCGAATTTTATGAAGATGAATTAAAGCCCTTATTTGAAGAACCCGTTTCTAATTTGCTGGAATTTAACCGACGTTGTTTTCAAACCATTTGCGATTGCTTACAATTAGAAATTGAAACCCTACAAACAACCACATTTGAAAAGGAACCCGCTCAATTTACCGATTTACGGTATCTAGTAAAAGCCAAAGGCGAAAAAGCACCAAATTTTGAATCCTATACCCAAGTTTTTGATGATAAACATGGCTTCATTAACAACTTAAGTATCTTAGATTTAATATGTAATGAAGGACCGAATGCTTTAAATTACCTAGAATCTCAAAAACCATTCTGGTAATGCTACAAAATCTCGTTCACTACAATCTGCACTTTTTACTGCCTTTACTAGTTGCATTCGTCTTTTACAGAACCTATTGGTTAAAGGCATATCTTATTATGGTAACAACTATGATTATTGATTTAGATCACCTATTAGCAACGCCTATTTTTGATCCCAATAGATGTAGTATTAATTTTCATTCATTGCATACCTATTGGGCAATTGGCCTGTATGTGCTTTTGTTAATTCCGAAAAAAACCAGATTAGTTGGTATTGGATTGGTAATTCATATTATAGCAGATTCAGCAGACTGCGCCTTAATGTAATTTCAAGGTGGCCATTATAGAATAATGGTCTGAATATTTGTTATCTATGGTTTTAAAATCCGTGATTTCAAAAGAAGGATCACTGAAAATAAAATCGATGCGGATGGGAAAAAATTTGAAGTCGTATGTTCTACCAAAACCATTTCCTGCTTGCTTAAACGTATCGTTTAAATCGCCTTTCAACTCCTTATAAACGTATGAAAACGCGGTATTATTAAAATCGCCAGAAATAATAACCTTATAAGGACACGACGCTTTATGCTCTAAAAACAATTCGGTTTGGAGTTGTTGCATTTCAAACGTTTGTTCTATTCGTTTTAATAAGCGTTCAGAATCTTCCTGTTTCAGCTTATCCATATTAGCATCAATTTTTAAGGATTGTAAATGGACATTATAAATACGAATGGTATCATCGGCCTTTACTATATCCGCAAAAATGGCGTTGTTTGATGTCTCGGGAAATTCCACAGATCCTGAATTAATAATGGGGTATTGTGATAAAATAACCTGACCATATTTAGTTTTATTCCCTGATAATTTCTCGAATTTATATTTAAAAGTTGATAAATCAATATCAGGATGTGGATGATATTCTTGAATCGTCAGTACATCCGGTGCTTTCTGTTTGATTAAATCGACCATTTTCACAGCTATGCCTTTTTCAGGAATCCAATCGTACAAGTTAAATAAGCGCACGTTATAATTCATGACTTTAAGTTGGTGGTCATGAATTTTATCATCTTCGGAAGAAAACTTATATAAAGACCCAAAACTAAAATAGCCAATCACTAACACAACAGCAGATAATATTAACTGTTTTTTGAGTTTAATTAACCAATATAAAAAGAACACCACGTTTATAAGAATCAAGAAAGGCACGCCTAAACTCAATACAGAAAGTAATGCAAACGTTTTAGGTGGTACAAACGGCAATAAATACGATAACAGCAAAACAAAGGCTAAAAGACCATTTAAGAGGTATATAAATTTATCTATTAACGTTAAGTTTTTCATATAATTTGAATGAAAACGGCAAGCCGAAATCCAATAACAATACTACAAGCTGCTATAACTTATATTTACTACAAATAGTATATTATTTTCCAGCTTTAAACAAAAACTCTTTTTCGGCTTTTGTTAAACTATCATAACCACTTTTACTAATTTTATCTAGAATGACATCTATTTTCTTCTGTTTATTAAACTGATCGAATTCCTCCTTTGAAAAACCCGCAACTTTACCAGACTTCTTTTTATAAACGGTTTTTAAGGGTGATTTTTTCGATTTTGAAAATAGGCTCATAAACTGATCCATATATTTCTCGAACCCCTTCCCAATATCTTGACCTTTAACTAATTGTTTCGCATAAAAATAACCTAAAATAGCGCCACCTAAATGTGCTAAATTACCACCAGCATTGCCAGAAACAGGATCATTTATGCCGGCAATGATGCCCAAAACATCAAAAGCAACAATGGCTGCACCAATATACCACAGCTTTAAATTAAAGGTGAAAAAACGCACCTCCATACTGGGCATATAAGCACATAAAAAAATCAATAATGCACGAACAGCTGCCGATGCGCCCACCAATCTAGTTGGCGATTGAAACAAACTCGGGAACAGGTTATAACCTAATAAAAATAAAAGTCCTCCTGAAATAGCACCTAAAAAATACACATTTAGTCCCATTTTTTTTGAGAACATATTATTAAACATGCCACCAATAAAATAAAGCCAAATCATATTAAAAAAGAAATGCCAAAAATCATAATGCACAAACGCATAAGTAATAACGCTCCAAGGTTGAATTATAAACTCGCTAAATACACTCGGTAATTCAAACCACTGTAAATCGAATTTGAAAAGTAGCGTTACTAATAATCCGATTATAAAAACAGCAAAATTACCAACTATCAGCTTTTCAAAAACATTGAGATGCTGCAATTTTGTGCGGATATCTTGATTTAAGTTTGTCATACTAATCCCAACGGTTTTTGTTGAATTGTGTTTTTTTCCAATACCACATAATTAAAAACCCAGTTAAAGCGCCTCCAAGGTGGGCAACATAGGCCGTATTACTAGGACTAAAAAAGGATTGTCCCGTTATAGCCGAAATTAAATCTAATGCAATAATTCCCGGAATAAAATACTTGGCTTTAATAGGGACTGGCAGGAAAATCAACATTAATTTAGATTCTGGATACAACATCCCAAAGGCCACTAAAACCCCCATGATTGCACCAGAAGCACCTACCATGGTACTATTAAAAACACCTACAAATTGTTGCATATCTGCTGCACCCATTATTTGTTGCCAACCTGTATTATACATACCAGAATTTAATGTTTCAAGTATTTGAGTTTCGCCAACACCGGCTTCGGTTAATGTGCTGAGTCCTGAATAAAAGGTAATATAATAGTAACCAATCATACAGAGGGCCGCGCCTAAACCCGCTGACAAGTAGAAAAATATAAATTTTTTAGCCCCAAAACGTTGTTCTACGGCCGTTCCAAACATCCATAACGCAAACATATTAAACAAAATATGCATAAAACCACCATGCATAAACATATGTGTAATTATTTGCCAAGGCTGGAAGGCCACATTTTTAGGAAAGTGTAAGGCAAACCAATCGTAGAACACAGTATTCTCGCCCAATGCCGCTCCTCCAACTGTAAGCGTACCTACAAACATAAGCACGTTTAAAATAATTAAATGTTTGACCGTATCGGTAATATTATTCATCATAAGATTTTACTTATATAAATTTTTTATCTATTTCATCCACGCTTATCGTAACGAAAGTTGCTTGATTTGTTGGTGAACTATTAGGGTCTTTACAAGCAAATAAACTATTCACTAAATGCTCTTGCTCCATCAAAGATAAGGATTGTCCTCTCTTAATAGCCAAACTCTTTGCCATAGATTTTGCCAATAAATCGGTTGCACTAAAATGAGTGTCTGGCACTTCGTTTTCTATGTCACTAATCAGCTGTTCCAAAATAACAGTGACTTCACTCTCCGGAACACTAATTGGAACACCTGAAATTTCAATATGATCATTATGAAAGTTAGCAAATACAAATCCAGTGTGTTCTAAATCTTCTTGTACTTCTTTTATACAATCCATTTCTTGTTGCGATAAAAACACTAATACAGGAAATAACAATTGCTGACTTACACTCTCTTTAATAGTGATATGCTTTAAGAAATTTTCATATAGAATTCGTTGGTGCGCACGATGTTGGTCAATTACCAACATACCCGATTTTATTGTACTAACTACATATTTATTATGAAGTTGATAGGTAGATTGTTTCACATCTAAACTGGAATCGTCTTGAAACATATTACCGGTTTGTTCATCGCTCTCAAAACGCATTTCGTTAAAATCAGATGTCGATTTGGTTCCTTTAGATTCCATTCCAACATACAAACCTTCCCAACTTCCAGCTGGTTCTTTTTTGTACGATGTATTAAAAGATGCTTTAGATCGGGTTTCTTCTTGAAAGGGATTAAACGAACGATCTACTTCTATTTTAGGTGTTTTTGCTTGTTTATTTTCGAAATTATAAGGCGTATCAAAATTGGAATCCCGATCAAAATCTAAAACTGGCGCAATACTAAATTGCCCTAAACTATGTTTGACTGCCGATCGTAAAATAGCGTATAAAGTATGTTCGTCATCAAACTTAATTTCTGTTTTGGTTGGATGAATATTAATATCAATAGTTTGCGGATTTACGGTTAAGTCTAAAAAGTAACTCGCATGCGTTCCATCTTTTAGTAACCCATCAAAAGCAGAATTAATAGCGTGATTTAAATAAGCACTTTTTATAAAACGGTTATTCACAAAAAAGAATTGTTCGCCACGTGTTTTTTTGGCGTATTCGGGTTTTCCAACAAATCCTGAAACGGTTAAAACTTCGGTTGTTTCATTTACAGGCACCAATTTCTCATTGGTTTTTGCCCCAAAGATATTTACAATACGTTGTCTGAAATTACTGGAAGGCAACTGAAATGTTTCGCTGCCATTATGATACATAGAAAACTGAATAGATGGATGCGCTAAAGACACCCGGTGGAATTCATCAATAATATGTCGCAATTCAACCGTATTCGATTTTAAAAAATTACGTCGCGCTGGAATATTAAAAAAGAGGTTTTTTACAGCAATAGACGTTCCTGTTGGTGTTACAACCACTTCTTGTTCTTTTACCTCGCTACCCTCAATAACTATTTGGGTGCCTACATCATCCGCTTCTTGCTTGGTTTTTAATTCCACATGGGCAATAGCGGCAATACTTGCCAAAGCTTCGCCACGGAATCCTTTGGTATGTAATTGAAACAAATCGTCAGCCGATTTAATTTTAGAGGTTGCATGTCGTTCAAAACTAAAACGTGCATCGGTAACACTCATCCCTGAACCATTATCGATTACTTGAACAAGGGTTTTTCCAGCATCTTTAATAAGCAGTTTAATTTCTGAAGCTTGTGCATCAATGGCGTTTTCCAAAAGCTCTTTTACTACGGAAGCTGGTCTTTGAACAACTTCACCTGCAGCAATTTGATTGGCTACATGATCGGGTAATAATTGAATAATGTCTGCCATTAGTTTTCAGGAAGGAATATGGATAAATCGAAACCAATAATCAGTAAAAATATAAAAACTAAAACAGCTATAATGATCAATACACGTCTATTGGCATGTTCATCAGCATTGTTTTTATAATCGTCCCAAGCGGTATTTATCTTTGTTTTTAAACCACCACTACTTCCAACGGTTGAGCGAAAATCATCGAACTTGTGTTTTATTTCGTACGGATTCTCATCACCTTTATAATAACGCGGTGTGTAGCTGTATTTTTTATTTTTTCGCTTACTAAAAACTCCCATAATTCTATATTATTCGTAGCCACTTAATATGTAAATCACTATTAAGATAGCAATCAAAAACAAGACCAAAAATAATGGTGAGGTAAGAAAACTACGTTTTCGCTTTCTATTACCCTTTAAACTTTGCCATTTTGTCTGAATATTATCTGGCTGATTTTTTTCAGGAACATCTTGGAATCTTGGTTTATAATTAAAGCTTTTATTTTTTTTAGCCAATGTACTTTCTAATTAGTTGCTTTAACTTCAAAAGTACTGAATTTACAAGGAAAAAGGACATTCAGATTGCCAAAAATTGTTAACAATATCCTGCTTGCTAGTCCATGAAGCTAGCTCATGTCTATTAAAATATATAAAATAAAATTTAAGAAATTAGGCTATTTACTTGTTTAGTGCTGCCATTTTAATAGCAGCAATAGCCGCTTCAGTTCCTTTGTTTCCGTGTTTTCCACCCGAACGATCAATAGACTGTTGGATATTATTATCGGTTAGTACGCAAAAAATAACAGGGACGTTATGTAAAACGTTAAGGTCCTTAATTCCTTGAGCAACACCTTCACACACAAAATCGAAATGTTTGGTTTCGCCTTGGATTACACTTCCTATGGCAATAACAGCATCAACCGGTTGTTGTTGCATTTTTTTACAACCAAAAATTAATTCATAACTACCAGGAACATTCCAACGAATAATATTTTCTTTTGAAACATTATTATCTAACAAAGCCTCGATGGCGCCTTTGTAAAGTCCTTCTGTTATGGTAGCATTCCATTCTGAAACAACAATCCCAAACCGAAAGTTCTTCGCGTTTGGGATTGTAGCTTTATCGTATTCTGATAAATTGTTATTTTCTGTAGCCATGTATTAGTTACTTGCCAAAGCCTCTGCTTTACCAATAAAGATGTCAATATTAGCACCTTCAGTAGACGTTGGATAGTTTTCTTTAATGTTTTTAAAATGCTTAAGCGCCACATCTGTTTTGCCTAAATCTAATGCTATAACACCTGCTTTGTATAAAAACATAGGTGTGGTAAATTCATTGGAACGCATTTTAGCAGCTTCTTCATAATAGCCTAAAGCATCTTCCTGTTGGTTTAATTGCACAAAGGCATCACCAATACAACCTTTGGCCATAGGCGCCAAAATTTCGTCATCTCCTGAAAAATTTCCTAAATACGAAACCGCATTTTTGTAATCTTTCATATTTAAATAGGCCATACCAGCGTAATAGTTAGCCATATTTGCAGATGGTGTTCCACCATACTCTGAAATAATATCTAACATACCAAATTTCCCTTCACCTCCATTTAAGGCTAAGCTAAATAAGGAATCTTTTTCAGCCGTTGCATTTACTGCTTGGTCATAATATTTTTGAGCTTGGTACATATCATTCATAGCTTCCGTTTGCTTTGGTTTTGCTATAAACTCGTTATACCCTAAATAACCTAAAACTACGGCGGCTACCAAACCTATAATAATGAAAATGTATTTCTGATTGGCAATTACCCAATCTTCAGTTTTGGAAGCACTTTCATCAAGTGTATTAAAAACTTCTGCCGTTGTTGAGTTCTCTTCAACATCATGCTGCTTTTCTTCTTTCGTTTCTGGTTTATATCCTCTCTTCTTGTACGTTGCCATATATTCTAAATTAATGCGGTGCAAAAATATAATATTTCTTTAGATTTGAAAGCCTATTTATTTGTTATTTTTCAATAATTTGCACATCCTTTAAACTGAACACCCTTTTAAGTTTCTTTTTACATGATTTTGAAATCCTTATCGGTACTGAATTATAAAAATTTTGATGAACGCAGCTTTGTTTTCAATGAGAAAATAAACTGTTTTGTTGGAAACAATGGCGTGGGTAAAACGAATGTGTTAGATGCCATCTATCACCTATCGTTTGGGAAAAGTTATTTTAATCCTATTGCATCCCAAAACATTAAACACGACGAAGCTTTTTTTGTGGTAAATGGTGAATATGAAAAGGAAAATACGGCAGAAAAAATTGTGGTGAGTTTAAAACGTGGTCAGAAAAAGATTATAAAACGAAATGGCAAAATTTATGAAAAGTATAGCGACCATATTGGTTTTTTGCCTTTAGTGATTATTTCGCCAGCCGATCGGGATTTAATTATTGAAGGAAGTGCTACCAGACGGAAATTTGTGGATGGTGTTATTTCGCAAAGCGATAAAAACTACCTGAATGCCTTATTAAAATACAATAAAATTTTAGCACAGCGTAATTCGCTCTTAAAGTATTTTGCTTTAAACCATACCTTTAATAAGGATACTTTAGATGTTTATAATTTACAACTCGATCAATACGGACATGAAATTCATGAGAAACGTCAAGCATTTTTAGAGTCCTTTATCCCTATTTTTAAGGCACGTTATGAAGCCATTAGCAGCGGCAACGAATCCGTAGAATTGGTGTATGAAAGTGATTTAACAGATAACCGATTGGAGGCCCTGTTAAAAACCGTTATTAATAAGGACAAGGCCATTCAATACACCAGTGTTGGCATTCATAAAGACGATTTAATATTTAACATCGCCGGACATCCAATTAAAAAATTCGGTAGTCAAGGACAGCAGAAATCATTTTTAATTGCTTTAAAATTGGCACAATTCGATTTTATAAAATCCAAAAGTCAGGTAAATCCTATTTTGCTATTGGATGATATTTTTGATAAATTAGACGAACAGCGGGTATCCCAGATTATTAAATTGGTAGACGATGAAAATTTTGGTCAGCTTTTTATAAGCGATACACATGCAGACCGGACGGAAGCTGTTGTTAAGCAAGTGCATCAATCTTACGAAATTTTTAAACTTTAGAACCGTTTTCATTATGAAACAGAAACGTCAAAACCTCATCTTACTGCTCGTTACTGCGCTTGTTATTTCCAGTTGTACTAATACCCCAGACGAGTCTTTAAAAAATCTTGAAGGGTATTGGGAAATTGAACGTGTTACCCTAAAAGATGGCCGTATTAAAGAATATAATTTTAATGATACAATTGATTTTATAAGTTTAGAGGATTCATTACAAGGCGTCCGAAAAAAAATGAAACCTAATTTCATGGGTACGTTTGAAACTTCTAAAGATGCGGAAACCTTCATTATTAAAATTGAAAATGATAGCCTGAATGTGTATTATACAACACCTTTTGATTCTTGGAAGGAAACCATTTTGTTAGTAACTAAAGAGCAACTAAAAGTCGTAAATAAGCATGAAGCCGTATTTTTGTATAAACGCTACAAACCTTTAAATTTAGACTAATGGCCAAACGTAATAATGAAAACTTAACAATTGCAGACGCACTTAAGGAGTTTGTGGAAACCAACCGGTTAGAACAGGGGTTAAATGCGGTAAACGTGCAGGATGCATGGCAAAGCATGATGGGTAATGGTGTAAATAATTACACGACAGCCATTCAACTTAAAGGCGACACATTGTATGTGCAATTAAGTTCTAGTGTCCTGCGTGAAGAATTAAGTTACGGGAAAGAAAAAATTATTTCTATGCTTAACGAAAATTTAGGGAAGAACATTATTAAAGAATTAGTGCTACGTTAGTTGGTAGTTGTTAGTTCATGAAATATTATTAGAAAAAAGTCCAACTATACGTTTAAAACAAAAAATCCCGCAGTTTGCGGGATTTTTTAGTATAATATAGGACTCAATTAGTCCTTAATCAATTTAATAACGGTATTTGCCGTTTTAGTATAGACTTTCATAAAGTATAAACCAGAGGCCACACGAGAAATATCTAAAGTAGTTGTTTCCTGAATTCCAGATAAATCTATAGACTTCACTAAACGTCCATTGATATCCATAACATCAGCTTTCACTAAATCTAAATTTCCAATATTCTTCATTGTAAATTGACCATTTGATGGATTTGGATATACTTTTATGCCATTTTCCACAGCAGCAAAGTCTTCAACCGATAAGGCGTAGCTACAATTATAAATAGAAATATCATCTACATACCAACCTACTCGACCATTACAGCCATCGGTTCCCATTTCAAATCGAAACTGAACTGTACTTCCTGCTACGACACCAGTAATAGATGACAAATTCACAATACTACGTCCCCAACTTCCGGAATTAGATCCACTATCAGTTCCTGTAAAACCATCTTGACCAGCCAATGGGTTATCATTATCGTCTCTTACAGGGTTAATCCGTGCGTTATATTCATTAGCAGTAAAGGCGGTTTTAGGAAGTAGTCGCCAGTTACCAGAACTGTTTAATCGGTATTTAATATTTCCACCATCCCAACCTTCTTCGGTAGCGATATAATGCATAAACGTCATTTCAAAAGTTCCTGTTAGATAATCGATAGGAATAAAAATTTCAGGGCTTTCTAATCGGATAATTCCATTTTGCATGGAACTGGTACAATTGCCATTTATGGGATCTGCACCAAAAACAGCTTGTCCCAATCTCCCTTGGGGCAGACTACTAGTAACCTCCCAATCTCTAGACTCCCAGGAATTTGAGTTGACTGGTAACTGCTCTAAGGTCCAGTTTCCTAAACCAGATTCCCAATCTTCATAAAATATTGGATTGTTAGTTGAAGCTTCACAAGGATCATTAGTTGCCGCTAAAATAGCTTCATACCCACAAGACTCTGGAAGAATGCGTAATTCCACCGCTAGAATAACTTTCACTAATTCATTATAGTCTACCATAGTCAGAATTTGATTGGATGGTCCAGCAGCAGTTGCTACTGTGGATAAACCTTCTAAATTAATTCCTAATAAATCTGTACACGACGCTTCAAGAGCATCTGCCAACGTGAAAAAATCACTTGTTGAAGTTAGATATGTGCTTTGCGCACGCCAAAAAATATGAGCCGCTTTTGTCAAGCCAATGCCATTAATAGTTTGTCCATTATAGGTACCTCCATCAACCAAAAGTGCATAGGCGTGATTTGGAATTCCAGAATTAGAATGTACACCTCCAAAATCCCCCTCACCACAACGAAATAAGCCATCGGTAACTTTTCCTGGGTCGTTATTACATGGCGGGTTCCACATATCGCGAATAGCACCACCAAAAGCAGTCGCATCTTCGCCAATTCGCCAACGATCAGAACTATTGCAGCCTGTTCGTAAGGAGACATCATCATCTTCATCCGCGTAATCATTTAATAAATCAACCGTTTCTCCCCATATATCTGAAAATGACTCATTCATAGCGCCCGATTGCCATGCGTAAATTAAGCCACTTGTATATTCAGTATAAGCGTGTCCCCATTCATGCGCAACCACGTCATCAGTTGCTGTACCATTACAATAGTTAGCAGAAACTCCATTCCAGTTTGCATTAGGACAATTAAAATTGGGATTGTTACTGTTATTAATGGTTATCATTTGCGCATCCGCATTATTATAAGACACATAACCAAAGGCGTTATTAAAAAAATTATAGACATGCCCTGAAGCTTCCACTTCATTACGTTGCCAGATAGTCAAATTACCTGGAAAAACATCACCCTCTTGCCAAGCAACAGTAGTTGTATCTCCTTCATAAACAATACGATCTAAAGCATGTGGCATACCAGTAAATTGCTCTACCAAAGTACCATCATGCGCATTGACATAAAAATATTCTCTAACATCTGCATTGTTTCTGGCTTCCACCTCATACACCAAATAACTTGATCCTAAATTATTTTCAATAAGGCCTTTTTGAAAAACAAATAAATTTGTTTCATATGCAAAAACGGTTTCACCAGAATAGTTAAGATCCTGTTTAGCTAACATATTTAGAGCAGCAGCATTTGCCGCTTGCTCTGAAATTGAAGGAACAGCATTTACTTTAATATTTGTAATGTAGTTGCCATTTATGGCCGTTAGCTGATTAGAATGATTAAAATGAAATCGCAATTGGCCATCAAAAACAGGAACACCTTGATGTTGCTGATTCAGGGTTACACTTTGAAAACCATAGCTGTCTTTTTTAGCGGGTTGAAATGTAAAGTTGCTTAAATCTTGACTGTCATTAAACAACCCTGTATAGGTTTCTAAAAACGTTCGGATTTTTTCTTGAAGCGTACCACCAGACAACGTTAGTGGTTGATTTGCAGGAAATTTAATAAACTCGGGAACTCCAGATTGGACATTCACCGAAACTTGCGCTTGCGTAACTATTTGTAATTCATTGATAGCTTTTTGAGAGTTTTGGGCTATTAATAAGGTAGAAAACAGGACACAAACTAATAAGGCATAGTTTGTTTTTTTCATAGTATTCTTTTTTTAGAACACAGTAAAGGTAATACTTTGAATAAAAAAAGCCTAAAATGATAAACATTTTAGGCTTTTTAATTTTTATAATGCATGTAACTAAAACATCTCACGTCCAGAAAAATGGAATGCGCTTTCAATAGCAGCATTTTCATCGCTATCACTTCCGTGAACAGCATTTTCTCCCATAGAAGTTGCATATAACTTACGAATAGTTCCTTCAGCAGCATCAGCAGGATTTGTAGCACCAATTAAGCTTCTAAAATCTTCAACAGCATTATCTTTTTCTAATATAGCTGCTACAATTGGACCACGTGTCATGAACTCAACTAATTCACCAAAAAATGGACGCTCGTTATGCACTGCATAAAACGCTTCAGCATCAGCTTGTGTCATTTGTGTTTTTTTCAATGCGACTATTCTAAAGCCTGAAGCATTGATTTTCTCTAAAATTGCGCCAATGTGCCCGTTTTCAACTGCATCTGGCTTAAGCATGGTAAATGTTCTATTTGTTGCCATTCCTTTGTTTAAGTTATATTTCTATTAATGGATTCTAATTAAGAAAAGCTATTTACTATCTAAATTTCTTTCCTTTAAATTTCGTGCAAAAGTAATGTATTTCTTAATAAAAACCATATAAACCAATACTAAAAAATTGTATATTCGTCACCTATGAAAAAAGAAGCTATTTCAGACATCAAACAACTGCTCCGATCACCAAAAAAAATGGTTATTGTTCCGCATAAGAATCCAGATGGTGATGCTATTGGTTCAACCTTAGGACTCTATCACTATTTAAGGATACATAATCAAGAAGCTGTGATTATTGCACCTAATGATTATCCCGAATTTCTAAAATGGATGCCAGGCGAAGACAGCATTTTAAAATATGACACAGATTCAGAAAAATGTGATGCCTTAATTCAGGATGCGGATATCATTTTTACGTTAGATTTTAATGCGTTAAACCGAACGGGCAATATGGAACCGGCTTTGAAAGCCAGCGCTGCCATGAAAATAATGATAGATCATCATCAACAACCAGATGATTATGCCACCTATATGTATTCGGATGTTAGTATGAGTTCCACCTGCGAAATGGTGTATCATTTTATTGCTATGCTGGATGACAAAAACCTTATCAATCAAGATATTGCTACGTGTTTATATACTGGAATTATGACAGATACAGGGTCGTTTCGTTTTGCTTCAACTACAAGCGAAACACACCGTGTTACGGCTTTCTTAATGGATAAAGGTGCCCAACATTCTGAAATCCATAATGCGGTTATGGATGCTAATAGTTTTGAGCGTATGCAACTTTTAGGCTGTGCATTATCTAATTTAAAGGTTATTCCAGAATCTAGGACAGCCTTTATAACGTTATCTCAGGACGAATTAAACACCTACAATTATAAAAAAGGTGATACAGAAGGCTTTGTAAATTATGCATTATCCCTTCAAAATATTATTTTTGCTGCTATATTTATTGAAGATAAACAAAACAATATTATTAAAATATCGTTACGTTCTAAAGGCGACTTTTCCGTGAATGAATTTGCACGTGCACATTTTGAAGGCGGTGGTCATACTAATGCAGCGGGTGGGAAGAGCGATTTGTCGCTTCCAGAAACGGTTGAAAAATTTATTAGTATATTACCCGCTTATAACAATGCCCTGAAAAATGAATAGATTTTTAGTTATAATATGTCTACTATTAACTGCTTTTGCTTGTAAATCACCAGAAGCAAGACGTCCCATTTCTGCTAAATCGGGTTCGTTTATTGATCAGTCTGTAGAACGTAATAAAAATTTAATTAATAAGGAACGCGCTGTTTTTGAAACCATAATGGCTAAAGATTCTGTAACAGATTATATAGCTTCCAACAGTGGATTCTGGTATTATTACCAAACCAAAGCGGCAGACTCATTAATAACTCCTGAATTTGGGGATATTGTGACTTATAACTATACTATTAAAGATATTAATGAAACAGTAATATATAGTCAAGCCGACTTAAAGCAGCAAACCTACATCATGGATAAGCAGGAATTGTTTACCGGATTGCGCGAAGGTTTAAAACTAATGCGTGAAGGCGAAACGGTTACATTTTTATTTCCTTCCCAAAAAGCGTATGGCTATTATGGAGACGAGAATAAAATAGGCACCAATGTGCCACTTATATGTGAAGTTTCATTGATAGACATAAAAACAACAGAACCCAATTAAATTGATATAAACACTTATTTAAAACTCAAAAATGAACACATTGAAACATACCATGAAATTATTAGTATTGGCACTTTTAGTAAGTTTTACATCTTGCAGTCAGCAGTATCCTGATTTAGAAGATGGACTTTACGCGGAATTTGTGACCAACAAGGGTACCATGGTTACCAAATTATTTTACGACAAAGTTCCCGTAACAGTTGCCAATTTTGTGGCATTAGCAGAAGGTACACATCCTAATGTTTCCGATGCTTATAAAGGAAAGCGTTATTATGACAGTTTAACATTTCACCGTGTTATCGATAAATTTATGATTCAGGGTGGCGACCCTACAGGAACAGGATCTGGAGATCCTGGTTACAAATTTACCGATGAATTTCACCCAGATTTAAAACATACAAAACCAGGTATGCTTTCCATGGCTAATTCGGGACCAAACACAAATGGTAGTCAATTTTTCATAACAGAAGGACCAACACCGCATTTAGATAATAAGCACTCTGTTTTTGGGGAAGTTGTTATTGGCATGGACGTATTAGATACTATTTCTAATGTAGCCGTGGAACCAGGAAGTAACAAACCGGTAGTACCAGTTATTATTGAAAAATTAAATATCATTAGAAAAGGTAAAGCTGCGGAAGGTTTTAATGCTGCCGAAGTATATAAAGAAGAACTGCCTAAAGTATTAGAAAAGCAAGAAGCTTTAAAAGAAGCGGCTCGCGAAAAAATTAAAGAATCGGCTAGCGTGGCTGCAGAAGCATTTATTGCTAAAAATGCAGACTTAAATGGAACCGTTAAAAAACTAGATACAGGCGTGGTTATGATTTTTACGGAAGAAGGTGAAAACACGAAGCCATCAAGTGCAGATAAAGTACTAGTTAATTATGCTGGTTTCTTTGAGGATGGTCGTTTATTTGATACAAGCTGGGCCGAAGTTGCTAAAGCAAACAACGCGTATAACGAACAACGTGATGCACAGGGTGGTTACAAACCATTTGCTATGATTTATAATGAAACTGCTGGATTGGTTCCTGGTTTTAGAGAAGCCATGTTAAATATGAATGTTGGGAATAAAGCCAAAGTATTTATCCCTTCATATTTAGGATATGGTGAAAATGGCTCTGGTCCTATTCCTCCAAACTCAAATTTAATTTTCGAATTAAAAATTGAAGGTATTCAAGGAAAACAATAATCCAAACACTCTATAAAAAAAGCCGCGTTTCTAGTTTAGAAACGCGGCTTTTTTATGGTATTAATTGATTTATTTTATTGCTTCTTCGGGATATTCTTTAAAATCTCTAAAACAAATTTCCAGTATTTTTGTGCTGATGAAATTTGGGCACGTTCATCTGGACTATGCGCTCCTTTAATATTAGGTCCAAAACTAATCATATCCATCTCTGGATAGTTCTGACCTAAAATACCACATTCCAGTCCTGCGTGACAAGCAGCAACGTGTGGCTTTTCATCATTCATATCTATATAAAGCGTTTCTAAAACTTGTAATATTTTAGAATCCATATTTGGTGTCCAACCTGGATATTCGCCTGAAAACTCTACTTCACATCCGGTTAATTCAAAAGTAGCTCGTAAACTATTGGCTAAATCCCATTTTGCACTTTCAACTGAAGATCGTGTTAAACAGGCTATTTCTATATTACCATCTTTTATAACAACACGGGCAATATTATTCGAGGTCTCCACCAAGTCCTTAATATCTGCACTCATTCTATACACACCATTTACGGCCGCATACAATGCACGCGTAACACCTTCTTGAACACCTAAATCCATAATGGTTTCAGGCGTTTCTACTTTGGAAACTTCAATTTTTAAATCGGGTTCCATCGTTTTTAGCTCGGTTTGAATAACCTGCGCATAGTCTGCCATTTCGGCAACAAAAGCATCTTCATGAATGGAATCGATGGCAACAATAGCATGACTTTCACGTGGAATGGCATTGCGTAAGCTACCGCCATTAATTTCAGAAATACGTAAACCAAAATTCTCAAAACCATCAAATAATAAACGGTTCATAATTTTATTAGCGTTTCCTAAACCTTCGTGAATTTGCATCCCGGAATGACCACCTTGTAAGCCTTTTACAGTAATGGCATACCCGGTTTTAAATTCTGGTGTTTCTTCTTCTTTGTAGGTTCTTCTAGCAGTTACATCAACACCGCCTGCGCAACCTACTCCAATTTCATCATCTTCTTCCGTGTCTAAGTTTAAAAGTATTTCGCCTTGCAGTAAACCGCCTTCAAGTCCCATAGCGCCTGTCATTCCCGTTTCCTCATCAATAGTAAATAAGGCTTCTATTGCTGGATGTTCAATATCAGTGCTTTCTAAAATGGCCATAATAGTAGCCACACCTAACCCGTTATCGGCTCCTAGCGTTGTGCCTTTGGCACGCACCCAATCGCCATCAATATACATATCAATTCCTTGGGTGTCGAAATCGAAATCTGTATCATTATTTTTTTGATGCACCATGTCTAAATGCGACTGCATGACAATGGCTATTCTATCTTCCATGCCTTTTGTTGCTGGCTTTCTTATAATGACATTTCCTACGCTATCTTCTATAGTTTCAAGACCTAATTTTTGACCGAAATCCTTCATAAATGCAATAACCCGTTCTTCTTTTTTTGAAGGTCGTGGTACCGCATTTAAATCGGCAAATTTATTCCATAAGGCTTTTGGTTCTAGTTCTCGTATTGCTTCGTTCATATCTGTATTTTTTAAGTTTTACAAAGGTAATTATAATGTATAGAGTAATAAAACAATTCCTTATTTTTGAAATATGCAGAAAAACCCAAAGCTTTTAATAGCGCTCGCGCTTATCCCACAGATTATCCTTATTAATATTTTGGCGCAATTTCCAGAATTTGTAGAAACCTATTACAGTCATGGAATTTACCAATGGGTTTCTGCCATATCCCGTTATGTTTTTGGTTGGATGCCATTTTCTTTTGGCGATATTTTTTATGCAGCAGCCATCATTTTCATAATCCGTTGGTTGCTTATAACTAGAAAACGGATTTTTAAAGATTTTAAAAATTGGATTATTGATATTTTCGCAACCATCTCTTTAATCTATTTCGCTTTTCATGTTTTTTGGGCTTTTAATTATTACCGATTACCGCTTCATAAAAACCTGAATCTGAAAGCCGATTATTCAACCGAAGAACTTATAATGGTTACCGAAAAATTAATAGAAAAATCGAATGCACTTCATGTTAAGGTAGCTATTAACGGTACCGTAAAAGTAAATCTACCCTATACTAAAAAAGACATTTTAAACATGGCGCCTTTGGGTTACATACAATTACAAAAGCAGTATCCACATTTGGAATACCACCCAAAGAGTATTAAAATGTCCTTGTTTAGTGTACCGCTAACGTATATGGGATTTAGCGGCTATTTAAATCCTTTAACCAATGAAGCTCAAGTAGACGCACTCATTCCCGTATATAAATTCCCAACAACCGTTTCTCACGAAATTGCGCATCAGTTAGGTTATGCTGCCGAGAATGAAGCTAATTTTATTGGGAGTCTGGCTGCCATGTCACATACAGACCCATATTTTAAATACAGTGGAACAACCTTCGCGTTACGCCATTGCTTAATGGAAGTTTTTAGGCGAAATCCCGAAAAATATCAAGAACTATTATTGACCATCAATATAGGTATTCTGAAAAACTATCAAGAAGTTCAAGATTTTTGGAGGCGTTATCAAAACATCACAGAACCCGTTTTTAAAGAAACTTATAATTCCTTTTTAAAGGCCAATAACCAACAAGGTGGTATGAAAAGTTACAGCTACGTTGTAGCCCTTTATGTGAATTACTTTTTGGAATCCTAAACAAAATGTTAAAAAAAATCCAATTCATTTAGCACCCATTTCTTATTACTTATATTTAAGTTTTTAAATTTGAAACCAACCTAAACCCATGAAACAACTCCTTACGCTTTTGTGTTTTGTGTTCAGCACAACGCTGTTTTCACAAAACTATTTCCCAAAAAATGATGGTGTAAAAACTGAAAGTCATAGTTATCATGCTTTCACCAATGCAACCCTTCACATTTCCCCAACAGAAACCCTTGAAAATGCCACATTATTAATTAAAAATGGCAAAGTTATTTCTAGTGGAAAACAAGTTCAAATTCCAGAAAATACAACAGTTATCAATCTGGAAGGCAAACACATTTATCCCTCATTTGTGGATATATACTCATCGTTTGGAACCAAAAAACCTACACGTGCAGAAAACTCAAACAGCCCACAATATGATGCCTCACGCGAGGGTTACTATTGGAATGACCATATTAAACCCGAACAAAATGCTATTGAAGGTTATGCCTTTGATGCTAAAACAGCAACCGAATTACGCGAAGCTGGTTTTGGAACCGTAAACACCCATATTCCAGATGGCATTATTCGTGGAACAGGTAGCTTAATTGCGCTATCCCCAAGTGGAACAGATGCCTCTCGCATTTTATCAGATCGTTCTGCACAGTATTTGTCAACCAACAAAAGTGTTACGTCTAGACAAGCATATCCAACCTCTTTAATGGGAGCTATGGCGTTAATTAGACAAGTAAACTATGATGCTGATTGGTACGCCAAAGGTTTATCAGAAACAAAAGACCGATCATTAGAAGCGTTCAATAACAATAAAGATTTAGTTCAAATTATTCATGCAGGAAGTAAAATGAACGACTTGCGTATGGACAAAGTTGGAGACGATGTAAACACCCAATATATTATTGTAGGCGGTGGTGATGAGTATGAGTTAATTCATGAAATTAAAGCTACAAATGCATCATTCATTATACCTATCAATTTTCCAGATGCATTTGATATGGAAGATCCCATCATGGCAAACACAGCAAGCTTATCGGATATGCGTGAGTGGAATCAGAAACCAAGTAATCCTGCTGTTTTACATAAAAACGGCGTGCCATTTGCCCTCACCTTACACGACTTAAAAAAACCGTCTGAATTTATGCCAAACTTGCAAAAAGCCATTGAATACGGTTTGGATGAAACAGCAGCTTTAGCAGCGTTAACAACCGTTCCTGCTAAAATTATAGGAATAAGTAATGACATAGGAACCCTTAAAAATGGATCTTATGCAAATTTCTTAATTACGTCTGGAACTATTTTCGATACCAAAACAACGCTTTATGAAAACTGGGTTTTAGGTAACAGGCACCAAATTGTACCCATGAACACAAAAGATATTCGAGGCGATTATGAGTTGCAAGTTGCCGGAACGACATACGATTTAAAAATTTCTGGTGAAATTTCGAAGTTAAAAGCAACGGTTAAAACAGATACGCAAAAACTAGGCTCAAAAATTACAATGACTGATGATTGGTTAGCATTAACGTTCTCCAGTATAGATACCACAAAACAAGATTTTGTAAGACTTTCAGCTAAAATTACCAACACTCCAAATATAAGTGGGGCTGCTATTTTACCAAACGGGAATGAAGCCACTTTTTATGCTAAAAAACTGGAGTCTAAAGACGCTGAAAAATCAGATGACTCCGACGTTGATGACAATAAGGAGTCTAAATCCGATATTAAGATATTTCCAGTTACGTTTCCTAATGAAGCCTATGGTTTTACTGAAAGACCAAAACAACAAACCATTTTATTTCAAAATGCTACGGTTTGGACCAATGAAGAAGCCGGTATTTTAAAAAACACCGATGTCCTTGTTAAAGATGGTAAGATTGCTAAAATTGGCAACAATTTAAGCGCCGGAAGTGCTATGGTTATTGATGCCACAGGGAAACACATTACTTCTGGTGTTATTGATGAACATTCGCATATTGCAACAGCAGCGATAAACGAAGCTGGTCAAAATTCCACCGCCGAGGTTACTATTGAAGATGTTGTAGATTCAGATGATATAAACATATACAGAAACTTATCAGGAGGTGTTACAACCATTCAAATTTTGCATGGTTCAGCAAATCCTATTGGTGGTCGCTCTGCAATAATTAAATTGAAATGGGGCGAGTCAGCGCAAAATTTAATTTTCCCTGACAGTCCTAAATTCATCAAGTTTGCTTTGGGCGAAAACGTAAAACAATCTAACTGGGGCGATTATTCGCGTTCCCGTTTTCCGCAAACCAGAATGGGTGTGGAACAAGTGTATACGGATTATTTCACCAGAGCAAAAGAATACGAAGCTTTAAAGAAAAGTGGTAAACCGTATCGTAAAGATTTAGAAATGGAAACCCTTGTTGAAATTTTAAATAAAGACCGCTTTATTAGTTGTCATTCCTACGTTCAAAGTGAAATTAATATGTTAATGGAAGTTGCCGAACGTTTCAACTTTAATATAAATACGTTTACACATATTTTAGAAGGTTATAAAGTAGCTGATAAAATGAAAGAACACGGCGTTGGAGCTTCTACTTTTAGTGATTGGTGGGCTTATAAGTATGAAGTGAATGATGCCATTCCATACAATGCCGCTATACTTCATAATCAAGGTATTGTAACCGCTATTAATAGTGATGATGCTGAAATGTCTAGACGATTAAATCAAGAAGCGGCTAAAGCAATCAAATATGGTGGTGTTAGTGAAGAAGAAGCATGGAAAATGGTGACATTAAACCCGGCCAAATTATTACATATCGATGATCGTGTTGGTAGCGTGAAGGTTGGTAAAGATGCTGATATGGTACTATGGAACGGCCACCCAATGTCTATTTACACCAAAGCTGAAAAAACCCTAATTGAAGGAAAAGTTTATTTTGATATGGATCGTGATAAGCAAATTCGCGAAAGCATAAAACAAGAGAAAAACGAATTAACAACGATGATGTTGCAAGCCAAAAACAAAGGTTTAAAAACCAAACCCGTTGTTAAGAAAGTAGATGAACATTTCCATTGTGACACGATTTAATACTCTAAAAGAAAATAAGATGAAACATTATACTATATACATCCTTGTTATTACGCTATTTGTAGGAAGCTTTTCCTTTGCGCAACAAACACCAGGATCCAAACAAACTAAACCCATTGCTATTGTTGGCGCTACCGCACACATTGGAAATGGTCAAGTCATTGAAAATTCTGTGATTGTTTTTGAAAACGGAAAAATCACATCGGTGAATACAACAAATTCCAACACTTCTGGTATGACTATTATTGATGCCAAGGGTAAACACGTGTATCCCGGATTTATTGCGGCCAATTCTGCTTTAGGATTAGTAGAAGTAGATGCTGTAAGAGCTTCGGACGATCAAGATGAAGTTGGCGGTATGATTCCACATGTACGCAGTTTAATTGCTTACAACACAGAATCTAAAGTCGTAGAATCCATGCGTCCAAATGGCGTGTTAATGGCACAAGTATCGCCTAAAGGTGGTCGTATTTCTGGAACCTCATCCATTGTTCAATTGGATGCTTGGAATTGGGAAGATGCTGCTATTAAAACAGATGATGCTATTCACCTTAATTGGCCAAGTGCTTTTTCTAGAGGTCGTTGGTGGTTGGGAGAGCCTGCAGGTTTAAAACCAAACAAAGACTATGCTGAACAAGTAAACGAGGTCGCTGCTTTTATTACCGACAGTAAAGCCTATTTAAAAGGTGATAAAAAACCTATAAACTTACCTTTTGAAGCGATGCAAGGTTTGTACAATGGTAAGCAAAAATTGTTTGTTCATGTAAATGATGAAAAAGGAATTACAGACGCTATTCATTTCGCAAAAGATCATAAGATGGAGCAATTAGTTATTGTGGGTGGTGCAGAAGCATATAAAGTAACCGGATTATTGAAACAAAACAACCTACCTGTTTTAATTAATACACCACACACATTGCCTGCCAATGATGATCAAGATTATGATTTACCATTTAAATTAGGGAAACTTTTATATGACGCAGATGTTCTTGTAGGCATTCAAGTTGGAAATGCGGAAAACTTCCAAACACGTAATTTACCATTCTACGCAGGCACTTGCGCGGCGTACGGGATGGATAAAGAAGAAGCTCTAAAATTAATCACATCTAACAACGCTAAAATACTAGGTATTGATGCCTTTGTTGGTACTTTAGAAGCAGGAAAAGATGCCACACTTTTTATTAGTGCAGGTGATGCTTTGGATATGCGCACCAATATTTTAACACGAGCTTTTATCCAAGGTCGTGAAATAAGTTTAGAAAGTCACCAAACAGAATTATGGAGACGTTATTCTGAAAAGTATAAGAATCAGTAACCTATTATTACCATAAATAAAAAGCCTCGATGAAAATTGAGGCTTTTTTAAAATTAATAAACAATCGAATTATGTATTTTTGCATTTATGATAAAACAGATTACTAGCACACAAAATTCCTACATTAAAGAATTAGTGCTTTTAAAAGAAAAATCTAGAGCTCGAAAAAAGTCTGGATTGTTTTTAATTGAAGGTGCTCGGGAAATTGGTCTAGCCCTAAAAGGTGGCTATCATTTAGACACTATTTTATTTTATCCAGAATTATTTTCTGAAACCGATCTGGATCAGTTAGTGAAGGATTCTGTTAATCGTATTGAGGTGTCCAAAGATGTCTATCAAAAACTAGCGCATCGGGATACGACTGAAGGTGTTTTGGCAGTTACGAAAACAAAAGAACATGTTTTAGAATCTATAACTTTAAAAACAGAAAACCCCTTAATCCTCGTTGCTGAAGCACCAGAAAAACCAGGTAATATTGGTGCTTTATTGCGAACTGCTGATGCCGCCAATGTAGATTTAGTAATAATTGCCAACCCAAAAACGGATTTATACAATCCAAATATTATACGCTCTAGCGTTGGTTGCGTATTTACAAACCAAATTGCTATGGGTTCCACTTCAGAAATTATTGCATTTTTAAAAGAAAAACAGATTCCTATTTACTGTGCAGCTTTGCAAGCATCTGTAGATTATCATACTCTAGATTACACCAAATCAACGGCCTTGATTGTTGGCACAGAAGCCACAGGATTAAGTCAAGAATGGCGCGATGCGGCTACACAAAATATTATTATTCCCATGCAAGGCGAAATAGATTCCATGAACGTCTCTGTTGCCGCAGGAATTCTTATTTTTGAAGCCAAACGACAGCGAAATTTTAAATAGCCTGTCATTCCGAACAACTGTGAGGAATCTCAAATTCACGAGATTTCTCGTATTCCTCGAAATGACAACTCCAAATTTATAGAACCACTCAATACATGACTTCAACCACCCTATTCTACATCATCATAGCCATCATTATAGTAGATTTTCTTGTCGATAAAATCCTCGATGCTTTAAATGCCAAACAGTATAACGATCCTATTCCAGAAGAATTAGATGATGTTTACAATGCCGAAGATTATGAAAAATCCCAGGCCTACAAAAAAACCAATTACAAATTCGGCATTATAACATCCACATTTTCACTTGTACTTACATTAGCGTTTCTATTTTTTGATGGCTTTGAATTTATTGATAATGTAGCGAGAAGCTATTCTGAAAATCCAATCATCATCGCGTTAATATTCTTTGGAATTATTATGATTGGGAGCGATATTTTAACCACACCCTTCGCCTATTATCAAACCTTTGTGATTGAAGAAAAATTCGGGTTTAATAAAACTACTAAAGGCACGTTTATACTAGATAAATTGAAAGGTTTACTTATGATGGCTATTTTAGGAGGTGGTATTTTAGCACTAATTATTTGGTTTTATCAAGCAACAGGAACATACTTTTGGTTGTATGCTTGGGGACTGGTTACGTTTTTCACCATTTTCATGAATATGTTTTACGCACGACTCATTGTACCTCTTTTTAATAAACAAACACCTTTAGAAGATGGTAATTTACGCGATAAAATTTCGGCTTATGCAGAAACTGTCGGTTTTACTTTAGATAAAATTTTCGTGATTGATGGCTCCAAACGAAGTACCAAAGCCAATGCCTATTTTTCAGGTTTTGGAAGTGAAAAGCGCGTCACACTTTATGACACTTTAATCAACGATTTAGATGACGAAGAAATTGTTGCTGTTCTGGCACATGAAGTCGGTCATTATAAAAAGAAACATATCATCTTCAATTTGGTAACGTCCATTTTGCTGACTGGATTAACGCTATATATTCTATCAATTTTTATTTCAAATCCGCTTTTATCAAATGCCTTAGGTGTTCAAATATTTAGCTTTCATGTTGGTTTAATAGCCTTTGGTTTATTGTATAGTCCTATTTCCGAAATTACCGGATTAATTATGAATTGGTTCTCCCGAAAATTTGAATACCAAGCGGATAATTATGCTAAAAACACTTATGCTGCAGATCCGCTAATAACGTCGCTTAAAAAGTTATCAAAAAATAATTTGAGCAATTTAACACCACACAAGGCGTATGTGTTTATGCACTATTCACACCCAACACTTCTGCAACGTATGAAGAATTTGAAATCTTAATTTTTATTAATTCGGCGAGCTTTTGGTGGCATCGTGCCAAAAACGCGATCCCAAAAAGTATTAGAAACACCAAATGCCTTATTCGGGTATTGATAGTGGTGCAAGCTATGGTGATGCCATAGGTTTTTAAACCGTTTAGGCGGACGCATAACATGGGTAGCACGATGCACAAAAGAGTATAATAAGTAACCCACAAAAAAGCCAGGAAAAAAACCAAAAACTAAATTGGTTATACCTAACAACCAGAATATTGTAAAAAAGAAACCAAATAATAAGGATGCTAAAATAATTCCGGGAACAGGTGGCATAAGTAAACGCTCTTCATCTTTTGGATAATGGTGATGAGCACCATGCATAACAAAATGAAACCGTTGGGACCATTTGGCTTCGGTTACCCAATGAAATACATACCGATGTAAAACATATTCGGCAAATGTCCAGAATAAAACTCCCAAAACAAATAGACCCACAAACTGAAAAACACGTAAACCAATAATTTGAATAGCTAAATAGCTTAAGCCAATAATTACTAGTCCATAAATTACAATATTGGATACAGGATCCGTTTTCGTTAAACGTTCTAAAAAAGGGTTCTTAAAAATTTGGGCTTGTCCCGTTTTAAAATCGGTCGTTACCTTGGATTTCATAATGCGCTATTTTAGGTAAAAATCTATTCACTAAGCTATTGAAAATAATACAAAAAGTGAAATTTTAATATGAAATTTGTTCTATTTAAACGATATTTAATCTAAAATTGCACCATGAGAGATTTAAAATTAATTTGGGATTTTAGAGGGCCAGATGCCTTAAAAATTGCAGAACATCATGAAATTCATTTAAAAGAATACATTCAAAGTCAAAAATTAGATTTAGAAATCACAGGTTTTCATGCCGAGAATGATATGCATGCCATTGCGTTTATGGTGGTTCCCGAAAATATCATGAAACCCATTCGCGATGCATTAAAACCTCATCGTGGTCAACTTTATACCGAAACATTATGATTTTAACAGCTGCTATATTTATTATTTGTGCCATATTAGTCTACAACTTTAAATTCTACGATTTAATTGCAGGCTTCAACACCATGTCTGATGACGAAAAAGCAACTTATAATATTGAAAAAATAGCACGCTTGTTTGCCATAGTCATGTATAGCATGGCTGGCATTATACTTATAGGCTATGCACTTTCCAAATGGTTGGACAATGAACAAATAGGTGCTTATGGCATTATTATAGCCACTTTATTGGGTGTGCCGTTTCTCTTGATAAAGGCAAATTCCAAGGCGTATAAAAAGGATTCTGAAAACGATTAGTTATCGCGAGTAATTAGGCGATTCTTTTGTAATAGTAACATCATGAGGATGACTTTCATTGATTCCGGAAGCTGTTATTTTCACAAATCGCCCCGTCTCTTTTAACGTCTCCACATCTTTGGCGCCACAGTATCCCATTCCGGCTCGTAACCCACCAACAAATTGATGAATACTCTCATGCAATTCCCCTTTATAGGGTACACGCCCTACTATACCTTCAGGTACTAATTTCTTAATATCGTCTTCTATATCTTGGAAATATCGATCTTTACTTCCTTGTTTCATGGCCTCTACAGAACCCATACCACGGTAGGACTTAAATTTTCGACCTTCATAAATAATAGTTTCGCCTGGCGACTCTTTAGTTCCTGCTAAAAGCGATCCTAACATAACAGAATCCGCTCCTGCTGCTAAAGCTTTTGGAATATCTCCCGTATAACGAATTCCGCCATCTGCAATTACTGGGACACCCGTACCTTTTATAGCTGCTGCCACCTCTAAAACTGCTGAAAATTGCGGAAATCCAACGCCTGCCACCACACGTGTGGTACAAATAGATCCAGGTCCAATACCAACTTTAACCGCATCTGCTCCGGCTTCTACTAAATATTTAGCCGCTTCCGGTGTCGCAATATTTCCAACAACCACATCTAATTGTGGAAACTTGGCCTTTACCTGCTTTAAAATAGTTACCACACCTTTAGTGTGTCCATGAGCCGTATCAATAATAATAGCATCAACACCAGCTGCCACTAATGCTTCGGCACGTGCTAAGGCATCACCCGTAACACCAATAGCTGCGGCTACACGTAAACGACCAAAAGAATCCTTATTGGCGTTTGGTTTTTGTGTCAGTTTCGTAATATCACGGAACGTAATTAACCCAATCAATTTATTGTTATCATCAACTACTGGAAGTTTTTCAATTTTATTTTCTTGGAGAATACCTTCAGCGTCTTGTAAAGAAGTACCTTTTTCGGCTGTAACCAAATTTTCAGAAGTCATAACTTCTATTATGGGACGGTCGTTGTTTTTTTCAAACCGCAAATCCCGGTTGGTAACTATACCTTTTAAAACACCATGGTCATCAACTATAGGAATTCCGCCAATACTATATTCCGCCATATTTTGTTTGGCATCACCAACTATGGCCGTTAAAGGCAAGGTAACCGGATCGATTATCATGCCACTTTCGGCACGTTTTACTTTCCGTACTTTAAATGCTTGTGCCTCAATAGTCATGTTTTTATGAAGTACGCCAATACCACCTTCTTGCGCCATGGCAATAGCCATTTTACTCTCGGTTACCGTATCCATAGCAGCGGATACAATAGGTACATTTAACGTAATATTTCTTGAAAATTTGGACTTAATGCTGACTTCGCGAGGTAAAACTTCAGAGAACGCTGGTACTAATAAAACGTCGTCATACGTTAATCCTTCTCCTAAAATTTTGTTGGTGTGTGCTATCATGATGCAATTACAGTTATAATTGCGTGCAAATATACAATTTATAAAAAGAAAATTGTTTTAAGTTTCTTATAAATTATTCATAGCGTTTTTTACAATACATACGTAAATGGTTTAAAGCATACTGATACCGTGAATTCTGATTAGAAATATCGCCTTCAAATCGAATGGCTTTCGGTACCATCAAACTATAAAATCCGTTACCTTTTGCCATTTTTTCAATGGTTTTTAACGTGTTTTCATCAATATCATTATAAATAGGTTGGATCCAATCCCACTGCTCTTTATATAATATAGTTTCATCCCAAGCTAAAGCGGCTTCCGATTTTAAAATGGCTTCCGAATGATAAAGCGTTTTTAAACTTGAAAATACTTGCCTAAAAACCGTTTCACTTCCTTGATTGGCATATGATTTAATGGATTTATTAGTAAAAATAGTGAATGGAAATGCTTTGGTTAAACGTAATTTGGTTGAAATATAATGTGCCATTTTTGGCCATACAACCTCGTGTCCTTTGTCAGATATTGCCATATAATACCATTGGTAAAAATCACGTCGTTGCTTTATGGTGCTGTACTCTGAAGCTAATTGATTTTCTAAATTAAATGTATTGGCTTGTTGCCAGACGTGGGTGTTTTTCCGCCTGTCTGATGTTAACCAATCCTTTTCAGATAACACAGATTGTCCCGTTTCTTGTTGATAAACTTTTAGGCATGGCCATTCTGAAGCAGTGCTTATTAAAGGCAACAGACTTATGAGTATAAAGCAATATTTAATCATTAAAACGATTTAAAAATATAAAGCAAAATACAAGAAAAAATTAAAGAACCCGTTTTTTAGAAACAAAGAGTTGCTTTAAAATAATTAAAATGGAAATTGTGTACGTTAAGGTCATTAAAAACCCAGAAAGCATGACGATGTATTTCATCCAAAAAATTTCTAACCACAAGAAATACAAACCTCCAAAGGTTAAGAGCACGGAAATAAACGGTTCAACAAGTAATAAAGTCTTAAGTTTCGTATTAAGTTCTGTGGTACTCAAAATTAAACCGACTAAAAGGAAAATTAACGACATGGACAGTATATGGTTATGAACCAATGTGAGCATTTCCTTTTCGCTTTTTTTAAACTTCATAACAGTAGCAGACTCATCATTTTCATTACCTAAATATTGTTCTTCAATCCCATTAGGATTCGTCGAGGAGGTCTCTGAAACAAATAATAACCCGGTGTAGAAACCAACACTTAACACAATTACAAAGGCCCCAATTAGCAGTTTAATTTCTTTTGGAAAGGAATAGATAAGGCCGTTAAGTTGCATGTTATAGTATGTTTTTAGAACGAAGTATTTTAAGCGATTTGAGAAGATTATTCACCGCATTGGTCATAGATCTAACAGAAATAGTAGCACCTGAAATAGCCACAATATTCTGCTGATATTTTAGTTCATCATTTTGGGTTTTCCCAATAAACTGTTTAAGCCAACGTTTACTGCCTATTTCGCCTCCATAATCTTCACGATACGCCAGTACTTTTGTTTTAACAATTACCAAATCCGTATCCAATAATACCAAATAATCAAAATCATCGGTTTTACTTGGCGCCTTATTAACATAGGCGTAGCCTAGTAATTTATTTTCAGTTGTTATTTCAAAAAAATTATCCGTTTCAAAAGTAGCTGGTAATGTTTTCGCCACGCTAGGTGAAATTACTTTTTCCTTAAAGGAAAAAGTTTCAATGTCAAATGTGTTTTCTATTTCGGCATCAACTTTTTTCTGAATGCTTTTGGATAGACCAACAGACAAACCTAATAAAATGATAATACTCGCAATTTTTAAATTCATAGGGCAAAGATACTAAAAATACTAAGCGCATTTTATGACTATAATGCCTAATAGCTAAAGTGGTTTACCAACCTACTTTAGCTAAAAGACAAATAAAAACTAAATCAATAAACTAACGGCTTAAAACCAAACACCAATTCCAACATTTAGCTGATTGGGTGTTTCAAATTCTGAAGCGTTATTTTTTATTTGATAGTCGGCTTTCACAACAGCACCTGGGGTTAACTTATAACTTAAACCAAAAGTCCATTCATCTCTATTATAAGCGTCATTTCTGACTAAATCACCACTTACAGAGGCTTGTGTGTCATAATCTTCATAGCGTGTAAAAGCGTAAAGTTGTTGCTTTTTAGTTTGAGGTAATAAGTTAAAAGCTGCTTCTAAATACCAACCTTGTAAGGCACTTCCTAAATCACTACCAGTTGCCACATTATAAGCTTCCGTATCGGTTAGGTTCGCGTAAATAAACTGACCGCGAGCTGCAAAACGTTTTTTGGCGTATCGGGCATCAAAACCTACCATACTCATACCAACGGTTGCGCCATCCAGCATATCTACATCATCAGGTGCCTGTGTTTTTCCAAAATATCCAGATAGTCCTAAACGCAATCCTGGCAATCCGTAATAATCTAATTTAGCAGAAAAATTAGGAGAATTAACGGTTGATTGAATTCCTTTTTGACGGCCACCACGAATACCATTGCTTCCACCTAATTTTCCGGAAGTAATAACACCGTCTCCATCAGAGTTTACAGATTTAAATCCATTGAATATATAAGCCTGATATCCTAAAGAAATATCATTAAAACGCCCTGAAACACCCACACCAATTTCACGCCATGTAGTGGGCACAATGCTTTTATCCATGCTTGGTCTTTCTACCCCGTTAAAAGTGGTTGGCTCATGGTATTCATTAACTATACCCATTGGCACTAACATCAAACCACCTCTTAAATTCACATTATCCGCTATGCTGTATTGCAAAAAAGCTTGCTCCACAAAAACCTCCTCAACATGTTCCAGTTCTACTTCTGTAACAAACTGAACCTTATCACTAAATTTATACCCAAATAATAACACCAAACGCTGAACATCTAATTCCCCGTTATCACCATCCGGCTGGTTGTAAGTCACTTCGCCATAACCGCCTACTGTAACCCCATAACTAACATTTCCGGACAAAATACGTTGTGCAGAGTTTTGTTGATCTTTTGGACTAATGTTTAAAGAGTCTGGAACGGTTTGTGAAAATGTAATAGCACTTGTTAACATAGCTATTCCTAGTAGTAATTTTTTCATCGTTTATTTAGATTTAATACAAATAGTTAAATTTTCGAGTGCAAAAGTGATAAGCAATTTTACTTACGGCAAGTTTTATTTAGATTTATTTTAAATTAAAATAGCGACTTAGTAGTAAGTCGCTGAAAACGTGAAACGTATTTTTTAAAAAAAAATTAATGGTAGATGCTAAATATTTTAGTGGCTTCGTTATAAGCGCTTTCAAAACATAAAGCATTTAAATCTGATTTTTTCTGTGTGGTAAAATAAGACAGTAATTTTTCGGTGGGCATATTCCCTGTTAAATCGTCTTTAGCCATGGGGCAGCCGCCAAAACCTTGAATAGCACCATCAAACCGCATACAACCCGCTTTGTAGGCGGCATCTACTTTTTCAAACCAACTATTAGGTGTGGTATGCAAATGAGCACCAAATTCTATTTGTGGATATTTAGGTATCAAATTAGAAAATAAATAGTCAATGTTTTCAGGGTCAGACGTTCCTACAGTATCACTTAACGATAAAATTTTGACACCCATATTACTCAATTTTTCAGTCCACTCACCCACAATATCCACATTCCACGGATCACCATATGGATTACCAAATCCCATGGAAATATAAACAACAACTTCCTTATTGGATGCATCAGCTATTTCTAAAATTTCATGTAAGGTTACTACAGATTCGGCAATGGTTTTATGGGTGTTTCGCATCTGAAAGTTTTCAGAGATTGAAAATGGATACCCTAAATATTGAATGGGTGCATGTTTAGAGGCATCTTGAGCACCGCGTGTATTGGCAATAATAGCCAATAGTTTACTCGTCGTTTTACTTAAATCCAATTGCGCTAAAACCTCGGAAGTATCTACCATTTGAGGAATGGCTTTAGGCGAAACAAAACTGCCAAAATCAATGGTGTCAAATCCAACACGCAAAAGCGATTGAATATATTGTACCTTCTGTTCTGTAGGAATAAAAGCCTTAATGCCTTGCATGGCATCTCTTGGGCATTCAATAATTTTAACTAGTTTACTCATGGGTTTCAAAGATACTAAAGAATTGTATCTACAAAAATGTTTTCATGAAAACTACCACAAAATTAAAATAGCAATACCTATAAACACCACAATTTGAAGCCATTTTAAATACAGTCCAATGTGCTTATGCCCTTTAATGTAAACCGAAATAGAGCCTGCCAAAATAGCTATTCCAGAAAAAATAATTAAGGACACGGCCATAAACAAAAATCCTAAAATATAGAATTGCCATACCGTTGACAGCAAATCACTAAAAAGAAAACCTGGAAAAAATGCTAAAAAGAAAATACTCACCTTAGGGTTTAATACATTCATTATAAAACCCTGTTTAAATAATTGACCCACAGACTTTTTAGGAACCTGTGTTTCAGAAATGCTTAAATCACCAGAACTTTTAAAAACTTGAAAGGCGAGATAAAGCAGATAAGCTGCACCAAATAATTTAATTATAAAAAATATGGTATCGTTATTCTTTATCACGGCCGAAACACCAAAAGCTAAAAGGGTGGTGTGAATAATACAACCAGAAATTAACCCAGAAACAGTTGCTAAACCAAACTTTTTGCCATGCGTTATACTTTGCATTAACACATAAATATTGTCCGGCCCTGGCGAAATAGCCAAAGCTGCCGTTGCAAGCATAAAAGATATGAGAATATCGTGGTTCAGTGTTAAAAATTTAGAAGTCAAAAATAGTTAAAAGAAACGGGGCGTCATTATAAAATCATTTTACCTGTTATTTTTTTTTATATTGCGGGCTAAGAAACATTTAGCTTATGCCTACTTTTACACAAACAAAATCAACCTTATTTTTACTTGTTGTCGTTTTATTTCAAATTTCAGCATTTTCACAAGAACAAAACTGTGGAACTATGGAGACTGCAGAATCTTTACAATTCTTTGAAAACAATAGACAGCAGATATTAGAGATTGAAGAAAACTTTTTAAACAATGCGCAATTTCGCGCTTCCAACCCTATAACATCTGTCCCTGTTAAGGTGCATATTATTAGAACCTCTGCCGGATCTGGTGGTTTATCAACAACAGAATTAGATGATGCCATGGCAATCATGAACGGTTTTTATGCCAATGCCAATTTAGAGTTTTTTGTATGCGATGGTATAAACTACATCGATAGCGATGCCTATTATGATTTTCAAAACGATCAAGAAGCTGTTTTAACTTCGGCTAATAGCGTTCCCGGTTTAATCAATATTTACTTCACAAACTCTGTAACAAGAGTAAGTGCTGGCGATTCCGTTTGCGGTTACGCCTATTACCCTGGAGGAGCTGATACGATTTTGATGAAAAACTCCTGTGCCATTAACGGCAGTACTTTAGCCCATGAAATGGGTCATTTTTTTAGTTTACGACATACCCATGGTGGAACACCTAATGAGCTTGTAGACGGATCAAATTGTTCAACAGAAGGTGATTATATTTGTGATACACCCGCAGATCCAACGCTGTCTTATTCCAACGTTAATTCCTCATGTACATATACCGGAACTGATCTTGATGCCAATGGCGATTCTTATGTACCACAGACATCCAATGTTATGTCCTACTCGAGAAAAGAATGCCGCACAGAATTTACACCTCAACAATACGCCCGAATGTATGCCACATATACCTTAACACGAAATAATTTTAATTGCGCTAGTATTGACGTTGATTTTACGGCAGATGTAACCCAAAGCTGCCAAAGCGCATTGACCGTTGCATTTTCTGAAACTTCAAGTGGAGCAACAAGTTGGGCTTGGGATGTTGATGGTGATGACATTACGGATTATACAAGCCAAAACCCAACCCATACCTATACTACCCCAGGTTTGTATGATGTTAAATTAACGGTTTCCAACGCGCAAAACACAATTTCTAAAAGTTATGTTGAATATATAAAAGTTGGTGCAACAGAAACCCTTCCCATAAGTCGTAATTTCGATTCAACCACGGACATCACAGAAGGTGGCTGGACGGTTAAATCCAATACAACCGCTAGTTTTACTTGGGTTTTAAATTCAGGTACAACGCCTTCAACGGGTAGTGGTCCCCTAACCGATGCTTCGGGTTCTGGCAATTATATTTTTGTAGAAGGATCCAATGCTGTAGCTGGTGAAGTAGCCGAGTATATTACACCTTGTGTTGATATGAATATAGGTAATGCTGTCTTGGAATTTGATTACCACATGTTTGGTCCGCAAATGGGCGAACTTCATGTAGATATTGACACAGGTTCTGGATTTATAAATGATATTACGCCGCCACTTATTGGTCAACAACAATCCACAAATGCTGACCCCTACTTAAATAGATCTGTAGATTTAGCCAGCTATGCTGGACAAACGGTACGTTTCAGGTTTAGAGCTATTAGAGGTTCTAGCTGGAGTAGCGATATTGCCATAGATAATATCCTTATTCAAAACACCTTGAGTAGAGAAACATTTAACACAGATTCTGTTCGTATCTTTCCAAATCCGGTTCAGGATCACACCTTGAACGTAAAATTACCTAATAATAGCTATGAGGTCACATATAATATTACAAATATGTTAGGGCAGATAGTAACATCTGGAACCCTGAAGGATATGATTGATGTCTCTACATTAACACCTGGCACCTACTTTTTATCCCTAAACCTAAATGGTAACAAAGTCATTAAGAAGTTTATAAAAATGTAAGTTCAGTTTAAAACAAAAAAAACACGCTATATGCGTGTTTTTTTGTTTAATAATGCTTTGTTAATGGATTTTATCAATTTAGGTCCTTCATAAATAAAGCCTGTATAGACTTGGACCAAATCAGCACCAGCGTCTATTTTCTCTAAAGCGTCTTGAGCTGAATGAATACCGCCAACACCAATAATGGGAAATGCTTTACGACTCTTTTCGGCAAGATATTTTATAACCTTAGTAGATTTGTCTTTAATGGGCTGGCCACTTAATCCGCCATTTCCAAATTCTGATAACAATTCCGGTGATGCTTTTAAACCACTTCTATCCACAGACGTATTACTCGCTATAACCCCATCCAAATTCGTTTCAGCAATTAGCTCAATAATTTCATCTAATTGCGTGGTATTTAAATCTGGCGCTATTTTAAGTAAAATAGGTTTTTGCTTATTAAAACTTGTATTTGCTTTTTGAACAGTACTTATCAATTCCAACAAATAGTCTTTATCATTCAATTTGGCATGACTCCCAACATTAGGACAGCTTACATTTAGTACAAAATAATCTACGTAAGGATGTAACGCATTAAAACAGCTAAGGTAATCTTTGGTGTAATCATCGGGTTTGGTTTGGGTATTTTTCCCAATATTCCCACCAATTATCACCCTTCCTTTATTGGTTTTTAATTGTGCAATAGCTGCTTCAAGACCTTCGTTATTAAAACCCATCCGGTTAATAATGCCTTTATCCGCCTTTAAACGAAACAGACGTTTTTTTAGGTTTCCCTCCTGCCCTTTTGGTGTAACGGTTCCTATTTCAATAAAACCAAAACCAAAATTCGCCAATTCATTATACAAAACGGCATTTTTGTCAAAACCAGCTGCTAATCCCACAGGGTTTTTAAAAGTAAGCCCAAAAACTTGGCGTTCTAATTTGGCATCTTCAATAACATAAAGACGTCTAAAAATAGCGGACATTCCAGGTATTTTAGAGGTTGTTTTAATTAAGGAAAATGTGAAATGATGAATTTTTTCGGGGTCGAAAAGAAAAAATAAAGGTCGGAGGAGTACTTTGTACATGTTTCAATGTTTGCACAAAAGTAATTCTAAATAAAAAATTGCGCAATTCAAATGATAAAAATTTCAATAATCGTAAATTTGCAGCCATATTTGTAAAACATTCAAATTCATTTCAAATGATATCAAAGGAAAATATTATAAAACGTTTTGTAGGCTACGTAACAGTTGATACCGAATCCGATCCAAATTCAGATACCACACCAAGTACTGCCAAGCAATGGGATTTGGCAAATGCTTTAGTTGAAGAGCTAAAAGCCATTGGGATGCAAGACGTTACCATAGACGAGAACGCTTACATTATGGCAACGCTTCCAAGTAATGTAAATCATGAGGTGCCAACTATTGGGTTTATATCGCATTTTGATACATCGCCAGATTTTACGGGTGCCAACGTAAAACCCCAAATTCATGAGAATTATAACGGCAAGGATATTGTTTTAAATGCAGAAAAAGACATTGTTCTTTCACCTGATTATTTTGAGGACTTATTGTTATATAAAGGGCAAACTCTTATTACTACGGATGGCACAACACTTTTAGGTGCTGATGATAAAGCTGGGATTACCGAAATCGTTTCGGCTATGGAATACCTCATTAAAAATCCTGAAATTAAGCATGGGAAAATTCGCGTAGGCTTTACACCCGATGAAGAAATTGGTCGTGGTGCGCATAAATTTGATGTGCAAAAATTTGGTGCCGATTATGCGTATACCATGGACGGTAGTCAAGTTGGCGAATTAGAATACGAAAACTTTAATGCTGCTGGGGCTGTGGTAACCATTCAGGGTAAAATAGTACATCCGGGTTATGCTAAAGGTAAAATGGTAAACTCCATGTATATTGCTACGGAATATATTAATTCGTTACCGCGATTAGAAACACCAGAACATACGGAAGGTTACGAAGGTTTTTTTCATTTACACACCATGACGGGCGAAGTGGATCAAACCACATTAGAATATATTATTCGGGATCATGACAAGGAGCATTTTGAGGCCCGAAAGGAAGTGATGGAGAAGTTAGCCATCGAAATTAATTCGCAATACGGCCGGGAGGTTATTACCATTGAAATTAAAGACCAATATTTCAATATGAAAGAAAAAGTAGAGCCTGTTATGCATATTGTGGATATTGCTGAAGAAGCCATGATACAACTAGGTATTAAACCACTTATTAAAGCTATTCGTGGTGGTACAGATGGTTCGCAATTAAGTTATATGGGATTACCATGCCCTAATATTTTTGCAGGTGGCCATAATTTCCATGGACGTTATGAATATGTGCCTGTAGAAAGTATGATAAAAGCAACAGAAGTAATTTGTAAAATTGCAGAATTAACGGCATCAAAACATAAATAGATTGCCGTTTTTAAATGAACTTATTATTTAACACCTAGCAGACTAATATTTACGTTAAAAAATAAGATAACATTCAGAAAGAAACCCGAATACTTTAAGCGTTCACAAAACACGAACAAGTAAAAAATTAAAGCCGATGATTATAGAATCATCGGCTTTTTTATAGTCATAATTTGTGTATTTTAGAATCTATAATTTAATATAACGGCAAAACTTCGTGGATCCGTTTGATTAATATAACGGGTTCTATAGGTATTATACCCTATTTCGTTAAAGACGTTATTTAAAAGGAATCGCGCTTGCCAATGTTTATTAAACGTATAGGCGGCTTGCATATTTACCAAGGTGTAGGCATCCACATCAAACGGTTTTTGGTTTGGTACAATACCTTCATGCGTAACAGCACCAGAAGACCAATCGTTAACAGGACGTTCGCCTGTATAATATGCGCCCGCTCCTAATGACAGACCTTCCAATTGACCTTTAAACGTATAATTACCATATAAATTAAATGTATGATTTGGGGTGTTTAATGGTGAAGAGCCATAAACAAAGGAGGTGTGTTCTTTATATTCTGCATCAATATAAGAGTAACCGGCTATAACTTCAAAATTCTCTAATATACGCCCCGTTAATTCCACTTCAATTCCTTGTCGTTGATCATTTCCTCCCTTTTCATAATATAAAATAGTAGACCAAGAAGCATCATAAACGGGAAGGTTAATATCCTTATTGTTTATTTTGAAATACGTTAGATTGAAACGTAAGCGACTATTTAACCAATTTGTTTTAATACCAGCTTCCAACTGATCATAGCGCTCATTACCCAATTCTTCGCCATTTTCACCCAACCTAGCAGCTGTTCTTGGATAAGAACTATTGGTATACGAAGTAAAGACATTCACATTTTTTAAAGGACTAACAATAACACCAAACAACGGATTAAAGGCTGTGCTTCGCGTGTTTTCCACATCTCCAACTGTTTCTGTACTACTAATACGAGCGCCTAAAAAAGTTTTTAACCAGGTATTCCAAGAAATAACATCCTGCGCCACTAAACCTAAAGCTCGTGTTTCACCGCCATTATAACCGGTTGTGCCTAAAGTTAAACTAGGCAAAGTATGGGTGTTATTTTGATATACATTAATGGTATCTACAACACCAGCGGATTGTGATGTTGTGGCATATTTTGAGGTTCTATAGTCAAACCCAACTTGAAAGGTATGCTTAATTTTTCCTGTTTCTAATTCGTCTCCAATTAAATCAAATTGCAGCACACTGTTGTTATCGGAACGGGTTGATGTACTATAACTACGCTCACGAATATGATACTGCGGTTCATTGGCTACGGACACAACGTTTCCGAGGCCAGCACCTTTATCATTCAAATCCAATCCCGATGTGAAGAAAGCACCTTTTAATTCTAACTTATCACTTAATTTATGATCTAAACGAATAGAATAAGTGGAGTTTTGTGTAATAGAACGATCATTTTCAAATCCTAAAAACTGATTATAGGGTAAATCGTAAATGGCATTTACATCATTTTCACCCAAATTAACCGTACCTAAATCAGGTGTCCGGCTATCATCAAAATAATCCATTTCAACCGTAACTTTGGTTTTATCATTAATGCGCCATTCTAATGACGGGTTGATATAAAAACGCTCCGAAGAAACTAAAGAACGATAACTATCTGCTCTTTCTAAAGCACCGTTAATTCTAAAAGCTAAATTTTTCTGTGTATTTATGGGGCCATAAACATCAAATGTTGTCCGTACTTGTCCAAAACTACCCACACGTAAAGACACATCGCCACCATGGTAGTATCTGGGAGTTTTAGTTACCATATTTATAACGCCTCCAGGGCTTCCTAAATCTGTAGCAACCCCTTGTGTAATGGATGCCGTTCCTTTTAATACCTGGATATTATCAATGCCTTGCATATCTGTTAACACACCAACGCCGCGAAAATCAGAATTAACACGAACTCCGTTTTTTAATATGGGAATTCCCCTAAACCCACGGGAGCTCATACTCTCACGTTTATTACCATAGGTAGCAAATGTATAAACACCAGGTACGTTTTTCGTAGCATCAGAAATGCTTAAATTCCCTTGCTGTTCTATTAATTTATCTGAAATAATGGAGATACTTTGAATTTGCTCATAAGGTTCCAAAGGCAATCTGGTTAAGGCTTCAATTTTATCAGGATGCTTAAAACGACTTCCAAAAACTTCTACTTCATCCAAATCGGTATCACTCTGCAAAGTGATTGTTAATTCAACGGTTTCATTAGGTTGAAGCTCTATGCTCTTGTAAGCTGATTTAAATCCTACAAAGGAAACCTGAATGGTAAATGAGCCAGGTGCCACAGGTTCTAGATTAAAAAATCCATTTTCGTTGGTGGTAGTTCCTTGCTTCGTCTCTTGTATAAAAACGTGCGCATAAGCCACGGGTTCATTAGAGGCAGAAACAATAGTTCCTGATATTTTTGATTGCGAAAATGCAACCTGAAATGCTATCAAAAAAATCACATATAATATTTTGTTCATGGGTTAGTTATTTAGATTTATTTTAAATAAGCGACAAATATAATACCCTTTAATAAAAACTCAAAGCTTATTTAGACTGAATTAAAATAAAAAATAGTAGTAATCTGACATTCAATGCAATAAAAATTAGGGTAAATAATTGTTAAAAAACACGTATTTTTAAGGCAGTAATTACGTATATCTATGAAAAAAGCCAATTCAGTTGAAGACTATATTGAAAGTCATGAAAAATACAAAGAAGCACTTAATCTTTTAAGAAAAATAATATTAAAAACGGATTTAGAAGAAACCTTAAAATGGCATGCACCAGTCTATACCTGGCAAGGAAAAAATGTTTTAGGATTAGGGACTTTTAAAAACCATTTTGGTATTTGGTTTTTTAATGGTGTATTTTTAAAGGATGAACACCATCTTTTAGAACAGGCCCAAGAAAAAACAAAAGGATTAAGGCAAATGCGCTTTGAATCTGTTCATGACATTAATAAAGATGCTGTTTTGAGCTATGTAAAAGAAGCGATAAAAAACCAAAAAGAAGGAAAAGAAATTACAGCGAGCCGAAAGGGAAAGACTGTTCAGATTCCAAAAGAATTAGAGCAATATTTAAAAGATAACCCGACATTAAAATCCGCTTTTATGGCACTAACGCCAGGCCGCCAACGGGAATATTCCGATTATATTGAATCCGCCAAACGCGATGCCACCAAGCAAACACGTCTAGAAAAGATGAATCCATTAGTTCTTGAAGGTAAAGGCCTTTATGATAAATACAAAGATTGCTAAACCCTACAATAAAAAACGATAATTTAAGGATAATAAAACCGATTTTCTATTACCAAGTACACCTAATTCGGTTCGAAACATCCAGCTTTTATTGGCCTGATATTGGGCTCCAATTATACCATTCCATTTTTGTTGCACCTGTTTATCGAGGCCATATTTAATAACGGCTTCCCCATCTGCATCCGCTAAACGCTCTACTATAGGCGTAAGTATTTGATCGGCAATAACCTTTTGTGGAATACTAGCTTCATTATTATACCACTGATAATAATTATTGACTATTTCATCGCGTTTAACACCATCTGCACTTGGTAAGGCATCTTTTAATTTTAACTGTCCAGACGTATTACTACCTGTTTCCATAAAAAATCCACCAACCCAAATGGCTATATTTCTATCTGGTCTATTTTTAAAAACATGACTATGACCAAACCTAATGCCCGTAACCCGCACAGGTACGGCTTCATCTAAAAGTTCCGGCTTGTTCCAAGTAAAATTAGCATCTACCGAGAAAAAAACAGGGCCAACGGCGCCTGCGAACATAAGGCCTACACCTGCCGTAGTTACATTTTGCTCTACTATAGATTGCAAAGTAATGGGGTACACTAAATTAATTTACGTTCGTGAATGTCCATAGCCAAAAATTCCATAAACATTTAAAAACGGGAATACCCAAACATCGGGTCTTACATTAACAGTGTAACTAGTATTCACATTATTACCAAACTGAATAAAATTAACAGGCGTGAGGCCTATATTAATAAGTCGTGTATCTAAACCAAGCTGTAAATTGTCCACCGTAATGCCTTGTTCCATAAACATGAAATTACCCATAATTCCTACCGGATAAGGAATATCAAAACCTTTATTATAGGCGCCTTGTCCAAAAACAGGAAAGGTATAATTATACGTAACTTGCTTTAAACTATCTCGATATGTTTCAAACTTCTCCCTAACTTTTGTGCTAGGCTGTTGGGCTTGTACAAAATTAAAACAAACAAAAGCAAATAAACTAGAGATTATTAGTGTCTTAAAATTCATAATTAATCTGATAAGGAATCTGTTTCTATTACAGGCGCTTCTTCAATTTTTTTAGCACTTTTTTTAGCACCTATAGGAAGATTCAATTTTAAAAATATAGAATTATTTTTAGTTTTTGAGTTCTCTTTATATACGTTTACCAAGCCTTGAAAATAGCTCAATCCTACGGATAACCCGCCAATTTTTTTAAATCGGTAACCAATGCCCATCCCTGCGCCGGCTTCAATAGGGTTAACAGCATCTTTATTATCTTGACGGATCCGCGTATCTATACCACCGGCTTCATTAACATATTCTACATATGCTTTATAGCGTAAACCAAATTATGGCCCAGCTTCAACATAAATATTGTTATTAAAAACATATTTGGCATAAGCCGGAACAATAAAGTAATTAATTCTTTGGGTGTATGTTCCATCATGGCTTATAAAATTAACGCCAGACGCTTCTAAATCTGCCAAACTTAAATCCGCAGTACCTAAATTAGATTTTACCAATACACCAGTGTAAAGGTAAAGCTGCTCTTGCATTTTAAAATTGAAATAAAATCCCAAATTAAAAGTTCCTAACCGATTGGAACTATCTAAACCCGAAATATCTGAAAAATTATAACCGCCTTCTAAACCAAACTCAATATTAGGTGAGTTTAATTTGTCACCTAGAAGTAAGGTAATAAGAACTTGAGAAGAAACAGCTTGCACTGAAAACAAAAACAAGAGATTAAGTAGCGTTTTTCGTACCATATCAGTTATTTGAACTAATATCGGAATTATAATTTAAAACTAAGGCAAAAAAAAGCCACTCGTTGAGTGGCTTTCTTTTTTTTTAAACTTGTAATATTTATTTCACTTTCTCTGGTTCATTGAGTTTTTTACTCATTTCCATAGAAATTGCCGAGCGATCAAATTTTATTTTACCAGCAAGCGTTTCAATTATACAGCTGGCGTCTTTATCATTAAAGTCAACAACTTTACCATGCATACCGCTTTTGGTAATAACGCGATCACCTTTTTTTAATTCGGCTGCGAATTTTTTTTCTTGTTTTGCACGTTTCATTTGCGGTGCTATCATGAAGAAATACACGACAACAAACATCAAAATAAACGGTAAAAACGTACTTAAACTTTCTCCCATCTGATTAATTAATCGTGGTTATGGCCTTCATGACCTGGTTGTGTACTGTACTTTCTAGGTGCAGCTTGTTGGTTTGGAACAGCTCCTGCTGGCATTTGACCTTGGTTCGTTACCGCTGGTGCCGTTGCTCTAGCAGGTGCATTAGGGTCTGGCTTAACAAATGCCGAAACTTTAACTGTTTCTTTACCCATTTCTGTGTTAGCCGTTATAGTTACCGTTTTAGTAACTTTATTTGCGCCTGTACCATCAAAAATAACGGTAAATTCGCCGCTTTCACCTGGTGCTAATGGCTCTCTACTCCAATCTTTTGGTACTGTACAACCACATGAACTCTTAATATCTGTAATTACTAATGGGGCATTACCAGTATTTTCATATTTGAAAACAGTTTCCACTTTAGATTTTGCTTCAATTTCACCAAAATCATGTTCTGTTTTGTCAAAAGATAAAACCGGGAAATTAGAAGCTTGAGCATCTCTATCAGCTGCTTCGGCTACATTGGTGTCATCAATTTTTTTTGTCGCATCATCCTTACAAGATGTAAACGCGATTAAGCAAAATGCGCTTAATCCTAAAAGTACTTTTGTCATAATAATAATAATTTTTTGTTCGGGCTGTAAATGTAAGAATTATTTCTTACTACATCAACCCACGCCCTATTTTATTTAAGGTATCAGATTCTGCGTATTCTTTTACCAACTTATCTAAGATACCATTAATAAACACACTACTTTTTGGTGTTGAATATTCTTTAGCAATTTCCAAATATTCATTAATGGTTACTTTCACGGGAATTGATGGGAAATTGGTTAACTCACATATTGCCATTTGCAGTAAAACCGTATCTATATTAGCAATACGATCTGCATCCCAATTTTGAGTTTTTTGTGCTATCGTGTCATTTAAACCATTCTGTTTTAAAATGGTTTTCTTAAACAACTCTAAAGCATAGGCTCTATCATCTTCGTCTTTAAACAAGTCTGGTAAAAAGAATGTATCTGGAGAACTTGGTTTTACTTTACGCAATAATTTTAAAAGCGCGGTATTTACAACAGGCAAATCGTCTGTCCATGTTAAACTTTGATCTTCCAAATAATCATAAAGCTTATCATTGGGCGCAATGATTTCTTTAAACAACGCTACAATAAAATTTTTGTCTTCCGCAAAAGAGGAGGTTCGTGTTTGCATGTATTCAGCATACAAATCCGATGCTAGCATGTTTTTAAAAATAACATCTACATACTCGCTATCCAACTCCCAATTGGTAACCTTATGATCTTCAAAAGCATCGGCCAAACGGATATTATTTTTTAAGGCCAATAACAATTCGTTATTACTAAACTTTTTGTTGGGATCTTTATCGGCTGAAGTTGCTAATTGTTTTTGCTGCGTTTTCATCACGTAAGCTTCCGATCGTTCTTGCAACTTTATTAATAAGGATAACTGCAATAAATACAGGTTATACATGTTTTCTATACTGCGTAATAAAAATGTCTGATCGGCTTTAAAATCGCCACCTTCTCCACCTTTATAGGCATAAATGGTTTGCATAACTTTTATACGAATATGTCTTCTGTTTAGCATACTTCCAAAGAACTTTAAATTTAAAGAGGCGAAAGTAGTCCTTTCGCCTCGCAAAAATAATATTTATTTAATCGAATTACTTCGAATTCTCATTTTTTCTTGCATCAATTCTAGCTTGTGCAATATTTAGCGCGGCTGTATTGGTGGTCACCTTATTTTTATCCGCATTGTTTAATATTTCCAATGTTGTATTGTAAATATTTTCAGTTTTACGCATAATTTCTTTACGGTCGTAACCTTCCAATTCTGCATAAACATTAATAATACCGCCCGCATTAATTAAAAAATCTGGAGCCCAAACAATACCACGTTCTTGTAAAATTTTACCGTGTTTCTGCTCCACGGCTAATTGATTATTGGCAGCACCTGCTATAACCTGGGCTTTTATTTTTTGAACCGTATCGTCATTAATAGTTGCTCCTAAGGCACATGGCGCATAAATATCCATAGGTTCTGAATAAATATCCTTACCTCCATAAATGGACACTCCATACTTACTGCGTACTTCTTCCAAGCGTTCTTGACTAATATCAGAAATAGTTACATGGGCACCTTCATCTACTAAATGTTCTACTAATGCTTCCCCCACATTTCCAATGCCTTGAACAAATACCGATTTACCTTCTAAAACATCACTTCCAAATTTGTATTTAGCCGCAGCTTTCATACCCATAAATACGCCATAAGCGGTTATAGGGGAAGGGTTTCCCGCACCTCCAAGAGATTCTGAAATACCAGTAACATAAGGTGTCACTTCGCGAACCGTATCCATGTCTGCTGTAGTCATTCCAACATCTTCTGCTGTAATATAACGTCCACTTAAAGAATGTACAAACTCACCAAATTTACGCATCAATTCTGGCGTTTTTTGGGTTTTGGCATCGCCAATAATAACCGCTTTTCCGCCACCAAGGTTTAAACCGGTTATAGCAGACTTAAAAGTCATACCTCTTGAAAGCCTCAACACATCATTTAAAGCCTCCCATTCATTTTCATAATTCCACATTCTAGTACCACCTAAAGCAGGTCCTAAAACGGTATTATGAATTCCAATTATTGCTTTTAAACCTGTATCTTTGTCGTTGCAAAAAACAACTTGCTCGTGATTATCGAATGAGTGTTGACCAAAAACAGGATCAATCTTATGTAATTCATTCGCATTAACAACGTCTGTTACCATAGTAATTATAGTTTAATGTTATTTGTGTTTTATTATATCTGTAAAAACAACGTGCAAAATTAAGGGAATATTAATGTTTAAACAACATAATTAATAGTAAAATACGAATTTGTTAAAAACTTTATGCAAACGCAAATCAATTAATGAAAGAATTAAAGCATTTAAATAAATACTTCTTAAAATATAAAGGGAAAGTTATTATTGGCATTATTATTACCATAGTATCTAAAATATTTTTACTCTTTACGCCGGAACTAATTGGATCGTCAATTGATGTGGTGGACGACTTTAGAAAAGGCCTAATTACAGATGTGGATATTGTAAAGCAAAAACTCCTTATCAATATTGCTTACATTATTGGTGCTGCCATTATAACCGGTGTATTGACCTTTTTTATGCGCCAGACCATTATTAATGTGTCCCGCTATATTGAATTCGATTTAAAGAATGAAATTTACCAGCAATACCAACGGCTTTCTTTAAATTTTTATAAAAAGAACCGAACGGGCGATTTAATGAACCGCATTAGCGAGGATGTTAACAGTGTTAGAATGTACGCAGGCCCAGCTATTATGTACAGTATTAACACCTTTACGCTTTTTGTTATCGCTATATTTTTCATGTACCGCCAGGCGCCTACCCTAACCTTATACACCATTATTCCGCTGCCTATTTTATCAATTATCATTTATAAATTGAGTAAAAAAATCCATAAACGCAGTACCATTGTACAGCAGTATTTATCTAAATTATCATCCTTTACGCAAGAAACATTTAGCGGAATTGCTATTATAAAATCCTACGGCATGGAGCCACAAGCATCCATGAATTTTGATGAGTTAGCTACCGAAAGTCGCGAGAAACAATTGGATTTAGTGCGAATTAATGCCTTTTTCTTCCCCATGATGATTTTATTAATTGGCTTAAGTAACCTTATCGTTATTTACGTTGGTGGCTTGCAATACATTGCGGGAGAAATTAGCCTTGGTGTTATTACCAAATTCATTATTTATGTCAATATGTTAACATGGCCCGTAGCTACGGTTGGTTGGGTAACATCCATTGTTCAAACGGCTGAAGCATCGCAAAACCGAATTAATGAGTTTTTAAAAATTTCACCTGAAATTCAAAACAAAGCGCTGCAGGCATCAGAAATTAAAGGAGATATCCTATTCAAAAACGTATCCTTCACCTATGATGATACCAATATTCAAGCCTTAAAAGACGTATCGTTTACCTTAAAAGCAGGTGAAACATTAGCTATAATAGGAAAAACAGGCTCTGGAAAATCAACCATATTGGATTTAATTGGGCGCTTATATGATATTAAAAGCGGCGAACTTCTCATTGATGGTGAACCCATAGACCGCGTAAACCTTGATGATCTTCGGGATGCTATTGGCTATGTACCCCAAGATGCGTTTTTGTTTTCAGATACTATTAACAACAATATCAAGTTTGGTAGAGAGGATGCCACGGACGAACAGGTCATTCAAGCAGCTAAATACGCTCAAGTCCATAAAAATATTATCAGTTTTTCTAAAGGGTATGAAACGGTTTTAGGCGAACGCGGTATTACGCTTTCAGGTGGACAAAAACAACGCGTTTCCATTGCAAGAGCTATAATTAAAGACCCACAGATTTTATTGTTTGACGATTGTTTATCTGCGGTTGATACAGAAACAGAAGAGAAAATCCTTAATAATCTAAAGAAACTTACCTCGGGCAAAACAACCATAATAGTTAGCCACCGCATTTCAGCAGCTAAAAATGCGGATAAAATAATTATTTTAGATGCGGGTAAAATCGTTCAAGCCGGCACGCATGAAGCCTTAATAGAAACAGATGGTTACTATAAAAACTTATATGAAAAACAATTAAGTGAGGCTACCAACTCCTAGGCAAAAAACCATAAAACGCGCGTTTTTAACAATGTCATCCTTAATTACTTAAATGCGTTTTAACGAGATACATAAAAGAAAATTCATAATTTGTTGGTTGGTATCTGATTTTTTTAGATTTTTGAAGAACTTATAATTTGTGTTTCTATAATATATATGACTATGGATAATAATGGAATGATGGAGAAAGAAGAGATTTTCTCAAAAGTATTACGAGCTGGAAGACGAACGTATTTTTTTGATGTAAGATCTACAAAAGCAGGCGATTATTACCTTACCATTACCGAGAGCAAAAAATTTACAAACGATGACGGCTCTTACCACTACAAAAAGCATAAAATTTATTTATACAAGGAAGACTTTTCGGAATTTAATACCATTCTAAAAGAAATGACTGATTATATCATCAACGAAAAAGGCGATGAAGTGATTAGTGAGCGTCACCAAAAAGATTTTAAGAAGGAAGAATATACCACTGGAACCGAAACGGCAGATGAAATACCAAAATCTGCAGAAAGGTTTACAGATATAGATTTTGATGATATTTAATTATCAACCATCGCACACATATATAAAAAACCACTTTTTAGTGGTTTTTTTATGTTTACAATTTAACGGCTAAAAGAGATATCAATAAAGATAAGCTTACATAAATCAATGCCACCTGGAAGCCCATACCAACCGCAAGTATAATGGCCACCACAAAAAGCCACAAAGGCACTAAACTGATAGCCAAACCAAACCGAAAGGTGGCTACAAACTCAACGTCTTTAATTTTGGGTTCTGCAAGAAATTTCCAAATAACATAAGGACCAAGCAACAGGACAATCATAAAAAACTTAAAAAATGCCTTTAGGATTTTAGGTTGTTGGGTTCTTTTAAAAGAACATTTCTTAAAATTGGAATTCAAACACCTATTAACGGCTTCGGGGTTTAGAAAGTCGGCGTTAACGGCCTGTAGTCTGCTTAAGGATTCTGTGTACGTATCAGCGGGTATATGTGTTGTTAATTGGGTAATAGCCTGCCAAACATCATGTTTCAATCGCAGTGCTTCCGAAGTCCGTTCTGATTCTAAATAAGCTTTAGCTGAAATTTCGGTACCAAAATAAACCGCTACACTATCGGCAAACGCATCCGCTTGTTCATAATTTAATCCTATGGGAATCAGCTTTAAATCGGTTGATGGAAACCGGGTTAACGTTTCAAAAACAATCCGTGTAAACCCTTTACTTAATGGTCTCACGGTTCGGTTTATATGATGATTCCCTTCTGGAAACAATGCAACCGCTTCGCCTTGAGACAAACACTTGCTGCAATTTGCAAAAACGGCTGTATTATTGGTAACCGTATGCCATCCATCGCGAACGCGATAAACAGGAATCATATTCAAACTCCGTAAAAGTGCATTAATCATCGGTTTTTTAAAAACACTAGCACGTGTTAGAAAATAGGAAAACCTACCAGATTGGGTGGCAATTAACAAGGCATCCATAAGCGCGTTGTTATGATTGGAAACAAATAGAAGGGGTTCCTGTAACGGTACGCGTTCGCGATATTTTACATGAATGCGTCTGTAATAAAAAAACAGCCCAAGGCCAATATAAAAACGAACACTATGTAACCAGATGTTTTTCAAACGGCTTGAGCTTTAGTTACTAATTTAGACGACCAAAAATAGGAGAGTATTAATCCGGAAACAATATGCCAAATCCCCCAAAATGCCGCCATAATAGCCATACCGCCTAGTCCATTAAAAAAGGTAAATATCAGTAATAATCCAATCCCTGAATTTTGAATCCCAGTTTCTATGGTCAATGTTTTCTGATTTTCATAAGAGAGTTTAAAAGCACGTGCTATTAAAAAGCCTAATAAAAAAGCGAGTATATTATGACTGATACCAAGTACTAAAACATGATGTATAAATTCAGAAAAAACATCCAAATTATTCAGGAGCGCAACAACAACGATGCCCACAAATACGATTATGGAAAATGGTTTTAACCAATGTGCCAAACGGACGGCAATTTTGGGGAACTGATACCGAACTAACATGCCACAAATTAGAGGAATCCCTAAAATTAGTAACACAATTTCAACCATATCAAACGGATTTAACGAGACATCCTGCAATAAAGCTGCAGTTGGCTGATATAAATGGCCATATAATTCAAAATTAAAGGGCGTCATAATTATCGCTATAAAAGTGGAAAAAGCGGTCAAACTTACTGAAAGCGCCGTGTTTCCACCCGCCAAATGCGTCATAAAGTTGGATATATTTCCACCAGGACAAGCGGCCACCATCATCATACCCAAGGCTATACTTGGTTGCGGATTCACCACAACTATAAAGGCATAAGTTAACATGGGTAATAAAACAAATTGGGAAAGCAATCCAATTAAAACAACTTTAGGTGCTTTAATCAAGGCTTTAAAATCTGCCATTGAAATTCCTAGTGCCACGCCGAACATGACAACAGCAAGCGCCACGTTTAGAATCCACAAATTATTGGAATCAAAATGAATTTGAACGCGGTCAAGTTCCTGCATGAAAAAAAATGCGTTAGTTAGTAGGCTAATTAGAGTTGTAATATGATAGTAAAATTTTAAAATAGCAAATCAAATTCCAATAAATTGAATAAGCCTTATCCTTGATTGAATTTAGTTTTGACCTAAACATTTTATTTATAACAGTATACCCTCTGTGCTTCTTGACAATTCTAAAACACGTGTGATGATAATTACGTTAAAGACTCCTATTTACGGCCTATCGAAGATTTATCGTAAAATTTGCAATGAAGATGCCTATAAATTTTAGGCTGCCTGCCTACCTGCCGGCAGGCAGTTTTGTTTCTTTTTTAGGCAAAGCAAATCAAAAGTTCATGAACACCTAAATTTAAAATAAACAAGAATGGTAAATAAAAAATTACTTGAGAAGGAATTGATTATAATCATTAGAAGAATAAATTACATGTCAACAAATTGGGCGTAAGTCAAATATTACTTAACTTTATTCCATTAAAAATAAATTAATATTATATGGCGCAAACAGCTTCAAACATGCTTCCTTTAGGTACTAAAGCTAAAAGTTTCAATTTAAAGGACACCGTTTCGAATGAGATGGTAACCCTAGAAAGTGCGAAAGGTGTTCATGGAACGGTAATCATGTTTATTTGCAACCATTGTCCATACGTTACTCATGTGAATGCTGAGCTTGTAAAATTAGCAAAGACATACAAAAGTAAAGGTATCAACTTTATTGCTATTTCTAGTAATGATGTGGAAAACTACCCCCAAGATGCACCAGATAAAATGGCGCAACACGCCATAAATGAAGGGTATATTTTTCCGTATTTATTTGATCAAACACAAGAGGTAGCTAAAGCCTATCAGGCTGCTTGCACACCAGATTTGTTTGTGTTTGATAGAGATTTAGAACTCACCTATCGCGGTCAGTTGGACGATTCCCGTCCGGGAAACAATATACCAGTAACAGGATCAGATTTACGCCATGCTTTGGATTGTATTATTGATAATAAAGAAAATAATAGAATCCAAAAACCGAGTATGGGTTGCAATATTAAATGGAAAAAGTAATTCGTATTTTCAATTCTTAATCCGTCACTTTCAATGCATAAGCCGAAACATATTTCTTGGCGCGTTTGTTACTAGGATTTAATTCAAGTGCTTTTTTATAATGCGTAAATGCTAATAGGCTGTCACCTTGGGTTAAATAGCCATCCGCCAAACTATCATAAGCATTATCACTATCAGGATGCAACGCCGTATTCAGTTTAAAAACAGCAATGGCATCACCATATTTTTTATCCCTCAAAAATTCATAGCCCATACTATTAAAGTCACGCTCGTTTATAAATAACGAAACAGAGTCTTGTTTTCTAATGGCTAGAAAACCTTGAAGTGCGGCTTCATAATTTTTATTTGCTAAATGCATAGACGGCGTATTAAAAGTATCAGGCACTTTTTTATAGACATACCTAATAGAATCACCCTCGTTTTCTGGAATAATAGCCAAATAGGAAGTTTTGGTACTTGGGTGTTTCAAAAATCGCAATTTCTGATACATATCAGGTACAAAAAAAGTGTATTCATCCAGGGCAACCGGTTTAATTTCGGCCCCTCGCCAATTTAAAAACAAATGATCATTTTTATAAAAAACGTCAATAACAGCATCGGGATGGTATAAATACCGACCCGAAGTCTCTGCCTTTATAGCATCTGTATACTGGATACTGTTTGAACAGCTAATAACAAAAACAACAATGAAAACTGATAGATAGGTATATGCTAACTTCATAAAATTATATTTTTTGTGATGATTGCTAAAATTTAAGCAAAAAAAAGTCCCATTAAAAATGAGACGTTTTTTTGACTATTTGTTACAGTGTAAATCTGTTTTCTTCTAAAAATTATTTAACGTTAACCAATTCTACATCAAAAATTAAGGTGGCATCGCCTGGAATAACACCTCCAGCACCACGGGCACCATATCCTAAATGACTTGGAATAACCAATCGAGCCTTATCACCTACTTGCAATAAGCAAATACCTTCATCCCAACCCGCAATAACCTGACCAACACCAACTTGAAATTCTAACGGTTCCTTACGCTTGTATGATGAATCGAAAACCGTTCCATCCGCCAACTGACCTTTATAATGTACCGATACCGTTTGACCTTTTTGTGCTTGTGCACCGCTTCCTTTTTGAAGGATTTGGTAACGCAAACCACTTTCTGTTTTGTCAAAACCAGCGGCTAATGTATCTAATTCTGCTTCACTTGCTGCTTTTTCTTCAGCCAAGCGCTTTTCGCGAGAACCTTCAAACGTTCTAAAAGCTTCAACGGCATTAAATTTTTCAGCATCTTCTCCAATACGTATAATTTCTAATGTATCAAGCGTATCACTTTGCGCAATAGCATCAACCACATCTTGTCCTTCCACTACCTTTCCAAAAACGGTATGATTACCGTCTAACCAAGGTGTCTCAACATGAGTAATAAAAAACTGACTCCCATTTGTTCCAGGACCGGCATTCGCCATCGATAAAATTCCCGGTGCATCATGCTTTAAATCCGGATGAAATTCATCGTCAAATTTATAACCTGGATTTCCTGTTCCGGTTCCTTGTGGACAACCACCTTGAATCATGAAATCTGGAATAACACGGTGAAATTTTAAACCATCATAATAAGGTGTGCCTTGTTTTTTAGCAGAATTCTCTAAATTTCCTTCAGCCAAAGCAACAAAGTTACCCACGGTTCCTGGTGTTTTTTTATATTCTAAAGCTACCAAAATGTCGCCTTTACTCGTGTGAAATTTTGCGTATAATCCGTCTTGCATCATATTGTTTTTTTAATGAGGTGCAAAGATATGAAATTGAACTTAAAGTAAAATTGAAATCCAAGTGGAACTTGAAGCTAAAAGCAAAATAAGAACCTAGCAATGAAGAGCCTTTTGAAATATAATCCTTAAACCATCCCCGACTGCCAACACAGAAACCCTTGCCTGCCTGCCGAAGGAAGAAACTTGGAACTTTAAACCTGTCTATGTCCAAAACGCTGCTGCGCTTCCAAACTAAAAGTCTCAAAATCTAAAAGTCTAACAATCAAAAAATCTAATTCGCTACCTCACTAATAAACTTAATACGGTATAAACGCAATTCTTCATCGTCATAATCCCCATCAAATTCATCTATAGCAACATCTATTTTATCCGTGTCGGCTTCCATGAAATAATCATGAATTTCTTCTTGTTGATCTTCATCCAAAATATCCTGAATCCAATAATTAATATTCAATTTAGTTCCAGAGAAAACTATAGCCTCCATTTCCTTGATAAATTCGCTCATAGACATCCCTTTTGCCAAAGCAATATCGTCTAGCGGTAGCTTTCTGTCTATATTTTGAATAATGTATAACTTGAGTGCCGAATTCATGCCTGTCGATTTCACAATCATATCATCCGGTCGCACAATATCATGCTCGTCCACATAGCGTGTTATTAAATCCACAAAGTCTTTACCATACTTTTTAGCTTTCCCGTCTCCTACACCATGTACATGGCTCATTTCTTCAATAGAAATTGGATATTTTAAAGCCATATCTTCTAATGATGGGTCTTGGAAAATAACAAATGGCGGCACCCCTAAACGTTTGGCATTGCGTTTTCTTAAATCTTTAAGCATGTTCATCAATGTCACATCGGCAACGGCTCCACCACCTTTAGAGGCGGTAATAATGGCGTCATCTACTTCGGCATTAAATAAGTGATCTTCCGTCATCATAAACGACTTCGGATTTTCCAGATACGCCAAACCTGCTGGCGTTAATTTTATAACACCATAGGTTTCAATATCTTTTTTAAGCAAACCAGCAACTAATACTTGGCGTATTAAAGCCATCCAATATTTATCACTTTCCGAACTACCCAGCCCAAAAAATGGCTGTTCGTTGGTTTTATGAGAAATAATTAAGGCATTTTCTTTACCTATTATAACTTGTACTAAATCTTTAGATTTATATTTTTCATTCGTTTTGGAAACGGTTTCTAGCAGCAAAACAACATTCTTCTTGGCTTCATGCTGCTTTTTAGGATGACGCATATTATCATCCATATCAGCACCGTCGCCAGTTTCTGAATCAAATGCTTCACCAAAATAATGAAGAATGAATTTTCGTCTGGATATAGATGTTTCGGCATATGCCACCACTTCCTGAAGCAAGGCATGACCTATTTCCTGCTCAGCAACAGGCTTGCCTGACATAAATTTCTCTAACTTTTCAATATCTTTATAGGCGTAGAATGCTAAACAATAGCCTTCGCCGCCATCACGACCAGCACGACCCGTTTCTTGGTAATAACTTTCTATACTCTTCGGTATATCATGGTGTATTACAAAACGGACATCCGGCTTGTCAATGCCCATGCCGAAAGCAATAGTTGCAACCACAACATCCGCATCTTCCATGAGAAACATATCTTGATGGCTAGCCCGCGTTTTGGCATCCAATCCCGCGTGATACGGCACAGCTTTAATACCATTTACTTGCAGGGTCTGGGCTAGTTCTTCAACACGCTTGCGACTTAAGCAATATACAATTCCCGACTTTCCTTCGTATTTCTTGACAAAGCGAATAATATCCGCATCCACATTTTTGGTTTTTGGGCGGACTTCGTAATACAAATTAGGTCTATTAAAGGATGCTTGAAAGGTCATAGCATCATGAATTCCCAAATTTTTAAGAATATCTTCTTGAACCTTTGGTGTGGCCGTAGCCGTTAAGCCAATAATTGGAATGTTATCGCCTATACGTTCAATAATACTTTTTAAATTTCGGTATTCCGGTCGGAAATCATGACCCCATTCACTAATACAATGGGCTTCATCAACGGCCATAAACGAGATTTTTACAGATCGTAAAAACTCAACATTTTCCTCTTTAGTAAGCGATTCAGGTGCTACATATAGCAACTTGGTAATGCCGGCTGTTATATCGTGTTTAACTTGTTTTATTTCGGTTTTATTCAAAGACGAATTTAAAACGTGGGCAACACCATGGTGATCAGAAACACCACGAATAGCATCTACTTGATTTTTCATTAAAGCAATTAAAGGAGACACGACTATGGCGGTACCCTCTTGCATCAACGCTGGTAACTGGTAACATAATGATTTTCCGCCACCCGTTGGCATGATTACAAATGTATCTTTTCCCGATAAAAGACTTTTTATTACTGGTTCTTGCAAGCCTTTAAATGCACTAAATCCAAAATAGGTTTTTAATGCGCTGTGCAAGTCATTTTCATTTACAGACATGTATCGTTTTTAAAATTTTATTTTCCCTCATTTAAAACGCACTGTATTGAATTTTGCTATTAATTAATTACGAGTGCATTTACAGAACTCTCATAATTATTTTTGTTAGCTTTGCAACATTCAAAAACCAACAAATTAATTATTTAGTTTGAATAACTTTAAAGATAATAAAATCTTTATAAGCATCAACCCAAAAAAATAATAAATTTTGAAAACTCAAAATACCATCTTAGACACTGCCAAACAGACTATTAACATGGAAAGTCAGGCCATTGCTAACCTGTCTTCCTTAATAGATACCGATTTTTCGGATGCTGTTACCTGTATATTTAATTCTAAAGGCCGTGTTATTATTACCGGTATTGGTAAAAGTGCTATAATTGCGACTAAAATTGTAGCCACGTTAAACTCAACTGGAACACCTGCCGTTTTTATGCATGCAGCCGATGCCATTCATGGCGATTTAGGTTTAATTCTTGAAGACGATGTGGTTATTTGTATTTCAAAAAGCGGAAATACACCAGAAATTAAGGTGCTGGTACCATTTATTAGACGTGCAAAAAATAAAATGATTGCCATTACAGGTAATCGCGATTCGTTCCTAGCAAAAAACTCGGACTTCCTACTCAATACCTTTGTAGAAAAAGAAGCTTGCCCTAATAATTTAGCACCAACAACAAGTACCACGGCACAATTGGTTATGGGTGATGCTTTGGCGGTTTGCTTATTAGAACTTCGCGGATTTACCAGCAACGATTTTGCCAAATACCATCCCGGTGGTGCATTGGGTAAAAAATTGTATTTACGGGTAAGCGATATGAGCGACGTAAATGAAAAACCACAAGTAAACCCAAACACCAATATTAAGGAGGTTATTATTGAAATTTCTGAAAAAATGTTAGGTGTTACAGCCGTTGTAGACAACCATAAAGTTGTGGGTATTATTACCGATGGCGATTTAAGGCGCATGCTGACAAAATCCAACGACTTTAGCAATTTAACCGCTAAAGATATTATGGGTCCAAACCCAAAAAGTATTGATGCAAATGCCATGGCTGTGGATGCCAAAGAATTGATGGAATCCTATGGTATTACCCAATTATTAGTTGAAAAAAATGGCCAATATGCGGGCATCGTTCATATTCATGACTTAATAAAAGAAGGCATTATATAATGGCAAAAAAGAGTATCAATGAGATGTCCTTTTTGGACCATCTGGAAGATTTAAGATGGCATTTAATTCGTGCAACATTTGCTATTTTAATAGCAGGATCTTTCGCTTTTTTATTATCCGACTTCATTTTTGAAACCATTATTTTCGGCCCAAAAAGAATGAGCTTCCCCACCTATCAGTGGCTGTGTAAAGCATCTCAATTTATAGGCATTGAAACCACCTTTTGCCTTGAAGAGTTTCCATTCCGTATTCAAAACAGAACCATGGCAGGCCAATTTTCTGCACACATCTGGACCTCTATTTATGCCGGATTAATTATAGCATTTCCCTATGTGGTATACCAATTCTGGAAATTTATTAGCCCAGGGCTAAACCCAAATGAACGTAAACATTCACGCGGTTTTATTATCGTTACCTCAATCCTGTTTTTTATTGGCGTCCTATTTGGTTACTATATTGTTACACCCTTATCTATTAATTTTTTAGGAACCTATACGGTGAGTAGTGAAATTTCAAATGAAATAGATTTGAGCTCATATATTGCTTTAGTACGATCGTCATCCCTAGCCTCCGGACTCGTGTTTGAACTCCCTATTGTGATTTATTTTTTAACTAAAATTGGACTTGTAACGCCGCAAATTCTAAAAAAATACCGCAAGTTTGCCTTGGTAATTGTCTTAATTATTTCGGCCATTATTACCCCTCCGGATATTGCGAGTCAAGTTATTGTGGCTATTCCTATTTTGCTATTATACCAAATTAGTATTTATATTTCCAAAATAGTGGTTAGAAATCAAGCCAGACAAGCTAAAAAAGATTTAAAGAAGAAATAAATTGTAAACCGAAAAGGCGTTAAACTTTCTTTAAATGGATTGCATTCGTTTTATTAAAGTCATAATAGTTAAACATGATATTATCTTTCTTTAAACTCTAAATCGGCCTATCGAAAATTTATCGTGAAATTTGACATAATAACAACGTGAAATTTTAGGCTGTTTGAGCAATCAATTTTTTAAAATCGAGCAAAATTTTGTTAGCGAGTTCCTAAAATTTAGTTGTTGAATGAAAAATTTAGATAAAGATTCGTAAGCCTAGACTTTTTTGTTTCTTTTTTGGGCAATGCAAAAAAGAAAATTTAAATTCGAAGTCGATATATGTGTTTGTGGCAATTGAAACTAAATCAAAACGTCCTGTTACTTTTAACAAGCAACAGGAAAATTTTAAACCGAAAAGGCGTTAAACTTTCTTTAAATGGATTGCATTCGTTTTATTAAAGTCACAATAGTTAAACATGATATTATCTTTCTTTAAACTCTAAATCGGCCTATCGAAAATTTATCGTGAAATTTGACATAATAACAACGTGAAATTTTAGGCTGTTTGAGCAATCAATTTTTTAAAATCGAGAAAAATTTTGTTAGCGAGTTCCTAAAATTTAGTTGTTGAATGAAAAATTTAGATAAAGATTCGTAAGCCTAGACTTTTTTGTTTCTTTTTTGGGCAATGCAAAAAAGAAAATTTAAATTCGAAGTCGATATATATGTTTGTGGCAATTGAAACTAAATCAAAACGTCATGTTACTTTTAACAAGAAACAGGAAAATTTTAAACCGAAAAGGCGTTAAACTTTATTTAAATTCAATTAGAAACATAAAATTGTCGCCATGATTTTACTATTTTAGCCCAGAGTATAAGCCTATGAAACTAAGAGCAGAACATTTAATGAAATCCTACAGCGGCCGGAAAGTCGTTAAAGATGTATCTTTAGAAGTTAACCAAGGAGAAATTGTTGGTCTTTTAGGACCTAATGGTGCTGGTAAAACGACCTCGTTTTATATGATTGTAGGTCTTATTAAACCTAATGGCGGCAACATTTTTTTAGAAAACACCAATATTACCAAATTCCCTATGTATAAAAGGGCGCAAAATGGTATTGGTTATTTGGCGCAAGAAGCCTCCGTTTTCAGAAAATTAAGTATTGAAGATAATATTTTAAGCGTTTTACAACTCACCAAATTAAGCAAGAAAGAACAAGTACATAAAATGGAATCGCTTATTGATGAATTTAGCTTGGGACATATTCGAAAAAGTCGAGGCGATTTATTATCAGGTGGTGAGCGTCGTCGTACAGAAATTGCACGTGCCCTAGCAACCGATCCTAATTTTATTCTTCTAGATGAGCCCTTTGCAGGAGTAGATCCCGTAGCCGTTGAAGATATTCAGCGTATTGTGGCACAATTAACTAAAAAGAATATTGGTATCTTAATTACCGATCACAACGTACAGGAAACATTAGCCATTACAGATAGAACCTATCTCATGTTTGAAGGTAGTATTCTAAAAGCAGGCGAACCTGAAGAATTGGCTAGTGATGAAATGGTACGTAAAGTGTATTTAGGACAGAATTTCGAACTCCGTAAAAAGAAAATTAGAGAGTAGATGTTGGTTTTTAAAACAAAATGACCACTGTCATTCAGAGGAAGGTACGACCGAAGAATCTCATTTTCACATAAGTAGTTTAAATTTATATCATACACCTATTCCAAAATCATAGCACCTCTGCCACTTGTCACCTTGGCACCTCTGCCTATTTGAGATCCTGCAAGAAAACTATTCAACGCCACAACCCTGTCTGCCGTTAAGCAGAAAACAACGCCACATCCTGTCTATCCTCTCACCATCCCAATAACCCAAAGCACCACTTTAAAAACAACAACGGCCAAAAGCCCAATAACCAAACCAATTAGAAACTCTCTAATAAGCCCGGGCCAAGATGCTAATACGTGATGAAAGAAATCTAAATTATGGGCGAAAATACCGCCCGAAACAAGTAGCAAAGCAATAGTTCCAATGACTGATAAACTTTTAATAACATAAGGCAAAGCACCAACCAACAGCGTTCCAAATCGGTACCCAAACCCCGTTCCATCACTATTTTCTATAAGTTTTAAACCAAAATCGTCCATTCTAACAATTAAAGCTACAATACCATAAACACCAACTGTAGCAATAATAGCGACTATAGTCACAACAATAATTTGAAGTAATAACGTCTGTCCCATCACGGCACCCAAAGCAATAATCACAATTTCAACCGATAGAATAAAATCCGTTATAATAGCAGATTTCACCTTTGTTTTCTCTAATTCAAGAACCTCTTCTTCGGTTAGTACTACGGCAACATCAGGCGTAGAACCTTCAGCATGTTTATGAGGTACTACATATTCATAAATTTTTTCGGCACCTTCAAAAGCCAAATAAACCCCTCCTAAAACTAAAATAACCGTTACAGCGGCTGGAAAAAAAGCGCTCAATAAAAAGGCTATCGGTAGAATAATCAATTTATTAATAAAGGAACCTTTGGTAATGGCCCATAAAACGGGGATTTCTCTTGAGGATACAAACCCAGACGCTTTTTCGGCATTTACAGCCAAATCATCACCTAAAATTCCGGCTGTTTTCTTGGTGGTTACTTTGCTTAAAACCGCCACATCATCCATGAGTGCACCAATATCATCAAGTAAGGCAAAAAATCCTGAAGCCATAAAAAGTTAAGTATTAATTAAGTTAAACCGCATTACGCTTGAATGCTCTTAGCGGTTAGTAAAGACAATAACACATATAGTAAAATCACCAAAGGTATTGCCGCAAATTGTAAGACTATTAACATGACAATGGTTGCTATTAAAAACAAATAGCGGGTCATGTTGGATTTAAAATCGTAAGTTTTAAATTTTAATGCAAATAATTTCACCGGCGCATTCAACATATAGGTACTAATAAGCGTTATGATAATTAAAAACCACGGGGATAATATCAAAGCATTCATCCCGTCATGATTTTGGAACTCAATAATGAGCGGTAAGGATAAAATTAAAAGAGCATTGGCAGGCGTTGGTAAACCTTTAAAATAACTTTGCTGATCTTCATCTATATTAAATTTTGCCAAGCGGTAAGCCGATCCTAGCGTTATAAAAAAACCAATATAGGCTAACGGTGCATAATGCAAGCCATCAAAAAAGGAGGACTGACGCCATAAGGATTCTGAATCTACTAAAGCGGGATTCCCCAAGGACATATGCAAGAGCTTAAACATTACCACACCCGGCACCAAGCCGCTTGTAACCATATCCGCAAGCGAGTCCAATTGAACACCCAAAGGACCTTGAACATGAAATTTACGCGCGAAAAAACCATCGAAAAAATCAAAGAATATCCCTAAAAAAACAAAAATGGCAGCAGTTACAAACTGATTATTTACAGCTAAAATAACAGCTATACAACCACTCAACAAATTTAATAGCGTAATAAAATTAGGAATGTGTTTTTTCATCATTATCGGTATAATCCTGTAAAAATAGTAAACTATTGCCGGCAAACAATACCGTTGGAAACGTTTTTATAGGCAAAATACAATTCAACAACTTGTCAAGCTTGATAAAGGTTGTAGTAAAAAATAGCAGCATGTTCCTACATATCAATTGAAACTTCTAACTTCAAAACCCTAACCTTGGAACCTGGCCTGCCTGCTGAAGGAAGGAACCCCAAACCTCAAACCCACTACAATTAACCACAACAATAAGTCCTCAAATTAAAATAGCCGCAATGAACTTGAAGCCATTCCCGAACCATTTTCAGAAATAGAGAGCTACCAACTTATAGTTAACCATACTAATCAAGGGAGTTATGAATCAAAGTAATTTAACAATCCATTTTTATATAAAGAAAAAAGCAAACGTCACACAGTGAACTGCAAAACACATCATCAAAACCTAAAGCTAGTCATAATAATAAAATTGAAAAAAATATAATAAAGCTGACAATCGGCCTACGTTTCGTTTCCGTAGTAAAACAAATAAAAGCCGCATAAAGGACAGCGGAGGATGGCCTAGCGCAGCGGTTGCCATCCGCAGGCAAAGACTTTTATCCAGTTTTCAAGAAAACGAAAATCAGCCTAGATTTTTTTGGTTCGTTTTTTTATCAATGAAAAAAATGAACAAAACATTATAAATAATGCAACTCTAAAAAGTTATAAATCAAAGTAATTTTACAATCCAAGTTAACTTAA
>NZ_JBHSLA010000003.1:0-229209 GCF_042657385.1 Bizionia hallyeonensis | reverse complement strand
AAACAGACAACCGGCCTAGGTTTCGTTTCCGTAGTAAAACAATTAAAAGCCGCAGTGCAGGACAGCGGAGGATGGCCTAGCGCAGCGGTTGCCATCCGCAGGCAAAGGCTTTTATGCAGTTTTCAAGCAAACGAAAATCAGCCTAGCGTTTTTTGTTTCTTTTTTAGGCAATGTAAAAAAGAAAAGAAAAGCAGAAAACTCAATTTCTACAGCTAAATACCCCTTTGGAATATGGAATTTATTCAAAACCTTAAAATGCTTAACAAATATGAAATAGGTGAAAAGTATGTAATAAAACTGACAAACGGCCTACGTTTCGTTTCCGTAGTAAAACAATTAAAAGCCGCAGTGCAGGACAGCGGAGGATGGCCTAGCGCAGCGGTTGCCATCCACAGGATAAGGTTTTTATGCAGTTTTCAAGAAAACGAAAAATACCTAAATCCAACCGATTTCAGAAATAGCAAGCTACAAAATAAACGAAACCATCAAGTATCAAGGGAGTTATGACCAAAATGCAATTAACATTCCGAAATAATCTTAAGAAAAAAGCTTGCGTCACGCATGAAAATGCGGAGCATTCACGAATACCTAAAAATAAAATAACGTGCATGAGTAATTTCGTAAAAACGGTTTTGATCTTTTGGGTAGCCTGTCCAGAGCAAAGCGAAGGATCCGTATCAAGACAAAAGAATAGAACAAAGAAATACTGCGATAAGTAAATTGCGAAGCACATCATAAGTTCAAAAATTTAAAATATTAATTCACAAATAAAGCAACACCTCATTAACCCATTTACTCATTAACCCATTAACTCAATAATTCTAAAACTTAACATCTCCACGAGAAGCAACTAAAAAACAACAATCTGTATTCATTACAACCAATTTCCTCATAATTGACATATAAAAACAATCAACAAACAATAACTCAACGATTTTGAAGTTTAATATGTTGAAAAATTGTAGCATCTTTGCAAAAAAAGAATTGTATTTGAAAGCATTACGAACCACAGCACTGGTTTTTTTAGTCTCTGTAACAGTATATGGTCAAGCCGTCCGAAAATATTCTAACGAATTTATGAATATTGGTGTGGATGCGGCGGCATTGGGTATGAGTAATGCGGTAACAGCCCATTCTGCCGATGTTAACTCGGGGTATTGGAATCCAGCGGGACTTGTAAATATTGAGGATAAGCAACTAGCCCTCATGCACTCTAGCTATTTCGCTAATATTGCCAATTATGATTATTTAGCCTTTGCCATGCCTATTGATGATCGGTCTGCTATTGGTATTTCGGTTATCCGTTTTGCGGTAGATGATATTTTAAATACCACCCAATTAATTGATGACGAAGGCAATATTAATTACGACAGAATTAGTTTGTTCTCAACAGCAGATTATGGTGTCACCTTTTCCTATGCTAGAAAATTACCTTTAGACGGTTTAAATTATGGAATAAATGCCAAGGTAATCCGCAGAATTATTGGCGACTTCGCATCGTCCTGGGGTTTTGGTTTAGATGCAGCCATTCAGTTTGAAACCGATAGCAATTGGAAATTTGGTATCATGGCCCGCGATATTACTACCACCTTTAATGCTTGGGCTATTGATGAAGAAGAATTTGCCACCATCCAAAATGCCGTGGAAGGTCAAAATCAAGAATTACCAGAAACAACCGAAATTACCATTCCAAAACTTCAACTAGGAGCCTCCAAAAAATTTATTATCCGCTATGATTATACCTTATTAGCGGAAGTAGATTTAAATGTACGCTTCGAACAAAATAACGATATTATTTCAACATCTGTTGCTAGTATTTCACCAGCTGTTGGTTTTGAATTCGGCTATCTGGATATGGTGTTTTTACGCACAGGCGTTGGTAACTTTCAAAATGAATTACAAATAGACAACACCGAAAGCGTATCCTTTCAACCGAGTATAGGCTTAGGCTTTAAGTACAAAGGTATTCAAGTAGATTATGCCTTTACCGATATTGGCGACCAAAGTGTGGCCCTCTACTCCAATGTATTTTCATTAAAACTAGATTTTAGCATCTTTAGATAACCGGTTTATGAACATCCGTATTTTAGGTCTTTTTATTCTGCTCTGTTTTCAACAGTTATATAGCCAGCAATTATCATCACAAGCAGAAGTAAGTGTTATAACCATTGGCCCTGGAACCTCTTTAAACGATGCGTTCGGACATAATATATTCCGAATTCGCGATCGTGCTAACAATTTAGACGTAGGCTATGATTATGGCCGCTTTCCATTTAACGAACCAGGTTTTTATTTAAATTTCGCCCAAGGAAAACTCAACTATTCCATCGGAAAAAGCAAGTACAAGGATCTTGAGGCCTTTTATATTTGGCAAAACAGAACCATTACCGAGCAAGTTTTAAATTTGACTTTAGAAGAAAAACAAGCCCTACTTAATTTCTTGGTTAATAATTACAAACCAGAAAATCGCGACTATTTATACGATTTCTTTTTTGATAATTGTGCAACAAAAATGAAAGACGTTCTGCAGGACGTCCTTAACAACAATATCATCTTTCACGAACCTAAAAACTTTAAACCGCAAACTTTTAGACACCTCATTCGCGGTAAAGTACCAGCAAATTCATGGGGAAGTGTGGGTATTGATCTGGCTTTAGGCTCTGTAATAGACCAACAAGCTACCCCCGAAGAGCACATGTTTTTACCGGCCTATATCCAAACATTTTTTAGTGAAGCAACTATTGGAGCGAGAAAATTGGTAAAACGTGAAAAAAACGTATACCAGGAAAAACCAAATCCGTCAAGCACCGAATTTTTATGGAGTCCCTTGGTTATTTTTAGCATCATCAGCTTAATAATGTTGGGTATAACTTATTCGGATTATAAAAAACAAACTAGAAATAAAATTTTAGATGCTACCCTACTCCTTGTAACAACACTATTGGGAATTCTTATATTACTGTTGTGGTTTGCAACAGATCACCAAACTGCGGCTTATAATTACAATCTATTATGGGCATTTCCTTTAAACGGATTACTCCTTTGGCAGATTGCAAAAAAACATCCGAAAACATGGATTATCCCGTTTATGAAGTTTCTGGTAATTATGGGCGTTTTAATGGCTTTTCATTGGACAATTGGTGTTCAGGAATTCGCACCCGCGCTTATCCCGTTTTTTATCGCATTACTGCTTCGTTATATATACCTCATTAGCTATTTTAAAAAGCAATTAGAGTCTTAAAAGCTTTGAAAATCTGAAACTTTTCACTTTTCACTTATAACTTTTCACTTGTCAATTTTCACTTTTCACTTTTCACTTTTCACTTATAACTTTTCACTTATAACTTTTCACTTTTCACTTATAACTTTTCACTTTTCACTTTTCACTCATAACTAAAAAAAACTACTGCCCCCTAAAATAAAGCATGGTTCCAACCGTTTTAACCATCACGTTGAAGTCTAGGAAAAAACTGCGGTGTTTAATATAGTACAAATCATATTGAAGCTTCAACAAGCTATCTTCAACCGTATTACCATATCGGACATTCACTTGAGCCCAACCCGTTAAACCTGGTTTTACAATATGCCGTGTTTCATAAAAAGGAATAACTTGAGATAGTTCCTTAACAAAATAAGGGCGTTCAGGTCTAGGACCAATTAAACTCATATCCCCCTTTAAAATATTGATAAACTGGGGGATTTCATCCACACGCGACCGCCTTAAAAAGGTGCCAAAAGGGGTAATACGGCAATCATCTTTAACCGCCCAAACAGCGCCGCCCGTTTCGGCATTGGTAACCATGGTTCGGAATTTGATAATCTGAAATAATTTGCCATTTTTACCAACCCGTTCTTGAAAATAAAATAAAGGACCCCGGTTCCCAATCAAATTGATTACCAATACAAAAGGCACAATAAAAACACCTAGTAAAACACCTATAAAGGCCAGAAATAAATCAAACGCCCGATGAAAAAACAAATACAACTTATTGTGGTTACTCCTACTAAACGGAAAATACTTATAAAAGTCTTTCCGTACAAACTGTACAGGCACCCTATAGGTCATATCCTCATAAACTTGGGTATATTCCTTAATGGGGAAACCCCGTTCTAATAGCGTAATTAAATCGTAATAAATGTCCGAAGTAATGGTTTCAGCATTATAACTAGCTACGACAATTTCTGAAATAGATTGTTCTTGAATCACCTGATGCAAAGCCTCTGGTGGATACTCAATAATATCTTTAAATTTTACGGTGTCCAAAGCCACCTGCTCACAATTAATATAGCCTACAATCTTATAGTTCGGGTCCGCGTCTTTAAAAGCGTCAACAATGGTTTCAATATTGGAAGTTTCACCAACAATAAGAACTTTTTTATAAAAACGTGGTGAGGTTATAAAAGTAACATATATTAAACGCCAAAGACTTAAAGCAACAATGATGGCGAGATAAAAATAAACAATCTGTAACCGGTTAGAAGGTAATAAGGGCGTAAAAAAGGGTGTTAATAAATAGAATAGAACGGTAACCGAGGCCGTTAAAATAATATTGGCAAATACAATATGAGGTTTACTGGCCTTCTGCAAATCATACAGTTCAAATATAGTTCCAAAAATGGTAATATAAATGATTAATACCCCAACCCACGTCCAATTTTCGGGTGTAATAGTAAAATAATCAAAATGAAACCAATCACTCACAAAATATAAGGAAAGCAGGATACTTATAATATCAACAAGACGCAATAGCAACTTACGTTCCGAAATATTAAAGTGAATAGCCTGTTTTCCCATGAGTGTATTAATAGCTTTGTAAAGATAATAAGTTCACCAAACCCTGCAAGTTTATTTACAATTTGTAGTTTTAAGTTTACGAACAGAACCCGGGCATTCAAGTTAAAATAACAAAGCCCACACCTAAATACCTGCTAATCCCCAACCGCAACAATCTCCAACCCCAATTTTCAACTATTCACTTTTCACGCTTCACGCTTCCCTCTTAACTTTTCACTTTTCACTTGTCACTTTTAACTCACCACTTCTAATCGGAAACTAGGAACTACATATCCAAAACGGCAAACCACTTCCTCTTAACAAGCTCCCAATCAAACCCCTCCACCATAGCACGAGCGCGAGCAGCCATTTCTTGTGTGCGATCCACATCCAAAACCATCTTAATAATTGCCCGCTCAAAAGCAACCGCATCATCAGTTGGCAGTAAAAAACCAGTTTTCCCATTTTGTATTAAGTATGGCATTCCACCAACATTCGTAGACACAATTGGTAGACCCAATGCCATAGCTTCTATGACACTCACAGGCATATTATCAAAATTAGTGGTATTTATAAATACATTATAATCAGCCGCCAAGGCTAACCATTCTGCTTTAGGTAGTTTTCCTGTAAACCGTACAGTAACATTTGAATCTTCAGCCAGCATTTTAGTGGCTTGGAAGCTCCCATCCCCTGTATCAGGCCCAACCATACAAAGTTCAGAGTCATAACCAGCATCCTGTAAGCGTTTTAAAACATGAACGGCTAGTGACGGATTATAAATTTCGGAAAACGACCGTACCCAAAGTAAGCGAATCGTGTCAAAGCTTTTCTCTTGATACGGATAATGCTCTAATTGCAAACTGTTAGGTATATAAGTAACATGGTTGTAGCCATATGAAGCAAAGGCTTCTTTCAAGTAAACTGAAGGGGAGACTAAATGAGAAGCGGGTTTGAATAAAATAGAACAAAGTCTAGGATTATAATTCAATCGTGAGGGTAAATTACCACCATTTAAACTCAAAACGTATTTATGCTTTAGTGATCGGCAAAGCAAACTAACTAAAAACGCATAATAAAAATTTTGAGTGCTATAGGTATCTATCAATACAACATCTATATGTTTTCTGTATTGAATACAACTCCATAACATATCCAACATACGTCTTACCTTATTATTATAAGTTGAGGCATAAAACAGTTTAAACCCTTCTTGCTCTAACAATGGGCCTAAAACACTAATAGAGGCTAAATTACTGCGTTTACTATTTAATTTGTTTCCTATGTAAAGGACGTTTGTCATATGTAATATGTAATAAGGCTAAAGCATAAATAAATGATGGCGCTGCAATTCGCATACCTGAATGATTAATGGTGGCAAACCAAAAGGCTAAAAAGGCATAAAAAAAAATATTATTTCTATTCGTTGATCGATAGGATAAAGGTTTAAAAATTAAAATAAGAAGTATAAGTACTCCAATCAAGCCATGTTCGGAAAGTAACCTTCCTATTTCGTTATGCGATGGTAGGTGACCTATACCCTCCTCAACACGTATGTTTTTTGTCCGACTAGCACCTACTCCCAAAAAGGGGCTACTTAAAAAACCATTCATTTCATCCATAAATATATCTACTCGACCAGTTGCAATGTCTTCCTTTTCTCTACCCAAAGCATCTTCATTAGCATAGCGTTTATCTAATAGTCCACTTGTTTGATTAGAACTGATAACCCAAGATGTAGAAGCGGCGATTACAACCAAAATTAAGGAACCAATAATTTGATTCTTCATATTACTTTTGGATTGAAAATATAGTGTCCATAAGAAAGCCATGGTGACAAATACAGCAGCAATCACACCGCCACGACTAAAAGTTACAAATGCTCTATAAGACATAATGATAAAAATAGCCATATTCAAAAGCTTTAATCCCATGTTTGGCGATTTCAAAAAAAGCCTTACAGCCATAATAAACATTCCCAAACCAAGTGCTGTAGCAACTTGGTTCGGCCCAAACCCACCTGATGCTGCAGAATTAGAAGCCGTACTTGTTAATACATCTTTCAAACTAGGTGTATATAGGAACAAGTACGTAGTTAGTGTAATAATGGGTAGTGCAATGTACAACAAAATGTTTAGTAACAATTGCTGACTCACCTTCCTATCGTAACAATACATTGCTGCCATTCCTAAACATACAGGGCCACTTAATACAAAAGCTATATTGGTTCTAAACTTTGCTTCAAAGGTCAAAGTTATAGACGCAACAATAATGGATGGAACTAGCAGTATTAAATAAGCAAAATAAGGATAGCCTTTACCTGAAGCTCCCTGATAAAACATACCCATACTCATAAACAAAATTACAAGGTACTTGGAGGCTTCGTATGACAAACCGGACTTAGTCATTCGAAATAGAACCTCTGCTCCAACAAAATAAGCAGATGCCAATAAAATTTCTTGCGTTTTTCGCTTGTTGCCAGCCATTACAATACGAGCAATAAAATAAACCATAGCGGCAACAAAAAAAGGTTTACCTAATGGTCTAAACAAAAACAAACCTATTCCCAAAAGAACATGTAAACCAATTAAAGTAACGTAATTGTTGCGCTTATATTTAGAACCCCTAAAATTCAAATGATTATTTCTGTTTTTATACGTTTATTATAATGGTTAAAGCTAAATAGTTTAACAACACGTCTTTGGTTTCTTACTATCTCCTGATAGAGCATAATATTCATTTGTAAAATCTGTTCAATAGCAACTTTTAATTCGCTGCAGGTTACTTCTTTTAAACAAATACCAGTTTCCATATGTGTAATATATTGACCGATGGCGGAAATATCAGATACCACGGGAAGACAACCATAATTCATGGCTTCTGCAATTACTTTAGGGAATCCTTCGGAAGCGGTTGTAGGCATGAGGAAAACCTGACTTTTCTTATATATTTCAAAAACATCGGTTCGTGATAGAAAACCGTGAAATATAAAAGGAACGCCAGATTGATCGGCTAAAGATTCAAAATGCCGTTTGTCTCGGCCATCCCCAACTAAATGAACAACTTGTATTCGTTTTTTAGCGCTTTCGGTCAAACCTGAAATTGCTTGAATAATACGCTCCACACCCTTTTCCGCCTCTAAACGTCCAACATAACAAAAGGTTATAGAACCCGAAATAGATTTTTGTTGTGCCAACGCGGCACCTTCAACAAGTTCTATATCTGTTAAACAGGGATTTTCAAAACTTAAACATTGCTGGGGTTGATTAGCCCAACGTCCATTTATGGTTACGGTTCGTGATTGATTGCGCATCATAAAACGCTGTAACTTATAACCAAGCGGAGGGCGCTCCTGGCTCCAATTACCGGCATATTTAAACCATCCAGGCTTTTTAACACACAAAACTAAAAAAGGAATCACATAAACCCCAATCCCTGTTGGTCCACGAAACTGAAACCAATCAACCTGTGTTAAAACGCCGTTTATAATCCGTAACACCTTGGGCGCCTGAATAATTAGTTGACTCTTCGCTTTTAGCGTTCTGCCGCCTAATGCTGGCACGGATACAAACACCACCCGATCAGAAATATAAGGCAGTGCACTTTTAGGCGCCTCTCCTTCATGAAGCATGGCAACATGATAAATAGTATCAAAAACTTGTAATAATTTATTAATTTCAGTAATCGTCGGCCCCCAACCAACAAGAGTGCCGTCGGTTGTTTTATAATGTTCGGTATGGGATATAATGGCAAGTTTCATGTTCATCCTTCTATGTGCACAATATACTGCATAATAATAGTTTCCCAAGCATGATCAGTCGCCCAGATTTCAGCACCATTCCTATAAGTGTCTGGTGCATCTAAAATAAGCTGCAAGGCTCTTTGAAACGTACCTACATCTTCAGAATCCACTAAAATACCAGATCGCCCATCTAATATAGCATCTTCTATCCCACAATTTTTAGAGCCTATAGCGGGAACCCCAAAAGCATTGGCTTCTAAAATCGCAATCCCAAAACCTTCCACATCGCCAGACTCACTTTCCGTACTCAGCATCACAAACACATCGGTGGCCAACAGCATGGCTTTCAAATCAGATTCAGATACCGCACCATGAAACGTCACATGGCCTTTAACGCCTAATTGTTTAGCCTGTTCTTTAAAGTCAGCAGCTTCGGTTGGAATCCCAACACAATGATAATGTAGATTCGGATAGGTTTTTAATATCTCGGGTAATAATCGAATCACTTGCAACTGCCCCTTTCGGGTACTCACCCTCCCTACAGTCGTTAAAATAGGATCTCCCTGTAAAATAGCTTTCTGAAGCCCTTCCGGTTCCCAAGCCTTCAAATCAATACCATTTGCTATTACATGAATATCACGTTCTAAATGCCCCGCCAATTGAGCCGTATAATCAGATACGGCCACGAGCGTATCAAAACGTTTTAAAGAGGTATCAATGGCTTTCCGATTTCCTGCCGACTTAAAATTGACTTCACTCCCATGAATGACGGCCATGTTTGGGCGTTTATAAAACAAAGAACAAAACGCCACATTCCAAAGCGAAAACTTCCCCGTAGCAATCACATAATCTGCTTGCTTAAAATAACGCAAGGTTTTCTGCACGCGATTAAAATACATAAAAACACGCTGCGTCTTTAGTGTAATCCGTTCTACTACAAAAGGTAAGCCCGCATCAAAGGCTATCTCTTCACGGTTAAAAACATCCCGCTGATCCGCAATCACAGAAACTCCATAGCCATTTTTCGACAAATACAAAGCCAAATAATACGCATGATTCCCAATCCCACCCGGTTGCGGTGGAAATTCAGAAGTAACAATAAGAATGTGTTTTTTATTCAACCTAATATATTTTGATGCATTTTAACTAGTAACTCTTCACTTTTATCTTTTCACTCATAACTCATAAATCATAAATCATAAATCATAAATCATAACTCTTCTATCAAACTCCCTTCCTTCAACTTCACACCAGCCATTCTCCAAGACTTCAACACTTGAAAAACCACAACGGGAAACAGCAACAAAGAAACAAAAACACCAACAACCATGAGCCTTTTATTACTTTTAAATTGATAAGGCATAATGGACAAAGGTACGGATCGCAAAAGCGCCCAGCGTGCAGCCTGATTTCCATAATAGGTCCTAAAATAATACAACACACTTGGAATAGGTCTGGGGGCAAACCATTTTTTGGTTCTGAATGCATCCCAACTGCCCATCTCGCGCAAGCCACCAGAATCCACTTTCAAATGTAAGCGTTTGGCATACGGGTTGGATACATTTAAAAAACCATGTAAATAAGCGCGTAAGCCAAATTCTCCATCGCCCATCCGCTGCTTTTCAAATTGCCTATCAAATAACCCTATTTTTTTAAAAACGTCTTTCTTGATTAAAACATTTCCGGTGTCCAACTGATCACTAACTCTAAAATACGCATAGTTTTGCGGCACCTTAGCACCTAATGTCGAGATAGAAACCCCAGAGGACAAGTCGGCTTGAAAATAATCCAAACATCTTAAATGACTTGAAATCCAATCCCCATCTACCCGACTGTCATCATCAAACAATAAAACATATTTACCTGTAGCCATCCTAATTGCGGTATTCCGTGCCAACCATAAAGCTTTCTCTTCTTGATAAACCACTCGTAAGTCCAATTGAAATTCCGAATAAAAATCAGGCTGATAGGGGTCCGACTGATCTACAACAATAACTTCAAAATTAGGATAATCTTGCAATTCTAAATCTGCCAAAACATCTTTTAAATACACATAGCGGTTTAGTGTGGGAATAATTACAGATACTTTGGGCTGACGTTCAAATAACTTGGACTGAAAATGTGCCCAATCTGTGTACAAAATAGGTGTTTTTAAATAGGAACTTCGCTTGGTAAGTCTGGTGTTGTAAAAAGCCTTTAGTTCTTTCAACGGATTTTTAAAACTAATAAGCCGCAACAAAAGCACATAAATAACCCATGCTGAATGAAAATATTTCCGAATAAAACGATAATTATCTACTAAAGGCAGGGTATCAAACTCGAGATAAGTGGCGGAATCTCCTATATAGCCCTTATGAATGGCTTGCCAAGACAGATCATAAGCTTGAGCATGGTCACTCAAAAATTGAGTATCATTATCTAATTGACTAACGATGTCTAAAGGTAAATTTTCAACTATTGGAAACGCCGACACCCCATTACTTTTGTTTAGCGTAAAATAATGAACCGGTTGTAAGTATTTTAAAAAATGAAATAGCACTTATTCTTTAAATTTAAAGTAATAATTAGAATTATAATATATTTCCTCAATGGGAGCATAGTTAATTTTATAAATACCATTTTGTTTGATGTGGTAACATTGATAAGTCTTTAATAATTTAATAAAACTATATAAGGTAGTACCTGCAATAATAGATTGTAGCGAACCGTGCTCTATTTGAATGCGCTCAATATGTTGCTTTTCTAAAGCTACTTTTGCCCCTTTAAGAACATTCATTTCAAAACCTTCAACGTCTATTTTTATAAAATGTATCTTTTCAATTGTATGTTGCTTGCAATAATCATCCAAAGTAATTACCGAAATGGTAGTTTTCTTTAAATCTTTCTCTTCAGTATCCACCAAACTACCATCTACACCTCCAATACCACTAGAGTATAAAGTACCTGTTTTTTGGGTATGACCTAGAGCCAAATTATTTAAATGGATGTTTGGTTTATTTGAAAAACGTTTTTCTAACGTCCTAAAAGCAACAGCATCCGGTTCAAACACGTGAATATTAGGGTTTAATTCCCTAAAATAATTAAGAATAAAATCCAAATATTGCCCATTATTAGCTCCAACATCAAAAACAACAGGATTCATTGGGAGTTCTTTTTGTAATATTTTCAATACCGATATTTCACCTGAATCTGAAGGACTGTTAGCGGAACCATAGTTCATTCCTTTTAATGCCAAGTAATGAAGTTTTTTATAGAATGGCTGGAAATAGGTTCTTGCTAATAATTTTACAGCACGTTTTTTTAAAGACATCTTTTTTAAGCTTTTATTTTGTAAAACACCAAGCAACATGTCCTGTGCTCAATGCATATTTTTTCACTAAAGAATCATCCAAATCACGCACTTGTAATTCAGCTGTTCTAAAGCCATGCGCTTCAAAGCGCTTATAATAATCTAACCCACAACTTCTACAATGATCTTCATGCCCATGAATTTCTTGGTAATTGGCATAAGGAATAGCTACATCCTCATAAGTCGCTAAACTATGAACAGGAAAAATAGGAACGCTCATCAATAATTGCCCACCCGTATTTAACACGCGATACACTTCAGAAATAGCTTTAGTATCTTCCACAATATGCTCAAAAACATGCCAAATTACAACCAGATCATACGTGTTATCCTCAAGTGTTAACTGCGTTAAATCTTCTACCAAATTAACATGTTTTACAGCTCTGATATCCATTTTATCATACTGCATAACATCATGTAATTTAGTTTTAACCCCAAAATATTCTGTTTTATTAGGAGCTACATGTAACACCTTTAATTTAGTTTTTGCAAGATCAAAATAATCAATAGAAAACGGAATCAATCTTGTACGTGGCAGGGACTTACAATTAGGACATTCTCCCTCAAAAAATTGGGTACCTTGCCAAGAACAATTTTCGCAAATAACGTTAGAACCTCTATAAGCATATGTTCGTATCCATCTAGTAAAAACTTGATTGGCAACTTTTAAATATGCGCTAGGCTTTTTTAGGAATCCCACTATAATATTCATGTGCTCTAAATTATATATGCGATGGTAAATCGGCTCGTTCGGCTATACCTGTTAGATAATCCGGATAGGGTTCATCTTCTGGTATTAACAATAAATGACACTTACCGCGTTGTTTAATGGTTTCGCTATCCTGTAAAATTTGACCCGTTTTCAAATACCAAGCCTTATATTCATTTTGCTGACACCAATCTAATATTTTTCGACCATTTTCTTGCATAGTTAAGCCTTCAACAGCATGCATTTCTATAAAAAATAAACATTGAGTTTTTTTGGCTAAATGGGTTGCACCCTGCATCACTAAAGCCTCAGCACCTTCCACATCAATTTTTACTAAATCCGGATCAATAGCGTAATACATGTGCAAAAAATCTAAAGTAACAGTTTTTACAACCTTAAACGAATTTACGGCAGCAGCAGATTTAGCATGTTCAGGGTACATGCTTCCAGCTGCTCCTGCGCCTATCGTATAAAACGTCATATCTTCATCCAGTTTATTACTTACAAAAGCCGAATAGTATAAAGCTTTAAAACCTAAATTATTTTCTAATAAATTCACATTGGCTTGTGCCAATGCTTTCGGGTTAGGGTCTACTAAAAGATAGACTCTGTTTGGATCTTGAATAGTTGCCAACAAAGCTGTATAGCCAACATTGGCGCCAATATCAAAGATAATTTGATGATGTTTTGCCAATTCAAAAAACCAAGCATCATCTTGATCAGGTTTTAACCGAACAGTTCCTTTGGTCGTCGTCAGTTGCCGCCCGCATAAACTACTTGATACATAAGCTATTTTATTTTGGTTCCATGCATACCAAATCCCAGATAATTGTTTTTTAAAGTTCATTCGTGTAATGTTTAAAAAAAGATCCCATTCGTAAAGAATCCAGCCATAAATTCCGGTTGGCCGTAAATAATTCGTTGAGTGTAATGTCATTTAAATCTTTATGAAAAGCAAGAACCTTTTCTGCAATATCAGAAATTTCATGCCTTTCAATCCAAACAACGTGTTTTTTCCAGTCTATAGTGTCCGATAAAGGCAACAAACCATCCGTATGCACATAAATTGGAATCCGTCCCATAGCTAATGTCTCGTAAAACCGTGTGGAAAAATTACCGGCACCACGAACACACATAACATAATCCGATTCTTGTATATTATTATAAAATTCTAAAGTGGATGTCTCCCTTTCTTTATGACTACGAGCACCTGCACGATAGCTTGTCCTCATAATAAAATGATCTGTTATCCCAGAGTGCTGCATCATGGGTTTTAAACACTGATATCTAAAATAAGGTGCCGCAATAAAAGCTTCTGGTGTATACGCATATAATTTAAAATAATGACCTAGGTTTTTAAACCCTATTTTCAAAAGCGTTTTAAACGCAACCCACTTGTTTCCGCTAGCCAAACCACAAAACCCAATACGGGGCTTTGGACTATAAGGCCTGGTCTTAATATCCGCAGCTTTATAAAAGCCTTCCAGAGGATCAGCAATAAAAACAGGCATTCCCTGATGCCAAATGGGTAGCTTAGTTTGATAACCACTGGCTCTAAATACAATGGTGTTTTTTAGTTCAGGTATTGGCAACCCGATATCACCCAACAGGACTATCCAAACAGGCTTATGCATACGAGTAGCTAAATTTATATAGGCCAAAGCGACATCCTGTATATTTTCTCGTGTATAATAATTCCAAGACATCGGTAAAATAGCTATATCAGCTTGTTCCAATTCGGAAACAAAAGAAACATCTTTATCCGTAATGGCATACATTCTCTTACGTGCATCATCAGTAAAGGCTTCGCTTTTTAAAAAGGGTTTTAAAAGCGGAAACAATTGAGAACGATCAACTTCCGAATATGCTATCTCTGGATAATGAATTTTCATCGCTTAAAAATAGATATTCTAATCCTGATAAAACAGGATAAATTGCTTATTCTGCTCCTCCAATCCAAAATGAGACATAACATGCAATCGCGCTTGCTCACGCACCTTTAGTTTCTCAATGTCCGTTAAACCTATGACCTGCTCAAGGCGTTTAGCTAATAAAGATGGCTGGCGTTTGGGGACCACCCATCCTGTTTGGTCGTTAATAATATTTTCTGTTAAGCCACCGCCATCACTTACAAAACATAAAGCGCCTGCCCCTTGTGCTTCTAAAACAGCATTACAAAAACCTTCAGAATGACTATATTGCAAATACATATCGGTTGTATGCATGGCTTGCAAGACTACATCATGGGCTTGCTGCCCCTGTAGAACAACAGAGTCCCTCAAGTCCAATTGATGAATGCTAAACGCTAAAGATTCATATAAAGCACCCGAACCAATAATTGTATATTGAAATAAAATACCCTTTTGCTTCAATACTGCCAAAGCCTCCAAAGTTTCTAATAAGCCCTTAATCCAGTGTAGTCGAGATACCGTTAGCATCTTTATGGGTGTGTTAAACGTTTTTATGGATTGCCATGGAAACGTTTCCAGAGCAATAGCAGGCGTAATTTTTTGAAATGGCGTGGCCTTTGGCAGCCCTAAATCATATGCGCGTTCTATTAAATAAGTGGAAATTGTATGCACGTGATCTACCCGCTGCCAAAGTAGATCGTAACAACCTGGATGCTTTAAGGGATAAACATCTATATCAAACCCCCTAAAACTCACCGCCATTTTTGCATCTACTGCTTGGGCAACGAATTCATTATTTATAGCCAAAGTCGCAAAGCCATAATGCAACCAATCACCTCTAAATTGTAATAATGGTGAGTTTAAATAAATTTTTTCTATAATACGTTTACTTGAGCTACCGTAATTTTTCTCTAGTTTATAATAGTTAACAACCGTTTTTAAATAAGGCAATAAGGTGAATCCAACCCAAAACATATTAATAAGTTGTAGAAATAAGTTTTTTTGAACCTTCGGACTTTTTTTATGCTCGCAATGCGGATAGGTTTCATTACAGGGCCCAGTAAATAACACGACTATAAACCCGTTCTCAAGTAATCCCTGAATCTTGGAATTAAAAAAGGTTTCTGAATATGCAGGCGGCCGTGAAAGTACTAATCCTATAGTTTTCATGTTTACTGAAGGGTTCTAACTGATGCTTTAATTATTTTTATTTACAATATTGACATATAAATTTTCACACAATAATACTTCTTTATCAATAGAGTAATTTTCTTCCACATAATCTCTAAACTTTTTTCCAATTTGTGAATTTATAATTCTAGCATTAGAGCAGCAAATTTCTAAAGCTATACGCCAAGCTTCAACATCACCAGCATTTACCAAATGTTCAGGATAAGGTTTTAATTGATCTCTTATTCCTGAAACATCCGAACCTAATACATATTTGCCAGCCGCCATAGCCTCCAATAAAGAAACTGGAGAGCCTTCTCCTTTATCCAGCGTTGGCAAAACAACCGTTTCAGCTAAACTTAAATAACCAGAAACGTTTTTTTGCTTGCCACAAAATAACACGTGGTCACTCAAACCTAACTCAGTTGATAAAGTTAGCATAGATGCACCATAAGAACTAGAAGTGTCTCCCACAATCATAAGTTTCCATTCGGGAAATTGGGCACTAACAAGTGAAAACGCCTGTAACAAAATTTCAATACCTTTTACCGGTACCAAATTAGCTACACACATTAATATACGCTGGTTGGTTTCCAATTCCCATTCTTGAAATAAATCAGCGTTTTTCGGTAATGGTACAAATGTGTCTATATCAACACCTCTAGGAATTAAAATGGTTTTACGCGACTTACTAAAAAATTGCATTAACATATCCGTGTTTTGAGCAATAACCGCGGTCGCTAACCAAGTTCTTAAATGCCATGCATTTTTAGAAGCCCCTCCCCAATTCATATTTTTTTTAGTATAAACCCAAGGTGTACCACCTAATTTTGCAGCTAATGCTTCTGAATAATCGGCGGCATAGTGAAAGCTATGAATAATGTCAGGTTTAATAGCTTTAAACTGTCTACTGATATCATAACACCGCCTCAATCCCTTTAAATACGGTTTCATGGGTGTTGTATAATTTAAAACATGTATCGGTATGCCAGAAGCTTCAACTGTATTAAAAAATGCTCCACGTTTGTGTAAACAAGCAATATGAACTTCAAACCGTTTAGGATCCAATCGTTTAGCCACATGCAACAAGGCTTTGCCACTGCCTGCAGTATCAAAATTAGGAATGGTAAATAGGATTTTTATCATTTTAGCAAGGCGTATAAGGTGAATAAGGGCCACTTTAAATCAGCTTGTTTACTACTATGTGTCTGTAGCATGCTTTCTATAGCATCACGTTCGAATCCAAATGTAGTTAAATCAGCATCTAACAATCGTTCGGTGATGAGAGGTTTCAAATCATTTCGAAACCAGCCTGTCAAAGGGATAGAAAAACCTTTCTTTACCTGCTCTTCTGGTATTGATGGAATCCGCTGGTGTAAAACGTTTTTAAGGACTTGCTTGCGTTTGTATTCACCATAGCTAGCCAAGGGGTCTATTTGCAAACTAGCTTCTATCATCTGCTTATCCAAAAAAGGAACCCGCACCTCCAAACTATTTTCCATACTAGCTAAATCCACTTTCCGTAAGGTTTTTTGCATCATACCATAAAATTCGGCATGACGCATATGTTGCAATAAGGTCCTAATATCTTTCGTGTTTTCATAAGCATAAACCTGGTAGGCAGCCGGTAATCCAACAGATTGTAACTGCGGTGCCAAAGCATGCAACCATTCCAATCTAAACCGAGAGTGGATACCTTGATGAGCTTGAGATTGCTTGGAAGCTAAAAGCACACCATTTAAGTTTGTATTGCCCGTAGTATATTTATCAAAACCATACAACCCTTTCTTAAGTAAACTAGGATAGTGTTGATAACTAATATTTTTCCCAACACTCCAAAACCGTTCATACCCAAAAAACAACTCATCACCACCGTCCCCACTTAAAGCAACCGTCACCTGTTTTTTAGCTAATTTGGACACTAAATAAGTGGGCAAGATACTAAAATCAGCCATGGGCTCATGAAGTGCTTCCATGGCTTCATCCCAAAAAGAGAGCATCTGTTTAGCGTCTAAATGCCAAATCGTTTGCTGCATATCCAATGCCTCGGCAAATTGTTGGGCACGTGCAGATTCATCATGGGTTTTGCTATCAGAGCCTATGGTAAACAAGTGCGTATTAATATGCTGTTTTTTTAGAGAACTTGCTATTAACGTAGAATCGACACCGCCCGACAAAAATGCACCAACAGGCACATCGGCCAACAGTTGATTCGCCACCACCCTATCTAATGTCGACCCTATAAAACGTGCCGATGCTTCTTTTTCAGCTATAAACTCCGTTTCGTCAACTGGCAACTCCCAATAACGCACATGGCTTTTCAAACCAGTTTTAGTAAACGTAATGATTTCGCCAGGCAACACCTGAAAGGTATCGCCATACAACCCAAAAGGTGCTGGCATAAAATGCTGTTGTAAATACAATTTCAGCACCTGTTCGTTTATAGAGGTCTTGGCATAAAGGGGATGCTTTCTAACTTGATCATATTGACTGGCTGCAATGAGTATTTTACCATTCCATCCATAAAACAACGGCTTAATCCCGGCGAAGTCTCTAACCAAGCTTAATTCTTGATTCTCATGATTATAAATTACCATGGCAAACATGCCGTTAAGTGCTTTCACCGTTTTGTCTATTCCCCATGCTTCTAAACAAACGGTTATGGTTTCCGTATCACTATAACCATTATAGTTCTGGAAATCAAGTTGTTTGCGCAAATCCAAATGGTTATATATTTCCCCATTAAATACAAGCGTGTAGTGTTTATGTGGACTATCCATAGGCTGCTGTCCCGCCAAAGAAGTATCCATGATAGCCAACCTATTAAAACCCATCTGCAAATTAGGTTCTATGGAAACATAACCAATGCTATCAGGACCACGCTTGTTGGACAGCGCCAGCAAATCCAAAAAGTGTTCTTTACGTACCCCTTTTGGACCTGCAAGATTATATTCAACTAAAAATCCACACATAATATTTTATTAAAAAATCAGACTTTAAAATTTGTCGTAAATTAAAAAATTCTGGTTTAATCAGACCCTATCCAAGAGTTGTTAAAATTTGAAGCCCACACAGAAAAAACCAACAACATCCCAACACGATGAGCATAAAGCAACGAATCACCGGTCTTAAATTGCTTATAAATAGTTTCAGTAACTGCTTTAGGCACTAAAGTTTCCAAATCTTCTGAAAACAAATAACCTTTTAATGCCGCATCATTCTCATCTCCTAAAAACTGCAACTCCCAATTCCGCTGAATCACAGTTTTACCCATAGCTAATTTTGCACGATATCGTAAAGAATTTAAAGCCCGATAACCAAATCCACTCTTTTTTTTATAATTCGTATAGGTATACAAATTTAAAGGATGATAAAAATCCCAAGTCAATTGGGCCAACTCAGGACTATGCTTTTTAATATAAGCTATTTGCAAACGCCTACCCGCTAAAAATGCTTCGGGCAGACTGCTAATAAAGGCACACATACGATCATCATAATACGGTAAGCTTATAGGGTGTGCAGCTTCAAATACAGCAAGATTAATGGACGTCCACCGTGGTGCCCAATACAGACTTTTAAAAGCGCGTATTTGCGTGTTGGCATCTTCTGGAATGTTAATTTTTTTTAATAAATCACGAACACGGGTATAAAAATAAGCCTTAAAATCACCTTCTAAATCCCAAGTATCCCAAAGTGTTTGTGCAAAATCCAGACCACCGCGTTTCACTATTTTTTGGATAACCACATCGGTCTGCTCATCTAAAGTCAGGTTTTTAGAAACCCCCATATCATCAAAAAGCACATCCCCCCAATGCCCTAATGAAAAAACACCAGGCATTTTCTTGAGTTCCTCTAATACAGCTAATTGCCTTGGGCTACAAAAATCAGAATAGCACCCATTCATGTCCGCTAAAGCATCTATCTGATTCCAAAGGTAGCCAGATGGTATTTTAAAAGAACTGAATGGAAAATCACACTGTTGGGCTATCTGTTCCGCAATCTTAGTTTCAGGATAGCCGTTTTCAAACTCATAACTATAGGCATGTACATCCGCACCTAATGCTTTCAATACAATAGCTTGGGTCCTACTATCCAACCCGCCAGAAAGTGGCAAAATAACAGGCTTCTTTCCTATCTGCTCAGCGGTGATTGTCTTAAACAATTCAGAAAAGGCATCCAAAGCCGCATCAAAACTCATACTACTAGGGGTAGGCTCCCATGTAAACCAAGGAGTTACAGACTGCAACACACCATCAGCGTCTAGCTCACATATAGAAGCAGCAGGCAAAACTACCTCATCTTTCCAGTAGGTATCTTGATCCAAAAAAAAACCTGTTGCAGCAAAAATACAAATCGCTTCCAAATGCAAGTCATGCGGTGCATCAACCTTGGCAAAGGTTTGTTTAATAGGTATGATGGGTGTTTTTATTATCATATATCAATGTTGAGGGCAAGATACTAAAATAGGTTTTGAAATCGGAAATGAAATGCAACGGAAACGTAAATAAAATTAAGCAAAATTGCATCTTAAATACGACCAGGTCATTCAGAGCATCCAATGTCATTCAGAGTATCTTGTCATTCAGAGCATAGCGATGAAACCGAAGGTTCAGCGCAGCTAATCTCATGTCATTCAGAGGAGGAACAAGCGTCAATAAACAATCCAGTGGATTGTTTTATCGCAATTACCAGCTGGCGCATTGGTAGTATAAAAAGAAACCGAAGGTTCAGCGTAGCTAATCTCATTTTAATAAAACCCAAATATCAACCAAAGCCCCTATTGTCATTCAGCGTATCTTGTCATTCATAGGAGCGCAGCGACCATGTCATTCAGAGGAGCGCAGCGACTTAGGAATCTCATAAACAAAAAGACAACAATCAAAAAATTAAGCGATTCATAAAAAACTATATCATCCAAAACGCAGCGACCATGTCATTCAGAGCGCGCGCAGCACCTGTCTGCCGTTAGGAAGAAAGCAAAGAAACCGTAGGTTCAACACAGCTAACCTCTCAATAAAACCCCAATCATCAAACCATAACATCATCATAAAGCTCCAAAAAACGATTAAGACTATCGGTACTCTGAAATTCTGTTTTTACAAACGCATGCGCCTGGCTAACCATGCGCTGTAAGTCATCTTCCGGTGTTTGCATCATCTGCCCAATCGCCAACGCCATCGCTTCAGGATCCCGAACAGGCACTAACCAACCCGTTTCTCCAGACTTAACAACTTCAGCCATCCCACCACTATCCGTACACACAACGGGTACGCCCAATGCCATCGCCTCCAACACCACATTAGCAATACCTTCACTTAAGCTAGGCAACAAAAGCACATCAAAACCCTGAATATAACCAAACAATTCGGACTGGGCCATGGCCTGTTCAAATTGCACATAATCTTGAATCCCTAAATCATGCACCGCAAAAATCAAATCTTCTGGTGCTGATTCAGGTGCCACTATGGTATACTGCACCATCATCCCCTGTTCCACCAAGAGCTTAACCACTGCTAGAGCATAACTATAGCCCTTTACCCAATGATGCCTACCAACCGACACCAAAGAAACACGGTTATCGGCAATGCGTTTCGGCAATCTAAAGGACTTAAAAGCAGTCTCTGGCAATACACTATAAATAGTGCGAATCCGTTCAGCATCCACACCAAATTGTAATACCTCTTGCTTGATGGTATCACATACAGCGTGAAAACCGCTCACCTTTGGAAAATGACGTACATACATCTCCGCCAATTCGGGTCGTACTTGTGGCGAAATATTAATCTGTGTCCCACGCAAGCTTAATACAAGCTTACAGCCATAGGCATCCCGTAAAAATACCCATCGGTCCAATTTGCCAGCCCATTGAATATGAAAAACTTCAGGTCTATATAATAAAACGGGGACAAAACGGGAAAATCGCATCCATTGCTCATAAAGGCTATTATAGCGTTTAGCTTCCGTATAAGCCACACCAATCAATCTAGGCCGTGTAAACAACAAACACAAAACCCGCCAAAACGTAAATAACACATTTCGCACTTGATGGTTGGGTGTTTCTACAACCCGAATGTTGGGGTTCGTATAACGCACCTGCCGCTTAACCGAACCAAACAAGAACACGGTATGCGTCTCCGCCACGCCTGCTATCAAATGCTCTATAAAAGCAGAACTAGGTATGGCACCGGAATAAATGGCGATTGTTAAGGGTGCTTTCAAATTAATCAATTAAAGTTTTATAGAGTGCTAATAATCGGTCAACTTCATTTGTAACACTGAAATTTGTCTGCGCATGCCGTATGGCTGCTTCGGAAAAGTGAGCGTATTTTTCTGCATCTCCCCATAATTCCAAAATATAGTCAGCAGCTTGTTCAACATCAGAAGTCTGAACCACGTAACCACTCGTATTAGGAATAATAGATTCTGGCAAACCACCACTATTAGAAACAATAGCGGGCAAACCTAGCGCTTGCGCTTCTAAAACACTGGTAGGCAGGGCATCTGAATGACTTAACTGTAGGAAAATATGGGCTGTATGCAAATGTGTTTTTAAAACGGCATTACTTACGCTTCCATGATAAGTTACACGGTCTTGTAAACCATACTGCTCTATAAGAAAAGGGACTTGGCCTGCGTCAGGACCATCGCCATAAATATCATAATGAACGGGTACTTGACGTGCTTTTAAAGCCCGAATAACCTGCAAGTTACCAGCAATATTTTTCTCCCAACACATTCTAAAAGCGGAAACAATCTTTAAAACCGAACCATCAACAGATTTAGGTACAACAGCTTGTTCATTTCCAAATGAAATAGGTATAACATAAATTGTATCAAGTGCTATGCCCCAATTGGTATGTAAATAGTTTTTCTGATGGGTACTCATCACAACAAAAGCATCAACCTGATGACCACAATTTTTATAAAAATCTTTCCATTCATTTTGAATCCAAGGTTTAACGTAAGTATCATTTCCGCGCAACGTGATAACAATTTTTGGTCTTTTAGAAGCGTCCATATGAAGAAGTCCAATTACTTTTTTAAATAAAAAAGAATCCTGAACATGTATAATATGTACATCTTGCTGAAGCAGCAACCATTCTAAATAATTTAAAGGATATGTGGGCTTTTTTATAATTTGATATGTCTTTTCAAAAACACGCCTATAATAATAGTTTGGCATTTTATGCACAAATTGATCTGCGCTTCCCTGAAATACCTGTATCCCAAAATCCAATTCGGGATGCACCCGTAACACATCCATAACGGGAGGTATATAAGGCTGATAAAATATCGGGTAGGACTGAAAAATATGCCTAACTTTAATTAACGTGTCTAATGCCATGTACAAGGTATTGTTTAGCGATACAAGTTATAAATATTCTTATAATGCCAATTACCAATCGGCATAACTTTAACCAAAATATACATTAAACTAAGGTAAACAATGCTTAATAAAGATTTATAAAAATGAAAGTAACGCATTTTCAATAAATACTTATAAAAAACATCTGTCATCCTGCTGGTAAAAGCAAGATATAAAGTCCGCAAATATAATATGGCCAATGCGCTGCGTATATAGGTTGGTTTGGTACTTGGTAATTCAGAGTTTGTTATTAATAACGCGTCTAAAGCCGATGCGACTTTGCCTGGCGTATGCTGCTCCGTAATGGATTCTGAATGACGTATAACCTGAACCAAGGCTTTGTTCAACATCACACCTTGATCGTGGTTCATCCTGAAAAAACGCTGTAAAAACTCGTATTCTTGCGACTTTAAAAGATGCTCATTCAATGGATGACCTACTAAAACAGATTTCCTAAATAGAATGGTCGGCAAATTGGCTGGTAACCTTCTTATTATATAATCATAATAAAAACCATCTTGTAAACTGTGAGCTATTCCCTTTTTAAGCGCATCCCCATTCTCATCAATCAAATCGAATAAACAAAGTGAAAATCCAGCTTGATTGGTAAGTATATTACCAAGTTGCATATCTAAAAGATTAGGATCCATAAGATCATCACTATCAAACCACTGAATATAATCTCCCTTGCTTTTTTCAAAACCAAAATTCCTGGCACCATTTCCGCCTTTTAAATGAGATTCGGGACGTGGGTGATACTGAAACCGTTTATCCCGATTCATATAAACAGTCAAGACTTCTAAAGTCTTATCAGTACTCCCATCATCGATTACCAAACATTCCCAGTTAAGATATGTTTGTGCTAAAACAGAATCGAGCGTGGCACCAATTAAATGCGCACGATTAAACGTGGGAATAATAATAGAAATTAAAGGTTGCTCTAATTGCATTAAGTTTTTTTTATGGGATAAGCACTAAAAGCAGAATATACCTTTAAATCAAAATAATCAAAAACACCCTGAATACGCCGTAGCTGGTCTGCTTCTAATTTGTTTAAAAACGATTCCAACTGATGCTTTGGCAATGCTTTAAGATTACCATAGAAATTAGTGCTACTAGGTTTTCTATAATCTATTCGTGATAAAATGTCTTGAGGCAGGTGTATGTTTATCCCTTGCAATAAAGCTTGAAAACTGTCTTCAGGATGCATCACCAAATCTTCATAATACAAAGTATACCAAGTATCCTGATTTTTATGGGTTATAAGGTCCACATTATTAACACACCAAACAGCTATTTCCACCTCCAACTGGGTTTGCAAACTATCAATATAATGCTGGTGTTCAATAAAACGCATATTATTGATACAGTCCGGAATGTCAAATTTTTTGGCAGGAGTTAATGTCGTTATATTTTGAGCATCTACCCCTTCAAACGTTTTTAAACGTGATAAACAAGTAGCTATGGGGTGGCGAAGTAAAAACACTGGTTTATGTTTCAGCTCTGGATAGGTTGCCACCACCCACGGCAAACTTTGATTGGCCCTCACAAATTTGGTCAAAACATGTTTGGAATGTTTCAAATCCTTCCAAAAAACATAACGCGTAGTCCAAGTATTAAATACGCTAAACCTAAATATTTTCGAAAACAAGGTTACATGTTTAGTGTCAGTGCTATCTGGCAATATGCAGGGTCGCCAACCTAATTTATAAGCCTTGGGCACCACGCCACGATTAACATGCAAAGGCTCCCAATTTATGATAACACCTGGAATATGTTTCAACAACTCCATCAACCAAGTACTGCCGCCTCGCGCTTCACTAAAAATGATAATGGCATCAGCCATGTTATAATGTTTAAAACGCAAAGCAAGTTGTATAATCTTGGGCTTTAGTGCTTTTTTTATGGGCTTTAATTTGAACATAAATAACGTTTAATGGTTTGAGTTGAATTACGCGTCCTACTAGCTTGAATTAAGGGTAGCAACCGTTTAATGAGCAAAACCTCTTGAATCTTAATCCGCGCTTCAGTAAGTTGAAATCTAAGCATAGCTTTAATAAATTCCTTAAAGCGTTTGTATTGAAGCTGTTTCAGATCTTTAAAATTAGCTTGAGTAATATCACCATACCTACTTTTAAGCTTGCGTTCCAACCGATCAAAATAAATCACACTACCAGGTTCAACGATTAGTTTAGGCCGTGATTCCCGATCATGCCTAACAAAAGCATGAGTAACTACACCTACAGATAAACCAGAATAACGAACGCGCTGACAATAATTATTATCCTCTCCGTAATGAAAAAACAAAGGATCAAATCCGCCCACCTGCTCCAAACAATTTTTGGTTACAAACCAAGCCGCAGCATTTATATAAGGCACCTGAAACAGACTTTTAACAACACCTAATTTATTAAATTCACTTGGCAAATGTGGTCCTGCAATAGTAGCATATTTAAAAAATTGTGTATCGTAATCCAAACCGCTCCCGTTTAGATGTATTGGACTCAAAATACCATATTCAGAATTTTTTGCTGCCGCTTCCATTAAAACATCTAAACACCCAGCTCCTAAATAGGCATCCTGATTTAATAAAAATACATTTTCAAACCCTAAAGCCAAAGCTTTGGTAATACCCAAATTATTGGCCTGTCCAAAACCCAAATTACGGTCTTGCTCAAATACTAAAACCTCCTCAAAATGAGTTTGTATATAGCGTACCGTACCGTCTGTGGACTGGTTGTCAATGACTATGACGGGATAATTTTGACAACTTCGCAAACAGGCATCAATCCAAGGCATGCCATTATATGTTACAACAATAATTACGACAGATGTATCCTTAAAACTCATAGATATTTTAAATATAAAAGTTTACGGTATAAAGCAGTATACCCAAATCGTTTTAATCGGTTTTTTAAGGCTGTCTTGGCTTGAGCTTCTAATTGCAATTGGTCGGTTTCAGAAAGCCTTGCCATACAATGTTTTGGTAAATGAGCTTTCCATTTGGTAGATACAGCCATAGCAGCGGCCATCCAATCCTTATTGGGGCTACCTTCAGAAAAATGTTCCAATAAAATATCAAATACAACAAAAAGCGAATGCTGCGCACCTATTTGCAATGAAAAATCCATATCATAACCATGAAACCCATCAAAGGTCTTCGTGTCAAAAGGGTACTGCTGCCATATAGATTGACGTGTAGCCATAAAAACACCATCTAAAGTCACAACCTGATACCGCTTGGTATTAGTGTCGGGTTGAATATGATATAATTGTGTAGCGGTCCCTGATGCCTTAAAATGCTGAATCAAATTCATGGCTATATAAGGCTTAAAAACAGACCAAGTGGTGGGCACATAACTTTTATAAGCAGAACCAGCTACGCCAATGGCGCCAACGTCTGGATCATCAAAATGGGCGATAAGGTGTAAGCCCCAATTAGGCGTTTGAAACAAAACATCTTCATGCACAAAACACAAATAAGGATAACGTGCGCGTTTCGCACCAGTATTATAGGCTTCACAAATCCCCATAATTCCAGGATTATCTATGCTAATAACCTCATAGTCCACGTCACCAATGGTTTCAGCTATGTTGTCATGCAATGCCTTACAATACGTAGGTTGATAGGTAGAAATTATAATAGAAATCATGCGTTTAAATACCTGTTAATTAATGATCTATTTGGCCGTGCCTTACCGCTTGAATAACCTGAAACAATTGCGGGCAAATAACATGTGGTGTAAATTCAGAAAATAAGGCCTGTGCTCTAGCGCCATCTGCTAACCGCTTTTCTGGATGACCTGCATAGTCCAATACCGCATCTCCCATAGCTTCAACATCCAAGTATGGTACTATCTCACCACCACCTTGTTCAATAACTTCCGCGGTTCCCGTGGCTTTTTCAAAACAAATAATGGGTTTCTTAAGCATAGCTACCTCAATACAAACAAGTGGAAAAGGATCTTCTCTGGAACACATTAAAAACACATCAAAACGATTATAGTGTTCAAAAGGATGAGATAATTCTCCAACAAAAGAAACCACATCAGCCAATCCTAATTTTAATAAATCGGCCTCAATAATAATACGATTAACATCAGAAATACCACCAACCCAAGTAAATTGTATAGGCAGTTTGGGGTTCTGCTTTTTCACATAACGTGCCACCTGTATAAAAACATCATACCCTTTACGCCAATCTACCAGTCCCGAAGCACCTATATGAAAACTCTCTGTTGAGTTAACTTGTATTGGTTCCTGCTTTATAACCGAATAAGGATAAACTCGTGATATTTTTTTTTGAGGTATCTGCCAATGGGCATGTAAACTATGTTGTACCAAATTAGAAACAGCTATAAAACGATCTATATCGTTTACATACGCCTTAAAGTCTGGCAATAAGAGTTGGATAACGGTGGGTAATTCATGAACATGAGCAATAAGCTTGGTATGACCATGTTGGGCTTTTAATAAAACCCCATACGGTATGGCTTTAATGGTATTGGCATATATAACATCAAAGGCTTTCAGGTTCAACTGCCGGACCAGCTCCATTTTCGTTTGCTTTTTGGGTTTTGTTGAAAGTCTTTGTAAACCTTTGGAGATATAGGAGTTCGTTTTAGGTTTCAATCCCGTTAAATTGATATAGTCATTACAAACAGCCTGAAAGTCATCTTTCAATACACCTTCTTGCAAGTCCAAAACTACGGTGTCAATAGTAGACTCGTGTTGCTTTAACCAGGTTAGAAATTGCACTAAAACCAACGGTGCGCCGGCTCTATGTGTATTATGTGTAATAAATAAAAGTCTCAAACTAATTTAGTTTTAATGTATACCAGGTTCTACCTGAAAAATCATCCACAGCAAATCGCTTACTAAAAACACCATGTTTTATGCGCTTCAATAAGCCATATAATCTGTACTTGCCTGCTCCTGTATACCGTGCATTAAAATGCACATACACCTTCCAGAAGGCCATATCCAATTTGGGTACAAGATACAATTCTTCTCGAATCCGTTGCCAAACCACAGGGTCTAAATCGCTAAAGGCCATCTGCTGAATAACAAAATAAAACAATTTAAAAAAATGTTTTTGCACATCCAAGCCATCAAATTTCTGATGGACTTTAAAAGCCTCAATTAATAAAAAAAACAAGTGGATCCGGTTTTGCTGGTCTTCGCTAGAGTTTAATTTATGAATAGCAGCTTCTTCATGAAAACGCTGAAGCACCATGGTTTCTCGCGTATCTAGTTTAAGATAGTTCGGATTATGCAGTAAAACCCGGATATGAAATTCCCAATCCTGCCAAGATCTGACACCCTCCGTAAAATGCAGGCCATTATGCACTAAAAAATCTTTACGCCAAATAGGACCAGATGTATGCCAAACCGGATTGACACTTAAAAAATCAGCTAAATCATGGGAGTTCGGCTTCCTTAAATCATTCCAAATAGCATCAGGGTCTTTATTGGGATGATAAAATCGTGCCGTTTGAAATACATAAAAATCGTATTCAGGTTGCGCTAAAACCACTTGCATTCTAGATGCTAATACGTCAGGTGGTAAAACATCATCAGAATCAAAAAACAGGATATAGGTGCCTTTAGCCAATTCCAATCCAATGTTCCTACAAGTAGAAGCACCCTTTTGCCTATCTTGTGGTCGCTGTATATAACAAAAACGAGAGTCCTTTTCACAAATAGTACGCACCAACAAATCGGTACCATCCGTACTCCCATCATCAACAACCAAGCATTCCCATTGGGTAAAGCTTTGTGCCAAAACACTATCTAATGTCTCGGCCAATAAAGTAGCACGATTAAAGACAGGTATAATAATGGACACCAAATTTTTCATACCTATTAGAATTTAATCTTATCACGAAGATTCATAATTGGTATTTCAAGATATTTGAAAAGAAAAAAAGAAATAAAAATAGATATTCCAAAATATGCTAAATATCGAATTGAAAGAAATAGGTACCAGTTTAGATTAAACTCGAAAAGAAAGTTACTAATTGGCCTTACAATATAAACTTGCACTAAAGACAAATGAATTAAATATAAGGAATAGGAAATTAAACTGATAAAAGTTAAAATCTTATATAAAACACCTTTACCACTTTTTAATTCACAAAAAAAGGGAAGTAGTAGGAGAACACCTATTGACTCTACTGAAAACAGAAATATAGATTTAAACCAAGAATCACTTAATAAAACTTGTTCACTTATTTTCATGAAAAATAAAAACATAATTCCTAAAATAAAAAACACCAGTTTATACTTAAGCCATACCTTTTTATAATTCTGACTAAAGTAAGCGCCAATTAGCCCGAACATTAAACTATCCATTCTAGTAAAAACTTGTTTTCTAAACAACAATTCCCATTCTTTGCCTGTAATAGTATCAATAGAAATAAACGTAGAGAACCTAAATAAAGTTGCACCTAATATAATACTAAATGCTACCATTAAAAAAGCCTTAGAGCTACTTAATTTAAAAAATTTTATTGATACATATAAGCATATAGGAATAAGCAGATAAAACCATTCTTCAACGCTTAAACTCCAAGCTTCCGGAAAAAAATTAGGGTGAGGATAAAATAAGTTTTGAGAAAAGAAATAGTATTTTAATTTATCTTGTAACACAAAACCTTCTCTAAACAGAAAATTTAATAAAATTAAAACAGATAAAATAAAAAAATAATTTGGCAAAGTGCGGAACCAGCGTCTAATCCAAAAATTAAACAGTATACTTTTTGAAATGTTTGCCTCATTAAAAGTTTTTAATAAAATATCTCCTATTAAAAATCCACTCAATACAAAAAAAACACTCACGCCATCTAAATAAAACCAATCAAATTTTGAATGCAAATAACTTGGTGCCAAAAATTTACCATGCTGAATCAAAACGAAAATTATGGCTAATGCTCTTAAAATATCAAGACCATATATTCTGTTTGAACTTATGGGTAAAGAAAAAATTTTATTCATTTTTTTTTCGTGCTACGTCATTTGTTATTTTAATCAATTCTTTGACCTTATCTTTTACAATTTCAATGTCATACTTTAATTTTAAGATTTTCTGATTTTCAGCAATCTGTTTATCCGTTAATTTTATTTCAATGTCATTTTGACTTAAATTTTCAACTAATTCACAATTTAATCCTAAAGTCTTATAATATTTATAAACCACTCCTTTTGAGTTGAAAAATAATTTGGCTCCCATAAAACCCATAGTTATAATATTCCCTAGAGCTTGCTGTCTAATATGATTAAAAATGGCGTAATTACAGCTTGAAATAATGTCATTATAATTTTCAAAAGAAACAAATTCAGTTAAAGGTTTAAAATTATGTCCCAATAATTCATTTCCTCTCTTTAAAATAAAATCTTTATACTCCTCATTACCACTATAACTCAACGGGACTATTATCTGACGACTGCCCAAATTTAATTTAGACAATCGCTCAAAAATTTCAATATGATTATTTGCTGGGTCTGCAGAATTACCAACTAGTATATTTTCATCAGACCTTTTCACGTTTTTTTTCCTAGTAATTTTCAAGTTATCTAGACTTCCGTATGTAAAAGGAGCATAAATTATATTTTTGTTAATTTCTCTAACACTTTCAATTTCAGTCGGAATTACAGGAACACATATATCGACCTTATTAACACATTGGGCAAAAATAGAGTTATACGTTTTGTTTGATGTTTTGAATAACTTATAAATTTTAGTTTTAAATAGAATATCATTTTTTATTATTTCTAAATATGTATTTTTCCTATTTAAAAATGCGGCTGTCTTTTTTTCGTATATTTTATGCTTAAGTGGCAGCCATTGCACGTATAAATCATACCCCCAAATAAACCAAACAAGAGTTATTTCGAAATTTAATTTTGAAATTAGCTTTTGTTTTCTGCTATTTAAAGCATGAGCATAAACTATTTTAGATTCCGAATTATTGATAATAAATGCTAATTCATCTAATTGTTGTTCCGTCTTTAAGTGAATTGCTTGAGCTTGTTTGTTCTGAACCAAATTTAATGATAAATCATTGTTATCTGATATTACGAAATATTTAGACTGGCCAGGAACAATGGATTCAAAAAGTTCGATCGCTACGTCAATAAATTTCTCATCATCGAAAATGTGTATTATTTTGCTCATGTTTATCTGAAAAAATGTACTTAACGAATGAAACTTTCTGATTTACTTGCTAATTTTTTTATTATACCATAGGTTTGGCAACACACCATAAGCCTGTTATCATTTGATTCTTAGTAAAATCTATTTTACCCATTCTCTCATCTTTTTTATGCAAAAATTTGATAATTGGTTTAAAAATAAGAGATGTGAAATACCGTTTTCTTCCCTTTAAGGCTCTTCTACAGTATATCCCCATCATAATAGCTAAACTCGCATGCCAACTTCCAATTGCCTCTAATTCAACAACTTCAAACCCTGAATCTTCTAAAATTCGTTTCAAAGCAAATGGAGTATAACGATATTCATCATTAGGCACGTCATGGAGGTTCCATAAAAAAGGTACAGTAATGGCTAAATAACCATCTTTATGTAAAACTCTACAAATTTCTTTTAAAACAATTTCTGGCTTTGGAACATGTTCCAGTACTTCTATTAAAAGAGCACAATCAAATTTATTATTTTCTATTGGTAACGATTGCCCATCCCAGTATAAGTCAGGTTGTGAATTTTTTTGATATATATCACTCTTTATATCAATTCCTACATACTCATTAATTGTTTTATTCTCTAAAACTGTATTTTTATAAGGCATTTCTCCACAACCAACATCTAAAAGTCTTCCTTTAAAATACCTCATAGATATTCGCCTTAAAAGTTTTACTTTTTTAGATAATGGATAATAAATATCTAGGTTATCTAGTTTTAGTTTAATGTTTCTATAATCTGGCATCTTTTCGTTTTAAATAAAACAATCTTTTAATTAGTAATTAATTTAAAAGCAAAGTTCAATATGAGTTTGAAAACTAAATTTATTTATTATTGTCTTATAAAATTAAAAATATAATTTATAAGTAAGTACTGCATGCAATGCTTTCAGCTTTACTTGAAAATTATATTGTTCATATTGTTTAATAAGACTATTTTTAAGTTCCTCATCTTTTACAGCTTCTATATTAATATTAAACAAGTCGTTTAAATTGGATTCTATTTCTCCCGATTGTCTCCAGGCTGCATAGTTTAGCAACGCATTATTTTTTTCTTTAAGACCTAGCCTTTTTAAATAAAACATATACATTATATGATACGCTTTCCTAAATCGTTTGTTCGAAATATTAAGAGTTCTACGTTTAATTTTCTCATAATAGAACTTACCTAACTCTGGATGAAACCTCCCAATCCATTTATAATATAAATTATGATTATTTCTAAATTTAAGAGGGATGCGTATGCAAAATTGCAAGAAATCCCGTTCCATAAAAGGAGAAACGGTTTCAGTATAAGGATAAGCATATTGGTTACCTTCTAATGTAAAATTAAAAACATGATTATAGAATCTTGTCATTTCTAATGAATCATTGACAATCATTTCTTTTAATATGGCATTTTCTAATTTTGAACTAAAATATTCCTTGTATTTCGGATTAATATAACCATATTTAAAGTGAATATTATAATTATGCAAAGTTGAACCAACAATTGCATCGCCAACTTGTCCCGTATGAATTAATCCGTAACTCGCAAAATCAATTTTATTATAAAAATCATGTATTTGATTTGCAACAAAATAACTTAATAAACCGCCATTCACATGCAATGAAAAATCAAATTCCTTTAAATGGTTTCCACTATCAATTTTATATAAAAAATTATTGAGTTTAAACTTCTTGGCTATTTGCTTTGCAATAATTTCATCCCAATAGTTTGGTGAAGAAAAAGTAATGGTATTGATTGCTTTATAGCCCAATTTATGTCCGACTAAAGTGGTCATTCTAGAGTCTAAACCACCGCTTAATGTTGAGATATGTTTATAATTATACTCTAAATCCTTATCATATTGTAGTCTAATAGCCTGTTCAAACTTCTCATTAATTTTATGAAGATATTCATCTTCAGTTAAATTCAGCTGTGGGTAAGATGATAATCTAAAATAAGTCTCAATTTTAATATCCTCTTTGGTATTATAAACAATAAATTGACCTCCTCCCAATTTCTTAATTTCATTAGAAAAATGATGATTGCCATATACATAATCAAAGCTAGCAACTGAATAAAATGCGAATTCGTTTACAGTTAATTTAATGCCTTTGGCTTTTAAACATTTAGAAAGTTCATAAACATTGGAACCAAAATAAAACTCGTTAAGGTCTTTATTAAAGTGATAATAAATAGGTTTAGAGGTCGTGGTGTTAGTATAAACAATAAGTTCATTTGATGTTTTATTATATAAAACCAATGAAAAATCGCCTTTCAAAGTATTTATAAACTGTTTGCCCTCTTTTAAGTATAAGTGCTTAATTAAATTAAAATTATCACGTATTGCAAAGTCTTGTTTTAATTGTTTGGCATTCAATAATACACCATCAACCGCTACAAAAAAATCCTGGTCCTCTTGAAATAGTTTATCGTTAAAAAACTTGTCATTTAGTTTTCGCTTAATATGAAAAGTTTTAAAATGGTATTCATCCTCTAAAAATGGTCGATTACCCAAATAATTATAATCAGAATGACCAAAATCTTTAGTTTGGGAAATGAAACCTAGGAGTCCTATCATAATTAATAAACTTTAGATGGTAAAATCATATCTGACCCTTTCCTGTTAATAGTTGAAGTATTCCAGAAATCTCCTGGTAACACATGTATTTCACATGCTTTCTCTACGACATCTAAATAATCTTCAGGTTCGGCTGTATTATAACTTGAGTGCACTTTCAAAAAATAATGACCTTCTCTCAATAATAATTTTGGTATATCCCAAGTTATCTTACCTTCTGTCTTTAACTCATTTATTCTAAGCCCTGATTCTATTGATGAAAGGCCTGTTATCATATTATCGTGTATATCAAAAAATGCAAATGCAAAAATAAATTTAGAAGCTTCAAAATCTTTTGTAGTATCATAAGTCATTTCAATTCGCAAATATTCTCCCGACAAGCAATGATTAACGGGTATATTATTCTCATTAAACAAGTTTACTTCTGTAAACTTAAAAGTACCACTACCTAGTCTATCGGTTCTATCCCTTAAATTCAGTTTAGCACCTGCAGCAACTTCATTACTTGTATTTAAATAGAAATCAACACAATCATCAGCATTACCTTCAAAAACAGTTCTTCCATGCTCTAAAACAATAGCACGAGTACACAAACTTTTTACAGCAGCCATATTATGACTTACAAACAGGACAGTCCGCCCATCACCACGACTAATATCCTGCATTTTGCCAATGGCTTTTTTCTGAAATTCGGCATCACCTACGGCAAGCACCTCATCAATCACCAAAATATCAGGTTCCAAAAAAGCAGCAACGGCAAATGCTAAACGCACCCGCATCCCAGAACTATAACGTTTTACGGGTGTATCTACATAACGCTCGCAACCAGAAAAGGCGATGATTTCGTCTTCTTTTGCGCGAATTTCAGCTTTACTCATCCCCAAAATAGCACCATTCAAATAAATGTTTTCAAGGCCTGTTAATTCAGGATGAAAACCAGTACCCACTTCCAATAAACTCGCAATGCGGCCTTTAGTTTTTATTTCACCCGTAGTGGGCGCAGTAACCCGAGATAATATTTTTAATAATGTGGATTTACCTGCCCCATTTTTACCAATAATACCCAGAACTTCACCCTGCTGGACCTCAAAATTAATGTCTTTAATGGCCCAAACATAAGAACTATCGGCTTTGGTACTTCTATCATTAACCTCGCCAACCGTTAAAAAAGGATCTTCTTTCCCACGCATACCAGCCCACCAACGTTTCAAGTCGTCGCTAATAGTACCCGTACCAACAAGTCCTAGTCGGTATTGTTTTGAAATATTTTCAGCTTTTAAAATGATACTCATGTTTCTTAATTCACTATTCGATATTCGTTTATTATTTAATCACTTGTCATGCATTAGCTGGTAATGCGTCTGCAACTGTAAACTGCCTGCCCATCTGTAGCATTAGCGAAGGCGGGCGACTGCGACTGGGACTGGGACTAAAAACTAATCTCACTTTTCTTTGTTCTTCATACTTAATACTTAATACAACAATGAACCTCACACCTCAAACCTATACGGTGTCAATAAACGTCTTCTCGGTTCTATTAAAAATAATAATTCCAAAAAACAAAACGACCAAAGTAACGCTTGCCGTATACAGAATGCCATACCAGCTAAAAGTCCCAGTTCCTAACAACATATAGCGTGCGGTTTCAATTATATAGGCTACCGGATTATATTCAACTAACCAAGCTATTTTAGGTAACTTCTCACGCATAAGTGCCAAAGGATACATAACGGCAGACAAATACATCAGTAATTGTACTCCAAATGTAACAAGAAACTTTAAATCGCGATACTTGGTAACCAATGATGAAATAATCATACCCAAGCCTAAACCTAAAAATCCCATTAAAAAAACAAGTAAAGGAAAAAATAATAAACTTCTATCTATATGAACATCAGCCCCTTGATTATAATAATAAATATAAAATGCCACGAAAATTAATAATTGAATCCCAAATTTTATTAAATTAGATATAATGACGGAAAGCGGAAGTATAATTCGTGGAAAATAAACTTTTGCAAAAATACTGGCGTTAGAAGTGAAGGTGTCTGAAGTAGACGTTAAACAGGTTTTAAAATAATTCCAAACTGAAATGCCAGCCAAATTAAACAAGAATGGTGGTACCGTACCCGTATCTATGTTAGCCACTTTATTAAAAATAAGGGTAAACGTCAAGGCCGTAAACAAGGGCTGAATCAAATACCAAAGCGGTCCTAAAACGGTTTGCTTATATACGGTAACCACATCACGCTTCACAAACAAAACAAGCAAATCGCGATAACGCCAAATTTCGGCAAAATTAAAGTCAATTAACTTTCGTTTGGAAGAAATGGTGTACAACCAATCCGCATCCTCTGTCTTATTCAATGTAATAGCGTTTTATATAGGGCTAATATACTAATTCCAAGCAGAAACCAAAACGCAAACTTTATAATTATTAGTATGCAAATCCAGCTGTTTTAAGACGAGCTAGAGTATTTCAATTCGGCCTAATAATAAAAATTGACTTGTCTTTCATAACGCGCCATGTCATTCAGAGACTCCATTGTCATTCAGAGACTCCAATGTCATTCAGAGCAAAGCGAAGAATCTCGAAGGTTCAGCGAAGCTAATCTCAGATGCCTAATGTCATTCAGAGCATAGCGAAGAATCTCGAAGGTTCAGCGAAGCTAATCTCAGATGCCTAATGTCATTCAGAGCATAGCGAAGAATCTCGAAGGTTCAGCGAAGCTAATCTCAAAAATTAACCAAATAACAATCCAGAGATACTTCGGTCATACTTCCCTCTGCATGACAGCATCAATGTCATTCAGAGCGCGCCCAGCAGGGCGAAGAACCTCAAAACCCAAATTGTCATCAAAAACGCCCATTGTCATTCAGAGCGCGCGCAGCAGAGCGAAGAACCTCAAAATTCAAATTGTCATCAAAAACGCAAAATGTCATTCAAAGCACAATGTCATTCAGAGACTCCAATGTCATTCAGAGCGCAGCGAAGAATCTCTAATTAAAAAACATCCCAAACTAGAGATACTTCGGTCATACTTCCCTCTGCATGACAACGTCATTATCATTCAGCGCATCACGTCATTCAGAGACTCCAATGTCATTCAGAGCGTGCGCAGCAGAGCGAAGAAACCGAAGGTTCAGCGAAGCTAATCTCAAAAATTAACCAAATAACAAAACAGAGATACTTCGGTCATACTTCCCTCTGCATGACAGCATCAATGTCATTCAGAGCGCGCGCAGCAAAGCGAAGAACCTCAAAACCCAAATTGTCATTAAAAATCTCCGTTGTCATTCAAAGCACAATGTCATTCAGAGACTCCATTGTCATTCAGAGCGCGCCCAGCAAAGCGAAGAACCTCAAAATCCAAATTGTCATCAAAAACGCCCATTGTCATTCAGAGCGCAGCGAAGAATCTCTAATTAAAAAACATCCCAAACTAGAGATACTTCAGTCGTACCTCCTTCTGCATGACAGCATCAATGTCATTCAGAACTCCCATGTCATTCAGAGCGTGCCCAGCAAAGCGTGGAAACCGAAGGTTCAGCGCAGCTAATCTCAAAAATTAACCAAATAACAATCCAGAGATACTTCGGTCATACTTCCCTCTGCATGACAGCATCAATGTCATTCAGAGCGTGCGCAGCAAAGCGAAGAACCTCAAAACCCAAATTGTCATCAAAAACGCCCATTGTCATTCAGAGCGCAGCGAAGAATCTCTAATTAAAAAACATCCCAAACTAGAGATACTTCAGTCGTACCTCCTTCTGCATGACAGCATCAATGTCATTCAAAACGCCCATTGTCATTCAGAGCGTAGCGAAGAATCTCCATTTCAATTCACCTTTTACCCTTGAGATACTTCAGTCGTACCTCCTTCTGCATGAAACAATAAATCACATCTGCAATTTCGACTATCAAAATCCACAGGAGCCCACCTCAAATCACTCGGTTTTATAGTAAAATCCCTAAAGTAATAGGGTTCATCCGTTCCAGTCTTGATAGCCTCTAAATCAAGCTGCGGCTGAATAAAAGCAACAATCGTCCATTTGGGTATGTCGGGAGCTATGTTCACAAGATTGTTAACGAAAAACACCCCATCTACCCGCCCATTGGTACTTAAAATTAATTGCGCATCTGTCTCATCTTTAGAGAAAGTGATACCAAAACATAAGTTCTCATGATAATCCTGTAAGCGACTAGTAAGTTCATGATCATAAAAAGCCTGCTCGGCAATCGAAAAATCCTGTAAATAATAATAAGCTTCAGCATAGTCCTGAAACCAATCCCAAAAATCATATAACGATCTCATATTATAAATGTACTTTATCATCCCTATCGGCACAATAGCTTAACAGCTAAACAAGTTAACACGGCCTTATACATCCCTACCAACCCAAGGAAAAAACAACAAACAACTTAACACCAAACAACACAAGTCTTCCGCAGAAAGGAACAACAAACAATTTAACGTCAAACATCAAACAACACCCAACAAATCAACCAATCCCATTTATACGCTTAAACACCTCATCATAAGGCAAACCTAAATACTCACAGGCCTCCGAAATGGTCACTAATTGATGCTTTTGCTTCTTATTAAGCAGCTTAATATCTCGAATTACAGACCGTGCATAACGCTCACTCTTTCCCGTTAGCCAACAAATATCATTGCTATAGATACATATCCGTCTCATAATTGAAGTTTTATGAGGGAAAAAACGCAATTTAATTGATTGTAAAATTCTACAAGAAACCCAAAGGTTGCTATTATTTAATTGCCAAATTAACAAGTAACTATAGAACCTATTTCAGAATGCTCCTATAAGCTATAAAAAAACCAAATACACTAAAAATTTTAAGCGGGTTATTCCTACAAGAAATCCCTACGAGAATAATTGTTATCCCTTTAAACAAAAAACACCCAAGTACACGAGGCAAAAATTACAAATTATACTGATTATCAACCCCATATAAAAACCAACTAAACATTTTTTTTGTAATTTTAGTAATATCCAACCAATCCCATAACTCATGAAAGAGACCCCACATGCTAAATTTTGGATTACAAATGGCATTATGTTTTTTATATACAAACCCATTAGCTTTTTAGACTATCCTACGGCAAAAAAAATTGTTGAAGAACGATTAAAATTTCAACTAGAAACACAATATCCCATTCTTTGTGACACACAAGGCATCAAGAATTCAGCAAAATCGGCGCGCGACTACCTCGCGAACGAAGGATCCGCCTTAACAAAAGCAGTCGCCATAGTGGATAATAGGCATATTGCCAACGTCATGTTGCGTTTTTACCTCATGAAAAACAAGCCATTAGTACCTTCTAAAATATGTGATACCCAAGAAGATGCCTTATCTTTTTTAAACACCTACGTATAATGCATAGTCATATCAATAAATCCAGATTGGAAAACATCTACAAACTACTACTCAAAATAGCGGAAGGGGATTTCTCGTATGAAATTGAACGATCGGACGAGGATGATACCATTGAAGCCATACTCGTGCTAGTGAACTTATTAGCCGAAGAAATGAAAGAAACGCTAAATTATTATAGTATGTTAAATACAACGGACACCGTTAAGCAATATTCAAACATGCTCTTTGTCCTAAATAGCAGCTTTCAAATTCAATTCGCAAATAGTGAGGTTCAAAAAACATTGGGTATCGCCCCTGCTAGCTTAAAAAAATCATCCTTTGCCGCCATTTTAAGTAAAAAATCACATCAAAATTGGATCAGCATAGCAAATAATATGTTATATCAACAGGAATATCATCATATTTCCAAACTCACATATCTGTGCGCAAATCGGTTAACCAAAACTTTCACAACGGCCATTAATGTCATACCACGTAATGAACAAGCGCCACCACTTATCATCATGACTACATATCAAAAAATTCTAAAAAGCCAACTAATGGAAGATAATTTAAAGCATTCTTTAAAAGCCGTTAAAAATAAAGGTTCAAATAACCCAACAAAGCCCAACGTCCTGGTTAAAGAACAAGATATTCGTATCATGCAAAAAATTAAAGGGTATATCCTGCAAAATCTGGAACACCCACTTCCAAACCTGAGAACCTTGTCCAACCAGTTTGGTACCAATGAGTATAAATTAAAATATGGCTTTAAACAATTATATGGCATCACCGTTTTTCGGTATCTAACCCAAGAACGACTCAAACGAGCGAGTTTACTAATACAAAACACCTCCCTGTCTATCAAAGCGGTGGCAAAAATGACAGGATTTAAAAATGTATCACACTTCTCCAAAGCTTTTAAAAATCATTTTGGTGTCAAACCCACTGATATGAAAAAACTAAATATCAACAACTAATATCAGAATAAGGTTATGGTACATATTAAGTAAAAATCCACACACATACCCGCCACACCAGGCTCACCACTCACTTTTCACTATTCACTATTCACTTTTCACTTTTAACTTTTCACTTTTAACTTTTCACTTTTCACTTTTCACTTTTCACTTTTCACTTTTAACTTTTCACTTCTCATTTTTCACTTCTCATTTTAAACCACGCCTGCCTGCCGAAGGAAGGAACCTTACGGATACTGTATGGATACTGTATGGATACTGTATGGATACTGTATGCCAAAGATATTTTGGCAGAAACAGGAAGTTATGGCAAAAAATAACGGCTTGGTACAAAAGGATACCTAAAACGAAACAAGCAGCAATAAAATTCAATAGCGGTAAAAATAACATACACCTACTTCAACCCTTCCCTAACTTTAATCCAGATTCCAGGTCTGATATATAAAACAGCGGCCGATGTTTTGCGCACAGACAAAGAATCTTAAATAATTTGTATAACAGAGGACGCCATAAAAAGTCCTCATAAAGTCAAAACATTATGGCAAAATTAAAAAGCTTAATCAAGATCGAAGGAACCCTGGACGATCTTACCTTTTATAAGGGCAAAGAAGGGTTTTTAGTCAGAACCAAAGGTGGTGTGAGCAAAAAAAGGATTAATTCGGATCCCGCTTTTGCTAGAACACGCGAAAATGGTTCGGAATTCGGAATGGCTGCGTCGAGTGGTAAAGTATTGCGTCGCGCCATCCTAGACCTATTGGTGGATGCCAAGGATGCCTTGGTAACTTCCAGACTCACGCAAGTCATGACACGGGTAAAAAATGCGGACACAACAAGTGTTCGTGGTCAACGTAACGTGGCAGTGGGTATCACCACCCCAGAGGGTCAGTTAGCTTTAAAAGGGTTTAATTTCAATATCCGAGCCATTATGAGCGCGGTATTATTGTCAGATATAGACCTAACTACGGCGACGGGCGAAATTGTAATCGCAGATTTTACCCCTGCTCAAAATTTAGAAATTCCACTGGGAGCTACGCATGTCAGCTTCTATTCAGGGTTTCTAAATCTGGATTTTGGTACGGAAGATAAGGACTTACAATTAAGTCCTGTAACCAATTTACCTATTGATAATACCAATACAACAGTAACGTTAACACCAGCTGGTGTGCCTGCTGGTACGGGTAGTGAACTATTCTTTTTAAAAGTTGCGTTCTTTCAAGAGGTCAATGGTGTGCAATATGCCTTAAATAATGGGGCCTATAATGCACTGCAGTTAATGGAAGTACTTTAGTTTCTATAGCCGCAGTATGTATGCATGACCATGCGGGAGCTGCCTTTTTGGGCGGCTCCTTTTTTATACCCATCATCCAACCTCCCACTCCCCGGCTCCTTCCTTAAGCGGAAGGCAACCAAAATTTAAGAAACAGTCTAACGGAATGTTTTTATAGTGTAATATTATCAAATAAAAAACCCCTTATAATTACAACTATAAGGGGTCATGCTTTATAAAAAAATGGAGTTTATTTTTTGACAATCTTTTTTATTATGGTGTCATCGCCATCTATAATAGTTAAAAAATAAAGTCCTTTTTTCAGAGCACTAACATCTATAGTCATAGAGCCTTTTTGTCCATCCAAAGACAGCTTCTTAACCGGGGTACTATGCATATCATGAAGGATAGCCTGGGCGTTCCAAGTCTTTAACGCATAAGCCAATTCCAATTGATCAACGGCAGGATTGGGGTAAATGGATATACCCGATGAATCAGCTTGCGTGGTTCTCAATGTGTAAAATGGGAGTGAAACCTTATTCATACAACTTCTAAAGGTTTTCTGATAACTGTAAAAGTTGCTGTTAAGAACATGCGTAATATAACCCCCACCCATAAGCGTGCTCTTATAAACCAATTGTATCGTGTAAGTACCATTTGAAAGGCAATTGAAAAACCCAGAAGGATTGGCGTTTGTGTTAAGCGAATTAAGCGCATAATCATTATTGCTACAACTGCTGCCATTGGGAGCAACTACCCGGAAATAAAGTTTAGATGAATTGGTGTGGGTTCCCGATGCTTTAAAACCAATATAACCGGAGTTCTGACCTTGTTTGTCTTTTTTACAATAGGCATTCACATCCAAATTCACAGAAGCGTATGCCTCTTTTTGTACAATAAATCGGTAGTAACGGGTTTGGTAAACCTGTCCACCACAACTGGCTTCTACACGAATGTTTCGCACACCTACAGGAAAATTATGGCCGTAAATATCTACTTGATTGGGTTGACTTCCTAGCAAACTACCGCCAGAATGTGAATTGTATACGGTAACAGCTTTACTTCCGCAAGGGGAACTACCAGCGTTCCAAGAACATGTATTCACCTGATTTCTGAAACGCAAATCGGTTTGCAATTGGTTTTGAAAATAGGGTATCGTAAAGGTATATACATTTACGGTATAATTCGGACCACCTGAAGATTCAATAACGGAGGACGTGGACAAGCTAATGGCGTTTGTGTTGTAATAATTGAAATGAATCTCTCTAGCCGTGGGGTTATTGGGGTATGGTGTGCAGTTTTGGGCCTGAAGACCACCAGTAACCATTAAAATGAGAGCCAGATACAAATACCGGCCTTTCATCTGCTGAAGCTTTGATTTTAAAATGTTTAAGTTATTCATAATATAATGTTTTTATAACCACTACTCTGTTGGCTTTTCGGGAACCGCTTTCAGAGGTATATACACAGAGAGATGAATTTGTTACCCCTTAATCCCGTAAATAGTTATAAAAAAAACCGTTGTCATTCAGAGCACAATGTCATCCAGAGCCTCCATTGTCATTCAGAGCATCCTGTCATTCAGAGCACAGCGAAGAATCTCTAATTAAAAAACATCCCAAACTAGAGATACTTCAGTCATACTTCCCTCTGCAGGACAACGTCATTATCATTCAGCGCATCACGTCATTCAAAACTCCCATTGTCATTCAGAGCGCAGCGAAGAATCCCTTTGTCATTCAAAGCATCCTGTCATTCAGAGCGGCGCAGCAAAGCGTGGAATCTCAAAAACTAACCAAATAACAATCCAGAGATACTTCCGTCATACTTTCCTCTGTATGACAACGTCATTATCATTCAGCGCATCACGTCATTCAGAACTCCCATTGTCATTCAGAGCGCAGCGAAGAATCCCTTTGTCATTCAGAGCATCCTGTCATTCAGAGCGGCGCAGCAAAGCGTGGAATCTCAAAAATTAACCAAATAACAATCCAGAGATACTTCGGTCATACTTCCCTCTGCATGACAACGTAATTATCATTCAGCGCATCACGTCATTCAGAACTCCTATTGTCATTCAGAGCGCAGCGAAGAATCCCTTTGTCATTCAATGCATCCTGTCATTCAGAGCGCAGCGAAGAATCTCTAATTAAAAAACATCCTAAAACAGAGATACTTCGGTCATACTTCCCTCTGCATGACAACGTCATTATCATTCAGAAAGCCCTATGTCATTCAGAGCACCCTGTCATTCAGAGCGCAGCGAAGAATCCCTTTGTCATTCAGAGCACCCTGTCATTCAGAGCGCAGCGAAGAATCTCAAAATAAAACACTATTTTTAAAACAATGAAAACAAAAGGAACACATAATTACTACGTCTACATCCTGACAAACAAAATTAAAACAGTTTTATATACGGGTGTAACCAACAATTTAGAAACAAGAATATACCAACACCGATATCCCCTTCCATTTTCAAAAGCATTCACAACAAAATACAAATGTTTCTACCTAGTTTTCTACGAACAGTATAATGATGTGGAAACAGCCATAAAAAGAGAAAAGCAAATAAAAGGTTTAAGCCGAGCTAAAAAAGATAAAATGATTAGTGATTTCAACCCTGACTGGAAATTTTTAAACAACGATATTTAAATATCAAAAACCGCATATCATTCAAAACTCCTATTGTCATTCAGAGCGCAGCGAAGAATCCCTTTGTCATTCAATGCATCCTGTCATTCAGAGCGCAGCGAAGAATCTCTAATTAAAAAACATCCTAAAACAGAGATACTTCGGTCATACTTCCCTCTGCATGACAACGTCAATGTCATTCAGAAAGCCCTATGTCATTCAGAGCGTGCGCAGCAGAGCGAAGAACCTCAATTTCCTAATGGCATTCAAAACGCCCATGTCATTCAGAGCGTGCGCAGCAGAGCGTGGAATCTCAAAAACTAACCAAATAACAATCCAGAGATACTTCCGTCATACTTCCCTCTGCATGACAACGTCAATGTCATTCAGAAAGCCCTATGTCATTCAGAGCGTGCGCAGCAGAGCGAAGAACCTCAATTTCCTAATGGCATTCAAAACGCCCATGTCATTCAGAGCGGCGCAGCAAAGCGTGGAAACCGAAGGTTCAGCGAAGCTAATCTCAAAAACTAACCAAATAACAATCCAGAGATACTTCCGTCATGTTTTCCTCTGTATGACAACGTCATTATCATTCAGCGCATCACGTCATTCAGAACTCCCATTGTCATTCAGAGCGCAGCGAAGAATCCCTTTGTCATTCAAAGCATCCTGTCATTCAGAGCGCAGCGAAGAATCTCTAATTAAAAAACATCCTAAAACAGAGATACTTCCGTCATACTTTCCTCTGTATGACAACGTCATTATCATTCAGCGCATCACGTCATTCAGAACTCCCATTGTCATTCAGAGCGCAGCGAAGAATCTCTAATTAAAAAACATCCTAAAACAGAGATACTTCGGTCATACTTCCCTCTGCATGACAACGTCATTATCATTCAGCGCATCACGTCATTCAAAGCAGCGAATCTCAAAGGTCCAGCCCAGCTAACCTCAAAATCTCTTTCGAATACAATTAGATTTTTAAGAATCCAGAAAATCAGGTTTTAGAATCTAACCCGCAAAAACAAGAAGTCCCTCTTGGAGATTTAGGGGCTTTTAAACCAATCCCAAGTCACTTTCAACCCATCTCGAACAGAAACCCCAGGTTTATAACCCAACAAACGTTCCGCCTTAGAAATATCGGCTAACGAGTCACGCACATCACCTTGACGCTCTGGACCATAAACAGGCTTCAAGGCAGACTTAGCCGCCTGCTGTAGCGATTCCCATAAGTAATTAACCGTAATCCGCTCGCCACAGGCCACATTATAGACCTCATTTTTAGCGGCCTCCGGAGCAAAAAAACCGCGGACATTTGCCTGAACAGCATTGGCAACAAAGGTGAAATCCCGTGTTTGTTCCCCATCCCCATTAATGGTGGGTGCTGCATCATCTTTAAGGGCTTGCATAAACAACGGAATTACCGCGGCATAAGCCCCATTCGGACTCTGCTTGGGTCCAAATACGTTAAAATAGCGCAGCCCAATAACATCCGTTCCATAGGTTTTCCCAAAAACATCGGCATACAATTCATTAACATATTTCGTTACCGCATAAGGTGATAAAGGTTTTCCAATCCTATCCTCTACTTTAGGAAGCGTGGGACTATCCCCGTACGTCGAACTAGAAGCTGCGTAAACCATACGTTTAACAGTAGCCGAATCTTTTAATGCAATCAGCATATTCAAAAACCCAGAGATATTCACGGCATTGGTGGTTGCTGGATCGTTTATAGAACGAGGCACCGAACCCAAAGCGGCTTGGTGGCTTACATAATCCATGTCCACCATGGCTTTTTTACACGTCTCCAAATCCCGAATATCCCCAACCTGCAATTCAAAATTAGGCAAGTCCATAAACTCGGCTAGATTCTCGCGATACCCATTCGAAAAATCATCCAATACTCGAACAGTTTTAGCTTGGTGTTTTATTAAATACCCCACAATATTACTCCCTATAAAACCACCACCACCAGTAACTAAAAAATTTAACCCAGATAGATCTTGATTATGAAATGCCTTGTCGTACATAGTATTAAAATTTTATTTTTTTATTGGCATTGCGAGGCGTGTCAAAAGAGCAATCCGGCAAATGCCGAACATTCACGAACACCACTATTTTAAATTAATATGCCGTGAGTAACCCTCCTTCATTCTGCCAAAATTTACAACGCACAGCGCAACGTCTAACTACAATCGCGCATCCGACTGCGAATCCGGCAATAACGATTTCACATCAAATATAACACCATTCACACCTTTCAAAGCCATGACATCAAGCGCTAAAAATTCGTTATGCGAAACGGCTAATACAATCCCGTCATAATTGGTCTGTAAGTCTTGAGCTTCACAAATTAAAGGCAGTTGATATTCATGATCCACCTCTTCCGCAGAAGCCCAAGGATCAAATACATCCACGTTTACATGGTAGGTTTCAAACTCGCGTATAATATCAATTACGCGTGAGTTTCGGATATCCGGGCAATTCTCCTTAAAGGTAATACCTAATACAAGCACGCGAGAGCCTTTAATAGTCGCGCCCTTTTTAATCATCATTTTAACCGTTTCGGTCGCTACATAACCACCCATGCTGTCGTTCATTTTTCGGCCTGCCAATATAATTTCCGGGTTATATCCACTTTCAATAGCCTTTTGCGCCAAATAATAGGGATCTACGCCAATACAATGCCCACCAACCAAACCAGGGGTGAATTTTATAAAGTTCCATTTGGTACCGGCAGCCTCTAATACCGCTTTGGTATCAATGTCTAATAAGCGGAAGATTTTTGACAACTCATTCACAAAGGCAATATTAATATCACGCTGAGAGTTTTCAATAACCTTGGCGGCTTCAGCCACTTTAATCGAAGGGGCTTTATGGGTACCTGCCGTAATAATCGAGCGGTATAAATCATCAACTACAGTAGCTATTTCGGGTGTAGAACCGGAAGTGACTTTCAATATTTTCGTTACCGTATGGGTTTTATCTCCCGGATTAATGCGTTCCGGAGAATAACCGGCATAGAAATCTTCATTAAAGGTCAGTCCAGAAACAGAAGCCAAAATAGGCACACAAATATCTTCGGTAACTCCAGGATAAACAGTCGATTCATAAATAACAATATCCCCTTTTTTTAAAACCTTCCCAATGCTTTCACTCGCCTTAATCAGCGGGGTAAAAACAGGCTTATTTAAGGCGTCTGTAGGCGTTGGTACGGTAATAATATAGATATTAGAATCTGCCATAGCATCTACAGAATCGGTAATATACAAACCCGTTTCTCCCAAAGTATGTGTTAATACAGCTTGGAGTTCCGATTCGGTAACTTCTAATGTACGATCGGTACCATGTTGCAATTCCTGCACGCGTTTACTGTAAATATCAAAGCCTGTTACGGCATATTTCTTGGCAAACTCAACAGCCAATGGCAAACCCACATAACCCAATCCCACAATAGTAATTTGATGTTTCTTCATTGATTTATTCTTTAATTAACTCTGTAACGCTTCTCCTAATCAAACTTTTGCAACGCTGCCTCTTTGTAACGCTGTAACTCTGAAACTCTGCAACTCTGCTACTCTGCATCTCTCACCTCACATCTCACCTCACATCTCTCACCTCTAACCACTCACCTCACATCTCTCACCTCTAACCACTCACCTCACATCTCTCACCTCACATCTCACATCTCTCACCTCTAACCACTCACCTCACATCTCTCACCTCTAACCACTCACCTCACATCTCTCACCTCTAACCACTCACCTCACATCTCACCTCACACCTCACACCTCACATCTCTCACCTCTAACCACTCACCTCACATCTCTCACCTCACATCTCTCACCTCTAACCGCTTACCCCACATCTCTCTCACCGCTCACCGCATCATATCCGCTTTAAAAACTGTTTTATTTTACCAATAATGCCTTTTTTATCATCTTCATGATAAGCATTCCCATAAACACCATAGCCGTAACCATAGCCATAACCGTAGCCATAACCGTAATTATGATTGGTTTTATGCTTATAGAAGTTCAAGACAAAATTGATATTCTTTATTTCACCACCCCGATATTTGGCATTAATCAATTGGAGCATACCTTTTTTAGTATAATCCAAACGCACCATAAAAATAGAGGTATCAGCATATTTTACCAATTCCAAAGCATCGGTAACCAATCCTAGAGGAGGCGTATCAAGTATAATAATATCGTAAGTCTGACGGAGTTCAGCAATCAGTGTTTCCATATTCCCGCTCATCAATAACTCCGAAGGGTTTGGAGGGATAGGACCTGCAGGAACCACATCTAAATTTTCAATATGGGTGCAATTAACAACCGAAGCAAAATCCGATTCGCCAATAAAGTAATTCACCATCCCCGTATCATTAGTCAAATTAAAATCGTCAAATATTTTAGGCTTACGTAAATCCAACCCTAACAGAATGGTTTTCTTCCCACTCAAAGCGTAAACCGTAGCTATGTTTATAGAACAAAAGGTCTTTCCTTCCCCACTCACTGAAGAAGTAATCATAATGGTCCGACCACCTTCTCTGGGGTTTTTATTGAGAATAAATTGCAAACTAGACCGAATAGACCGAAAGGATTCGGCAACAGCCGATTTAGGCTTTTCAAATACCACCAAATTATTATGGTAGCGGTACTTACCAATTAATCCCAAAATAGGAATTTTAGACAGGCGCTCCACCTCATCAGACCCATGAATGGTATGATCCAATAAAAAGATGACGAATATGAGAAACATCGGAATAAAGAATCCCAGCATCAAGCCCATCATATAGTTCAAGGATTTATTAGGACCTATAAGTCCCCCACCTATATCCTTGGCTTCATCTACAATACTAATATCCGATATATTGGCGGCCTTTACAATAGCAGCCTCACTCCGCTTATCCATATATAAATTATAGGCTTCCTGACTAATATCCAACTTACGCTGAATCTTTAAAAATTCTTGTTGATCTTCTGGCAAACCACTTAATTTAGCCTCCAAATTAGCAATATTAGTATTCAGACTATTCATCAGAATCCGAATCGTACTTTTAGTAGCATTTATCGTTTCTAAAAGCACATTCTTTTCAGCATCTATCTGCCGGTCCAAATCTTTAAATATAGTCGAACTCTCACGCGTGGTATACTCATAGCCCTGACGTTCAATGGCCAACGCCGTTATTTTAGCAACACTACTTTGAATATTACTTTCTTCAATCCCCACAGAGGATGGCGCCGCAATACTCGTATAGTCCGTTTTTGTTTGAAGATACTTCTCTAAAGCGTCTAAATAATTGAGCTTTGTATTTTCCGCCTCCTTTTGAATCTCAAATTCTTTAAGTTTACTCGAAATATCCGCCATTTCTGTGGATACATCAAACACCTTATTCTGCTTTCTAAAGGCATTCATTTCATCACCAAAGTCTTTTAAATTGGTGTTAACGGCGTTCAAACTACTATCTATAAACTTTATCGTATTGGTGGCATACAGGTTTTTGCGTTCCAACTCCGTTTCACTTAAAATAACGGCGGTGGTATTTAGGTAATCTACAATTTTAGACTTATTAGTTCCAGCTAAACTCAAACGCAGGACAGAAGCTGAAGCATTACTAAATGGACTCACATTAATTCCCCTCTGATACCCATTAACAACCCCATCAAAATTACTAAACTGCATAAAAAATTCCTGTCCAGCTTTAATGACACGGTCATGACGCAAAGTTACAACACCATGAAAAAAGGGTAAATTAACAACCTCCCCCAAGGCAAATTCCTGTTGAAATGGCCCTATAGGCAAAGAAACAGCTAATCGTTCTTTAGTGTCATAACGCTGTCCTGAACCCGACTCCGATTCAAACGCTGTAAACACTTCAAAAGTAGATGGGGATAAAAACCGAATCCCAATAAAGTGACCTAACAATTGTGGTTGAGACAAATCAGGAGTAAACACAAAAGGCGCTTGTTTATAAATATCTATTTTACGGTACTTGCCTTCCCTAAAATAGTTCATATAAGACTTTAACGAATCAACAACCTTTTCATTATGCGTTCGCGTTTGTAAGGTGGTAATGGTTTTACCCATTTTCCCTGAAACACCACCCCAATTAAAAGAAATACTAGTATTGGCAGTAAAAAAAGGGTTCTGATCGTTTTCTACAGAGATAAGCGATTCAAGCTTATAAATATTCTGCTTGCGCACATTGATAAAGTAGGCAATAATTAAAGCCACACCAATACAAGCAAGCACAAACTTCCATAAATTTAAAACTTTAAATAAGTACCCCTTGAAGTCGAAGTTAATACTCCCACCGTCGCCTGAATCCATGTCTTCATAATCGTAATCTGCCATAATTTAGAGCCTGTCTATAAGTAAAATAGTAGTTGTTATAAATGATACTACGGATACGACTGTCGCAAAAGTTTGCAAGCCGGTTACACCGGTTCCCCAAGACTTTTGTTTCAACGGCTTCACATAAATAATATCATTCATTTGGATATAATAGTACGGCGAATCCATGACGCTAACATCTAGTAAATTCAAATGATGTATTTTCTGCCCTTGCGGGTACTGCCTAATAATAGTCACATTCTTGCGGTCTCCGGTAACCAAAACATCCCCAGCATTGGCTAACGCTTCAAAAATATTAACTCGAGGCTGATACAAGGTTTGTGTACCGGTACTCCCCACTTCGCCAGTAACCGTAAAGCGTAAACCAGTTAACTTTACAGTCACAAAGATATTAGAGGTTTCCTTAAGTTCCTCTTCTAGCAACTTCGTCTCCAACATGGTTTCTATTTCTTCTGTGGTATAACCTAACACATTCACTTCCCCCAAAATAGGAATCCGAATATTTCCGTGTAAATCCACCGTAAACCCATCAAAAAAGGCACGTTCGTCTCCAGACGCGTTTAAATCCCGCTCGCCCGTTGGGTTAAACATTTGAATATTCCGTTGATCCATCGCTTTGACACGAATATTAAGGATATCGTTAATTTGTACACGATAGGGTTTTTGTTTTTCAATAATAACTTGCGTCGAATCGGTGGCAGCTTCTTTATTTTGCAAGTAAACCAACTCTTTATTGGGTATACAAGACACAGATAGCAAGGCGATTAAACCAAGTATAATAACATATAAATGCTTCATGTTGAGGGTGCAAGTTTCTTCACAAATATAGCTTTTCAGTAGGAATATCAAAACTTATCGTATAAATTTTGAATTATTTACGTTCTTTGCAAAAAAATAGACGTTGAACTACCTGACTGTTGAAAATATATCGAAATCCTATGGCGAATTAACGCTATTCGAAAACCTGTCCTTTAGCATCCATAAAGATCAGAAAATTGCCTTTGTGGCTAAAAATGGAACGGGGAAGACCTCTATTTTAAATATGCTATCTGGAAAGGACACAGCCGATTCGGGCCAAATCATCTACCGAAAAGACATTACGGTTGCCGTCCTGTCGCAAGACCCCGAACTCAATCAGGACCTTACGGTGGAAGAAGCCATTTTTGATACCTCCAACCCCATTTTAGAGGTTATTAAGGATTACGAGAAAGCTTTAGAAAATCCAGATGATGCCGAAGCCTACCAAAAAGCCTTCGAGCTAATGGATAGCCATCAGGCTTGGGATTTTGAAACCCAGTACAAGCTTATTTTATCCCAATTAAAACTAGATAATCTCAATCAGAAAGTGAGTGCCTTATCGGGGGGCCAGAAAAAACGCTTGGCATTGGCCAACGCCTTACTTAAAAAACCAGACTTATTAATTTTAGATGAGCCTACCAACCATTTGGATTTAGAAATGATTGAGTGGCTAGAAGATTTCTTTGCCAAAGAGCAAATTACACTCTTCATGGTAACACACGACCGGTATTTTCTAGAGCGTGTGTGTAATGAAATCATTGAATTAGACCATGGGCAATTACACACCTATAAAGGTAACTATTCCTACTATCTAGAGAAGCGCGAAGCACGGATTGAAAATGAAGCGACTGAAACAGGAAAAGCCAAGCAACTCTTTAAAAAAGAATTGGATTGGATGCGCAAGCAACCCAAAGCACGTACCACAAAATCCAAATCGCGGATAGACGATTTTCACGATATTAAACACCGTGCCAATCAAAGACGTCAAGACCATCAAATCCAGTTAGAATTGAATATGGAACGCCTTGGCAGCAAGATATTAGAGCTCCATAAAGTCAGTAAAAGTTTTAAAGACAAAACCATTCTAGACAACTTTGAATACACCTTTAAAAAAGGGGAACGCATTGGCATTATTGGTAAGAATGGAACAGGAAAATCCACCTTTTTAAATATCATCACCCAATCACAACAACCAGACTCTGGTAAAGTGGTTATTGGTGAAACCGTAAAATTCGGCTATTATACCCAAGCAGGTATTAACATCAAACCCAACCAAAAGGTAATTGATGTGATTAAAGAATACGGCGAGTATATTCCCCTTAAAAAAGGAAGTCAAATTAGTGCAGGTCAATTGCTGGAACGCTTTTTATTCAGTCGAAAAAAGCAATATGACTTTGTAGAGAAATTAAGTGGTGGTGAACGTAAACGATTGTATTTATGTACCGTATTGATTCAGAATCCAAACTTTTTAATTCTGGATGAGCCAACAAACGACCTAGATATTGTAACCCTAAATGTTCTTGAAAGCTTTCTTTTAGATTTCCCAGGCTGTTTAATGGTGGTGTCTCACGACCGGTATTTTATGGATAAAATTGTCGATCACTTATTAGTATTTCGCGGCGAAGGGCTTGTAGAAGATTTCCCGGGGAATTACTCCGATTTCAGAACGTATGAGGACAGCCAAGAACCCGAATCTAAAGAGGATGACAAGAAGGAAAAGAAAAATTGGAAGAAAGATAATAACATCAAATTAACCTATAACGAACAAAAGGAATACAAGAACCTTGAAAGTAAAATAAGCAGGCTAGAACATGATAAGCAGGCCATGGAAAAGGAATTCCTAAACCCAGACTTAACACCCGATGAAATCAATACCTTATCTGAAAAACTACAAAAGATTCTAGATGAGATTGATGAAAAAGAAATGCGCTGGTTTGAGTTAAGTTCAAAGCTAGAGGAATAATGTCATTGCAAGGAGGTGGTCTGTTGTCATTCGGAGGGAAGTATGACCGAAGAATCTCATCAAAGAACGATGTCATTGCGTGAAGCGAAGAAGGAGCGACGCGGCAATCTCTTTATCATTCATCCTAAACCTCAAGTTATCTCAAACCTTAAGCAGTCTTTTACAAAAAAAATGTTCTGTTGTCATTCAGAGGGAAGTATGACCGAAGAATCTCATCAAAGAACGATGTCATTGCGTGAAGCGAAGAAGGAGCGACTCGGCAATCTCTTTATCATTCATCCTAAACCTCAAGTTATCTCAAACCCTAAGCAGTCTTTACAAGGAGGTGTTCTGTTGTCATTCAGAGAGAAGTATGACCGAAGAATCTCATCAAAGAACGATGTCATTGCGAGAAGTGACGAAGGAGCGACGCGGCAATCTCTTTATCATTCATCCTAAACCTCAAGTTACCTCAAACCCTAAGCAGTCTTTACAAGGAGGTGGTCTGTTGTCATTCAGAGGGAAGTATGACCGAAGAATCTCATCAAAGAACGATGTCATTGCGAGAAGTGACGAAGGAGCGACGCGGCAATCTCTTTATCATTCATCCTAAACCTCAAGTTATCTCAAACCCTAAGCAGTCTTTACAAGGAGGTGTTCTGTTGTCATTCAGAGAGAAGTATGACCGAAGAATCTCATCAAAGAACGATGTCATTGCGAGAAGTGACGAAGGAGCGACGCGGCAATCTCTTTATCATTCATCCTAAACCTCAAGTTATCTCAAACCCTAAGCAGTCTTTACAAGGAGGTGGTCTGTTGTCATTAAGAGGAAGTATGACCGAAGAATCTCATCAAAGAACGATGTCATTGCGAGAAGTGACGAAGGAGCGACGCGGCAATCTCTTTATCATTCATCCTAAACCTCAAGTTATCTCAAACCCTAAGCTGTCTTTACAAGGAGGTGGTCTGTTGTCATTCAGAGGGAAGTATTACCGAAGAATTTCATCAAATAAAAGAAATTTATTTATAGCTTTGAAAACTGCAACTGAACACTGAATACGAAACCGTGTACCAACAAAAAAAATATATACCGTTCCTTTTAAAATCAACCAACCAACACGGCGTCCACTCTCCTTTTGTATATGATTTAATCACGAAATGCTTCTACGATAAAACAGAATACCCAGCTTATCAGGAATTAAAAAGGTATAGAAAGCAAGTATTAGGAAGTCCAGAAACCATCAATCTAACGGACTTAGGATCAGGCTCCAAAAAAACAACTAACAAGCAAAGACGCATTGCTGAAATAGCCAAAACATCTGGGACACCGTTAAAGCGCGCTAAATTATGGTATCGCTTAACGAGCTATTTTCAACCCAAACATATTTTAGAATTAGGCACATCATTAGGCATTGCAACCCACGCCATGCATTTGGGGTGTCCACAAGCAAAAATCACAACTATTGAAGGTTGCCCAAATTGTTCCAAGTTTGCACAATCGGCATTAGCCAATTATAAAAACATCCAATTCTTAACAGGTAATTTCAGCCAACATCTCAATACCAGAACCCAACAGGCTTGGGATCTGATCTTTTTTGATGGCAACCATACCAAAGAAGCCACCATAGCATATTTTGAAACCCTCCTCCCATCAGTCCACAACGACACCATTTTTATTTTTGATGATATTTATTGGTCGGAAGGCATGACCCAAGCTTGGGAAATCATCAAACAACACCCGCAAGTAACCGTTACCATCGACACCTTTTTCTGGGGCTTTGTATTTTTCCGTAAAGAACAAGGCAAGGAACACTTCACCATCCGGATTTAAAAAATGCTGTCATTGCGAGCCTGCCTGTCATTAGGCAGGAAGTGACACAGGAACAACGCGACAAATGCAAAGCATTCACGAATACCAATTTTATTTAAAATAATACGATGTGAGCAATCTCATCAATAGTAGGGCTACTTTCCAAAAAGCCATCAACTATTTAATCCATTTTAAAATTACTCCGCGTATCTCTGTGAAAATTCTCCCTGCAACTCCCTGAAATAATCAACGAATCTTACCACACCAAGTCGTGTTAATCCGTGAAAATCGTGTCTTAATATGTCGCAATGCACAATCACCGTACTAAAATGGGTTCAGAACTACACAACTCAACAACAAATACTTCAACAACTTTGCGTCTTTGCGACTTCGCGAGAGAAACCTGAACACAACTCCAAACTCAACAACAAACAACTCCACAACTTCCCATCTCCACGTCTCCGCGAGAAAAAATAACCAACCCATAATTTTGTCCAATCCTACAGAACCAGTAACTTTACGTATCAAAAAAATACTATGAAAATTTACACCAAAACAGGCGATAAAGGTACAACCGCATTATTCGGTGGTACCCGTGTTCCCAAGCACCATATCCGTATAGACAGCTACGGAACCGTTGATGAATTAAACTCGCATTTAGGACTCATTCGCGATCAAGACATCGACACCCATTATAAAGAAATGCTCATGCATATTCAAGATCGCCTCTTCACCGTAGGCGCTATTTTAGCTACCGATCCCGAAAAAGCCATATTAAAAAATGGAAAGGAACGTTTAAATATTCCTAAAATTTCCGAAGAAAATATTGAACGCCTCGAACAAGAAATTGACAATATGAATACGGCCTTACCACCTATGACACATTTTGTATTACCGGGCGGTCATCAAACCGTGTCAATCTGTCACATAGCACGTTGTGTATGCCGTCGTGCGGAACGTTTAGCATCTGCTTTAAACGATTTCGACCCAATAGACCCCTTGGCATTAACCTATTTAAATCGCCTATCTGACTATCTTTTTGTGTTGGCACGAAAGTTGTCCTCTGACTTAAACGCAGATGAAGTGAAGTGGATTCCTGAAAAACAGTAACCATCTCAAAATAACACAGCATAAACCTGTAAGTGGTTTAAAACAAACCATTAAAGGCACGTTCTTATAAATAAAGTGTAATTAATTGATTTTTTTCTTGTGTATTTAAACTAAAAATTTATTTTTGCAAAAATTAAAACACATTACAAATGTATTGGACATTAGAATTAGCATCCTATTTAAGTGATGCGCCTTGGCCAGCGACGAAAGACGAACTTATTGACTATTCAATTAGAACGGGAGCGCCATTAGAAGTTGTTGAAAACTTACAATCTATTGAAGATGAAGGGGACTCCTATGAGTCTATTCAAGAAATCTGGCCGGATTATCCAACAGACGAAGATTACCTCTGGAATGAGGATGAATATTAATACTATTAAAATTTAAAAAGTCTCGCCTAGAGGCTTTTTTTATGTTTTAATACGTAAATAACCGAACAAAAAAACGTTTTTTTGTATTTCAAAAAAGCAAACACATATTTAATATTAGTATGCAGTACTAATACAACCTAAACACCTAACAAATGAGTTTTTTAGATTCAGTCCTTAAGGTATTTGTTGGCGATAAGTCGAAACAAGACGTTAAAGCCATCATGCCTATAGTTGAAAAAATTAAAACATACGAAGCGGCTCTAGAGCAATTATCTCACGATGATTTACGGGCTAAAACAGCTTACTTTAAAGAAAAAATAGCCGAAGCTAGAAAGCCGCTGAATTCAGAAATTGAAGACCTTCTTAAAAAAGCCAACGAAACAGAGGATATTGATCAACGGGAAGATATCTATTTAGAAATTGACAAAATTAAAGACACCATTTATACGGTTACGGAAGATGTATTAAACGAGATCCTTCCAGAAGCCTTTGCTGTAGTTAAAGAAACAGCAAAACGTTTTGTTCATAATACAACCATTCCGGTTACTGCCAATACCTTCGATCGTGAAATTTCCGGTGAAAAGGATTATGTAACACTAGAAGATAATCAAGCCGTTTGGGCAAATTCTTGGGATGCTGCCGGGAAACCAATTACTTGGGACATGATTCATTATGATGTCCAATTAATAGGTGGTATTGCTATGCACCAAGGAAAAATTGCCGAAATGCATACAGGTGAAGGTAAAACATTAGTAGCTACACTGCCGGTGTATTTAAATGCACTTGCTGGCAGAGGTGTGCATTTAGTAACAGTAAATGATTACCTAGCCAAACGTGATAGCGCGTGGATGGCACCAATATTTGAATTCCACGGCATGCGTGTGGACTGTATTGATTACCACCAACCCAATTCTGCGGCTCGTAAAAAAGCCTATTTAGCAGATATTACCTACGGAACAAATAACGAATTTGGTTTCGATTATTTACGGGATAATATGGCGCACGCACCAGACGATTTAGTGCAACGCCCACACCATTACGCCATTGTAGATGAGGTGGATTCAGTTTTAATTGACGATGCTAGAACACCATTAATTATTTCAGGACCTATTCCACAAGGTGATCGTCATGAATTTACAGAATTAAAGCCAAAAGTAGATAGCATCGTTTCGGTACAACGTAAGTACCTAGTTGGTGTTTTAGCAGAAGCTAAAAAATTAATTGCAGAAGGTGATACCAAAGAAGGTGGTTTTCAATTGTTACGTGCCTACAGAGGTATTCCTAAAAACAAAGCATTAATTAAGTTTTTAAGTGAAGAAGGGATCAAACAATTACTTCAAAAAACAGAAAACTATTACATGCAAGACAATAACCGCGAAATGCCAAAAATTGACGCGGAATTGTACTACGTTATTGAAGAAAAAAACAATCAAATTGAATTAACCGACAAGGGAATTGAATTCCTATCGGGTGAAGATGACCCGAATTTCTTCGTCATGCCGGAAATAGGTATTGAAATTTCTAAAATTGAAAATCAAAACTTATCATCGGAAGAGGAAGCCAATTTAAAAGAAGATTTATTTAGAGATTACGGCATTAAGTCAGAACGTATTCACACCTTAAACCAATTACTAAAAGCATATGCCTTGTTTGAAAAAGACAACCAATATGTGGTAATGGACAATAAGGTGATGATTGTAGATGAGCAAACGGGTCGTATCATGGATGGGCGTCGTTATTCTGACGGTTTACACCAAGCCATTGAAGCTAAAGAAAATGTAAAAATTGAAGATGCTACCCAAACATTTGCAACAGTAACCCTTCAAAATTATTTCAGAATGTATCGTAAACTGTCCGGTATGACGGGTACCGCTGTTACCGAAGCAGGTGAATTCTGGGAAATATATAAATTAGATGTGGTTGAAATTCCAACCAACAGACCAATTGCTCGTGATGACCGTGAGGATTTAGTGTATAAAACCAAACGTGAAAAATACAACGCGGTTATTGATGAAGTTACCAAGCTCTCGCAAGCGGGTCGTCCAGTGCTTATTGGTACAACCAATGTAGAAATTAGTGAGTTGTTAGGTAAAATGCTTTCTATTAGAAAAGTACCTCACAATGTATTAAACGCGAAACTTCATAAAAAAGAAGCCGATATTGTTGCCGAAGCTGGTCAACCAGGTCAAGTTACAATTGCAACCAACATGGCTGGTCGTGGTACGGATATTAAATTGTCTGATGCGGTTAAAAAAGCAGGTGGTTTAGCCATTGTAGGTACGGAACGTCACGATTCACGTCGTGTGGACCGCCAGTTACGTGGTCGTGCAGGTCGTCAAGGAGATCCAGGAAGCTCGCAATTTTATGTGTCATTAGAAGATAACTTAATGCGTCTTTTTGGTAGTGAACGTATTGCTAAAATGATGGATAGAATGGGATTGGAAGAAGGCGAAGTGATTCAGCACTCTATGATTTCAAAATCCATTGAGCGTGCACAGAAAAAAGTAGAGGAAAATAACTTCGGTGTTCGTAAGCGTTTATTAGAATATGATGATGTGATGAACTCTCAACGTGAAGTAGTTTACAAACGTCGTCACCACGCCTTACATGGTGAGCGTTTGCGCGTGGATTTAGCCAACATGATTTATGATACCTCTGAAAGTATTGCAGAAACGAATAAAGCAGCTAACGACTATAAGAATCTGGAGTTTGAACTGATTAGGTACTTCTCCATGAGTTCGCCTGTTACGGAAGCAGAATTTGGAAAATTAAGCGTCCAAGATTTAGCGGGTAAAATTTATAAAGCGGCTTTTGAACATTACCGTTCTAAAATGGAACGCAATGCTGAATTAGCATTCCCGGTTATTAAAAATGTATACGAAACACAACGCGATAAATTTAAGCGCATTGTGGTGCCATTTACCGATGGTGTTAAAACGATTCAAGTAGTTACCGATCTTGAAAAAGCATACGAAACCAATGGTAAGCAATTAATCAATGACTTTGAGAAAAACATCACATTAGCCATTGTTGACGATTCGTGGAAAACGCATTTACGTAAAATGGATGAGTTAAAACAATCCGTTCAATTAGCGGTACATGAGCAAAAAGATCCGTTGCTAATTTACAAGTTTGAAGCATTTGAGTTATTCAAAGGCATGATTGACAAAGTAAATAAAGATGTTATTTCATTTTTATTTAAAGGTGAATTACCACAAGAAACTACCGATGCTATTCAAGAAGCACGTCAATCTGCTAAAAAAGAAAATCTTCAAACTCAAAAAGAAGAAATTCAAAATTTAGATGAACGTTCTGCTCAAAATAGATCGGCAGGAAACACACAGCGTCAACCGGAAGTGGTAGAAACAATTGTTCGCGATAGTCCAAAAATTGGACGTAATGACAAGGTCACTATCAAACACGTAATGAGTGGTGAAAATAAAACAGTAAAATTCAAACAAGCTGAACCACTTATTGCCAAAGGCGATTGGGTATTAGTGAATGATTAAGAACTGATTACATCATATTTATAAGAAAAATCCGAAGGAACCCTTCGGATTTTTTTGTTTCAGGTACTTATAACGAAGATTTAAATAGGTTCAACGAAAAATAAAGCATTATAGCTAAAAACTAAAGCCTTATAACTATTTTTACAGTGGTATCTCCTGATTAATTTTTTTTCGATTAATAGCACGTAAACGAAAAAAATATTATGATGTCTCTTATTTATTTAAACAAAACAGTTCGATTTGTTGCACTAACAATCGTAGTTAGCATAACGTTTTGCTGTTTTAATGGCTATTCTCAAACTATCAGTTTCGGCTCCACGGGCTTAATCAATGAAGGTGTTTTAAACCCAACTTCATTAGATTTTGGCCCGGATAATCGCTTATATGTCTCCCAACAAAACGGACTTATCTGGGCTTATACCATAGAGCGCGATAATGCCAGCGCAGGAAATGGACAATACACTGTAATTGCTAGCGAAGAAATTACTAAAATCCGTACAGGCATCCCAAACCATAACGATTTAGGTGTTTTTAATCCAAGTCAACAACGTTTAGTCACTGGTATTCTTGCTTCGGGGACAGCTCAAAATCCAATCTTATATGTAACCTCATCAGATTATTTATTAGGTGGTGGTTCAGGTGGAAATGATAGCAATTTAGATACCAATTCTAGTATGATTTCCAAGCTTGAGAAAATTAATGGTGTTTGGGAAAAAACCGATTTGGTAAGAGGTTTACCGCGCTGTGAAGAAAATCATGCTATAAATGGTTTAGACATGTTTGAAAAAGATGGCGAGACCTTCTTATTAGTGGCTCAAGGTGGTCAGACCAATAAAGGTGCACCTAGTAATAATTTTGCAGGAACCCCAGAGTTTTTCTTATCAGCTTCTATCCTTATCGTAAATCTAACACAATTGGAAGGCATGACGGTTTATACAGACCCAAGAACCAATACCGAATACGTGTATGATTTACCAACCTTAAACGATCCCACCCGAATAGATATAGACAACACGCATCCGGATTTCCCCTATCCCGCTGGACACCCCATGCATGATGCTTTTATTGATTTAGGTGATCCATTTGGAGGCAACAACAGTTTAAATCAGGCCTTCCCAGAAGTGGGAGGCCCGGTTCAAATATTCTCACCTGGCTATAGAAATGCATACGATATTCTCGTTACAGAAAATAATAGAATTTACACCTCAGACAATGGGCCTAATGCCCTTTGGGGAGGCGTTCCAAGAATTTATGATATAGCTACAGATACCTATTTAGGTGATGAAAGTACCATTACCTATGACTCCAACATTCATTATATAACAAACGAAATGAATGAGAGTGGTAGTGAGTTTTCAAAAGACCCCCTACATTTTATTGGAACTATAAATGATCCGAATGGCACATATTACGGGGGACACCCAAATCCTATTCGCGCATTTCCATCCCGTGCGAATGTAATTGCCTATGAAAAAATAAGTGGCTCATGGGTAGCAACCAACACCTATTTGGTTGGCGATTTATTAGTGGGTGCAGAAGGCTATTTTAACTCGTCCTTTTCAATTGCAAATTTCCCAGATTACCCCGAACAGGGCGAATACCTCATGGATGAACCCGTAAGCAGCCCTAAAAATAATATTTTAGATTTTAAAGCGGCTTCCACCAATGGAATTGTAGAATATACAGCTTCTAATTTTGGCGGTGCCATGCAAGGAAATATTTTAACAGCCTCCTTTAATGGCGATATTAATCGGTATATATTAAACGCGGCTGGCGATATGGTTTTAGAACAAGAAGTGCCTTTTAATGGTTTTGGAAGTATTCCTTTAGATGTTATTGCTTTAGGTGATAATTCCATTTTCCCGGGTACGGTTTGGGCCGTAACCTATGGTGCCAACAGCATAACCGTTTTTGAACCTTCTGATTTAATTTGCCTGCAACCTGGCGATGTAGGTTATGATCCCTTAGCGGATAATGATGGTGATGGTTATACCAATCAAGATGAAATAGATAATGGCACTAATATTTGTTCGCAAAGTAGTAAGCCGAAAGATAATGACAACGATAGTATTTCCGATTTAAATGATCCAGATGATGATAATGATGGCATTCTAGATGTCAATGACGCCTTTGCTTTAGATGCCAATAATGGAACCACCACAAACCTACCTGTAGATTATCCCTTTTGGAATAACGATCCGGGAACAGGTTTATTTGGCTTGGGTTTTACAGGTCTCATGTTAGACCCTTCTGGCACGACAGACTATCTCGATCAATTTAATGAACAAGAAATGTCCTTTGGTGGTGCTGCCGGAAAAGCAACTGTTGATGCCGTTACTGGAGGGGATGCGTTGGAAGGTGTAAACAATCAAGATTACGGCTTTCAGTTTGGAATAAACGTGGATAGTAATTCCAACCCCTTTACGGTTCACGCCAAAGTAGAATCGCCTTATTTTGGTTCCAATGGGAGCCAGAATGACCCTGTTGACTTTCAATCCTACGGTATGCAAATAGGTACAGGTGATCAAGATAACTATCTGAAATTTGTGTTTATGAATGGATCGCTAAATAATGATGCGCTTCATGGGTTACAACTCCTGATAGAATCCAATGGGGTAGTTACATTAAATACGACTTATGATATACCTGATATTATAAATTCAGGATCAGTAGATTTATATATTTCTGTAGATCCTGCAACGGGATTAGCACAGCCCTTCTACTCCACTAATAATGGGGAAACTTTAAGTTTATTAGGATCAGCTATTTTGTTACCAAGTGATTTTTTAGACCCGTTAGATGCTAAAGGAATGGCGGTTGGTATTATTTCTACCTCCCGATCGACTACAACCCCAAACCCATTTACAGCAACTTGGGATTTTATTGAAGCTTACGAAAACCAAAATGGGGTCGTGTCTATAAACCCAACGAATTTAGATTTTGGATTAACACCGGTTAACAACTCCCAACGCAGCAAATACATTGTTTTAAATAATGAAGGTGGACCAACCGATGATGTGATTAGCGTAACAGCTCTAAATTTTGTTGGAACCAATGCAGCTTCGTTTTCTTCAGATATAGCCCTACCTTTTAATATCAATCCTGGTTCTTCCGTAAAAATTCCAATCGATTTTATTTCCGATAATATCGTGGGGGTTAAAACCGCCAATATGGAAGTGATTCATTCCGGTGTTAACACGGCTGTTTCTATGACTTTAACAGGAGAATTAACAGACATTTACACGCCTTTAGTACGTATTAATGCTGGCGGCCCGCTGGTTTTAGCAACTGATGGCGGTCCAGATTGGGAGGATAATACGACTTCAACTGGCGATTCGTATACGGTTTCTTCTGGCTCCCCTTATTCTTCAACCGAAGTATTTTACGAAAATCGTGACGCATCCATTCCGAGTTATATAGACGCTAGTACCTATTACGATGTTATGCATATTCAACGAAGTATTAGCGATCCGGCCTATCCTATGATTTTTTCCATTGCCGTACCTAATGGGGATTATATAGTAAACCTGTATTTTGCAAACCTATACAATGGTACTTCCAATCCTGGCGAACGTGTTTTTAGTGTGAATATAGAAGATGAACGGCTTTTAGATGATTTCGATATTTCTGCGGAATTTGGTCATCGCCAAGCTGGACTTGTTCAAAATAATATAACGGTCACCGATGGCGTTTTAGAAATTCGTTTTTTCGAAAATATAGAAAACCCCCTAATTAATGGAATAGAAATTTTAGGTATTGCCTATCCGGAATTAGAATTGCAACCCATAGCAGATAGAACCAGCTGTGAACTAGAAATATCTGATTTTCAAGCCGAAGGTTCCGGCGGGAATCCATTAGACAACTTAACATATGCCATCTCCGGACATCCTGCAGGCACGGACATTGAACCTACCAACGGTTTAATTTTTGGTGTCATTGATGAAACCGCTGTATCCGGTGGACCCAACAATGATGGTGTGTATAACGTAACGGTTACCTTAAGTAAACCCGGTAGTCTAGATGTTGAGCAAAATTTTACTTGGACTATTTTAGATGATACAGAACCCCCAATCATTATATGCCCAGATAATCTTGTAGAAATTCTAGCTAGTGGTATAACCGAAGCTACCGTATTGATTGCAGAACCTACCGCAACTGATAATTGTGCCAATACCATCACCTACACCGGTGTTCGGTCTGATGCGCTGTTATTAACCGATCCGTATCCTTTAGGAGATACCGTTATTTCGTGGACAGCAACGGATGCGTCTAATAATGTATCCTTAAGTTGTGACCAAACAATATCCATTTTGGAACCTATTTTAATTTCTGCAAAAGCCTATTTACAAGGTGCTGCATTAACGCCTAATTTTGGTGAAGAAACCCTCATGCGTGACGATTTGAGAGTTGCTAATCTCATTCCAACAACGAGTCCGTATGCTGATGGATTAGTTTGTGAACCTTCCGTATTTTTAATAACAGGTAATAATGCTATTGTTGATTGGATGTGGATTGAAATTCGAGATGCTAATACAAACACTTTAATTGTTGATGCCAAATCTGGACTCCTACAACGTGATGGGGATATTGTAGATGTTGATGGTATTTCACCCATAAATTTCCAACAAATATCAGCTGATTATTTTATTTCTGTAAACCATAGGAATCATTTAGGGATTATGAGTGCAACCGCAATAACGCTTTCCAATGTAACCTCTGTCGTCAATTTTACCGATGGCAGCATTACTACTTTTGGAGTAGAAGCTCAAACAAGTTTCGGAATGCCTACAGGTATTTTAGGCATGTATGGAGGCGATATTAATGGAAATAATCAAACGCGTTATTTAGGCCCTAGTAATGATTCGGCTAGTTTAAAAACAATTGTTTCAAATGCCGCTGGCAACGCGACCAATAGCAACTATTTCCCGTATACAGCATATAACACAGGTGATATTAACTTGGATGGTATTGTACGCTATTCAGGACCTGGGAATGATAAAGGTCTATTAAAAAATATTATTACAAATCACATAAATAATCCGGCATCAAATTATTATCCAATTTTAGAACAAATGCCAAATTAATTAAATACAAAACGTCATGAAAAAACTATATATAACGGCATTCCTATTAGTAATAAGTATTGCTATCCATGCACAAGCAACCTATGAGTTTAGTCTGTCATTTGTTGGAATTAATGCAAATACAGGTAATTACCAAATGGCCTTACTAGCCACACCTAGTGAACCAGTTACCAACCATAGTACCGACGATATGGGCGCAGGTTTTTATGTCCCCACAGGTTTAACCATCGGGAATTTTGTAACAGGCAACTCCAATCTTCCAGCCTCCGAATGGGCATCTATGTCCATGGGACCGGGCGTATTTGGTGATGCCTATTTTTTAGGCCGTGATGAAGCGGGTCAGTACTCCGTCATACTAAATGGTGCAGGCCCTTTTGAACTGTTATTATTTGATGTCATTGCCAATCCAAATCCATCAAGTGGTGAAATTCGTTTTGTGGAAAATGGTGACCCTGTCTTTGATACTATCTATATAGAAAATTACATCAATATTGCGACTCAAAATCTGTATTCTCAAAATAATCCTTTGGCCAACGCTATTAGCTTTCAAACATTAGATTTAGATGCCGTTAATTTGAAGGAAACTATCAACATTTATCCCAATCCCGTATCTGAAATTTTATTTATCAAAACAACAAATTCTATTAATAATATAGAAATATTTACACTATTAGGAAGTCAAGTACTTAAAACAACGAGTGCTGAAATTGATGTAACTAATTTCCAATCCGGAACCTACATCCTTAAAGTACAAACCGATTTAGGCCAAACAATAAAAAAATTGATAATTAACTAATTAATATAGTTTTAATAGGAGATTAGGATCTGGGCAATTTTGTAAAAAATGGTCCAGATTTTTTTTGTTGCAAACACCAGGATAATCTCCTTCAAACCCTTGCAAATCACGAATTATCTGAAAATGTAAATGTGGCGCATAATCACCATTTACTTCAGCGGTACCAAGGGTTGCTATTTGTTCGCCTTGTTTAACGGCAGCTCCCACTTTTTTGTCGGTTAATGAATCCAAACTTAAATGACCATACAAGGTGTAAAAAACAAAACCATTAATTTGATGTTCCAAAATTAGTGTCGGACCATAATCACCATAGTTAGCATTATTGGCAAAGCTGTGAATAACACCTTCAAGTGGCGATAAAACAGCTGATCCTGCTGCAATCCACAAATCTAATCCTAAATGAATATTACGTTCGGTATCGGCATTTTGCTGATTGAAATAAGTACTGCGTTTATAAATATTTCGTTTTTCATTATAACCGCCATAAGCAACTTCTGCCCGTTTTTGATGGCAATAATCGTTTATAAAAACAGCCCAAGCTTGAGAGGAGGACACATCAAAAGTGTGTAGTGATAAATTCTGCTCCGATAAATCTATGGATATATATTTGGACAAGGGTATGTTTTTATCTAAAACAAAAAGAGGCATGGAGTTAATGCCATGTATAAAAGAAGAAAAGGGAGTTGAGTTCATAGTATGTAAAATTCAAAAATAGGAAACTAATCCATAACTATATGACTATATTTTGCATTAACAACAATCGTTTTGTTGTTGGAAATACTACCAGAATTAAAAGAAGAAACAGCTTGCCCCTTTGTGTTTTTAGGATGCTTGAATTGCGAATACTTACCGTGATACTGTAATTTATAATCGGCTTGAGGCAGTTTTAAATTTGCATTGCTATTATCTAATGTAATATTAATAGTCTTAAAGTCATCCGTTATTTCACTAATGGCTAGGTCTCCAAAGCTACCATTAAGAATAGCATTACCAGACAGTTTATCAATATGGATATTGGACGAATTAGAATTTAATACAAGCCCATTTACATTTTGTATGGTTGCCGCTTCCACAAAGTTCAATTCTAAATTACCGTTCTGCCAATCCTTTATTAAAAGGGATGAATAAGATGCATTGATGGCGGTTTGTTCGCCATCAATGCGTGATGCTAAAAATTTAGTGTGATTTAAATCCGCCTGGAGATTATGAATAATAGAAGTGAATTTCATTTCACCATGTCTGACATTCAGTTTTAATCTGGCGTCTTTGGGAATTTTTATTTTAAGTGTTTTTTTAACTTTCATATTTTTCCCCATGTCTGAATCAAACATGGCTCGATATTTAGCATCTTGCTTTTGTCGTATAGCTTCATGCTTATCATGTTCTTTTTCCATGAGCTTTGCACGTTCTTCCATTTCTTTTCCAATTTGTTCACCCCAAGTTTCCATTTCTTTGCCAAACTGTTCGCCCCATTTTTCCATGCTTTCACCAAAGGATTTTCCAAATTGCTCACCGAATTTTTCACCCCAAGCTTCCATGTCCTTTTCATATTTTTTAAAAGCCTCTGTGTCCACTTTTTTTGCCCAAGCCTCCATTTTTCTAGCATACGCATCGCCATATTTGGCACTGTATTCACGACTCCACCTATCCATATATGCTTCGCCTTCATTTTTATAGCGCTCAAAATCAAAATTGGTAGTATTCATGCCTTCTGGCAAATCCGGTAGTTTCGGCATATTAGGCATTTTAGGCATATTGGCCACGTCAAGGGATGCCATTAAACCATCAACCAATGGCATAATAAGCATGTCTGCTAATTCAATTTCCAAATTCTGTAAAGCATCTACTGATTGAACATCAAAAAGACTCATACTATCGGACCAACTATCACCTTCCGAATTAGATTTTATTGTGATATAATCTTTGGAACCTTCCACCTGGACCTTCCAAGCATCCACATGTTTTTTTAGTGCTTCTTTTGATAGCGCGTCACTTTCAATATAGGCTTCAACTTCAATAATATCTTTATTCCATGTATCGATGATTATGTTGGTATAACTCGCATGTATATCGAGGGTTACATCATCATTAACCTGTAAGGATTGCGATATTTTATCTACACGCTGTTGGGCATTTATACTACCTGCAAAAAGTAAGCAGAGAAGCAAAAATTTTATGCTTTTCATAATACTAATGTTTTATACGTTATTTTTCTTCTGATGTGAATCAGAGTTTTTTAAACTGTGCAATTGGTCTTTAAGGCGATACATGAGATTTAATCTAAATTTCAAATTTGTTATCAATGCACTTACCGTTAATTCATTGGGACCTTGCTCGGTTAACTCAACAGACAATCGTTTATACTCCGCATTTAAAGCATCTAAACGCGATATATAGCCATCAATGAGATCTTTATTTTCTGAAGTTAAGGTCACTTTGGACAACTCCAAATTAATATTTGCCAAATAATAATCCTCTACTTTTTTAAAGTCTGGAGAAATATCGCCTAGTGTTTTTAAAGGTGATTTTTCAGGAGCAACTTCAACAACCTGATTCGTTTTAATGGGTTCATTGAAAACAGCATACACACCAAAACCCAATCCCAAAACAATTACAACACTTGCTGCAATTTGCATCCATAAAAAACTATGCTTTTTCTTTTGTGGAAAGCTTTTGTTCAATTTCTGCTGAAAACGAGCTTCATGTCCTGAAGGCATGACAGTTTTGGTTTCCGCATTATTCTGTTTGAGTAAATCTCTAATATCGCGTGCCATTTTTTTTCTGTTTTAATAATTCTTGTAATTGTAACTTACCTCGGTAAAGTTGTGTTCTGGAAGAAACTTCGGTAATATTTAAAATATCTGAAATTTCTTGATGATCATAACCTTCCAGTAAATACAGCGTGAGAACCAATCGATATTTATCTGCTAAACTTGAAATAGCGTCTTTAACATCCACAACTTCCACGGTATCGTCTACTAACCAATTGTCATTACCCCAGTCCACCACATTTAAATGCGCAGCTTCAAGTTCCACCTGTTGGTGTTTTTGTGCTTTTAACATGTCTATACTCGTATTAATAACAATGCGCTTTAACCAGGCTCCAAAAGTAACTTCTGCTTGATACTGATCCAGTTTAGAGAACGCTTTAATAAAGGCATCCTGAACAATATCTTCAGCTTCGGCATCATGCTTTACAAATCGTCTTGCAACAATATACATACCTTGGCAGTACTGGTTGTATAACTGCATTTGTGCTTGACGGTTGTTTGCTTTGCATTTTTCAATAATTTCAAGTTGAAACATGCTTTACTTTTTGGTTTTAATGGTTTGGTTCATCTTAATGACGATGAAAAAAGTGATGTGTTGCAAAAATCCGCATCTTTTTTTCAAGATTAAAAATAAGTCTTAAAAAAATGTGATAGCCCTTCATTAAAAATAACATTTGAAGTATCTTTATATCATTAATTAAAATACCCTATGAATAGATTTTTTAAATGGTTTTTGGGATGCTTATTTCTAATTGCCATCAGTTTGTTTTTATATTCCTTTTTTGTGGATGGCAGTTTACTTGCACCACGAAAAAGTCCAATTGATACTGTATCCTTTTCTAAAAATGATTTACAGCTAGATATAGTTTATAACAGACCCTCTAAACGCGGTCGCGAAGTTTTTGGTGGTTTGGTTCCTTATAAGCAAGTTTGGCGAACAGGTGCCAACGAAGCCACAACCTTTAAAACGAGTAAAGCCTTAAAAATAAACAATGATTCGCTTCCTGCGGGAAAATATACCCTATGGACCATTCCAAACGATTCTACATGGCAAGTTATGTTTAATTCCAAACAATATGCTTGGGGAGTTGATACAGAAATGAAACCCATGCGTGAACCCGAATTTGATGTCATTACCGTTACCGTTCCCGTGGAAGACACAGGAGTTACGGTGGAACAATTTACAATTGGGTTTGACAATGCATTAGATCAATTATCACTAACTATGGCTTGGGATGAAACCAAAATAGCCGTACCAATAGAAACTTTTGACTAAAAAAACGTCACATAAAAAAGCACTACAAGAACAGGCTGGTGTTTCGCAACCCGAAACCATCAATCAGGCTATTATTGATGCTATACGTAGTCGAAGAGATGTAAAACCAACAACTCCACAAATTATTGAACGTATTTTAAAAGGTGATATAACAGCTTTAAGTCGCGCAATAACCTTAATTGAAAGCAAAAACAAAAATCATGCTGATCAGGCCCATGCTATTATAAAAGGCTGCCTTCCTTATGCTAATAAATCGGTTAGAATTGGGATTACAGGTGTTCCTGGTGTTGGAAAAAGTACATTTATTGAATCCTTCGGAACATATTTATCCAAAGCAGGAAAAAAAATTGCCGTTCTAGCTATTGACCCAAGTAGTTCTATTACAAAAGGAAGCATTCTAGGCGATAAAACCCGAATGGAGGATTTAGTAAAGGACACGAATGTCTACATCAGGCCATCGCCATCAGGGGAATCTTTAGGTGGTGTGGCGCGAAAAACTCGGGAAACTATTATCTTGTGTGAAGCTGCTGGTTTTGACACCATATTAATTGAAACCGTTGGCGTTGGTCAGAGTGAAACGGCAGTTCATAGTATGGTAGATTTTTTCCTGCTCCTTAAATTAGCAGGTGCTGGCGATGAGCTACAAGGCATTAAACGCGGTATTATTGAAATGGCTGATTCTATAGCCATTAATAAGGCCGATGGCGAAAACATGAAAGCCGCTAAAATTGCTAAAGTAGAATTTAATCGCGCATTACATCTATATCCAGCCAAAGATTCTGAATGGCAACCCAAAGTATTATTATGTAGCGCCTTGCATGATGAAGGAATAGATACCGTTTGGGAAACTATAATTAAATATGTGACGCAAACGCAAAGCAATGGATACTTTGAGCAGCGACGTCATGAGCAAAATAAGTTCTGGTTAATTGAAACCATTAAAGACCAACTGCATGCGGACTTCTTTAATAATGAGATCATTAAAAAAGCATTAAACGTACAGATAGCATTAATTGAGGCGCAGAAAACAACACCTTTTGCTGCTGCGGATTATTTATTGCAGTTAAAACCGGAATTATAGAAAATTGGTTTTATACCAAGCTACCTGCTTTTCCACACCTTCTAATAAGGTAGTTTGCGGATTATAATTTAGTAAGCTTCTCGCTTTATCAATAATAGCTTTGGTTCGTAATTGATCACCAGCTCTAGCAGACACATGTTGAATAGCAATATTCAGATCCATAACATGAGAAACCGCATCAATACCTTCTTGTGTAGTATGTTCTACTTCAGTTCCAAGATTAATAATTTCACCATCAACAGCATCAATAGCATTCATTACACTAACAACACCATCTACAATATCATCTACATAGGTAAAACTGCGTAAATGGGAAGAACTGCCTTGGTATAACGGAAAAGCTTCTTTATTAAATCCGCAGGCAATTAATTTGGTATACATTTTTTCAGGGCGTTCCCGAGGTCCAAAAACAGAATATAAACGCAATGAACAAGTCTTCAATTGTTTTTCTCGTGATTTTTGAAGTACCAATTGCTCGGCAGCTAATTTGGTTACACCATAATGAGAGGCCGGTTTGGGCGCTACTGTTTCAGGAAACGTTGCCTCTAGCCCGTAAATTGACGATGTACCAATATTTACAAACAACTTTAAATCCTTTAATTGCAAGGCAAAATCTATTATGTTTTTTGTAGCAATAATATTATTAGTGAAATAGTCTTCAAAAGTTGAAGTAGTAGAAATACCTGGTTGTGCCGCAAAATGAAAAATAAAATCGATATCGGTTGGTAAGTTGTCAATCAAATTATTTGAACGCAAATCCAATTTTAAAACAGGAATACCTTTATTATTTAGAGCTTTTTCATTTAATTTCTTTAAAGATTCGCTGTAATACGGCGAAAAATTATCCACACCTATTACATCATGTCCCATGTCTTTTAAACGTTCAGCTGTATGCGAGCCTATAAATCCCACTGCACCAGTAACTAGTATCTTCATAAATCTAATTTCTATTACAAAGAAACATTTTTTTTCTGTAAGATTAGAATTCTATAAAAAAGAATACATTTGTAGTACAACTTTAATTTTATGGATTACCAGTTTACAATTATAGTTCCCGTATATAATGAAGAAGATAATTTACCGCGAGTTGAAAAGGAATTATTAGAATACATGCAGATAGCCAGCAGAAAAACAAAGATTCTGTTTGTAAATGATGGCTCCAAAGACAGCAGTCAACAACATATTGAGGCTATTGCTAAAAGACATCCTGAATTTCAATATATAAGTTTCAAGGAAAATCGTGGCTTAAGCGCGGCTATTAAAGCTGGTTTTGATTATGCGGACACGGAATTGGTTGGTTATATAGATTCGGATTTACAAACCGATCCAAAGGATTTTAACGTGCTTTTAGAACATATTAATGATTATGATTTGGTAACGGGTGTTCGCGCAAACCGTAAAGATAGTTTTGTTAAAAACATGTCTTCTACTATTGCCAATGGAATTCGCCGTACATTTACTAAAGATGGCATGGACGATACAGGTTGTCCGCTTAAAGTTATAAAAACTGATTATGCCAAGCGGATTCCCATGTTTGAAGGTTTGCATCGCTTTCTTCCTGCTATGATTTTATTGCAAAAAGGTAAGATTGTCCAAATCCCGGTTAAACACTTCCCACGGGTTGCCGGAGAAGCCAAATTTGGCGTTTGGAATCGCTTAATTGGACCACTAATGGATTGTTTCGCGTACCTCTGGATGAAGAAAAAGTATATTAATTATACGGTTGAGAAACACAATTAATGAGTAATTGGCTCATATATAGTATAGGATTTTTAGCGCAGATATTGTTCTCTTCTCGACTTATTCTTCAATGGCTATATTCTGAAAAACAAAAACGCGTTATTACACCTACCATTTTTTGGACTTTAAGTTTATTTGCTTCATTCTTGCTATTTATATATGGATATTTACGTGATGATTTTGCTATTATGCTTGGTCAAGGCTTAACCTATTTTATATATATTAGGAATTTGCAACTACAAAACCAATGGCAGAAGTACCCTAAATTCATGCAATGGTTTTTATTATTAATGCCAACATTTATTGCCATTTTCTATTTTAACAATAATACGATAGACGTGGTGAAACTCTTTAAAAACGAAGCTATTCCTGTCTGGTTACTAACATTAGGAATCGTTTCGCAGGTGGTATTTACTTTACGTTTTGTATACCAATGGCTCTATTCGGAGAAACAAAAAGAATCAACCCTACCTTTTGGCTTTTGGTTATTAAGTTTAATAGGCTCTATTCTTATTTTAACTTATGCTATTTTCAGAAGAGATCCTGTGTTATTTACAGGTCATATTCTGGGTGCTATTATCTATATTAGGAATTTAATTTTAATCCGAAAATATGCTTCCGCTTCTTAAAAAATATCCCGTTTTATTTATTTGTTTTGGAATTGCACTGGTGTTGCTTCCAAATTTAAACGTAATGGACGTGACTATCATGGAAGCACGAAATTTTATTACAGCTCGTGAAATGTTAACCGATAATAACTGGCTACTCACAACCATGAATGGCGAAGCCCGTTATGAAAAACCACCTTTACCAACATGGCTTACCGCTATTTCTGCTGCTATTTTTGGTGTACAACGTGTTTTTGCTATGCGTTTGCCTGCGGTTCTATTTATTATGATAATAGCCGTTTTTGTTTTTAAATTATCCAAAAAAATCACAAAAAGTCAATCTTTCGGACTTTTATCTGCAATTATTGTTACCACTTCATTTTATGTTATTGGTATTATGATTGAAGCACCTTGGGATATTTTTACACATGGCTTTATGTGTGTTGCTATTTACTATTTATTTTGCTTTTTCCAAGTGACAAAAACGCAATGGAAATCAGCACTTTTGGCAAGTGTATTTATTGGTTTCTCCATATTGAGTAAAGGACCCGTTAGTTTTTACGCCTTATTATTACCGTTTTTATTGGCTTATGGATTTACATTTAAATATAACCGTTTTAAATCGAAATTTATACCCGTCCTACTTATATTAATTTTAGCGATTACTGTTGGTGGTTGGTGGTATTTATATGTGCGATTAGAAGATCCAGCCACATTTTTAGCAATTGCAGAAAAAGAAACGGGTAATTGGAGTAGCTATAATGTGCGCCCATTTTATTATTATTGGAGTTTCTTTACGCAAAGTGGTTTGTGGACGATTCCAGCATTTGTTAGTTTGTTATATCCATACTTAAAAACCCGAGTTAGAAACCGTAAAGCTTATAAATTTAGTTTTTTATGGACTATTTTTGCCGTTATATTACTGTCTCTAATACCTGAAAAGAAATCACGGTATTTAATGCCTGTTTTAATTCCTTTAGCAATTAATTGCAGTTTTTATCTAGACTATGTAATTCGTGAATTTAAAAATTTGAAAAATAAACGTGAAACCGTTCCGGTTTATTTCAACTTTGGGTTGATTGGTATTGTAGGCATAGCGTTTCCTATTTTAGCCTTTGCCTTTTTAAAAGATAATTTAACAGGTTATTGGTTCTCTTTTATATTAGCGTCAGTTATCGTGTTTGCTATGGGATTTTTCATTTTAAGATTCTTAAAACACATGAATATACGCATGGTTGTCGTTTGCGCTGTAGGACTTTATGCTAGTTTACTCCTTTTTGCTTTACCGCTAAAGGAAGCTTTGAATAGTGAGGACTTCCACCCGATTACTTCTGATATTTCTGGCGATTTAAAACTCTACCAATTCAATTATATAGCACCTGAAATGATTTGGGAATATGGTCAAAAAATTCCACCAATTAAAAATGAGGATGGTACAATGACCTTACCTAAAGAACCTAACTTTGGATTACTAACGATTGGCATAAGCCCGGAAGACTCCAATAAACTTCAGGAAACCTATTCGATAGAAAAAATAAATACGTTTAATTTGAATACCGTTTCTAAAGAATCAAGACAGTATAAAGATAGGCTCCTTGCTAACTATTACATACTGACAAAAAAGTAATTATTTCACATCATAACGTTTTTGTAAAAACAGGTCTAGTTTGTAAAACATGAAGCCTGACATTGCGCCAAATGCCATTCCACAAATAACATCCAATGGAAAGTGTACGCCAATATAAATACGGCTGTAACCCATAGCTACTGACCATATAAGCATTAGAAATATAAAATACTTGTATTTAAAACGGAGTAATAAACCACTGAACACAGCAACTGCCATGGAGTTAGAAGCATGACCAGAAAAGAAACCAAATTGTCCGCCACAATGTGGTTTAACCAAACGAACCAATCCTTCTAAAGTAGGATCATGACAGGGTCTTAAGCGCATAACCAATACTTTTTTAAATACATTGGTCATTTGATCGGTAAACAAAACCATTAGAAATATAACAAAAATGGTTATTAAAAATAGTTTAGGCGTTCGTGTTCTGAAAATTATAAAAAGTAAAACGGCATAAAAAGGAATCCAATAGAATTTAGTGGTATAAAACATCCAAAATCCATCCCAAGTGGTTGTTCCTAAATTATTTAAATAAAGAAAAAGTTCAGTGTCGAGTTGTACTAATTGTTCAAGCATAATTAATCTTCGTAACGTTCAATTTCACGATCGTAAAAATCGGTTGCTTGCTGGATTAACGATTCAGCTTCCATCTCCAATTCTTTTTGATCATGCTGATCAAAATCCTCCAACCATTCTACATCATCATTTTCTAAATTGATAATAAATCTAGGGAAATCGGTATGAATAACGAAAATAGCATCTGGAAAATCGGTATTATCGCCTAATAAAAATTTTGGGAACTCCATATATGGTTGTTAGGTGTTAGATAAAATTAAACGTTTGGTAAGATAGTTAAATCGGATAAATAATAAAATTGCTGCTACGGTTAATCCTGCTAATAAACCCATCCATATTCCAAAACTAGCATAGCGTTCGGCACTCCCAAAGTATATACTTATGGGAAACCCAACGATCCAGTAGGAAATAAAGGTTATAATAGTGGGTATTTTTACATCCTGCAAACCACGCAATGCACCAAGCATAACCACTTGAATACTGTCACTAATTTGAAAAATGGCAGCCGCAATTAATAAATTGGCTGCTATACGTAATACCTCAGCGTTATCCACCGCGTTTAGAACATCTGAATTATCTAAATACAATTTTGGTAATTGCTGATGGAAAATAAAAAATAACAGCCCGAAAGTGACCGCCAAAATCATTCCTAGTAAAAAAATTGAAAAGGCAATTCGGCGCAACTCGAAGTAGTTTTTTAATCCTTTTTGGTTACCAACACGTATCATGGATGCGACACTTAAACCGGTTGCCACCATAAAAGTCATGGATGATAAATTTAAAGCAATTTGATTGGCTGCCTGTGCATTCTTACCTAACAAACCACTCAACCAAATGGCGGCTGTAAAAATGGCAACCTCAAAAAACATTTGCATAGCACTTGGTGAGCCTAAATTAATTACTTTTTTGAGTTCTAATTTATCTAGCGCAAATATTTTGATATTAGTAACGTAATCTCTCGATTTTTTATGTCCTTTAAGAATCCACCAAAGGAAAACAACCATGACCACACGTGAGATTAATGTGCCATAGGCTGCTCCAACAATACCAAATTCAGGAAAACCAAACTTTCCAAAAATAAGGACGTAGTTTAAAACCACGTTAACAACATTGGCTACAATAGTAGCATACATAGGATAACGGGTCATGGATAAGCCATCACTAAACTGCTTAAATGCCTGAAAAACAATTAAAGGCACTAGTGAAAAGGCTACCCAATCCAAATACGGAATAGCTAATTCTACTACCTCCAAAGGCTGCTTCATTAGGTACATTAACGGTTTGGCAAATAAGAGTAGTAAAAATAAAAATAACCCTAAAGATGTACATAAAAACAAGCCATGCTTAAATGCTGATTTACCTTTAGCAAAATTTCCTTCCGCATCGGCTTCCGCAACTAAAGGCGTTATAGCTGTTGAAAAACCAATTCCTAAAGACATGGCAATAAACATAAAACTATTACCTAAAGACACAGCCGCTAATTCAGCGGTTCCTAATTGGCCAACCATGATATTATCTACAAATCCTACAAAAGTGTGTCCCAACATACCCAACATAACAGGAGCTGCCAGTTGCCAGTTGTATTTAAACTCTTTCGTGTAGTCGCTTAAAACCATTTTGCAAAAGTAGTATATTCCAATGGGTTTACATATTATGTAAAGGTTCTTTTATTCTTATTTTGCCGGGATTAACATTGTGTTAAGATTTCCATATTATGTATTATATTAACTTGTCAGCCTAATTTAGTTTTTTATGAAATTTAGTTACCTCTTTACGTTTTTGTTATGTTTAAATTATGGTTTGGCTCAAGACAGTCCTGAACCTTTTTTGCCAGAAATAGCTGGGCAATTTCCAAATGTTAGGGATATAGCCATTGCACCTAATGGCAATGAAATTCTATTTACGGCACAAAGTGTAATGGGTAATCTTTCCGCTATAATTTCGTTAAAAAAAATTAATGGTGTTTGGCAAGAACCTCAAGTTGCTGGCTTTTCTGGCCAACATTTTGATTTAGAACCTTGTTTCTCAACAGATGGATTAAAACTCTACTTTGCTTCCTCAAGACCGCTTAATAATGAATTAAAACCTAAAGATTTTGACATTTGGTATGTGGAAAGGAAAAATGTAAATGAACCCTGGTCTAAACCTAAAAACTTGGGTGAACCTGTTAATTCTATTAATGACGAATTTTACCCATCCATTGCAAATAATGGGAATCTCTATTTTACAAGAGCTGATAACTTGAAGAATACGAAAGATGATATTTATGTAAGCATATTTAAAAATGGTACGTATTTAGAACCAGAAACCCTGCCTAACACCGTAAATTCTGATGGCTATGAATACAATGCTTTCATTGCGCCTGATGAATCCTATATTATATTTGGCGCTTATAATCGGCCTGATGGATTAGGAAGTGGTGATTTATATATTAGCAAGAAATTAAAAACGGGTTGGTCTTCAGCCGAAAATTTAGGCCCCTTTGTAAACTCGGAGAAAATGGATTATTGCCCATTTGTTAAAAATGACACTTTGTACTTTACAAGTAAGCGCGATAACACTATAGTTGAACAAGAGAAACCGTTATCAATAAATAGTTTATTAGCGGAATTCAACAAAACAGCAAACGGGTCGAGTAAACTGTTTGCTGTTCCATTTAAAATTTTCAATCAGAAGGTTGATTAGAATGTGGCTACCTCTTGTTTAGCTAAATCAAATTCTTTCAGCATATCCCTTACAATTTCTGCTACAGGTTTTATATCGTGAATAAGTCCTGCTATTTGACCAATTTCCAATTCGCCATCTTTCAAATCACCTTCAAACATACCGCGTTTAGCACGCGCACGACCTAATAGTTCTTTTAATTGTTTTGGTGATGGAGATGATTTATAAAGCTCCTGAATTTCGTCGTAGAATTTGTTTTTAACCAAGCGTACTGGTGCCAATTCTTTTAAGGTTAATTGGGTATCACCTTCCTTCACATCCACAACAACTTGTTTAAAAGCTTGATGGGCTGAACTTTCTTCACTAGCCACAAAGCGACTTCCCACTTGAACGGCATCGGCACCTAAAATCATAGTAGCTAACATGGCTTTTCCGGTAGCAATACCGCCAGCTGCAATTAATGGAATGGTCAGCTGTTCTCTTACCATGGGAATTAATGTTAGTGTTGTGGTTTCATCGCGACCATTATGTCCACCAGCTTCAAAACCCTCGGCTACAACCGCATCCACACCAGCATCTTGTGCTTTTAAGGCAAATTTTACACTGCTCACCACATGGACAACCGTAATGCCACGCTCTTGCAACCAGCTTGTCCATGTTTTTGGATTTCCTGCCGAGGTAAAAACAATTTTTACACCTTCTTCCACAATAATATTCATGATTTCTTCCACATTTGGATATAACATAGGCACGTTAACACCAAAGGGTTTATCAGTTGCTTTTTTACATTTCTGAATATGCTCACGTAACACATCAGGATACATACTTCCCGCTCCTAACAAGCCTAGAATTCCAGCGTTACTAGATGCTGAAGCTAAACGCCAACCTGAATTCCAAATCATTCCAGCTTGAATAATTGGATATTGAATATTAAAAAGCTTGGTGATTTTATTGGACATAATATAATGTGTTTTTAATTTGAAATATAGTAACTAATAAAGACGATGCGAAATATATAAACGTACCTAATCCCTATGAAATTACGCCTGAACCAATAAGTTCATCATTTAAATACCACGCCGCAAACTGCCCTTCAGCTATGGCTGACTGTGGGTTTGAAAACTCAATATATAAACCAGATTCTACACGATATAACGTGGCTTTTTCTAATGGTTGCCTGTAGCGAATACGCGCTAAGACCGCCATGGTTTCCCCTTTGGATAGTGCTAAATCTTCACGAACCCAATGCAAATCATCATTTGAAATAAATAAAGCTGATTTATATAAACCAGGGTGTGCTTTTCCTTGACCTGTGTAAATCACATTCTCGTTAACATCAGTATCAATGACAAACAAGGGTTCCACGGTTCCTCCAACCGCCAATCCTTTGCGCTGTCCTTTAGTGTAAAAATGAGCACCTTGGTGTTTACCAACTACTTTTCCGTCCGTAACGTTATAATCCGCTTTTCTAGATAAATAGGCTAATTCCAATTCTTTAGAATCAAAAATCGGGTTTGAAATTTCATAATCTGCATAGGTGCTTGGAATTTCAACTATAACACCTTCTCTTGGTTTTAACTGTTGTTGTAGAAAATCTGGCAACCTAACTTTTCCAATAAAGCACAAACCTTGAGAGTCTTTTTTATCAGCTGTCACTAAATCCAATTTTGTTGCTATATCTCGAACTTCAGGCTTTGTTAACTCGCCTATAGGAAATAATGATTTTGCTAATTGCGCTTGCGATAATTGGCATAAAAAGTAGGATTGATCTTTATTGTCATCCACGCCTGCTAATAATTGATGAATAGTTTCACCGTTATTATCAAAAGATGCTTTCCGGCAATAGTGACCGGTTGCTACAAAATCCGCTCCTAAATCTAAAGCGATTTTCATAAACACATCAAACTTGATTTCCCGGTTGCAAAGCACATCAGGATTTGGGGTTCGCCCGCTTTCGTATTCCTTGAACATATAATCAACAATACGCTCTTTGTATTCTTCACTTAAATCGACTGTCTGAAATGGGATTCCTAATTTATCCGCCACTAACATGGCATCATTACTATCATCCAACCAAGGACATTCATCAGATATCGTTACAGAATCATCATGCCAATTTTTCATAAACAAGCCAATAACCTCAAAGCCCTGCTCTTTTAAAAGATAGGCTGCTACACTGGAATCTACACCTCCAGATAATCCGACTATAACACGTTTTTTGTTTTCCATAATTGGGTGCAAAGATACGAAAATCAAGTAATATCTCTTCTTCTTAAGCGGTTCTAATTACAGGCTAAATAATTTATTTTGTTTAAAGTTTTGTTAATTTTAATAAACATATTTAGGATTTTTGTTTAATGTTTTGTTATATTTGTTAAACAAACATAAAAACTTAACAAAATGAAAACATTAACAGCATTAAAAAGATTTTCGGCTACCTTACTAATAGTCTTATTTATCACATCCTGTAGTAGTGATGATGATAACAACATTTACACGCCGCCAGCACAACAAAATAACATTGTAGATCTAGCGTTGGCCACTCCAGAATTAAGTTCGTTAGTAGCTGCCTTACAAGCTGCCGACGGAGATTTAGTTTCAGTATTACAAGGATCAGGACCATTTACCGTTTTAGCGCCTGATAATGACGCGTTTGCAGCATTTTTATCAGCCAATGGATTTGCTTCCTTAAATGATGTACCAACAGATGTATTGTCACAAATACTTTTAAATCATGTAATTTCTGGATCTGTGCCTTCAACCGCGTTGGTAAGTCAAGGCGATGGTTATGCATCTACTAATGCAACAGGTGCAGGTGGTGCAAGCATGAGTTTATATTTCAATACAGCCAACAACGATGTACGTTTTAATAATGTATCATCTGTTTCAACTGCCGATATTGAAGCATCTAACGGCATCATTCACATAGTTGATGGTGTTATTGGCTTACCAGACGTGGTAGATCACGCCCTTGCAAATTCGAGCTTTAGCAATTTAGTAGCCGCTTTAGGTGCTGCGGATGGTGATTTAGTTTCCGTATTACAAGGAGGTGGACCATTTACAGTTTTAGCACCAGTTGATGCAGCTTTCGCTAATTTTTTAGCGGATAACGGATTCTCTGGGTTAGGTGATGTACCAACCGATGTATTATCGCAAGTACTTTTAAACCATGTATTAGCAGGTGCCACCTTTTCTACAGATTTAGTAAATATGGGTGCGGGTTACACCACAACTAGTGCAACTGGTGCTGGAAACAACCCAATGAGTTTATATTTTAATACCGCAGATGGTGTTGAATTTAACGGAATTTCTACGGTAGCCATAGCAGATGTTGTGGGAACAAATGGTGTTATCCACGCTGTGGATACGGTTATTGGATTACCAACTGTAGTCGATTTTGCATTAGCTGATCCTACTTTTGAAACTTTGGTTGCAGCATTAACAAGAGACGATTTAACGTTTGACTACGTAGGAACACTTTCTACACCAAATGGAACAGCTCCAGCGCCTTTTACAGTTTTTGCACCTACTAATGCAGCCTTTGGTGATTTATTAACAGAATTAAATGTAGCAACTTTAGGTGATATTCCAGAACCAACTTTAAAAGCTACGTTAGATATGCATGCGGTTGCAGGTGCAAACGTAAGATCAAGTGCTTTAATGGATAACATGACTGTTGGTACTTTAGGTGGAAACATAACAGCAAATATTACTGGTGGTGCAACCTTAACTGATGCAAACGGCAGAGTAAGCAACATAATTGCTGTTGATGTTCAAGCTTCCAATGGCGTTATTCATGCTATCGACAAGGTTGTTTTACCACCTTTATAATAGTAAGAAATTTATAGTGTACAACATTATTGATTGCTATAAATGTGATTAAATTGCTTTGAAAAAGAGAAGCTGTTCTTTAATTAGAACAGCTTTTTTTTATTAAATAACCATAAAACTAGTAGGTGAAAGTTTACAATTAATATATTAAAATCGATTTTGAATTCATGAATATATTACATAGATTGCAGTCCTTATGTTTAGGTATTCCCCATTTTGATTGATTAATAGCTAAAAATTACAAATGCATACCTAACAAAATAAAGCTCCTTAAATCTTTAAGGAGCTTTTATATTTTATGAGCGCAATTCCTAATTAGACTTCTTATACGGATTATTGCTTTTTGGCGTAAAATCCTTTTCTTCCTTTAAAGTCCCATTTTCATAATACTTCCAAATTCCATGTTTCTGATCATTACGGTAAGTGCCTTCCACTAATAAAACACCCGTTTCGTTATAAAATTTGGCTTCTCCGTGTAAATTGCCCATTTTATAATGGTGCTCCTTAATAACTGTTCCGTTTTCTGCAAAGCCCAAAGTTTTACCATGTAGCTTTCCATTTTCGTAAAGTGCTTTTTCAGCTACTTGCCCACTTAAATAATAAACAAATCGCGCACCTTCTAGCAATCCTTTATTATTATAATGTTCCAAGGTCATGATTTGCGTTCCATTATTATGGTAGTATTTCCAATCGCCAATATATGTTTTGTCTCGCATGAGCCCTTCACTTATTACTTTTCCTGTACTACCAAAAAAGGTCACTTTTGCAGTATCTGTATTAGGATTAAACTCACGTGTAGCAGTCAAAACGGCTTCCCCTTTAATATTTTTATAGAACTTAAACACGCCTATTTCTTTTCCATGTTGAAAAGCGCCTTCATAACGAACAACATTTGTTCCTTCAAAATTCTTTTTCCACTTACCGTCGCGTTTACCGTTGGCATCAAACTGATTAAATGTTTGCGCGAAACTCATAAAACCCATAAATAGTGCTAAAACAAATAGTATCTGCTTCATAATTATAACCTGTGTATTAAATATCTAAACGAAATAATATAGCATTTGTTATATCAAAAAAGCTGCCAATTAAGGCAGCTTGATTTTTTTTATTTCTTACGCTTTTCTTGCGCTTGTTTCTGTAGTTCGGCTTGCTCCATCATATCAGCCATTTTCTTCTGAAACTTACTTTGTTTTTTCGGTTTCTTCTTATTGATCTGAATTTGAGCATGAATTTTATCTTCATCAAGAATGTAATTCTTAATTACCAACATAATTCCAATACTAATAACGTTAGAAATAAAGTAGTACAAACTTAAACCAGATGCATAATTATTAAAGAAGAATAACATCATTAATGGTGATATGTAAATCATGTACTTCATTAGTTTAGCCATATCTGGCATACCCTCTTGAGTTGGTTGCGATGCCATTTGCTGTCCTGTTGTCATTTTCATATAAAAGAAAATAGCAATAGAGGCTAAAATTGGAAATAAACTAACGTGATCACCATACCACGGAATGGTAAATGGTAAATTGGCTACAATATCATAAGATGATAAATCGTCTGCCCATAGGAAACTTTTCTGTCTTAAATCGAAAGCCGATGGGAAAAACTGGAATAAAGCATAGAAAACGGGCAACTGTATTAAAGCTGGTAAACAACCACTCAACGGACTGGCACCTGCCTTATTTTGCAAAGCCATAGTTTCCTGCTGCGCTTTCATTTTATTATTCTTATGCTTCTCACGAATAGCATCTAATTCCGGTTTTAAAACTTTTAATTTTGCCTGCGACAGGAATTGCTTGTACTGAACAAATGATAATAAGAACTTTATTAAAATGGTCATTACAATAATAGCCACACCATATGGTAAAAAGCTTGCTAAAAAGGCAAATAATGGAACAAAAACATAACGGTTTATCCAACCGAAGATTCCCCAACCAAATGGAATACTATCTTCTAGACCAATATCATATTTCTGTAAAACCTTGTTGTCTGTTGGGCCAAAATAAAAGCCTAGTTCTTGATTTAACTCACCAGCATTTGCTTCTAAAGCAAATCTTGTTTGATACGCCTTTGTAAATACGGTATCAACTTCTTCATTTTCCACCAGATCGGTTGAATTGAATTGCACGGATTTTAATGGCACTTTGGACGTTAAAATACTGCTAAAGAAATGCTGTCTGTACGACAACCAACTTACATCAACTTCTGTTTCTTCATCTTCACCCGTTGGGCTTAATTTATCAATTTTACCACCTTCATATTGATACGTTAATCGCGTGTATCGGTTTTCATAACTGATACTTTTATCATGACGATAGGTTTGTAATTGCCAATCTAAATTAATAGGTTGCGAGCTATTTATAACATTACTTAAGCCTTGGGAACGGATTGTAAAATCAACCATATAATCATTTGGCTGAATTTCATAACGATATTCTAAAAACTGATTCGCAGACACTTTAAGTTTCATGGAAACGACCGTGTTTTCACCATTTTTAGTTACCGTAGGTTCAAAATATAAATCTTGGGTATTTAGAATGCGACTATCAGTGGTACCGAAATTAATATTAAAATCCGTATTCCCATCTTTTATAAGATAGATTGGAATGGAATCAAAATCGACAAACTTCTTTAATTTAACTTCAGATAAATATCCCCCTTTATTGCTAAATTTTAAATCTAAAACCTCCGTTTTCACTTCTGTTTCATTGGATTTTGCAGATGGCAGGCTTGCTGAATAGGCAAAAGCACCTAATTTATTTTGTAAGGCTACAAATTGGGTAGAATCTTGGGCGTTAGCTACTGAATAATCTTCCGCCGTTGTAACAGCAGTTTCTTTCTGATTTTGAGCTTGCTTTTCAGCTTCAACTTGCTCTTGTTTAGCGCGTTCTTGTTCTGCTAATTCCTCTGGAGTTGGCTGGTTGGCGTACATCATGTACACTAATATTCCAAAAATTAGGACAAACCCTATTATCGAATTCAGGTCAAATTTCTTTTCTTCCATATATTAAATTGGTTGTCGTTTTAAAACTACCGATGGCAAACCAATGCGTTAAATCGATATATTTCAAATAGGACACGTATAAAAAATTATCAAATAAATAGTTTTATGCTGTTTACAAAAAACTATCCAAAATTATTTTTGTGCCATAGTGGCACTTTTATTCTTGTTTTTATGTTTTAAAGCTGCTTTAACAAAAGCCACAAAAAGTGGATGCGGATTAGCAACCGTACTTTTATATTCTGGGTGATATTGCACACCAACAAACCAAGGGTGTTCTGGAATTTCTACAATTTCAACCAAGTTGGTTTCCGGGTTTATTCCTGTAGCCACCATTCCTGCAGCCTCAATCTGTTCTTTATATGTGTTGTTAAATTCATAACGATGTCTATGGCGTTCCTCTATAGAATTAGATTTATACACCTTATGCGCAATACTATTGGCTTTCAAATTACAAGTCCAAGCACCTAAACGCATGGTACCACCCTTTTCCGTGACATCCTTTTGCGACTCCATTAATCCAATTACGGGATTTGTAGTTTTAGGATCCATTTCTGTTGAATTGGCATCTTTTAAATTCATCACATTTCTACCAAATTCAATGACAGCCATTTGCATTCCTAAACAAATTCCAAAAAATGGCATGTTGTTTTCACGCACATACTTTACAGCATCAATTTTTCCTTCAATACCACGTTCACCAAAACCAGGCGCTACTAAAACACCATTCAAATGTGATAGTTTTGCGTGGATATTATCTGCATTTAAATATTCTGAATGAATAGGTTCTACATGAACTTTAACTTCATTTTCGGCACCTGCATGAATAAAGGCTTCTAATATGGATTTATACGAATCTTGTAACTCAACATATTTCCCAATTAAACCGATAGTAACTTCGGTTTTAGGGTTTTTTAGTCGTGTTAAAAATTCATTCCAACGGGTTAAATCTGGCGCGTGACTTTCCAACCCTAATTTTTTCAAAACAACGGTATCTAAACCTTGCTTCAGCATTAAATTAGGCACATCATAAATAGTAGAGGCATCAATAGATTGGATAACTGCTTCTTCACGAACATTACAAAACAACGCTAATTTTCTCCGTAAATCCATTGGGAGTTCATGCTCTGTACGGCAAACAAGAATATCTGCCATTACACCACTTTCCATTAACGTTTTAACACTGTGTTGGGTTGGTTTTGTTTTCAGCTCGCCAGCAGCCGATAAATACGGCACCAAGGTTAAATGAATAACTAAACCATTCTTTTCCCCTAAATCCCAACGTAACTGTCTCACGGCTTCAATGTATGGTAAGGATTCAATATCACCTACTGTTCCACCTATTTCCGTAATCACAATATCAAAATTACCAGAATTACCCAGCTTTTGAACGCGTTCCTTAATTTCGTCGGTAATATGAGGAATAACTTGAACCGTTTTTCCTAAAAATTCCCCACGACGTTCTTTATCTATAACGCTTTGATAAATGCGTCCTGTTGTAACGTTATTTGCTTGGCTAGTTGGTACGTTTAAAAAACGCTCGTAATGACCTAAATCCAAATCGGTTTCTGCACCATCATCCGTTACATAACATTCGCCATGCTCGTACGGGTTTAATGTTCCTGGATCTATATTAATATACGGGTCTAATTTCTGAATGGTTGTGCGGTATCCTTGAGCTTGCAAGAGTTTCGCCAATGAGGCTGCTATAATGCCTTTACCGAGAGAAGATGTTACACCTCCTGTTACAAATATGTATTTTGTTGTAGTTGTCATGTTGCGCTGTTAAACGCCTGCAAATTTACAATATTAAGTTTAATAGTTTGGGTGTTTCGGAGTTTATTTTGAAATGAAATTGAAGGGGAAATAAGTTGCGGAGATGTTTGGTGCCTAGCTATCGTTAGGAAGGTGGATAATGGAGTTGTACATGTCGTATTTAGATTAAGAAATCTCGCAAAGGCACAAAGCTGCAAAGGTGGAAAGGCGCAAAGTTTTGACTGATTCCGATAGCTATCGGGACTGAAAACTATCGCTTCGGGAAATTGCGTTTAATGTTATGGATTAATTCTTCCAATCCATTTAATTTTAGTTCGTAAACGGACTGTAGCATCTCGCCTAATTTACCGGTAGGAAATCCTTTATTATGATACCAAACTATATAATATTCGGGTAAATCTATTAAATACCGATCCTTATATTTCCCATAAGGCATTTTAGTATGCGCGAGTTTTATAAGAAACTCTCTATCTGGTTCCATGATTAGTGCGTTCTATTTCCAGTTGAATGATACAACTTTTTCTATATCAGGATGTAAACTGTAAAGCACAGGACAAGTATTAGCCGTATGTTCTAAAGTTTTACGGGTTTTTATGCTCGCTAACTCTGGAAAACTAAAAACAATTTCAATTTTTGAAATACGACGTGGATTGGAAGCCATCGTTTTTGTTACTTCTGCTTGGGTTCCTGCCATTTCATAATTCATATCTCGGGCTTTTATTCCCATAACCGTCATCATGCAATTTGCCAATCCAGTAGCAACTGTATCGGTTGGCGAAAATGCTTCGCCTTTGCCATTATTATCAACGGGCGCATCCGTAACAAAGGTGTTTCCTGATTTTACGTGGGTGTTTTCTGTGCGTAATTCGCCTAAATACATTACGGTTGCTGTCATAATTATTACTGTTTTATCTCTACGATTTTTAAATCTTCATACTTTACCAAATACACCGTATTATTAAAATAACCTCCAAATAATTTCTTTTTATAAGCGAATTTATTTTCAACATATTCCGTTAAAGGGGCCTGATTTACAGACTCATAAAGAGTATCGTAATTTACCAAACGCAAGACCACATCCATTGTTAAATCGAAACCACGTACGGCAATTTTATTAGGTGTTACACCAAACCGCTTGAAATAATTATTAGCAAAACTATTATTATCATCTTCATTATACGTTTTTGCAATGGTTGGAAATGTTAATTGCAAATTAGATAAGTGATAATTTGAAACCTCATCATCTTCAAAGGCACTTCCCATTTCCGTGGTTGCTAATATAATTTTTCGGTCTTTAGAAATCAAAGAATTCAATTTACTCGTTACATTGGATACGAATCCGGGATTAGAGGTTTCTAAAAACACCATATTTTTACCGGATTTAAGCTTTGAAATAATATCGGTATCATAAATATAAAATGCATCCTTTTGTTCTTTATCTTTTCGAGAATAGATTTGAGAAGCTGTTGGGAAATGCGTTTTTAAATCGTTAGAAACTTTTACGCGACTTTGATCGGCAATAATGATAATTTGACTAATTGAAGAATCTTTCTTTACGTAATTTACAATTTTATCTTTTAATAAATCTTCCGAAGGCATGGTTTGAAAAACATGATCTGAAAGTTTTAAATCCTTTAAATTAGGCGAAATTAGCGGGATATTTCGACTTTGTAATTGGGAAGAAACTTTTTCAAACGTTGCAGACATTAATGGCCCTATAACGGCATGAACCTCATCAAAATTATTTTCGTTTAATATGGTTGATACTTCACTAACCATATTTTTAGTATCATAAACATCTACTTTTAAATTAACGCTTATTTTTTTAAGAGAATCTAAAGCTACAACCACACCGGAATAAAAATCTAATGAGGTATTTAAAAATGGGTCTTTTTTAATTTGTGCTTTCGCATCAGCAACGGAATCTACATTGACACGATTTAGTTTAAACGGCAACATGATAGCTATATGTTTCTGTTTGTAACTTGAAATAGAATTTGTTAAATCCGTGCTTTCTAATTTTATGTTTTCATCTTCAATAGTGGCATTGAAAGGGACTTTTAAAATCATCCCTACTTTCAGTCCGCTTTCAATTAATTCTGGATTTAACGTTTCCAATTGACTTTGCTCCAAACCTAATTTCACTTTCAGACGGTAAAAACCTTCTTTAGGCAAAACCTCATAATATGAATATTGATTATCTACGGGCTTCTCTTCTGTATTACCAATATTTGGCACATTAATAACTTCGCCTTCTTGTAAAATAAGACTCATTCCAGGATTTAAAGCCTCCAATTCAGCAACTGTTATTCCAAATTTATAAGCAATACGCCATTTTCCTTCTTTTGGTAAAACGGTATAGGTTTTGGCTGTTTCTTCTGGTTGAGAAACTGTAAACACTTTTTTATAAACAGGTATTTTTATTTCATCGCCTTTACGTAGGTTGTTGGCATATAAAAAGGTGTTGTGTTTTTTTATTTCGTCTTGTTCCACACCATACTCTTTAGATAAGCTGTATAATGTTTCTCTACGCTTTACTTTATGAGTTTTAAATCCTGTTAACTCCTTTTCAATAGCGGCATGTGGTGCTGATTGATTTATTTTTTTATTTGGAATAATTAAAACCGCATTGGTTTTTAATTCCTTTTTGGCATCCGGGTTTAAAGCGTAAATATCAAAAGGCGTTAGCTGATATTGTCTGGCAATAGCCTCTATGGTTTCACCAGGTTTTACCTTATGTGTTTTATAATTTTGTGCTTGCGATGTGGAACCACAGCCAAATAGTATTAGGATGCTTAAAATGCAAAATAATTTCTTCATAATCTATATACGTTCTGCGTTGCGTTAGCGATTGCAACGTTATCCTTTTTATTCTTTTTTATAAATATAAGCGATATAAAAAGATTTAAGTGTAAAGCGCGACCCTTGTGGTAACGCCCAACTTCACGATATCATTTTTTAGTTCCTTAAAAATAACGCGATAGCACATTTCGTTTATTCCCACTCAATGGTTGCTGGTGGTTTAGAACTAATATCATACACTACTCTATTAACGCCTTTTACTTTATTTATTATCTCGTTTGATGTTTTTTGTAAAAACTCATAAGGTAAATTTACCCAATCGGCTGTCATACCATCGGTACTTTCTACGGCTCTTAAGGCGACACATTTTTCGTATGTACGCTCATCACCCATTACACCAACGCTATTGACAGGCAACAGAATAGCACCGGCTTGCCAAACGCTATCATAGAGATTCCACTTTTTAAGGTTACCAATAAAAACCGCATCAACCTCTTGTAATATACGTACTTTTTCAGCTGTAATATCTCCTAGAATACGAATAGCCAATCCAGGCCCTGGAAACGGATGACGCCCCAATAAATTTTTATCCATATCCATGGAAGCACCTACACGACGGACTTCATCTTTAAATAAAGCTTTCAAAGGTTCCACAATTTTAAGTTTCATAAAATCGGGCAATCCACCAACATTGTGGTGACTTTTAATCGTGGCACTTGGGCCTCCTGTTGCCGAAACACTTTCAATAACATCTGGATAAATAGTGCCTTGAGCTAACCATTTTACATCAGAAATTTCATGAGCTTCATCATCAAAAACTTCAATGAACACACGACCAATGGCTTTACGTTTTTCTTCGGGATCGCTTTTTCCTGCTAGTGCATCCAAAAAACGTGCCGAAGCATCTACGCCTTTTACGTTAAGCCCCATGTCCTTGTATTGATCCAACACATCTTTAAACTCATTTTTACGTAAAAGTCCATTATTTACGAAAATACAGTAGAGGTTTTTTCCAATAGCTTTATGCAATAACATAGCGGCAACCGATGAATCTACCCCTCCTGATAACCCTAGAACAACCCGATCATTTCCTAATTTGTTTTGAAGATCTTCAACGGTTTCTTCTACAAACGACTGTGGCGTCCAATCTTGTTCTACTTGCGCTATATGAACTAAAAAGTTTTCTAGTAATTGTTTTCCGTCCTTGGAATGGTATACTTCTGGGTGAAATTGAATGGCATAGGTTTGTTCGCCTTCAATTTTGTAAGCTGCATTTTCAACATCTTCCGTGCTGGCTAATAAAATGCCATTTTTTGGAAGTGTTTTAATGGTATCGCTATGACTCATCCAAACTTGACTACCTTGGTAAATATTGTGAAAGAAATCTTCCTTTTCCTTTATAAACGATAGATGAGCACGACCATATTCACGTGTGTTGGAAGGTGCGACTTCGCCTCCTGAAAAATGCGCTAGATATTGCGCACCATAACAAACGGCTAATAAAGGTTTTTCACCACGAATATGTTTTAAATCGGGATGTAAAACCGCCTCACCTCTTACAGAATTTGGACTTCCTGAAAGAATAACCGCTTTATAGGTTTCTAAATTGTTTGGAATTTTGTTATACGGATGAATCTCACAGTAAATGTTGAGTTCTCTAACGCGACGCGCAATTAGTTGTGTGTATTGCGAACCGAAATCTAATATTAATACGTTGTTGTGTTGCATGTGCAAAAATAACAATTGATTTATGAATAGCTATTTATGAGTTGTACTTTTTTGAATAATTAATTCATGGATTCTAAAATAAGCTGAATATCTTTTTCGGTTGTATCCGGATTGATAAAGCAAAAACGGGAAACTGTTTCATATTCATCTCCATTTTTCCATTTCGTGGGCGTTACTAATGCAAAGCCTTTTTCATGATTATCATAGGTCCAATTCGTATAATCTTCCGGTTTCCAACCAATACGTCTGTATAATACACATGACAAACTTGGCGCTCTTACCAATTCTACATTTGGGTTTTCCTCAATCATTTTCCCTGCAAGCTGGGCCAATTCCAAACCACGTTCAACAGATTTCTTATAACGATCTGTTCCATGTGTAGCCAAGGAAAACCATAAAGGCAAACCACGGACGCGTCGTGTTAATTGAATTTGATAATCCGTTGGGTTAAACCCATGCGCGCCTTCATCTTTAAAAATATCTAAATAAGATCCTTGTTGGGAATGTGCTTCTTTGGCCAGTTCTGGTTCTTTATAAATAACAGCACCACAATCATAAGGTGAAAACATCCATTTATGCGGATCTATTGTAATACTATCTGCACGTTCAATACCATTAAACAAATGTCTTACCGAATCGGCTGCTAAGGCACCACCGCCATAAGCGGCATCTACATGAAACCATAAGTTTTCTTGCTCACAAACATGGGCAATACCGTCCAAATCATCAATAATTCCAGCATTGGTTGTTCCCCCAGTTGCCACAACCGCAAATAACCGTTTGCGTTGGTGAAAGTTTAAACCATCAATAGTTTTTCGTAAATCATCACCGGTTAATCGTTCTTCTGTATCCACCAATAAAATATCCACATCAGCTACTTTTGCCATGGCCTTAATAGACGAATGTGCTCCAATAGATGTAATGATTAAACCTTTTTCACGCTTGTAGGTGTCATCGCGTCGCCAAAATTCGCGTGCTGTAACAATTGCCGATAAGTTAGCTGCAGTACCGCCACTTGTAAATACTCCAAATGCTCCTTCTGGCAAACCAGTTAAAGAAACAATCCAAGACATAGCTTCATTTTCGCAGAAAATACCACCAGCACCTTCCATCCAATACGCACCGTGAATACTAGAAGCTGACGTTACCAAATCGAACATAATGGCTGCTCGTGTTGGTGAGGCTGGAACAAAAGCTAAATTTCTTGGATGATCTACTGGTACATTAGCTTTGGACAAATGCTCTTTCCATAAATTGAAAGCGTACTCACCACCAACACCTTTTTCTGTTACGGTTTCGCCAACAATAGCTTTTAATTCTTCGTATTTTTTAGGCTTCCCTATTGGGTGTTCGGTAGATGAAATTCTACCAATAGCATATTTCATGACATCTAATGTCATTTCAATAAGCTCCATATCAATTTTATGCATGAATTACTCTAAATTTAATATTATAAACTCGTTTTTCAACGGTTGCAAATTTACCATTAACTGTTGAATTAATTGGTCTCCAAACTCTAAATAAAAGGTAGAAAAATTGGTTTGACGCTCTTGCAAACTTTGGTTTGGAAATAATTCATTTTGCATACTCTTAACACGCTGTAAAACATCCGATTGCTTTCGTTTTTGTGCTTTTAGCAGGCGTTTTTCTAAATGTTCTAATCCATTTATTTGTTTTGTTTCTTGAGCCGAAACAGCACCTTTAAAGGATTTATCGGTTTGTTCGGCCAACTGATATAAATCTTCAAACTGTTTTTTAAGATGGTCTTTTTGTTCCGAGAAATCGATTTTGATTTTTGAAATGTCTTTGGTTACTTTCGTTAATAAATCCGACTGCTTTAAAAACAGATCTTTATTTTCTAGCCCTAGTTTTTCTAATTTTTCTTGCTGTTTGTTAGTCGTTAATAACACCGAATTCCGCAATAATAACATGGGAAACGGAATATTCTGAGCTTCAAAGTTTGACTTCAATTGAAACCAATAGGCCAATTCACCTCCTCCTCCAATATAGCAGAGATTTGGCAACACCACTTCTTGAAATACGGGTCTTAAAATAACATTTGGACTAAAGCGCTCCGGATGATTTTCAACCTCTTCTAGTAGTTGCTTTTTATTCCATGAAATTTCTGTTTCTAAAACCTGATAAATACCATCAATTTCTACAATGCGTTCACGCAAACCAAATTTAATATAGAACAGATTAATCTCACGTGGATTAACTTGAATTTTATAGTTTTCTGATAGTGAGTTTAGCTTTTCATTAGTTTTCGAAACGTTTTCAAAAGAAGACTGATTAATAAGTTCTTCTTTTATATATGGAATGAACGCATTCTTTAAACTTTTATCATTTCCGTCTATAATAACCAATCCAAATTCTGCAAATAAGTGGTTTACCAAGTAACGTGTGGCTTCAGTAAGGTTATTATTTTCCAAATAGCTATTCTGAAAAAGCTCGATTAATTTATCACTATTTTTACTTTTAGGAAGTTGCTTGGAAAACACTTCGAAAACGGATTTAATACCTTCTAAATCTAATTCGCCAACTGGACCAGAAGCCTTTCGGTTCCAGGATACTTTTTTGCCATCAAAATTGAAGTAATTAATTTCTTCAAAATCATGATCTTCCGTTGCCATCCAATAAATAGGCACAAAATGATAATTAGGATTTGCTGCTTTTAATTCTTTACATAAATTAATAGTCGAAATAATTTTATAGAAGAAATAAAGTGGCCCCGTAAAAATATTTAACTGATGTCCTGTTGTAACCGTAAAAGTGTTTTCGTTTTGTAAAGCATCAATATTTTTAAGCGTTTGCGGAGATGTTTTTGTGTTTTTATATTGTTTATTTAAACTAGCTACCAAAACCGATCGTGAGGTTTTACTAAAAGACGCTTTTTTTTCGGCAATCTGATCTTGAAAATTTTCTAGTTTTGGAAACCTATTATAGAAAGGTTTTAAAGTAGATTTTTCATCTAAATAATCACATATTAATGGCGAAAAATAGTTGGTGTCTCTAAACGGAATACAGTGGGTTGGCATAGTTAGGTGTTGCTATTTTTAAAAAAGTAAAGATACGTTTTCTAGTCTTAAAAATAACTTAAAATATATACAGACAAGCACTAGAAAGATTGCTTATATTTACCAAAAATGAATTTATGTTAGGATTAAAATTAGCTACAGACCCACGTTGGGTGGATATTGCAGAATCAAATTTGGAAGAAATATTAACCGATCATGCGTGGTGTGAACAAAAAGCAGCTACAAATGCTATTACCATTATTACGCTTAATTCGGAATATACGGATTTGGTAACGGAATTATTAGCTTTAGCAAAAGAGGAGTTGGAACATTTTGAAATGGTTCATGACATTATAAAAAAGCGTGGTTACAAATTGGGTCGTGAGCGTAAAGACAGTTACGTAAACGAGCTTTATAAATTTATGAATAAAGGCGGTAGTCGCATTCAAGCAATGGTAGACAGACTTTTGTTTTCTGCAATGATTGAGGCTAGAAGTTGCGAGCGTTTTAAAGTGTTATCTCAAAACATTAATGATCCTGAATTGGCTAAATTTTACCATGAATTAATGATTAGTGAAGCAGGACATTACACCTTATTTATAGGTTTTGCTAGAAAATACGGCCAAGATGTGGATGTGGATAAGCGCTGGAAAGAACTTATTGACTTTGAAGCAGAAGTGATTCAGAACTACGGAAAATCGGAAACCATTCATGGATAATTGTGGATTATATTTGGAATGGATTATACGAAATTAAAATATATCAACCCCCAAAACTAGTCGGTTTCATGATTTTTCAGTAACTTTTATCTCATAATTTTTAAGCTATGAAAAGATTAGTATTTCTCAAGTATTATTTCAGTTTTCTTCTGATGTTTGGAATGTTTGTTTCAGGATTTTCACAGATAGCAAACGATTCTATAGTAGAAATAACCGGAAAAATTATTGATAGCAAAACGAATGACCCTCTGGTGTTTGCAGATTTATTAGTTTCCAATTCTAATATGGCAACTATTTCCAATACAGAAGGTAATTACCTGTTAAAGTTACCTTCAGATTACATAAATCGTTCCATCTCCATTACCTATTTAGGCTATGCCGAAAAGAAAATTCCAATTTCTACAATTATAAGCAATAGCACCATTTCTCTAGACCCAACATTTACACCTTTGGATGAAGTTAATATTTCCAGACCAAAAAGTGCAGAAATATTAGTGCGCTTAATGTTAGAGCGAAAAGAAGAAAATTATATAGAATCTGGTTTAGAAATGACAGGTTTTTACAGAGAAACCATAAAAAAAAGACGTCAAAACGCGTCCTTATCCGAAGCCGTTGTTTCCATTTATAAGCAACCAAACAGCACGAATAGACAGGATGCTGTTGAAGTTATAAAAGTTAGGAAAACAACTAATTACTCCAAACTTGACACCCTGGCTTTCAAACTTCAAGGTGGTCCTTTTAACAATTTGTATGTGGATATTATGAAGTACCCACAATATATCTTTAATAAAGATAATTTAATTCATTATGATTTTTCTTTTGATAGCTCAACTATAATAAACGACCAGCTGGTTTATGTTGTTAATTTTAAACAAAAGCCCGAATTACAAATTCCGCTTTATTATGGTAAACTTTATATAGAATCTAATAACTATGCGCTGACGAGCGCTATTTATAGTTTGAATGTAGAAAACCAAGATATGGCTAGCGAATTATTTGTGAAACGGAAACCTAGACGTGTTAAAGTGTATCCAGTAGAAGCCAATTATCGTGTAAACTACCGTAGTAGCAATGGAAAATGGTATTACAGCTACAGTAATATTTTACTAACTTTTAAGGTAAATTGGAAAGGACGATTATTTAATAACCAGTATACTTTAAATAGTGAAATGGCCATTACCAATTGGAACTATGCCGATGAACGGTATTCCAGACCTGAAAACAAATCTGGTATTTTAAAACCTTCAAGCATTTTAATTGATGAAGCTTCAGGTTTTCTGGATACGGAATTTTGGGGACAGTATAATATTATAGAACCTGAAAAATCTATTGAATCTGCCATTAAGAAAATTCAAAAGCAATTGGACAAATCGTAAATTCGTGTTCTTTCTATTAAAATTATTTCTTAAAAATGACTAAATTCAACTAAAGTCGTTCAAAAGGAAATCAGGATTGATGGCATAAACCCATTGCAACAAATAGCTATGCGCGCGACTAAAACAGAACTTTTACAACTTATTAAAGACAAAAAAATGGCGCTCATTAAAGCGTTCTATGAAAAATTTCGACGCGCTAGAAGCTGCTAACTTGGTAGAAGAAACTCATAAAGCTAATAAAATAATTTTATTCCGATTACTTTCTAGGCAACAGGCGAAAGGTGTTTTTAAAATTCTTCCGCATTCCGAACAGGAAATAATTATTCAGGGTTTAGCAGAAAACTCCCAAAAACTAACGCGACTTTTAACGGATATAAATCCCGATGATAGAACAGCGTTTTTTGAAGAATTACCCGGTGATATTGCGCAGCGACTTATTGAAAAACTGTCGCCGGAAGAACAGAAAATTACAAATCAACTTTTAAGTTATCCCAAAGATAGTATTGGCCGAATGATGACCCCGGAATTTGTTGCCATTAAAGATTACTTTACTGTGGAAGAAGCTTTTGCTCATATAAGACAACATGGTAAAGATTCTGAAACGCTTAATGTTATTTATATAATTGACTCGCATTGGAAACTGATTGATGATATAACCATTAAAGAATTAATTCTAGCAAATCCAGATGACCTTGTAAAGAATCTAATCAATGAACGGTTTGCATCCTTAAACGCGCTAGATGACCAAGAAACGGCCATTTCTGTTTTTAAAAATTACGACCGGGTTGCTTTGCCAGTATTGAGTGAGGAGGGTGTGCTTTAGGGCATTGTAACCTTTGACGATATTATGGATGTAATTGAAGAAGAATCTACAGAAGATTTTCATAAGTTCGGATCCATACAAAACGTGAGTAAAAACCCTTTGAAGGAACGCATATTCACTTTATATAAAAACAGAATTGTCTGGTTGGTGCTTCTGGTATTTATGAATATATTTTCAGGCGCGGCTTTAGAAAATTTTGAAGACGTTATTCAGTCCTTTGTTGCACTAGTTTTCTTTTTACCATTGTTAATAGATAGCGGCGGAAATGCTGGGTCGCAATCGGCCACACTCATGATTCGCTATTTAGCTTTAGGTCAAATTCAAATTTCTGATTGGTACAAATTAATTGGCAGAGAACTATTAGTATCCTTTATGTTAGGTATAACTATGGCTATTAGTATTGCTGCTGTGGCAAGTTTTAGAGCACCAGATGTTATTGTTGTGGTCTGTATAGCCATGGTTTTAAATGTTATGCTTGGCAGTATCATTGGATTGCTGCTTCCTTTTTTATTTACAAAACTAAAAATAGATGCGGCTACGGCAAGTTCGCCTTTAGTAACGTCACTTGCAGATATATGTGGTGTTTTAATTTATTTTTCATTAGCCTCTAATTTTTTAGAGTTCTAATAAAAATAGTTCGTTAAGATCCTGCAACTTCAGCATACAAATCAAAATCGGCTGCTTCTGTAATTGTCACGGTTGCAAACTCACCTGTTTTTAGGTATGTTTTTGAAGCGTTGATTAAAACTTCGTTATCCACGTCTGGCGAATCATACTCTGTTCGACCTACAAAATATTCACCTTCTTTTCTATCAATAACAACCTTAAAGGTTTCACCAATTTTAGACTGATTTAATTCCCAAGAAATTTGCGATTGAATTTCCATAATCTCATTGGCACGCTCTTGTTTTACATCTTCCGGCACATCATCCACTAAATTAAAAGCATGTGTGTTTTCCTCATGACTATAGGTAAAACAACCCAAACGCTCAAAACGCATGGCTTTAACCCACTCTTTTAATTCTTGAAAATGCGCTTCTGTTTCACCAGGGTAACCAACAATTAAAGTTGTTCTAATGGTCATTTCTGGAACGGCTTTTCTAAATTCATTTAGTAATTTAGTCGTTTTTTCATTGGTTGTACCACGACGCATACTTTTTAAAATTTCATCTGAAATATGTTGAAGTGGTATATCTAAATAATTACATACTTTAGGTTCCCGCTTCATTACATCTAACACATCCATTGGGAAACCCGTTGGGAAAGCATAATGCAGACGAATCCATTCAATACCATCTACCTTCACTAAAGCTTCTAATAATTCAGCTAAATTTCGTTTTTTATATAAATCCAGTCCGTAATAGGTTAAATCCTGTGCAATAAGTATTAATTCTTTAACGCCATTAGCTGCTAATTTTTCGGCTTCGGTCACTAAATCTTCAATAGGCGTACTTTTATGTTTTCCACGCATAAGCGGAATAGCACAAAAACTACATGGACGATCACAGCCTTCAGCAATTTTTAAATAGGCGTAGTTTTTTGGTGTGGTTGTTAAACGTTCACCAATTAATTCATGTTTATAATCAGCACCTAGTGCTTTTAGCAAACCTGGTAATTCTGTTGTTCCAAAATATTGATCAACATTCGGAATTTCATTCATTAAGTCTGGCTTGTAGCGTTCACTTAAACAACCGGTAACAAAAACTTTATCCACTTCACCTGCTTCTTTTTTCTGCATGAATTCTAAAATAGTATTCACACTTTCTTCTTTGGCATTATTAATAAAACCGCAAGTATTAATTACAACGACATTTCCCTCCTCTTCATGAACCACGTCTTTTCCACTAGCTTTAAGCTGGCCCATTAAAACTTCACTGTCGTAAACATTTTTACTACAGCCAAGTGTTACTACGTTGATTTTATTCTTTTTAAGTGTTTTTGTTCTCATAACCCTTTTCCGCTAAAACGAAAATACCTTTAATTAATACCTATTTTTTACAGGCTGCAAAGATACAACATGTTTATAAACAAAAAGACCTCAATTAAATTGAAGTCTTTATTACTTTAGTTATAATCCATTTATTTAAAAAACGAATCTACAAACTCATATTTATTAAATACTTGTAAATCTTCAATGCCTTCACCTACACCAATATACTTAACGGGAATTTTAAATTGATCGGAGATACCAATAACCACACCACCTTTGGCGGTTCCATCTAGTTTGGTAACGGCTAATGATGTGACTTCCGTGGCGGCTGTAAATTGTTTGGCTTGCTCAAACGCATTTTGACCCGTTGAGCCATCTAGAACCAACAACACATCATGCGGTGCATCGCCAACAACCTTTTGCATGACGCGTTTAACTTTGGTCAACTCGTTCATTAAATTGACTTTATTATGTAAACGACCGGCTGTATCAATTATAATGACATCAGCATTTTGTTTTACACCAGATTCTAATGCATCAAAGGCCACAGAAGCGGGGTCCGAACCCATGTCTTGCCTTACCATTGGCACATCTACACGATCTGCCCAAACCTGAAGTTGCTCTATGGCAGCAGCTCTAAACGTATCTGCAGCACCTAAAACAACATTATGACCTTGCTTTTTAAATTGATAAGCTAGTTTTCCAATAGTCGTTGTTTTTCCAACACCATTTACACCAACAACCATTAAAACATACGGTTTTTTGTTTGCTGGAATGGTAAATTCAATGTCATCACCTGAATTCGTTTCACTTAAAAGTCCAGCAATTTCTTCGCGAAGAATGGTATTTAATTCCGCGGTTCCTAAATATTTATCTTTAGCAACACGCGCTTCAATACGCTCTATAACTTTCAAAGTCGTATTAACACCAACATCACTACTAACGAGGATTTCTTCTAGATTATCGAGAACTTCATCGTCCACTTTCGATTTTCCAGCTACGGCTTTACTCAACTTTCCTAAAAACGAGGATTTAGATTTTTCTAAACCTTTGTCTAGGGTTTCTTTTTTTTCTGAAGAAAATATTTTTTTAAAAAAACTCATGGTTGTAAATTTCTATATAAATTGATTACCAAAAGTCTTGCCCAAAATTAATAGACTGCACTTTTGTCATTCGCATATAAAGATAAAACAAAAAGCTGCTTTCGATATACGAAAGCAGCTTGAATATTTTAAAGCGTTAGTAAACTTATTGTTTCCCTAACCAATCATTTACAAATTCTGGAGCCATAACAGATTCTACAAACATGTAAGATCCCGTTTTAGGAGATTTTACCATTTTGATAGCTTTTGTTAATCTTTTAGATCCTGTTTGTAATGATGCTACTGATTTCTTTGCCATGTTTAAATGCTTTTAAAACATTTTTTACTTCCGTGAAAAATGCATAATTTGTACTACTTGAAATATTACTTCCGTAAAATTTCTAATTTGAATTATTTGAAATTTTGTTCAAAAAATTTCTAATTACTTAATTTCTTTATGAACTGTCATACGCTTAAGAATTGGATTAAATTTCTTAATCTCCATTCTGTCTGGTGTATTCTTTTTGTTCTTCGTTGTAATATACCTAGAAGTTCCCGCTTGTCCAGACTCCTTGTGCTCTGTGCACTCTAATATTACCTGTATTCTGTTACCTTTTTTTGCCATTGTACTCTTTTTTTATAATAAGCCTATTACTTAATAAATCCTTTTGCCTTTGCTTCTTTTAAAGCAGCAGTAATTCCGATTTTGTTAATAGTCTTTAATGTTGATGTAGCAACTTTTAAGGTTACCCACTTATCTTCTTCTGGAAGGTAAAAACGTTTTTTAATTAGATTTGCATCAAATCTACGCTTTGTTTTGTTCATTGCGTGAGACACGTTGTTTCCAACCATCGCCTTCTTTCCTGTAAGTTCACAAACTCTTGACATTGTTCTATCTTTAAAAGTGTTATTTCGACTATTTCAAAACAGACGTTTCAAAACAGGCTGCAAATTTAGTAAATCTTTATATTATCAACAAACTAAAATCGTTACTTTTTTAAAATTTCTTTCTGTAACATTTCAAATGCCTTATTTACAGCTTTCATGATGACTTTAGTTCGGTGGTTTCCTAACTCAAATTTTTCGGAATACACCTCGTCCTTTGTCGCAATAGCTATAAAAACTGTTCCTACTTCGGCATCTGAATCACCCTTGTCCGGTCCTGCATTTCCGGTTGTAGCAATAGCATAATCGGTTTTAAATAATTCCCGAGCGTGTTTTGCCATGGCTTCAACAACTGGAGCACTCACCACAGAATACGCATTAATTAAGGCTTCTGGCACTTGCAATACATCCATTTTAGCTTCGGTAGCATAACTCACTACGCTGCCTTTAAAATACCTGGAAGCACCTGCGTTTTTGGTGAACAGCTGTGATATTTTACCACCTGTACAACTTTCGGCTGTACTAACGGTTTTATTTAATGCGGTTAATTGCTTCCCGATGATGGCTTCAATAGAATCATCGGTTTCAAAACCTACAAAAATATCGTCTATCTGTGGAAGCAACGCTTTTATTTGAGCTTCCATTTCGGTTTCTACCAAATGCTTATCGAATGCCTTTGCTGACAAACGTAAACGAACACGACCTAATCCTGGTAAATAGGCCAATTTTATAAAACTAGGTAGATTATCTTCCCAAGCTTCAATGCGTTCGGCCAAATTACTTTCACCTAAACCATAGGTTAGCAAGGTAACATGCTTGATATAAGGAAATTTATAAGTTTTTCGCAGCTTTGGAATAACTTCATCTTCCAAGAGTGCTTTCATTTCATAAGGCACACCTGGAAGCGAAATAAACACTTTGCCGTTACGTTCCATCCACATACCTGGAGCACTACCATACTTGTTCATCAACACTTTGGCTTTGGATGGCACTAAAGCTTGATCTATATTAACTTGAGCTAAAGGCTTTTTAATATAGGTTTTCCAAATGTGTTTAATATTATCTAAAACGGCTTCGCTTGGAACCAACGTATCTTGAAAATATTCACAAATAGTACGCTTGGTAATATCATCTTTTGTTGGCCCTAATCCGCCAGTAATAATAATGATATCGGCATTTTCTTCTGCTTCTTTTAAAGATTTGGTAATATGCGCTAAATCGTCTTGAACAGATGTGATTTGATAGACAGAAACACCTATTTTATTGAGTGCCTTACTAATAAAGGCAGAATTCGTATCAACAATTTGGCCAATGAGAATCTCATCACCAATGGTAATTATTTCTGCTTGCATTATAGATTAAAATCTGCTTTCATTTCGGCAACCGTATTTTCTACAGCTCCAACTACAATAGCCAATTTAACCGAAACATCTGTATCTGCTTTTTCAAATTTACCCCAATCCTGAACCTCAATTAGGTCTTCTAAAATACCTAATTCAAATAAATCTACTGTAGGTTTCATTTTGTGGGCTGCTTGATATGCCGAATAGAAATCGTTATTGGCAACAGCTGCTTTTAGGTTCTCTAAATCTTCTGGCACCTCTTCTAAAAATGCAGCAGCTAGCGTTGCTACAAAGTCCTCATCACCATCAGCTAATTCGCGCACTCGAAATAATTTATAATGTTGTTCCATTTATTTTACTGTTATTGAAAACATCTGTTGATTTTCTATGTATCCTGTTAATTGATCATTAGGCTCTACCCTTCCAACGCCCGCTGGCGTTCCTGTAAATATAATATCTCCAATCTTTAAAGTGAAATATTTTGAGACATATTCTATTAACGCATCAATTTTCCAGAGCATGTGACTAGTATTTCCGTTTTGAACCAATTGGTCATTCTTTTTTAAACTGAAGTTTAAGTTATTAATATCGTTAAACTCTGTTTTTGGCAACCAATTTCCAATTACTGCTGCACCATCAAAAGCTTTGGCTTTTTCCCAAGGCAAGCCTTTTTCTTTAAGTTGGGCTTGCAAATCGCGTGCTGTAAAATCGATTCCTAAACCTATTTCGTTGTAATATTTATGAGCAAATTTTTCACTTATATGCTTTCCTACTTTATTAATTTTTACCAAAATTTCCACCTCATGATGCACATCATTAGAGAAATCAGGAATAAAAAAAGGCTGTTTTTTTAATAAAATAGCGGTATCGGGTTTTAAAAACACCACAGGATCTGTGGGTCTTTCGTTTTCCAATTCTTTAATATGCTCGGTGTAGTTCCGACCAATACAAATGAGTTTCATTGATGTTGTATGTTGTTAAGCTTTAAATCATTTAAGCTAAATGACTAATCCAATTTATTATTAAAGGCTCTTAATTTAATAGCTGTCAATACTTTTTTAGTATATAATGGAAAATCAGCATTTAGCAACCAACCGAAATAGCCTGGTTCCTTTTCTAAAATTTCATTTACTAATTTGCCTTTATGTTTTCCAAAAGAAAAACACTCTTCACCTTGCTTATTATATGCAATAAAACCAGCAAAATCTGCAAACTTTTTGCGCGAGCTAAATTCTGCTAAAAACTGTGTATCGTTTTCTAGCGTGTCATACTTTGCTATTTGCGCTTTAAGAACTTCGTATGTGGCATTGGTATCTGCTTCAGCACTATGCGCTCCTTCTAAAGTTTCATTACAGTAGAATTTGTAAGCCGCACTTAATGTACGTTGCTCCATTTTATGAAATATGGTTTGCACATCCACAGATACGCGATTTTTCATGTCAAAATCCACATCAGCGCGTAACATTTCTTCGGCTAAAAGTGGAATATCAAATCGGTTAGAATTAAAACCACCTAAATCTGAATCTTTAATCATCTGATTCACCTCCTTGGCTAATTCTTTGAAGGTTGGGGCATTGGCAACATCAGCATCTGAAATACCGTGAATAGCAGTAACTTCTGCCGGAATAGGCATTTCCGGATTTACCAACCAACGTGTAGATTCTTCTTTTCCATTTGGGTGAACTTTTAAGATAGCTATTTCTACAATCCTATCAGAAGTGATGCTGATTCCGGTTGTTTCTAAATCGAAAAAACAAATAGGTTTGGTAAGATTAAGTTTCATATTATAAATTTTGCACAAAGGTAAATAGAATAAATAAAAAAGCCCTTTTGGAATTGATAAACCTTAGTTAAACATTTTAGTAATTTTAAAAAAGGCTAACATAACCATTTATTACAACTCGTCCATTAAAGGAAACAGTTGAGATCCTTAAAATTCGAGAACCATTTTATTTAGATGATTTTTGACTTGCAAATCAACAAACCAACCACATGGAAGATATCATTAAAATAGCCATTTATATTCATGCCTTTTTTGGAGGCGTGGGACTTATAACTGGAATGGGTAGTATTATAGTTAAAAAAGGAAGTCCACATCACAAACAAATGGGGAAATTGTTTTCCATTAGCATGCTTGCAAGTTCGCTAATTTCTATTCCCATTTCATGGACGCCAAATCATGAAAACGTATTTCTATTTGTAATAAGTGTCTTTACCATTTATTTAGTATTAGCTGGAAACAGCGCACTAAAATTCAAAAACAATACACAAGCCAATTGGTTTGACATAACCATTTCGGGCACCATGCTCCTATTCTCTATATTCATGATTGCTTTTGGAATCTATTTAAGCATTAATAGTAATACTATGAGTATTTTATTTTTGTTTTTTGGTGGATTTGGCATGCTATTAACTATCAAAGATTTTCTCTTTTATAACAATAAAAGCAAACCCAAAAATGCTTGGCTTATTGCACATCTTGGCAAAATGAACGGCGCTTTAATAGCATCTATAACCGCATTTTTTATTGCTGGAATTGGCGTAAATAATCTCATTGCATGGTTATCACCTACAGTAATAGGCACTATTTATATTATTTATTGGAAACGAAAAATGACTATTAAAACAAAAGAAAAAAGGACTGTGAGTTAAAAGAAATCGTGTTTCGTAATACAGCACATATATTTTTTATTATGATTAGTTTACCAATAAGGAAACCTGTAAATTTTGGTTCTAATAGAAATAATATATTATGGACTGGATTTACAAAATAAACGACCCTATTTTAATCACCTTTTTAGCAAGTGTTTTAGTGTTTATAGTTGTTATATTGCTTACGCGACTTATTGGTTTACGATCTTTTGCTAAATTCACCGCTTACGACTTTGCCTTTACCATTGCTATTGGCAGTATTATATCGGCAACGTTGACATCCAGCACAACAGTTGCCCATGGCTCCACGGCTATTGCTAGTTTATTGGTGCTGACTTTTATATTTTCATTCTTACAACGGCGTTTTCCTGTTCTAAACTCCTTAATCTCCAACAAACCATTATTATTAATGAAAGGAAACAGCATTTTGGAATCCAACTTAAAACATGCGCGAATTCATAAATCGCAGCTCATAGCTAAATTGCGCGAAGCAAATGTGACAAATTTCGACCAAGTTCTCGCGGTCGTATTAGAATCTACAGGTGATATTTCAGTTTTACATAAAGCATCAAGTTCTGATTCTGTTGAATTGCAATCCGATATTTTAAAAGATGTAAGAGAAACCCCATAATTTCCATCTGAATTAGATAAAATATTTATCTTTAAAATTCTAATTCAAATAAAATTGAAAAATGACTAAATTATTTTCGGCAATTAGTTTGCTTATTTTCTGCGTGAGTTGCAATAACAGTCCGCAACCTAATGACCCGATTCCTACGCATGATAATTTTACTTTAGAATCCACTGCCGTTAATGAAACACGCGTAATTAAGTTTGGACACCGTCAACTTACGAAACTTCAGAACAATCATTTCCGGTACTTTATATGCCTGATGGCGGTATAAAAGAAGATTTCCCGCACATGGCAAATACCCTTGCCAAACTTATTGCCGAAAAGCAAATTCCACCTTTTATTTTGGTTGGGATTGAAAACACGGAAAGAGGTCGCGATTTAACGGGTTTTTCTGAAGTAGAAGCCGATGCCGAATATTGCCCATTAACAGATGGCGCCAAAAATTTTCGCGCGTTTATAACCGAAGAATTAGTTCCAGATATTAGTACTAAGTATAGAACAACCAATAAAAAAGGAATTATTGGCGAATCGTTAGCAGGACTTTTTGTTATGGAAACGTTTATGTTACAACCACAAGCTTTTGATATTTTCATTGCGATGGATCCATCACTTTGGTGGAACAATTTCAATTTAGTCAAAGAAGCCAAAAATCATTTAAGTCAGTTTCTTAAGGAAGATAAAAAACTATGGTTTGCCGGTTCTGGAGCAGAAGATATTTCCAAACATACTAGAAGTCTTGAAACGATTTTTAAAGAAGCAGCACCTGAAAATTTAACGTGGACCTATTCTGATGAACCGAATGAAAAACACAACACTATTTTTAGAGCAACGAAGGAGAAGGCTTTGGTTTGGAGTTTGAATTAAAATATTGTAGAATTAACTAATCAAAAAAAAGCACAATCCTCCGATTGTGCTTTTTGCCTATTATATTTTAAGATCCCTTTTTTCAAAGGGATTTAATTATATCTCGCGATTAGAATCCCAAGCCTCTAAATAATCTTTAACGGCTTTTACAAACTGACCTCCTAATGCACCATTTACAACGCGATGATCATAAGAATGCGATAAGAACATTTTGTAACGGATACCAATAAAATCGCCTTCAGGTGTTTCCACAACTGCTGGTACTTTTCTGATAGCGCCTAATGCTAAAATACCTACTTGTGGCTGATTGATAATTGGTGTTCCCATAATACTACCAAAGGTTCCAACATTCGTAACGGTGTATGTTCCACCTTGGATATCGTCTGGTTTCAGTTGGTTTAATCTAGCTCTGTTGGCTAAATCATTTACCTTTTTGGTCATTCCAACTAAATTCAACTGGTCTGCATCTTTAATTACGGGTACTATTAAGTTACCATCGCCTAAAGCCGCTGCCATACCTAAATTAATATGTTTCTTTTTAATAATGGTGTCTCCTTGAAGGGAAATATTCATCATTGGGAAATCACGTAACGCTTTTGCAATGGCTTCCATGAAAATTGGTGTAAAGGTTAAGTTTTCACCTTCACGCTTCATGAAACCATCTTTTACTTTTTTACGCCAATTCCATATTTTGGTAACATCAGCTTCAATAAAACTCTGAACATGAGCAGATGTTTGCACCGATTCTACCATGTGATGTGCAATCAATTTGCCCATTCGGGACATCTCAATTATTTCATCATCACCTGAAGCAATTACTGGGGTTGCTTTTGGTTTTTCTGCTTGTTTTGGAGCTGCTTGTTGCGCTGGCTGAGCTTTTGGAGCTGCCGAACGGTTTTCTAAATACCCAAGCATATCGTTTTTTGTAACACGACCATCTTTACCTGTACCAGAAATAGCGTCTAATTCCGATTGTGAAACGCCTTCTTCTTTCGCCATGTTTTTCACCAATGGTGAGTAAAAACGATCATCTGACGATGCAACAGGAGCTGCAGTTTCTTGAGCTGCTGTTACTGTTTTAGAAACTTCTGCTACTGGTGCTGATTCTTTAACAGATTCTGATTTTGGAGCCGATTCAACTTCGTCAGAACCACCTTCTGTTTCTATGATAGCAATGGTTTGACCAACTTGAACCACATCGTCCACGTTAAACAAGACCTCAACTAAAACACCATCAACCTCACTAGGGACTTCACTATCCACTTTATCCGTTGCAATTTCAAGAACTGCTTCGTCTGCTTCAATAGCATCACCTACTTCTTTTAACCAAGATGTAATGGTTGCTTCTGCTACACTCTCTCCCATTTTCGGGAGTTTTAATTCAAATTTTGCCATATCTGTAACTAAACCGTATGTTTTTTAATTTCGACTGCAAAATTAATGAAAAATCATCAAATTCATTGCCGTTTTATTATTTAATTCTTTTTTAATAGTTGAATTTCTCCGCGATTTTTAGAACTATTACTACCAATTATAAAATCGGAATTGCTTGGTAGAATTTTAAATGAAATACCTTCATATGCCTTTAAATCGGTAATATGCTGAAAAATTGATTTGTATGTGAAGGTATTGGCATCAAAAATAACCTCCGTAAATGGATCTACATAAGTCACTTCTTGGACTAAAGCCACGGGTTTTTCTAAAGTCGTTTCTAGAAGATGTGTCGCTTCTTTTGTTAAAAAAACATAAGATTGGCGCTTACTTTTAACCACTTCCGGCTCTGAACGCATGAAATATGCGGCGCGAATACCAAACCAAACCATGCTATCAAATAACACATTGCTCTTAAAGTGTTTCTTATAGAAGATCTGCATAGCGCCATAAAAACGTTTGGCGTAATTGGCATCTTTCAACGTACTTTCACCTTTATAATGAATAATCGTTGTGCTACCATTGTAAAAATTGTTATATCCTGCTTTTAAAACTTTGTAAGACAAATCAATATCTTCACCATACATAAAATAGTCTTCATCAAAACCTCCAACTTTTAAATACACGTTTTTTTTAAGCAACATAAAGGCACCAACAAAAATAGGAACTTCCCCAGTTTCATACTCATCCAATTGGTTGGCATAATATGAATTTGGATTGCCTAATAATTTTTTAAGAGCTACAGCTGGTTTTGGAACATTACGCTTGCTTTCTGGCAGAAAACTTCCCGTGCCATCCATAAGTCGGCAGCCAACAATTCCTAAATTAGTTTGTTTATCGGCAAATTCTAAAAGTATTTTAAAAGTATCCTCGGCAACAATGGTATCCGGATTTAGAATACACAAATATTCTCCTTTGGCTTGTTTTACGCCTAAATTATTACCTTTTGAAAAACCATCATTCGACGGATTTTCAATTAATGTTACATTTGGAAACAGGGCTTTTACCATCTCGCAACTGGTGTCTGGCGATTGATTATCCACAACAATAATTTCGGCATCAAGTCCTTCAATGGCTTTTTCAACACTTTTTAAACAAAGCTCCAAAAAATAGCGAACGTTATAATTTAATATAATTATGGATAGTTTCAAATACTTACGATTTTAGGGATGCTTCAAAAGGAATGCGGTTTACAATACTTCGTCCAAGGGTGATTTCATCAGTATATTCCAATTCGTTTCCTACTGAAATACCTCTAGCAATGGTGGATGTTACCACATTATAATCTTGAATTTGTCGGTAAATATAAAAGTTGGTCGTATCGCCTTCCATGGTGGAACCCAATGCGAAAATTAACTCTTTTACATCACCTAATTTTACTTTTTCTACTAAAGTTTGAATATTCAAATCCTGCGGACCAATACCATCCATAGGCGAAATTTTACCACCCAAAACGTGATACAACCCTTTAAAAGAACTGGTGTTTTCAATAGCCATAACGTCGCGAATATCTTCCACTACGCAAATTACATCACTAATCCGGTTGGGGTTTGCGCAAATTTCACATAATTCTACATCACTAATGTTGTGACAACTTTTACAAAACTTAATATCCGAACGCATAGTTTTTAAAGCATCCGCCAACTGAACCGTTTGATTTTCAGGCTGATTTAACAAATGCAAAACCAAACGCAATGCCGTACGTTTACCAATTCCTGGTAATTGGGACATTTCGTTAACCGCTTTCTCTAAAAGTTTCGATGAAAATTCCATAGCCGCGAATTTACGATTTTCCATTTAAGAATTGCATATACAATGGTAATTTGTATTTTGGCGCTACATTTTATAGCTATATGAGCCCAACGCAAATTATTTTTCTAATTGCCGCATATTTTATTGTTTTGATTCTGATCTCCTATTTTACGGGGCAGGAAGATTCCAACGATGCTTTTTTTAAAGCGAATAAATCGGCACCTTGGTATTTAGTAGCTTTTGGAATGATTGGTGCATCCTTGTCTGGTGTCACTTTTATTTCGGTTCCAGGTGCGGTGGAAACCAAACAGTTTGGGTATTTGCAAGTGGTATTTGGTTACTTTTTTGGCTACCTCGTAATTGCTTATGTGCTTTTACCTTTGTATTACCGGATGAATCTAACCTCCATTTACACCTATTTACGGGATCGGTTTGGAAACACGAGTTATAAAACAGGTTCGGTAGCTTTTTTAATTTCCCGTACGGTTGGCGCGGCCTTCAGGCTCTTTTTAGTAGCCAAAGTATTACAGCTTTTGGTGTTTGATAATTTAGGTATGCCGTTTCCTGTAACCGTAATTATTACTATTGCGCTTATTTGGTTATACACCTTTAAAGGTGGAATTAAAACCATTATTTTTACCGATACCTTGCAGACACTGTTTATGTTAATTTCGGTAGTCGTTACCATTTCATTTTTAGCCACGGCTTTAGATTTAAATGGTATGTCTGAAATCTATACGAATGTGAAAGATAGTGCCATGAGTAAAGTTTTCTTTTTAGACGATTCTAACGACGCACAATTCTTCATAAAAAGCTTTTTAGCTGGTATGTTCATAACGATTACCATGACAGGATTGGATCAGGATATGATGCAGAAAAACTTAACCTGTCGAAATTTAAAAGATGCCCAGAAAAACATGGTTGTTTTCAGTATTGTACTCATTTTCGTGAATATACTATTTTTAGCTTTAGGCTTAATGCTAACCCAATATGCGCAACAAAATGGGATTACGGCAACCAAGGATGATTTATTTCCAACTATTGCCATGATGCCTGAAATAGGCGTGCTCACATCGGCATTTTTTATTCTTGGATTAATTGCAGCAGCCTATTCTAGTGCAGATTCGGCATTAACCTCTTTAACCACCTCATTTTGTATTGACATTATTGAACTCGATAAAAAACCTGAAGATCAACAAAAAGGCATAAGAAAACGCGTTCATATTATGGTGAGCATTGTTTTAGTGGCTGTCATTATTCTTTTTGACTCGCTTTTTAAAGATGTATCCGTCATTTGGGAATTGTTTAAAGCAGCCGGTTATACCTATGGTCCATTATTAGGGTTATTTGCATTTGGAATTTTAACCAAAGCCGAATTAAAAGACAAGTACGTGTGGATTATTGCTGTAATAGCACCAATCCTATCTTATTTTATAAATATGTATTCAGCGGAATTGTTTAACGGTTATAAAATTGGTTTTGAAATTTTAATTGTAAACGGACTCCTCACCTACTTGGGTTTAATATTGATTCGTAGAAAGTAAAACGAGTGTGCACGCTACTTCACTTTCAATATTTGCCGTGTCCAAACGCTTATAAAATTCCGGGTTTTCAGTTCCAGGATTGAAAATAACACGCTTCGGATTTAAGGAAATAATATAATCGTAGTATTCCACTTGACGTTGCGGATTTAAATAAAGGGTAACGGTATCAATGTCTGAATACGACTTTAATTCGGTATTTATTTCAACACCTGCAACCGTGCCTCCACGTAATCCGAAAGCCACCACCTCATGCTGATTGTTTACTAAACGATTAATGGCAATATTGGAATACCGATTTGGTTTTAAGGATGCACCTACTACTAATGTTTTTTTACTCATAGCTGTTAATTTAGCGTTAAACTCGAAAATAAGCGTAACGTTTTTCAAATGTACTCGTCTATATTGATATATACCAATTTAGGTATTTAAAATAAATATTTAATAGTCTACTTAATAGTTGATGGTTAGTGTTAGTGTTTGACTATTAAATACAGAAAACCCAAGGTGTAAAAGCCTTGGGTTTTTGCTTTTTGTGTTAAATGAACGTTAAAAGTAAAAAGCTATGAAATAAAAACAAACTTTTTACGTCTATATAGGTAAGTGATAAGTTTTAAGTAATCATTCAAACTATTTAATTTATAGTTTAGTGTTAGTTAAATTGGTTAATAGGAGAAAACCCGAAGCAGTAATGTTTCGGGTTTTTTTATACTTATGAATAGAGGTTTAAAAATAAAGAAAAACCTCGAAGCAATTAAGTTCCGAGGTTCTTTAATTATGAGATTCCTTTCTCCGAAGGAATTGGATTACCACTTAATAATGACACTTCCCCAAGTAAAACCACTACCAAAAGCGGCTAAAACAACGGTATCGCCTTCTTTAATCTTACCTTCTTCCCATGCTTCTGTTAATGCAATTGGAATAGAAGCCGCTGTGGTATTTCCGTACTTCTGGATATTATTAAAGACTTGATCGTCATTTAATTTAAACTTCTTTTGAATGAATTGAGAGATTCGTAAATTCGCCTGATGTGGAATTAACATATCTATGGCATCTACAGGAAGCTTATTTTTTTCTAAACCTTCCATAATCACTTCGCTAAAACGCACAACGGCATTTTTGAAAACAAATTGACCATTCATGTGTGGATAATAACTTTCATCATTAGGATCGTTATCCTCTAAAATATCATTCACCCAACGTTTCCCCATCCCTGGTGCCACTAGGACTAATTCTTCAGCATGTTCACCTTCTGAATGTAAATGGGTGGATAAAATTCCTTTATTTGGATCCTCTTCACGGGTTAAAATAGCAGCACCTGCTCCATCACCAAAAATAACGGAAACACCACGACCACGCGTTGTTAAATCTAATCCATGTGAATGCAACTCACTACCAATAACAAGAATGTTTTTATACATGCCCGTTTTAATAAAATTATCTGCTACAGAAATCGCATAAACAAAACCTGAACATTGGTTCCTTATATCTAAAGCACCAACAGTTTTAATACCCAAAGCATGCTGTACTTGCACACCAGGTCCTGGAAAATACATATCTGGACTTAAAGTAGCAAATACAATAAAATCAATATCATCTTTATCAATTCCCGCACGTTCAATAGCTACTTTTGCGGCTTTTACACCCATGGTGGCTGTAGTATCATCAGATCCTTTTACAGCCCAACGACGTTCTTTAATACCGGTTCGTTCTTGAATCCAAGCATCATTAGTATCCATCAATTTAGACAAATCGTCATTTGTAACCACATTATCAGGCACATAATGACCTAAACCGATTATTTTAGAATTATACATTGAAAGTTGTTTGTTATTCATTTCCGGATTCACTAAAACCTGTCGGAAATTGCATGATTAATCTGTGCGCAATTTAACTATTTACTTTGTAAGAGTTTTCAAAAGCGAATCGTATTCGTTATGCACGCATAATAAATAGGCGTTCCTATGCCAAGTCTCCTTGGTTTCAAAAATGTTTTTGATATCTTTAGGCTTCATTAAAACACCCTCTAAATATGAAATCATTGCTGACATGTTGCCTGTTTTTATTTGTAATTTCAGGTTATGCACAAGAAAATCTCACCTATCAAAAACCCCATCAAAACATTTTAGAATTAGCGGAAGCGCCACTTGCGCCAAGTATTCGCATGGATAGTAAAGGCGAAAATATTGTATTCCTATACCGAAGTGCTTATAAAACGATTGAGGAACTCTCGGAAACCGAAATGCGTTTGGGTGGTTTACGGATTAATCCAGTCACCAATATTGGAAGTCGAACACGTTATTACACCAATATAGAAGTTCGAAATAATCAAAAAGGAAATCCGAAAACGGTTGCAGGATTACCTGAAAATGGTAGATATGCTAACTTCTCCTGGTCGCCAAATCAAAAATACATGACCTTTACTAATACCGTAACATCTGGTGCTGAACTTTGGGTTTTAGATATTTTAAAGGCTTCCGCTAAAAAACTAACAGACGCTAAATTAAATGCCAATATGGGCAATCCAGCCGTTTGGTTGAAAAACAGCGAAGCCCTTTTAGTTAAAATGCTTCCCGAAAATAGAAAAGCGTTAATTAACACCAAAGAAGCGGTTCCAACAGGTCCAACAATTTCTGTTAGTGAAGCTGGTGTAAAAGCCCAAAATAGAACCTATCAGGATTTACTTAAAAACCCTAATGACGAGCATAATTTTGAACAATTAGCACAATCAGAGTTGTACAAAGTGACATTGGATGGCAACTCAAGCCTTTGGAAATCGACTGCCATGTATCGTGGGTTATCGTTTTCACCAGATGGAAATTATGTGATGATTACCACTATTGACAAACCATTTTCTTACTTGGTACCTTATTATAGATTTCCGTCCGAAACGAGCGTTTACAAAGCTAATGGCGATTTAGTAAAATCCATGCTCCAAGTGCCATTAATTGAAGATTTACCACAAGGTTTTATGGCGGAACGCACAGGAATGCGCGACCTTAACTGGCGAAATGACAAACCGGCAACCCTGTATTGGGCTGAAGTTTTAGATGGAGGTGATCCGGAAAACAAGGTGCCATTCCGAGATGAAGTGTTTCAGCAAGATGCACCATTTACGGGGAAAGTCTCTTCACTTTTAAAAACGAAAGATCGTTTTAGTGGTATTACTTGGGGAACCGATAACGTTGCCATTGCAAATGATTATTGGTGGAACACCCGAAATACCAGAACCTACCTGTTTAATCCATCTAACGCCAACCAAGAGCCAACGGTTTTATTCGACAGAAATTACCAAGATGTGTATAGCAATCCAGGAAGTTTTGTGTACACTAAAAACGATTTTAATGAATATGTTTTAGATGTAGATTCTAACAAAGCCTATTTAATTGGTGATGGGTATAGCGATGCTGGAAAACTCCCATTTATAGACGAAATGAATTTGGAAACCCAAAAAACCACACGTTTATACCAATCCACCTTAACCGACAAAGTAGAAAGTATTAGTTCGGCAATTAGCGCAAAAGACGGTACATTTTTAGTGCGAATAGAATCGAAAAATGAATTTCCAAATTACTACATCCGACATATTAAAAAACGGAAGAGCCTAACCCCATTAACTACATTTGAAAACCCATTTAAAAGCATACAAAATGTTAAAAAAGAAGTTATTAATTACAAACGTGATGATGGGTTAGATTTATCGGGCACCTTATACTTACCTACCGATTACGAAAAAGGCAAAAAATACCCAATGATTTTATGGGCCTATCCACGTGAGTTTAAAGATAAAAGTAGCGCAAGTCAAAATACATCCAGTTCTAATGAATTTACCTATCCATATTACGGCTCCCCTATTTATTGGGTAACCAGAGGTTATGTGGTTTTAGATGATGCTGCTTTCCCAATTATTGGTGAAGGTGATGAACAACCAAACGATACCTTTATCAAGCAATTAGTTGGAAACGGAAAAGCAGCCATTGATGCGGTTGACGCTTTGGGTTATATTGATAGAGATCGCGTTGCTGTTGGTGGTCACAGTTATGGCGCCTTTATGACGGCGAATTTATTAGCACATTCCAATTTATTTGCAGCCGGAATTGCCAGAAGTGGCGCCTATAATAGAACGTTAACACCTTTTGGTTTTCAAAGTGAAGAACGCAATTATTGGGAGGCGCCAGAAATATATTATAACATGTCGCCTTTTATGCATGCAGATACCATGAAAACCCCTTTATTATTAATTCATGGTGAAGCCGATAATAATTCAGGAACCTATCCGCTTCAAAGTGAGCGCTATTTTAATGCGTTAAAGGGATTAGGCGCACCCGTTCGTTTGGTTATGTTGCCGAGAGAAAGTCATGGTTATGCAGCAAAAGAATCTATTTTACACATGCTTTGGGAACAGGATGAATGGCTAGAGAGGTATGTGAAAAATAAGGCTGATGTGACGACATCAGAAGATACGATGAAAGAGTAAATAGAAATAAAAGATGAGATCGCCCCGATTTTTATCGGGACTTTTAGAGGTTAGATTATAGAGGAAATTCATCATTATTTATGACTGTTCTGTTTATGTCTCACTTCTGGTACTTTTTATCTTTTTATGAATTTATTCTATTAATTTTACACACCTTTGGTGATACAAAATCCTGGAGGGATAACCCATTACTAGATATATAGTTTATTATAAAAACAAGCCACAGCCTAGCGACATATTAGAATTAAATAAAAAAAATGACATGTTAAAAACAGTATTCCCAACAATCCTGCTAATCGTTTGTTCGCTTTCTTATGGACAAAACAATCTTGAAAACACAGATTTAAAATACGATTTCGCCGGAAAATTAAGTACCGATGAACTTAAATTTACGAAACTACAATTTGATTGGGATTCAGAGGACATATTAATTGTTAATTATACACAACTAAGAACGGATTGTCATTTTGATAATCACACCCATAAAATAAACAGCGGAAAATGGTGGAGAAAATTTTATTCAGAAACAGATATAAGCAATTCTTTGGTTGTTTTTTTATGTTCCGAAAAGCACGAAGGGATTAAAGGCTTATATGTTGACAGAACAAACTTTTTTTTGAAACATTTCTTCAGTCGAAAAAAAAGCTGTTTTGCTGTTTTAATTATAAATAAAAATGGTGATTACTTACAGTTTAATGGTCATTATAGCGAGGAGCAAGTTTCTAATTATACTCAATATTTGAAATCCCTTTTATAAAACATCTTCAAATGCCATTCCTTTAAGAATGGCATTTTTTTATCCTGCAAATGTCAGTTTGTCACGTTTTAACACTTGGTACTTTTTTTGACTGTAACAAAACCGAAGAATGACGTTTAACAGTTTTCCACATTTGTGGGAATAATTTAATAAATTAAATTTATGGCAAAAGGAAACATTAATGTATCGGTAGAAAATATCTTCCCACTCATTAAAAAGTTTTTATACAGTGATCACGAAATCTTTTTACGTGAGCTAATTAGTAATGCAACCGATGCAACATTAAAATTAAAGCATTTAACAAGTATTGGCGAAGCTTCTGTTGAATACGGAAATCCACAAATTGAAGTTAAAATTGATAAAGATGGCAAGAAATTGCACATTATAGATCAAGGTTTAGGGATGACTGCAGATGAAGTTGAAAAGTATATTAACCAAGTGGCATTTTCAGGTGCAGAAGAGTTTTTAGATAAGTATAAAGACTCGGCTAAAGACTCTGGAATTATCGGTCATTTTGGTTTAGGTTTCTATTCGGCATTTATGGTTGCTGAAAAAGTAGAAATCATTACCAAATCTTACAAAGATGAACCAGCAGCACATTGGACTTGCGATGGCAGTCCAGAATTCACATTAGAAACAGCGGACAAAACAGCACGTGGAACCGAAATTATTTTGCATATCGCAGACGATTCTACCGAGTTTTTAGAAGAAGCACGTATTAGTGAATTATTATTAAAGTATAACAAGTTTATGCCTATTCCAATTAAATTTGGAACCAAGGAAGTAAACGATCCAGATTTTACACCAAAAACTACAACCGATAAGGATGGTAAGGAAACTACCGAGCCACATAAACAAATTACGGTTGATAATATTATAAACAACCCAAATCCAGCATGGACTAAATTGCCAACAGATTTGGAAGCAACGGATTATAATAACTTTTACCGCGAGTTATACCCTATGCAGTTTGAGGAGCCGTTATTTCACATTCATTTAAATGTGGATTACCCATTTAACTTAACGGGAATTTTGTATTTCCCAAAAATGACCAACGACCTCAACATTCAAAAAGATAAGATTCAATTGTACCAAAATCAGGTATATGTTACCGATAATGTGGAAGGCATTGTTCCCGAATTTTTAACCATGTTACGTGGTGTCATTGATTCGCCAGACATTCCATTAAACGTATCGCGTAGTTATTTGCAAGCGGATGGTGCTGTTAAGAAAATATCATCTTACATCACGCGTAAAGTGGCAGATAAATTGAAATCTCTTTTCAATAATAATCGTGAAGATTTTGAAAAGAAATGGGACGATATTAAGATTGTGATTGAATACGGAATGCTTTCAGAAGATAAATTTTTTGATAAAGCTGATGCGTTTGCATTGTACCCAACCGTAGACGGTAAATATTTTACATACGACGAATTATTCAACGCTATAAAAGCCAAGCAAACCGATAAAGATGGTAAGTTGGTTATTTTGTACGCATCCAATCAAGATGCACAACACAGTTATATTGAAGCGGCTAAAGCTAAAGGTTATGAGGTGTTGTTATTAGATTCGCCAATTGTATCGCATTTAATGCAGAAGCTAGAATCTAGCAAGGAGAATATAACCTTTGCTCGTGTGGATGCCGATCACGTGGATAATTTAATTAAAACCGATGATGCCAAGATTTCTAAATTATCAGAGGACCAAAAAGGGGCGCTTGAGGATTTACTGAAAGAAGTAATTCCACAGGAGAAATTCTCGGTACAGTTAGAAGCCATGGATAGTGATGCGTCACCATTTATGATTACGCAGCCCGAGTTTATGCGCCGTATGAAAGAAATGCAGCAAACTGGCGGCGGCGGTATGAACATGTTTGGTAATATGCCAGAAATGTACAATTTGGTAGTGAATACAAATTCCGCTTTAGTTGGCGAAATTTTAGAAACCAAAACCAAGAAAAAGCAAGAACGTTTAATTACACAGAGTTTGGATTTAGCGCGACTTTCACAAGGTTTACTGAAAGGTGAAGAGTTAACCAACTTTATTAAACGTAGCTATGAGATGATTAAATAAGACGATTATTGTTCTGTGTTTTAGAAAAACGCAGCCAACAATAATGCACTTATAAGATTAGTCAGCGAAGCTAAATAATAAAATAGATATTAGACCGCTTTGTTGTTAGATTATAGAATCAAAACGAAACCACTTCTTTACGGAAGTGGTTTTTTTGTGGGTTGGAATTACGTAGAAATTTGCGTTTAACTCATGATTATAAATTACTGTTACTGATAGGTGTCTCAACACCAAACAATTATAAAAAATTACGCAAAATGTCGTCTTTCAACTTCGGTAATCTATTTGTAATTTTTAGGTTTGTTGGAAACGAATAGATCATGACTTTAAAAATAGGAAAGGGTAATCCTGACGGTAATATTTTAATTATAGAAAGTATTGAGGTTGCATATGAAAAAAGCACTTATGATACGTACCAAATTTTTCACGATAGGGTACATTATTTGGTAACAAATAAATCTTTGAATTTTGAAACAAACTTTTATTTAGTCAAGCAAATTGATTTGAAACAAGAAAAAGAATTAATACTTAAGTTATCTAGAAAATTTAATGTAATAGTTTTAAATTGTGGAGATAATATTTTAAAGAATGAGATAGAATATTATTTCAATGTAAATTCACGAGAACAAGAGAAATGGAAAAGTGATGAATATTCGGTCTATGATAATTCTGATGAATCTAAAATAATTATTAACGTAAAAGATTTTAAAACTTTATCAGAGGATACATTCAATGATTTGGCATTTGAATTAACTGGATATATTAAAAGACCAGAAACAGTATATTATCAGTTTAGTTGCATAAAATGCGAAGAATTCAACCTTACAATTCTTCATAGATCAGAACCTATGCCAAGCAGCTGCAAATATTGTCAGGTTTCAATATTTGATTCTGAAGGAAATATAAATAATGATATGTCGATATTAGATAAGGAAAAACTAAAAAAATTACATAATGAACTATAAATTAGAATTTGAGGAGTTATTAGAAAAATGCATTAATCATAATCAATATGTTGGATTAGGCAATCCTAATGCAAAAATATTGTTTATCGGAAAGGAAGCAGGAGAACCATTTAAATCAAAAATCACTCAGGGTAGCGTAAAATCTTGGAAAGATGGTGAAATTGATTATTCAAAGAGCTTTGTACCAATTAAACCCGAGATGCAAAATCACAGACATACTTGGCAAAAGTATCAAAAATTATATGATAAAATATGCCAAAAGAATGAAACAAATCAATCCAATAAAAAGAATTATAAAATAACATTTGTAGAAAATGTTTTCACTACTGAATTAAGCAACTTACCAGCAAAAACGACAAATGAAGCAAAACAATTAGAAGGTTTTAAAACGGAATTAAAAAAAAGAAAAAATATTTTTTGGAAAAGTAAATTTATTCAAGATTTTCCTATTGTAGTGATTACTGCATCGGATAATAATTACATAGAAACTTATCCAGGAGAAGTATGTGAAATATTTGATGTCGATTTCGATAAACAAGTAGTTTGTACGGAGTTAAATAAAATGTGGATTCATTATTCTAAAAACCAAAATCCAAAATTAGTTATTCATACAAGACAACTAACAAATGGCGCATCAAATGAATTGATTGACAAAATTGCTGATATAATTATTGATTTTAAAATGAAGAATAACATTTCAATATGCAATAAATAATTTATTAACCCATGAAGTCAATAGAAAAAACCTGCCAAAACTGTATTCACTTTTTTATTTCAGGTATGTTACAAAGTTGGGGCGAAGGAGCTGGTTATTGCTTACTAATCCAAAATAATAAAAGTAAACAAATTTTAAAAAACGTAATCCGTCAAGCCAATAAAGATGCTTTAATGGGATTAAAGGACACCTGTAATAAATTTGAATCAGCTGAAAACTTGAAATAAAGCAGTTTAATCATCACAGCTAAATAATTTATATTTTAAATCCACTTCCCAACCGAAGTGGTTTTTTATACCCTAACCAAAACGTAAGTTTCACGCACCCAAAAACACGTTTGTCTCATTAGTTATTTCTAGATACCTGATAAACCGCTAGGTTTGAATCATAATTATAAAAATAACCATCATGAAAAACAATCTAAACGTAAGTATTAAAACACCATGTTCTGAAAATTACAAGCACTTTTCGCCTACAAAAGCAGGTGGATTTTGTAATTCCTGTGAAAAAGAAGTCATTGATTTTACCAACATGAAACCTGAAGCAATTATCAATTATTTCAAATTGAAAAGCAGCCAAAATACATGCGGCAGATTTAAAACCGCTCAATTAAAATCATTTAATCAATTACCTAAAACCAATAAAAGGCGCAATCTCATTGGTGGTTTTGGTTTAGCAATGCTGTCTTTTTTTAGTTTCAATGCTACTCACGCACAAGACAAGAAAACCGATACAACGAATACCAATTCCGAGGCAAAAGATATCCATCAAGAAAAAAACATTAGCGTAAAAGGAACTGTTTTAGATGAAAATGGTTTACCACTACCTGGCACCAACATTATTCTTAAAGACACAGCCATTGGGACACAAACGAATTTTGATGGTGAATTTGAATTCCCTGAAAAATTACAAAAAGGAGATGTTCTTATTTTTAGCTTTATAGGTTATAGCTCTAGAACCATTGTTATTAATAATGAAACCGCCTCGCCCACCGTTGAAATGGAAGTTAATATGGATGCTGTTACATGTATCGTTATGGGAAAAGTAGCCGTAAAAAAAGTTTACAAATCCAAGAAAAACAAATAGGCATGTCCATCCGGTATTTCTTAATTATCGTTTTTATCAGTACTATTTCACAGGCGCAAATATCAGATTTCAATGCTGTTAATTTTAAACAAGCCGATTATATAGCTAAAATGAATAAAGGTGCTAGTTTGGATAATTTACCGCTTTTAGCGCATAAGCTGACATCCAAACTATCAACCGATGTTGAAAAATTCAGAGCTATTTATACGTGGGTTTGTCAAAATATAACAGCCGATATGAATCAACAAAATAAAATTTTTAAAAAACGAAAAAAGTATAAAAACGATAGTCTAGGATATATTGCATGGAATAACACCTATTTAAAAACCACGTTTAAAAGGCTGCTAAAAGATAAAAAAACCATGTGTACCGGTTATGCTTACTTAATTAAAGAATTATCATTTTTAGCCAATATAGAATGTGAAATAGTAAATGGATATGGCCGTTCTGTGGCATCCAATATTGAAGCACTGGACATGGCTAATCATTCATGGAATGCCGTTAAATTAAATAACAAATGGTATTTATCCGATGCCACTTGGTCTAGTGGATATATAATTAACAATACCTTTATAGAAGATTATAATGACGGTTATTTTTTAACAGATCCTATATTATTTTCTAAAAGTCACTATCCCTTTGAAAAAAAGTGGTTACTAAATGGTTCAACCTCAACACAAACATTTGTAGCAGCGCCATTAATTTATGGTGAAACCTATGCGCATAAAATAATCCCGATCAGCCCCAAAGAAATGAATATTGAAATAGGCAAGAACCATGAAATACATTTTAGTTTTAAATCCCTTAAAACCATTTCTACAGATTCTATTTCGCTTATTAAATACGTTGGAATTACAGAACAACCATTAGAAATTTATAACATACATCATGACGATGACCTAATTTCCTTCACCTATAAATTTAAACACAAAGGTCATTATGATATACATGTAAAAATTAACAAAGATGTGGTTGCTACCTATGTGATCAACGTATCTTGATATGGATTAATAGATTTTTTTTATATAATGTATTCTAAAACCGCTTCTAAACCGAAGTGGTTTTTTTGTGTGTTGGAGTTACGTAGAACTACGTAGTAAGGTTGTTGTATATATTTATTAAATTGGGTTTGTATATTTAATCGGTATATACACCATTACACATACACATAGGTTGGCAGTAATTAAAAACAGCATCCTGAATGAATTATGTAGAAAAATATAAAGAATTAAAGCCTATATATGAAGGTTTCTCACTAAGTCTCATTATACTTCTTAAATCTATTCTTGATGCTAATGACATTAAGTATCATTTGATTGAAGGTAGGTCGAAAGAAATAGAAAGTTTTAAAAACAAAATTGAATCAAAAAAAGGAAAATATGGAAATCCATTAAAAGAAGTAATGGATTTATGTGGAGTTCGAATTATTGTATATTATCGAACAGATATAGATAAAACTGATTCTTTAGTTCGGGAGAACTTTCACGTTGACTTAAACAATTCTGTAGATAAAAGTACAATTTTAAAAAGTAATGAATTTGGCTACTTATCCAATCATTATATAGTTAAGATTAATTCAATTCGTTCGCACTTACCAGAATGGATTAAGTTTAATGATTTATTTGCAGAAATTCAATTAAGAACTGTTCTTCAACATTCTTGGGTAGCTATTTCTCACGAACTTGAATATAAAAGCAAATTCGATGTTCCTGATTTACTCAAAAGAAAATTATTTAGACTTGCAGGATTGTTTGAATTAGCTGACGAACAATTTGTTCAAGTGAAACAAAAACAATTTGAGTTATCCCAAGCAATTGAAAACAAAACAGATATTGAAAATATACCAGTATACAATGAGTTAAATCTTGACACTGTCAAACACTATTTTAATGAAAATGAATTACTATTAAAAGAGTATTGGGAATTTGCTAACAAAGCTGGTTTTGACTATGCTGAAGATGACAAAAATTTAAATGTATATTTTTCACTTATTGTAAATATTGCGAAACAATTAGGATTAAATACTATTGAAGACCTGAATCAGAATTTAGAAAAGTCAAAAGAGTTTGCTAATGAATATATTGAACTTCAATTTTTAGGCCAAGACCCTGACGATTCTTGAGGAAGATATTGGATTGCTGATGAAATGTTTATAGTCTATTTGGTTTTAATGAGTCAACTCAACGAAAAAGAATTAAAAGATTATAATCCTAGAAACTGGTCAGAAGAGGTTCTAGATAGAGTTAAAAATGTTATAAGTAATTGGAAAAAGAAATAACTACTGCCAACAAAGTACTGTGCTACAAAACAAGCAATTAAGCTCTCACAAACTGAAAAGGGAATCTGAAAAGACCTTCTTTTTTTATGAAATAAAAATTACAGGAAATTTGTAGTTCAAAACCTGTATCATTTTTAAATTATTTTAAATTCATGGGTAACAAAATTTAGACAATCTGTATATAAGTTTAAATAACTTAAATTATCAGATTATGAGAACTAAAATTTTATTACTCACAATATGCATTATAACGATAACAAATTGTGATTCTTCCTCCGATTCCATCACGCCTACCGTTGTTCCAAATACGTTTAATCATTTATATATTGAAACGCAAAACACAGGGTCCTTTGCATGTAACGAATGGGCCTTTCATGAGAATTTCGGAACATCGCCAACTGGTCTAAAACGAGACGACACACTTTTGCCGGCAACTTTTGGCACCAGTTTAAGAATGACTCAATCTTCAGCTTATTCTAAAATTGATATTCAAGGAGCCAAGCGTTATGTTGTTTCTTCAGGAGACCGAGTGCTTGTATATGATGCGTCTTCAGCTAATACACCAGCGCCTTTAGAGTTTCCCATTGCTCATATAAATGCCATGGAATTTATAAATAATCGTTTTTTTATGGTTGTAAATTATGAATTAAAAGAATATGATGTCATGACTATGACACCAATAAACACCTTTAATCCTATCCAACTGTTGCCAACAGCTAGATGTTCTAATATGACTTCTAAAGGTGATTTTCTATATGTGATTGCCAGTCATAATTTTTATAAAATTGATACGTCTGGATCAGGCGCATTAGTTGCCAACTATCCAAAACAACTTTCGCCATTAAATCGAGATGGTTTAGAATATGTAAATAATCCCAATCCTGCGTCACCTTGCCATGATGCCTTTTATTTAGTGAGAGAAGGCGCCGCATCAAAAGAACTGGTTACCATAGATGAAGCAACTGGTAATGAAACGGTGATTACAGATTTAACATACACCTTTACCTCTAATGGCAGTCGAATTTCAGCAGTATTAGATTATACAACCGAATATTATTATGTGTATAGTTTAAACTCGCACGTCCTTAATGAGTCAACCGTTACGGCTATAGATTTAACCCCTAATTCTGGCGTTGTGGCACCTGTATCAATTGAAACAATTCCAGGATATTATTTTGGTGTGCAATTAAAAGATTAAATTAATCTTCCAATAATCTTGAAAACATGCCGCGTCTTTATTGATAGGCATGTTTTAATTTTTGTCGTAGATATAAACACCTGTTCCTTTTTGTGACAGATACTTTTATATACTACATGTACACGCAACCTTTAAAGCTTTTTCCCATCTACACAATAAATAACGCATCATGAAAAAGTTACTGGTTTTAATTATTTTGAGTACCACACTATTACATTGTTCAAATGATGATGATGAATGTGGCGATCTTTCCATTTCTATCCCTTAATATTTCTCATATAAAATTGTTAGCTTTGAAGTAACTTCAACTGATGATTGGACTTTAAGCTCTTTCATCGCTGTTGAAAATCAAATACAATTACAACTACGTCCTCAATTACTATGAAAAATCGAACACTCATTAAAAACGGCTTATTGTTCTCTGGGTGTCAAGATGAAAAAGCGAAAATTCAAGATATTTTAATTCTTGAAAATGGTGAAATCGTTAACATAGGAATCATTGAAGCAGATGAAGAAGTGCACATAATTGATGCCAAAGGAAAATGGATGGTTCCTGGTTTTGTAGATTCGCATACACATTATGATACAGAATTAATTGCTTCTCCAGGACTTAAAGAATCGGCTAGACATGGTGTTACGTCCATTATTTTGGGGAGTTGCTCGGTGAGTGCTATTTACAATTCACCTGAAGATATTTCGGACTCGTTTACTAGAGTTGAAGCCATTCCAAGAGATATTATGTTGCCCTTACTTCAAAAAGAAAAAACGTGGACCAATGCCAAGGAGTGGAAAGCCTATATTTCCAAATTACCCTTAGGCATTAATGTGGCTTCCTTTGTAGGGCATTCAGATTTACGCATGCATGCCATGGGTATTGAACGTTCTTTACAAGATAATGAAACCGCTACAAAAGAGGAACAAGACCACATGCTCCACATGCTAAATGAGGCTTTGGATGCAGGTTTTATAGGGTTGTCCACTATGGATAATCCATGGGATAAAATGGATGGCAATCGGTATTGGTCGCATAAAACACCATCATTTTACTCGTCATGGAAAGAACGAAAAAAACCTGATTGAATTACTGCGAAAACGCGATGCCATTTTACAAGGCGCGCCAAATCTAGTCACCAGAATTAATGCCATTAATTATATGTTGGCCAGTTCAGGAGTCTTTAGAAAAACACTTAAAACAACCATGATTGCCATGATGGATTTAATTGGCGACCGCTATATTTATCCATTAATTTCAACAGCAAGTAAAGCTATTAATACCATAGCCAATGCAAGCTTTAGAATGCAATCGCCGCCTTGCCCATTTACGGTTTATTACGATGGCGTAGACTCAGTGATGTTTGAAGAATTTCCTAGTGGTGAAGCCATGAGGCACCTAGCCAAAAATTTAGACGAAAGAAACGACTTGATTAGAGATCCTGAATTTAGAGAGGCCTTTAAAAAGGAAATAAAGAAAAAATTTGCGCCCAAAGTTTGGCATAAAGATTTAAGCAAAACCTTGATTATTGATTGTCCAGATTCGAGCATGATTGATAAAAACTTTTATGATCTTGCTGAAGAACACCAGCAGCATCCCGTAGATTTCTTTTTGGACACTATAATTCAATATGATAAAAAGATTAGATGGACAACCACCATTGCCAATGATCGCGTTGAAAAATATGATAACTTGTATAATCATAAACATAATTTAATTAGCTTCTCGGATGCTGGAGCCCACTTAAACAATATGGCCTTCTATAATTTTCCGTTGAAAATGATAAAAGTCGTCCAAGAATCTATAGATGCTGGCAAGCCAATTATGCCCATGGAAAAATGTATCTGGCGATTAACAAAAGAGCAAGCCGATTGGTTTGGTTTAGATTGTGGACACCTAAAACCAGGTAAAATAGCCGATTTGGTAATTATTGATCCTAATAAATTTGATGCCATTACAGAAACTGTAGAAACGGGACAGATTGAAGAATTTAATAATTACGACCGACTTGTGAATAGAAATCACGGAACCGTTTCCCGAGTTATGGTTGGCGGAAAAACTATTTTTGAAAATGAAAATTTTGTATCGGATTATGCCACCACTAAAAAGTATGGTAGATTTCTAGAGAAACAATAAAACGGATAACAACAGAGATATAAGTTATTATACATGAGCACAGTCAAAATTTATCAAGATGTTAATAGAGAAAAGGAAAGCGCCAGTTTTGGGATTTCCAAAATGGAAGCTATTTACACCAAACGAAATGGAGAAGTTGACGAGCCCCACAGACATAATTATTACACGGTTTTAATAATCAATAAGGCAAAGGGACAACATAAAATTGATTTTAATACTAACAATTTAGCAAACCAACAAATTTTCTTTGTAGCTCCCGGACAAGTACATCAAGTTATAGAAACAGAACAATCGTTTGGGTATGCCATGACATTTTCCAATCAGTTTTTAGTAGAAAACTCTATTCCCCTATCCTTTATTGAAAGTTTGAATCTCTTTCACAATTACGGACAAAGCCCTCCATTAGAGCCAAATAATGATCAATTTAAAAATATAGAACATTTTGCGCATCAAATTTTCAATTTATTCAATAGTAATGCAAAAATGAAATTCTTATCTATTGGTTCATTTTTAAAACTCTTACTGATAGAGTGTAATAATATTTGTTCCATTAACCCCATTGAATCTGATGTTGACACCTCTGGAGATAACCTGATTAGGACCTTTAAAAATGCGGTAAACAATCACTACAAAAAAGAGCATTCTACCACTTTTTACGCCAATGCGCTTCATATAACACCAGATCATTTAAACCGAACTTTTAAAGCTAGAATTGGTAAAACTGCCAAAGATTATATTCAAGCCCGAATTATAACTGAAGCTAAAAGGTTACTCTATTTCACCGATTTAAACACGAAGGAAATAGCCTATGAATTAGGTTTCAATGAGCCTGCCAATTTTAGTGCCTTCTTCAAAAAGCATACACAGGTATCGCCTTCAAGCTTCAAGAAAAACGAGATTACATCATAATTTAGAGCCGTATATCGGATTTTCATAAGCTTATCCCCTTTTTTCATATTCCACAGGTTTCCAATTGGTTATATATTTGTATCATACTTTTAAAGCAACGATATGAACCGTAAGAAATTTATAAAAAATGTCCTTTTAACTGGTGTTTTTGGTGCTATTGCTCCGCAAACCTTTAATGCAAGCACGAGCAAAACCACAAAATCCACTTACAACACATTAATGCAACAAGTAGGATTTAATCATCTGCCTGCCGATCAGGTAGGTTTAACAAACAAAAACATACATACTATGAATACAATAATTCACAGAGCAGAAACACGAGGCGCAGCGAATCACGGTTGGTTAAACTCACACCATACTTTTAGCTTCGCAAATTATCACAATCCAGAAAGAATGAATTTTGGCGTACTACGCGTATTAAATGATGATACGGTAGCTGCAGGAATGGGCTTTGGAACACATCCTCACGACAATATGGAAATTATCTCCATTCCTTTGGCAGGCGATTTGGAACATAAAGACAGTATGGGAAATGTGGCTGTCATTAAAGAAGGTGATGTACAAGTATTAAGTGCTGGAACTGGTGTTACGCATTCCGAATACAATAAAAACAAAGACAAGGAAGTGAAATTTCTACAGATTTGGGTATTTCCTAAAACCAAAAATGTAACGCCACGATACGATCAAGTTTCTATTAGAGATATTTCTAAAGAAAATGAATTTTACCAAGTGCTTTCGCCTAATAAAGATGATCAAGGCGTTTGGATTAATCAAGACGCGTGGTTTCATTTAGGAAATTTCACCAAAGGAAGCACCGATGAATACAAAATCAAGAAAACAGGTAATGGCGTGTATGCATTTATTCTGGAAGGTGCTGTAGAAATTAACGGCGAAAAGCTTTCCAAACGAGATGGTATGGGAATTTGGGACACAGATAGCATTACTGTAAAAGCATCAGAAAATGCCCGTGTTCTTTTAATGGAAGTACCCATGACCATGTAAGCGCAACCCTTTAAACATTTTTTATAACCTTAAAAAAACACCATGGAATTAATAATTAAAGAACAAGAGAACAAAGGCTTTGCAATGGCTAGGGAAAATAATAAAAGAGCAGGATTAATGACCTATTCCATTGCAGGTGAACAGCATATAATTATTGATCACACAGAAGTTGATCCTGAATTTCAAGGCAAAAATATTGGAAAACAATTGCTCTACAAAATTGTAGAAATGGCAAGAGAAAAAAATATTAAAATTACACCTCTTTGCCCTTATACCAATGCACAGTTTAAAAAGCTTGCAGACATTCAAGACGTATTAAAAAAATAATAAATAACAATTAAAAACGATAACAATGAAAAATAACACAAATTGGTCTATTGACACCGCACATTCAGAGATTGCTTTTAAAGTAAAGCACATGATGATTTCAACAGTAACTGGTCATTTCGAAGATTTCCAGGCAACTGCAAAAACAAATGGCGATGATTTTAACAATGCTATTTTAGAATTTAGTGCCAAAACAGCATCTATTAACACTAAAAATAAAGATAGAGACACACATTTAAAATCGGATGATTTTTTCAACTCTGAAAAATTCCCTGAAATGACTTTTGTTTCAAAATCTTTTAATGGTGATACATTGGTGGGCGATTTAACAATAAGAGACGTAACCAAAGAAATTACGTTGGACGCCGAACTTAATGGTATTGCAGTAGATCCTTACGGACAAACAAAAGCTGGATTTGACATGACAGGAAACATTAACAGAAAAGATTTCAATTTAACGTGGAGTGCTGTAACGGAAGCAGGAAGCATTGTTGTTTCCGATAAGGTGAAATTGGTACTTGATGTACAATTCATCAAGCAATCATAAGCTAAATTCCATAGAGTTATAGATAGTAGAATGGGGTGGTTCTAAAAATAAACACCCATAAATTTATCAAAAACCACTTCAAAACTGAAGTGGTTTTTTTGTACGAAAAAACAAAATCAACTATCTAAAAAAACATGTTTAAACGAAGGAACATTTAAACAATACACATGTTAAAACCCCATATTTATTCACGTTTACACGTGGTGCTGTAACAAAAATGGAAAGGAGACGTCCAATAGGCTCATCATCAATCAAAAAACAAATCACATGTATAAATTAGCTGCCTTTATTTTGCTGTTGACAATAAGCCTCACTATTCAAGCTCAAAATAATCCAGTTCAACCGGTTCAAAAAAACGATGGTTGGAAAACAAAAAGCTCATTGTTGGGCAATTTGCCAATAAAGGAAATGGATAGCCTTATTTCCTCTAATGAATTTAAAGAAATTTCAAGTGTTGTAATTGCTCATAATGGAAACCTTATTTTCGAGAACTATTATAACAATCATAATTCAGATACCAAACACAATACGCGCTCGGCTACCAAAACTATTACAGGAACGCTCATTGGAACTTTAATTCAAGACGGAAAATTAAAATCGGTACGCGAGGTAGCTTCAAAATATTCTAAAGTTACCAGTTTACAAAATCCCGACACGCGAAAAAATGATACTACTATTAAAGATTTACTAACCATGTCGTCAATTTTGGAATGCGATGATTGGAACCCAAATTCTCGTGGACAAGAAGAGCGCATGTATATTATTGAAGATTGGGTCAAATTCTATTGGAATTTACCCATAAAAGGATTTCCAGAATGGGTAACCAAACCAATAAATTCCAAATATGGCCGGAGTTTTAGTTATTGTACGGCTGGCGTTGTTGTTTTAGGGGATATAATTAACACTGTTTCGGGATCACTGGAGCGTTATGCAGACAAAGCTCTTTTTTCAAAATTAGGGATTACAAATTATCATTGGCAAGTAACGCCAACAGGACTGCCCATGGCAGGTGGTGGACTTGGTCTTAAAAGTCGCGATTTACTGAAAATTGGTCAATTATATTTAAACCAAGGCAGCTGGAATAATGAGCAAATTATTTCAAAAGAATTTATTGCCGAATCAACAACACCTCATGCAGAGGTGGGAATGTTTAATTATGAATATGGTTATTTGTGGTGGCTGTCAAATTTTGGAAAAGAGAGCAAAGAAAAAGCCTACTTTATGTCTGGTATCGGAGGGAACAAAATAGCTGTTTTTCCTGATTTAGATTTGGTAGTCGTTTTAACGAGCACCTATTTTAACGGTGGCTTGGATTCTCATCACCAAACAACCAAATTATTAAACGATTATATTGTCCCTGAAATACATAACCTTAAAAATTAAGACCCTATTTTTTAAGTTATACTTTTTAAAGCTACCCACATCATGACAAAATATATTTTACTCACTTTTTTATTAATAGTTTTAAATTGCAGTGATAAACCAAAACAGGCTATTGAAACCCAAAAGAATACGGGTAATATTACACAGATTATTGACAGTCTTGCAACTAAAATGGTTCAAGACTCTTTAATAAATGCCACGTCTATCGCCATTTTTTTCAACGGAAAAGAATACATTCAACATTATGGCGAATTAGAAAAAGGCAAGGGTAACACACCCACTAATAACACTATTTATGAAATTGGCTCCTTAAGTAAAGTTCTAACAGGAACGTTGATGGCACAAGCTGTTTTGGAGAATAAGATAAGTTTGGAGGATAATATTACAAAATACCTCAACGACGGTTATAGCAATCTAAGTTTTGAGAACCATCCCGTAAAAATAAAACATGTTTTAACACATACCGCCGGATTACCGAATATGCTGCCTCCGGAAATGAATACAATTATGGGTGATTTTTTAAACTATGAAACACCAGCAAAAATAAATACCGTTTTAGAGTATTATAATCAAACAAAGTTCTTAAAGGATCTTCACAGCATAAAAATTGATACCATTCCCGGTTATAAATATGCGTATTCTAGCACAGGAACTGAATTGTCAGCACACATATTAGAAATTGTTTACAAAACGAATTTTGAAGATTTGTTGAAAAAATTCTATTCTGAAAAAGTCGGCATGGCACACACAAAAATTAAATTAAATGACACTGAATTATCTCAATTAGCAGTTGGATATCATGTGGATAATCCAATTATAACATCGCCTATGGGGAAACTACCTTGGGGCGCAGGTGGAAATATTAAAACAACGGTTTCTGATATGATGAAATTTGTTCAATATCAGCTTGAAAATAATGCCATTGTTCAGGAATCTCATAAATCCGTGTTTCAATATAACGATGAATTTGGTCTTGGGTATTTTTGGAATATTGATAAATCCAACGATACGTTAGGCACACAATATACACATCATGGCGGTGTACCTAGATCACAGTGTTTTATGTATATAATTCCCGAACACAATATGGGCGCTTTTATTATTACCAACCAAAGCGGCATGAATACGGCTTCAAAAATGCTAGCCATTTTAAATCCTGTTTTTGATGAACTAATTCAACAATCCAAATGAAAAAAGATATATTTTATTCGGGTAAAATTGAAATAAAGCCCAATTTTTGCACACTTTTTTTTAGTAAAAAGTATAATTACACCATAAATATTTTCAATAGCATTATAAAATAATAGCTAAAAATTTCTGCTCCTAACCTGTAGAAATTAAGTATCTTCATATCAATTAAAAAAAAGAAAAATTATGAAAAAATTAAATGTAATGATGTTTGCGCTATCACTTTTGGCAACGATTGGCATGCAGGCGCAAGAACAAATTGAAACTAAAGATTCTAAATTTAACATTTTAGCTTCTGGTGGTATTGGTTATGGTATTATGGACAATGATAATGCTCCAAATTACAACATGAATAGTAATACGGGAGATTTATTATTGAATTATCGTGTTCATTCAAAATTTGGAATAGCAACAGGGGTTGGATTTAATCAATTAAGCGGAAATGGCTTTAATGCCATTGGTAATTTTTACCACGAGCGTTATTTAATAAGAATTCCTTTATTACTAACATTTGACAAACAAGTTGCAGATAAATTCAGCATAATAGGACATTTGGGACCTTATGCTCAAAACGTTTTTAAGGATGAATATTCGTTTAATGCAGCGAAAATTGAAGATGTTTATGACGGTTGGAACTTCGGATTTCAATTAGGTCTTGGTTTTGTATATCAAATAGAACCGCATTTTGGTATTGGTATAAATTATACGGGACAATCAGACTTCACTAAGTTGGAAACTCGAAACAGCGCTGTTTTTAATGACGAACAAAAGCTAAAAAACTTAAATACCTTCGGTTTAGTTTTGCAATTTAATTTGTAAAGTTTCAAACCACATGTTAATGTGCATATAACAAAAAAACCACTTCAAAACTGAAGTGGTTTTTTTGTTATATGAAATTAGAGTGAGCTTCATACCAAAATTTAATCTCAAATTAGTTAGATTTGGAATGCGTGCCATTCAATTTTAGTAATTATGACACAACTTTTTATGCTCTAATGAATCCATTTTTTTCAAAAAACCCAACTTAAAAACCTAATAACTTAACCTTAAAAACGTATACACATGGAAAATGAAAACGCCAACCTAAACACGCCAAAACAAAGACATGGATGCGTAACAGCATGGTTAATTTTAATGATAGTAGTTAATGCTATAACGGCGCTATCTTACCTTATAGCAGGCGATTCCGTCTCCGAAAGCTTTCCAGGCAGCGTGTCTAATTTCACGTTAATAATTCTTGCTCTTTTAGGCATAGCCAATGTAATTTTTGCCGTTTTATTATTTCAATGGAATAAACTTGGATTTTGGGGGTTTCTTTCTACAAGTTTAGTAGCATTGCTTATAAATTTAAGTATTGGTATTCCCATTGGTCAATCTTTATTAGGTTTATTAGGTATTGTTATTTTATACGCGGTTTTACAAATTAAAAGAGAGCATGTTCCTGCCTGGGATTATTTAGAATAATCCTTCTAAAAGTGAAATGTTATTTTGTTTTAAAGAATTTCGCTACCCTAGAGATATCACAATTCAATATATAAAACCAATTCCTAATTAAACCATTTAAGTATTTGTACATTTATAATGACTTCTGAAAAAAAGAGGATTAAAAAATTATATTTATAGTAAAAAACTGGCGCCAATAAAAGCTTATTAAATTAAAAAACATGTGTCACAAATTCCAAAAACACGTTACGGAGCATTTTGAAAAAGCATCAGTCCGTTTAGTTGTATTAAGCTTACTTGTTTTCAGTCAGTTGTCGTGTAACCAACATAAAGATGACTATGATAGCGCCATGAATAATCAAGATTCCCTAGTGAACCGAGGTCAAGTCGTTTTTCAAAATAACTGTGGTATGTGTCATAAAATTGATAAGCAAGCAGCTGGGGTAACAATGCATTCTTTTTCTGAAACCATGAAAAAAAATGATTTATACAAATTTTTAATTGAAGGTAAGCAGCACCCACAAGTAAAAATTTCTCTTAAAGAAACAGAGGCTCTTACCGCGTTTATAAATAATAAATAACCATACTATGACAAAAGCGCACTTATAGTCTAGTAACCGATTATCTTAATAAAATATTTTGATACAGTACGCGGCAATAAAGCGCCAATATCTTATTTTTATTAAAAAGCAATTTAGAATTTTATGAAAACAACACCAAAACATAATGAACGCGTAGCCAACATGACATTCGCGTCCGTATTTCCACATTATGTTACAAAAGTGGAAAAGAAAGGCCGAACAAAAGAAGAATTATATGAAGTTATTGAGTGGCTAACAGGTTTTAATAAAACCAACCTACATAAGCTTATTGATGAGAAAGTTACGTTTGAAACATTCTTTAATAAAGCAACTTTAAATCCACATGCAGACCTTATTACAGGTGTAATTTGTGGTTACCGCATTGAAGAAATTGATAACCCATTAACAAAACAAGTCCGTTATTTAGATAAATTAATAGATGAGTTAGCAAAAGGTAGAAAAATGGATAAAATATTACGTAAAACAAACGTTTAATTTAGTTAAAAGTAGACGGACATCAAGAAAGAATTAGATGTCTTTTTTCAATCAAAAAAAGAAAAAGCCAAAACATGATGTTTTGGCCTTTTAATATAGAATTTGACTAATTCAAATCTTATTGCAGAATCAATTTATGGGTCACGGTATTATTTGTTGTTCTAATGTTCAACATGTACATTCCCGAAGCCATTCCTGTCATATCAATCGTATTTAGTCCTGAATTTAAAGTTGCTTTCTTAACAACCTGTCCTGTTATAGATACAATCATCAGGGAGATATTTCGGTCTGAAATAGCTCCTAAATTAATTTTAAAGTTTCCATCTGTAGGATTAGGATAAACACGGAAGGTTGCTGTTTGATTAAAGTCATCTATAGAAAGTGATGTTTGAGATTCTAAAGCACCCAGATCTCGTGAAGAACCAAAAACAGGTTGTCCAATCTGATCCACAAAAACATCGGTTCCATCACCTGCATCAAATGCCGGAGAATTATCTAATAATTGATGCGTTAACGTGGTACCACCATTATCTTGTAGCGGACCAACTAATGGGTTTACACCTTCTAAATCATTAGCTTGTGGTGTAAAAGCATTTAAATCATCTAATCCAATCAAGTTATAATCGTTAGATATTATTGTTCCAGATACATCCATTCCCGAAGAAGCTGTATTTAAAGCAACAATGGTATTTTTTAAAGACACATTATTTACTGCATCAATTCCACCGCCTAAAGCAGCTGTATTCATAACAACCGTTACCGCATTTAAATCTAAACTAGCACCATTATTAGAAAGTCCACCACCAGATACAGTTGCCGAATTTCCAGAAATAGTAGTGGTCATCACGGACGTTATACTTCCCGTGTTGTTGTAAATTCCACCGCCTTCGTCAGCCGTATTATTATCAATAGTAGACATGGAAACACTCATCGTTGTTCCGTTTTGGTTCCATAATCCGCCACCTTCATTAGCAGCAGCATTATTGCTTATAGTACTTGTTGAAATGGTTACCACTCCAGACATTCCAGTAACATGAAGTCCACCACCATTTCCTGGTGCTGCAGTTCCTGCTAAACCATTTACATCGTTACCACTCATAATTGAGTTGGTAAATGTTAAAGTTCCGTCTATAATTTCTATCGCGCCACCTGCTCTATTAGCAGCATTGGTTTCAAAAGAAGAATCTGATACTGTTACGTTTCCAGCAGTGCTTAAAAGTCCACCTCCGGATGCGGAAGTACCACTTGATATATTATTTGAAATAAGGGATCCATTCGTTATGTTTAAAGTTCCTCCATTATTAAAAACGCCTGCACCACCATCATCAGCGGCATCACCTTGTGCTATATTTGAATCGATTGTTACAGCATCTAAAGTCATAACACCTGAACCGTTCCATAAACCACCACCTTCACGAGTAGCCATATTTCCATTAACAGTTCCGCCTGTAATTGTAGAATTACCTGGACCTGTATTATGCAAACCACCACCATTTCCTGGTGCTGATCCGGTTGAATTATTATTTAAAATTACATTTGTTAATGTTAATGTTCCAACAGCGTTAGTTGAATTATCTTCAATACCACCACCTGCTCTATTGGATGTGTTTCCTGAAATTTCAGAATCTATAATTGTTAAAATACCGCCATCTACATTTTGAATTCCGCCTCCTGAACCAGAAGCTCCAGTAGCCATATTATTGGTAATTATTGCGCCATTTTGAACGATAAGTGTTCCTCCGTTGTTAAAAAGGGCACCGCCACCATTATCGGCATTGGCACCTAAAGCCATATTGCTATCTAAAGTTGTACCAGCTACCGTCATTATTCCTGAACCATTCCATAAACCACCGCCTTCTGAAGCTGCCGTGTTCATATTTACGGTTCCACCTGTAACATCAACCGTACTGTTTCCACTAACGTGCAGTGCGCCTCCATTTCCTGGTGCACCAGCTCCGGTTACAACCCCTGTGTCATTCGAATTTAAATTGACATTGGTTAACATAACAGCACCTCCACCATTTGTTTCAATTCCGCCACCAGCTCTGTTTGATTGGTTATCCATTATGGTAATCCCATTAGCAGTCAATGTTCCAGCAGCATTTAAAATTCCACCACCAGTTGATTGAGCGCCATCAGCACTATTATTTATAATTATTGTTGAACCTGATAAATCTAATGTTCCACCTTCATTATAAATTCCACCACCTCCAGCTGCTCCAGCTGTCATGGCATCGTTTCCTGATGCTGTATTACCATCAATTGTATGATTTACAACCGTCATAACACCCGAACCATTCCAAAGTCCGCCACCTTCGTTAGCAGCTATGTTGCCGTTTGTTGTTCCGCCTGTAATATTTGTTGTGGCAGGTCCACTTACGTGCAATCCACCACCAGAACCTGGTGCTGCAATTGCGGGCGAAACGCCTGCATTATTCATATCTAAAATTGCATTAATCAGGTTTAAAGTTCCACCAGCTAACTCAATTCCACCACCTGCGCGATTGGCTTGATTGCTTGTTATGGCAGATTCATTTATGGTTACATTTCCTCCTATTGTTAGAATTCCTCCACCAGATCCAGCTGCACCATCTGCAATATTACTACTAATGGTTGTGCTATTGTGAACTAAAAGGGTTCCGCCATTGTTAAAGATTCCACCACCACCATCATCGGCAGCTGGTCCATTTGCTATATTTCCGGTAATCAATGTTCCATTCACAGTCATTATTCCAGAACCGTTCCATAAACCACCACCTTCTCTAGTCGCTGTATTTTCTGTAACCGTTCCGCCAGATATATTGGTATCGGCCATTCCTGTTATATGTAATCCACCACCATTCCCCGGCGCTGAACCTGTTGTATTAAAATCTAATGTTACATTACTTAAATCAACAATTCCATCAATGGCTTCAATTCCCCCACCGGCTCTATTAGAGGTGTTATATGCTACCCACGAATCGTTAACGGTTACAACACCATCAGTACTAAATATACCGCCTCCAGAACCTGAAATTCCAATAGCTTGATTATTTAATACTTGAGACGATGAATTAATAGTTAAAGTTCCACCGTTATTAAAGATTCCACCGCCACCATCATCTGCAGCATCACCATAAGCTATATTATTATCAACAGATGTCATCGTTAATGTCATGGTTCCTAAATTATTCCATAATCCGCCGCCTTCACGTGCTGCCAAATTATTTTCTATCATAGAAAGGTTTGAAATAGTTGCATTGGTTGTTCCTGACAAGTGCAGTGCACCACCATTTCCTGGATTAGGCATGATTGTATTTCCCAAACCAATATCAACACCAGCGGCATTTCCAATTAGCGTAACACCGTCAAGTATCAGCAATCCATTAGAAGCATCTTCAATAGCACCGCCTGCTCTACTAGCATAATTTCCTGAAATTGTTAATCCATTTGCTAAATTTAAAGTTCCACCTAAATTATTAAACATGGCTCCACCTCGACCACCAGGTGTGTCTCCCATTGCTATATTGCGCGTTAATGTTGTCATGGCATCAACTGTTAGTGTTCCGCCATTGTTAAAAAGACCACCACCACCTGTAGCGTTCCCAACAGCTAGGTTTTCAGAAACATCCACAGTACTAACCATCATGGTTCCACTGCCATTCCATAATCCGCCACCTTCTTTAGCCGCTATATTCCCCATTACAGTTCCACCAGTAATATTGCTATCACCAGCGCCTGTTATATGTAAACCACCACCATTTCCGGGTGCGGCTGTAGCGGGAGACGTTCCTGCATTGTTATTATCAAGGTTTACATTAATTAAGGTAATACCTAGTCCGGCACCCGAATTATCTTCAATACCACCACCTGCTCGGTTGGCTATGTTGGCTGTAATTCCTGAATTATTTACGACCAACACGCCGCCAACATCATTAAAAATAGCACCACCGGAACCAGAAGCTCCATTAGCCGTATTAGATGTTAAAAAAGAATTATTAATAGTAACTGAGGCATTGGACATATAAATAGCACCACCATCATTGGCAACACCATTTGTAAGTGTTAAATTTTCCAGAATAATTGCTCCAGATGTTATATTAAATACTCTACTAGTACTATTGGCATCAATTGTAGAGGTCGTTCCAGAAACCCCCGATATTGTTAAATCTTTATCAATAAGAATTTCTCCTAATAACAAGGTAATATTTGTTATAGAAGGATCAAATGTAAGTGTACTTCCTGGTGTAGCATTAGCGATTTCTACTCGTAATGTTCCGGGTGTCGTTCCATCGTCAGCCGAACTTGTAATAGTCTGGCTCCATGATTTGTTGGTTGTAAAAACGGCAATAGAAATTGCAATTAATAGCGTAATTTTTTTTATCATAATTCGTGTTATTGGTTATACAATATGTCCGACTAGGGAAAGACAAAAACACTTACGAGGTTTTGTAAAAGCAGGTTTTGCAAAAACACCTATTTAACAAAATATTAACATTTTTGATAAAATAATTTGTATCTCGAATTACCGATAATCCTTTTAAAAAAAGCTTTTAATAACAACTCATAGTAGGATATCTTTTTTGAATATAGAATCAACATAAAAATTTGAAGTATCTTTGTCCTAAATACACCATTCATGTCGTTTACAGACCTAAAACTTATTGACCCACTTTTAAAAGCCATTGAAGAACAAGGTTATACGCAACCCACGGCTGTGCAATTACAGACTATTCCGCAGGTTCTAGCCGGAAAAGATGTTATAACATCTGCGCAAACTGGCACAGGAAAAACAGCGGCTTTTGCTTTACCTATTTTGCAATTACTATCTGAAAAACAAGACGCACCGCGTGGTAACAGAACCATTAAAGCGCTCATTGTTAGTCCTACACGTGAATTAGCCTTGCAAATTGGCAATAATTTTAAAGCGTATGGCCGTCATACAAATTTACGAACAACAGTTATTTTTGGAGGTATTTCAGAAAAACCTCAAGTGGATGTTTTAACCAAAGGTGTTGATATTTTAATTGCTACTCCTGGTCGTTTAATTGATTTGGAAAAACAAGGGATTATTAATTTAGACGATGTAGAAGTCTTGGTATTAGATGAAGCCGATTTAATGTTAGATATGGGATTTATTGATGATGTGAAACATATTGATAACCTTTGTCCCAAGGAAAAACAAATTCTTCTGTTCTCGGCAACTATGCCTTACAAAGTAGAACAATTAGCACATACTATTTTAAAATGGCCTGAACGTATTGAAGTCACCACCACGTCTTCAGCCGCAAAAAACATTGGACAAGTACTATATTATGTACCAAAACGCAATAAAATAGAATTGTGTTTGCATTTACTTCGCAACGAAATAGAAGGCAGCATTTTAATTTTTAGACGTACAAAATTTGGTGTGGATAAGTTAGAAGGTGCCTTAACTAAAAACGGCTATAAAGTAGAAACGATTCATGGTGATAAATCGCAAACCGACAGACAAGAAGCTCTTAAAAAGTTTAAAAATGGCCTGGTAAACATTCTAATTGCAACAGATGTAGCAGCTCGTGGTATTGATATTAGTGAATTGGATGCCGTAATTAATTTCGATTTACCAAACATTCCAGAAACTTATATTCACCGTATTGGTAGAACAGGTCGTGCAGGAAGTTCAGGTATGGCCTATTCGTTTTGTGGCGCTGATGAAAAAAACTATGTAACAACAATTCAGCAGCTGCTTCAAATAGCAATTCCTGTTGAAGAAAGCCATCCATATCCATTAGATCCTAAAGCGAAACCTATAACTCACAAGTCTAAAGATTCGGGTAGTAAACATAAGAAAGGACGAAAAAGTGTGGCTTCCAAAAAGAAGAAGAAACGCTGGTATTAATCTCAAATTTAAAAACATTGTAGGTAGTTTTGGTTCTACATTCATTTTTATAAATTGTATCTTTAATTTTTAATACCTGATAATTAGAGATGTTCAAATACTATTCAATCCTATTTTTTCTTGGTTTCACCACTTTAGGAATGGCCCAAATTAGCATTAAAGACAGTAAGTCTGAAACGCCTATTTCCTATGCCACTATCTCTTTTGGCGATGGTCAAGGCTTATTTGCGGACGATGAAGGTCTATTTATTTTCACCGAAAAACTGTACGCTGATATTGACACCTTATATATTTCCGCTTTAGGGTATACAAACAAAACGGTTGCAACTTCTGGTCTAGGTAAAATTATTCTATTGGATGAAGAAGTCAGCGAATTGGATGAAGTGATTCTAATTGCCGAAGGTAGAAGGTTTAAAGAAGAAACCTTAAAACCCTATTTGGATGATGATTATTATAACTGTTGGTTACCAACTATTGAATCGGAAATTGCCGTATTTTTCAACAATCCGGATCCCGCACTAACAAAAATAAGCACCATTCATTTTCCAATAACGCTAGAATCTAAAGATTGGGATAAACGAAACCGTAAAAACGCTGATAAAAAACCTTTCTCTACCCTATTTAAGGTGAAGTTTTATAAAAATGATAAAGGAACACCTGGTCAAGTATTAACCTATGAAAACATTGTTTTTCGGGCTACAGAAAAAGGAGGCGATGTTTATAATTTAGACGTCAGTGCTTATAATATAACCATTCCGAAGGACGGTTTTTTTGTATCACTTCAAGTTTTAGGATACACAGATAAATCCGGAAAATTACTGCCAAACAAAAAATACAAGGAATTAAAAGGACCTGAAGGAACCGTAAAAATACCGACGAACTTCAGACCATTATTGCCATTTACAGACGAAATAAGCTTGCATCACACCTATATAAAACGCGTTTTTATTGGTGGCAATAATTGGATCCAGTTTAAACAAGGCAATATAGAATCCGGCTTACTTAAAAAAGGACTGAATAATTACGGAATTGGATTCACATATAAAGTGTATAAAGATGAATAATCCTTGGCATGTATACCTCATGGCTGGCATGTATATCCTTGCTGGTGTTATGCATTTTGTAAAACCTAATATCTACATGCGTATCATGCCGCGCTATTTACCAAACCATAAAATGCTGGTTTATATTAGTGGTTTAGCAGAAATAATTTTGGGTTTGGCTCTGTGTTTACCAGGAACAAGATCATTCGCCATTTACGGTATTATTGCTATGTTAATCGTATTTTTATTGGTGCATTTCTATATGCTTTCTAGCCAAAAAGCATCTGCAGGTATTCCCAAATGGATTTTAGTTTTACGAATTCCGCTACAATTTGGATTGATGTATTGGGCCTGGTGGTATTTATAAATATTCAAAATAATGGTTGAATATCTATTCAACGACAAAATCAAAATACCGATTTGGAAATGGTTCATTTCTTAAGGTAAAATGCCACCATTCTTTTGGATAATTCCGGAAGCCATGCTTTTGCATAACGCGTTGCAATAGTTGGCGATTTTCCTTTTGAATTTCTGATAAATTCTGATAAGCAACCCAAGATGGTTCCCCAAAAAAATCATACGGACTTCCCATGTCCAAAGGTTCTAAGGTATTTGCGTCAATAATAGTTAAATCCACTGTGCTACCCCGACTATGCCCTGACCGTGACGCGATATAACCATCACGAAACAAATGCTGTTTTTCTACTTGAGGATAAAAAGATGCTTTCATACGAACATCCTCTAAATCTTTAGCCCAACTTATAAAATAATTTACAGCACGCTGTGGTCTATAGGCATCATAAACACGTAAACATAAATTTTGTTCCGCCAATTCATCTTGAACTTTTTTCAAAGCATCTGCTGTTGGTTTAGTTACAATTAAAGTATTAGTTTTATAACCTGTAATGGTATCACCAACAAAATTATTACTGGAATAATAGCGCAATTCCACATCAATATCAGGAATTACAGATTCAGCATATACAAACCCTTTTGGCAATGTTTGCTTTTGCGTAAACGCCAAGCTAACTACAACGACGAGAAATAATAGTATTTTGTTTTTCATAATCACTCTACTAATTTATAAAAAAATACGCGATGGACTTATTTTCTTCTAATAAAACTGTTTTTAAATTACCCCAAGCCGAACTGATTTATGTACCTCATTTTTATAGCCCACAAAAAGCCAGCGATTTATTTATCGCTCTTAAAGATAACTGTACTTGGCAGCAAGATGAAATTACAATTTTTGGCAAAACCCATCCGCAACCACGGCTTACAGCTTTATATGCAGACAATAAGCAAAGCTACTCCTATTCTAATATAACCATGCATCCAGAAATATTTACCGATGAATTATTGGATATTAAAACCGATATTGAAAACGAAGCCAATGCCAAATTTACTACAGTTTTACTAAACAGGTATCGAAATGGTTCTGATAGCAATGGTTGGCATGCGGATAATGAAAACGAACTAGGCATAAATCCTATAATTGCATCGTTAAGTTTAGGTGCTTCCAGGTATTTTCATTATAAACATCGAACTATAAAAACAGAACGTCATAAGCTACTATTAGAATCCGGAAGTTTACTTATTATGGCCGGAGAAATGCAGCAGTATTGGCTTCATCAAATTCCGAAAACTAAAAAAAATGTTGGCGAACGAATTAATTTAACGTTTCGAAAAATAGTGTAACAAAAAAAACCGAGGTCCCTCAACCTCGGTTTCGTTTTTATTTGCTTTATTATTATGCTGTTAGATTTAGGGTCTCTAGTATCAACGACATAATGCAAATATTAATTAATTAATCCATTGAACTAAAAAGTATGTCTTTTAGTACACTTCAAATATAAAATTACTTTTTAATCGCGACGTTTAAAAGCTTATATTTTCGATGAAATACATCTTTTTTTAACATTTATCGACTAAATATCATTTTTACCCGACGAAACGCACATTTTTTCATTCGTAATATTAGATTAAATTTTAAAAGAGACATATCTAAAAATTGTAATTTTACGTTGTATGTGATAAACGTAATATTATTCAATTTCAATATCCTTATACTATGAAATTATTTATTTCCATTTTAACACTTTTATTTGCACTACCAGTATTTACACAAGAACCTACTACCATTCAAACAGAAATTGAAATATCACCTTTTGTTGATGGTTCTCTATTAGAACCAAAAGATGCTAGTAAAAATATTTTAGCGATTATCATTGGAGATTATGGTCCAACGGATAGAAATGGAAATCAGAATTTTCAAAAAAATAACAACCTTAAAAAAATAGCTTATAGTTTAGCTGCAAATGGCATCAGTTCCTTTAGATATGATAAACGCATTGTGAAACAAATTTTAAAAGGTCGTGTAAATGCACGATTGACTTTTGATGATTATATTAAGGATGCCAAAGATGTAGTAAACTATTTTGTTAAAAAAGATAATTACGCATCTATTTATATAATAGGTCACGGTCAAGGTAGTTTAATAGGTATGTTGGCTACTGACGAAAATATTGCAGGACTTATTTCGTTAGGTGGTTCTGCTAAAAGCATTGACCAAGTTATATTAGAACAAATTGAACAAACGGCTCCTGGATTAAAACCAGATGCGGAACGTGTTTTTAGTGTGTTGAAGTCTGGAAAAACAACAACGGATTTTCCACAAGCACTCTCCAATATCTTTAGTTTAGACACCCAAGACTTTATGGGTAATTGGATGCAATACCATCCTGTAGAAATTATTAAAACTCTAAATAGTCCTGTATTAATTATTAATGGCACTAAAGATTTACAAGTTTCTTTAGCGGAAGCGCAAGAACTTCAAGATGCTGCCAAACAAGGAACTTTAAAAAATATCACCAATATGAATCATGTGTTATTCATTATTGAAGGTGGCGATCTAGAAAACTCAAAATCTTACAATGAATCCTTCAGACCATTAGCTCCAGAACTTATTGAAACACTTACGGCGTTCATAAAATAACACACATTACTTCCTGTTAAAAAAAAGAAAGCACTCTAAAAAGAGTGCTTTCCTTACTAACCAACCAAAAATATGAAATGTTATTGTTTTTAATTGGAGTAACCACACTCCAATTAAAGTTAAGTTACAATAACACTAATTGTATTTCAATAGTCGTGCCAAAAGTGAGTTGCGTGCTAATAAATTTATACATATCTTTATGATATCAATTTAATATCATAATAAATAACTAATCATGAAAGAAGAGAAAATTATATCACCTGCAAACGGCTACTTAATGCTATTTGTATTCCTTGCATTATTTTTTGGAAGCATTGCCACCGCTATTACCACTGAAAACCCAGCCTACATTGCCGTTGTTGTGTTGGCATTATTTATTGCGCCTGGCTTTATTATGGTACAGCCTAATGGTTCTCGCGTTTTACTATTGTTTGGAAAATATGTTGGCACCATTAAGGACAATGGATTTTATTGGACGAATCCATTTTATACCAAGAAAAAAATATCATTACGTGCGAGTAATTTTGACAGTGAAAGGCTGAAAGTCAACGATAAACTCGGAAACCCTGTCATGATTAGCACCATTTTAGTGTGGCGTGTTCAAAATACCTACAAAGCTGCCTTTGATGTGGATAATTATGAAAATTTTGTCCGTGTACAAACCGATGCAGCGGTAAGAAAACTAGCCAGTATGTATCCGTATGACAATTTTGCGGACGAAGGTTTGGACGAAGATATTACCTTGCGCTCTAGTTTAAATGAAGTCAGCGTAGCTTTAGAAAAAGAAATAGACGAGCGTTTGTCTATTGCAGGTATTGAAGTATTGGAAGCAAGAATTGGTTATTTAGCCTACGCCCAAGAAATTGCTAATGCCATGTTAAAACGTCAGCAAGCAACGGCTATTGTTGCAGCAAGACATAAAATTGTGGAAGGCGCTGTAAGCATGGTTGAAATGGCTTTAGATGAATTAAGCAAGAAAGACATTGTCCATTTAGATGATGAACGTAAAGCGGCTATGGTTAGTAATTTAATGGTTGTTTTATGTGGTGATAAAGATGCTTCTCCAATTGTAAACGCTGGCACATTAAACATGTAAAGCCTACTTCAATTAAAAAAGAGCATTTTCAATCATTACAAATTAATTTCAAGAACTCTAATTCCTTATGAAAGAATATAAAGTTGAAGTACCACAGTTAGGTTGGCGCAACCGCATGCAAAGTTTTGAAGATCTAATTAATCAATATGGTCGTGAAGGCTGGCGTGTAATCCACATAGCTCAAAATTATACGAGTGTTGTTTTTGAACGTGATAAAAACAGATAATTATGAAAAAAATAAATTTATTGCTACTTCTTCTTTGCGCAAGCCAATTAATCATAGCGCAAGGAACAATTGCTTCAGAAGACATCATGCTAAAAAACGATAGTATTATTCTTCCCGGCACCTTAACCTATAATAAGGAATTAAAAAAGCAGCCTTTGGTTATTTTTATTCATGGCTCGGGAAACGTAGACCGAAATGGAAACCAATTAGGTTTGGCAAATGCCAACTATATCAAACAATTAGCTGACAGCTTAAACCAACGTAATATTGCTTTTTATAGATATGATAAACGTTCGGCCAATTGGTTGAATTTACGATTCATGATGAAAGATCTAGATTTTGTTCGCTTTGCCGATGATGCTAAAATAGCCATCAATAATTTTAAAGATGATAAGCGGTTTTCTAGCATCACACTTATTGGGCACAGTCAAGGCTCATTAGTAGCTATGTTAGCAACTGATTATGTAGACAAATACGTATCATTAGCTGGTCCAGCAGACCCTATCGATGTCATTATGACCAAACAATTCAAAATTCAAAATGACACATTAGGTCTTAAAACCGAAGCGCATTTTAAGGAATTACGAGAAACGGGAAGTATAGAAAACGTAGACTCAGAATTAGCAGCTATTTTTGTAAAACCAAATCAAGGTTTTTTTAAGACATGGATGATTTATAATCCTTCCGAAGAATTAAAAAAACTATCTATACCTATTTTAATTTTAAATGGGGATAAAGATTTACAGGTTTTTGAAAGCGATGCTGAAGCCTTACATCAAGCAAATCCAAAGTCGGAATTAGTCATTATTCCCAATATGAATCATGTGTTAAAACACATTGAAAAGGATGAAGACAATGAGAAATCCTATAAATCACCAGATTATCCACTATCGGAAACATTAATAAACACCCTTGAAACATTTATAAAAAAATAGCATGTCCAAGAAAAAAGCTTTTGCATTACGAATGAATGAAGAGATGCTCAAAGCCGTTGAGAAATGGGCTTCCGACGAGTTTAGGAGCACCAATGGCCAAATTGAGTGGATGCTTATGCAATACTTAAAAGAAAATAATAGATTGCCAAAATCGAAAAAAAATACTTCAAATAAAAGCGACTCCTAAAGTCGCTTTTTTTAACCCGTTTATTTTGGTATTTTGCAGCACAAAATAATAAGCAACCATGCAAGAACCACTTTTTACGAATGACACAATTGTCTTTGGACTTTTAATGCTCACACTCGGATTCATTTTTTACACGGAATCTATAAAAACAGGTTTTTGGCCTAAATTCTACAAAATAGTACCAGGTTTATTTATGGCATACATGCTACCTGCTGTATTAACAACTTCTGGACTTATTGCCCCGGAATGGGAAACCGTCAACGAAGCCGGCGAAATAACAAAAGAAAGTACCAGTTTATACTATATGGCGAGTCGGTATTTACTACCTGCAGCCTTGGTATTAATGACATTAAGCATTGATTTAAAAGCCGTATTTAATTTAGGTTGGAAGGCATTAGTTATGTTTTTATCTGGAACATTAGGTATTGTAATTGGCGGTCCAATTGCAATCCTACTAATATCTTTGGTCTCGCCTGAAACCGTAGGAGGAGCTGGACCAGATGCAGTTTGGAGAGGTTTATCAACACTGGCAGGAAGCTGGATTGGTGGTGGTGCCAACCAAACGGCCATGTTAGAAATATACCAATACAACCAATCAGAATATGGAAAAATGGTATTTGTGGATATTGTGGTTGCCAATATATGGATGGCCATTATTTTAATTGGTATTGGGCGTTCTAAAGCTATAGACAAATGGTTACGTGCAGACAATTCAGCTATAGAGGCTTTAAAAGAAAAAGTTACATCATTTTCTAAAAGTGTTAATCGTAATCCATCATTAACGGATATAATGATTATTGTAGCTATTGCATTTGGAACTGTAAGTATTGCTCATATTGGCGCAAACTTTCTTGCACCATTTTTCAGTGATGTGGTTAGCGGTATTGAGTCTAATACTTTGAGAAATACGTTTACATTTTTAGATTCACAATTTTTCTGGATGATTAGTATTGCCACTTTAATAGCCATTTTGTTGTCTTTTACAAAAGCAAAAAACTACGAAGGTGCTGGAGCCAGCAAATTTGGTTCTGTATTTATTTATATTCTAGTGGCTTCCATAGGTATGAAAATAGATTTAGCATCAATTTTTGATAATCCAGGACTAATTGCTGTTGGTTTAATTTGGATGAGTATCCATGCCATATTATTGATTATCGTGGCCAAAATTATTAGAGCACCTTACTTCTTTTTAGCCGTAGGAAGTCAAGCCAATGTTGGTGGTGCAGCTTCTGCTCCTATTGTAGCTTCGGCTTTTCACCCATCTTTAGCTACAGTTGGCGTTTTGCTAGCTGTGTTTGGGTATGCTATTGGAACTATTGCGGCAATTGGTTGTACAATTTTAATGCGATTAGCAGCCGTTGGTTAGTATTTAAACAATAATTATAAGATATTTGCGCCCTAAAATTCAAAATAACCAATGAAGCATTCATTTATAGTATTAGGACTTTTATTGTTAGTTTCTTGTGGAAAAGACCAACATGATTTAATCGTAAAAGGAAACATTAAAGATTTAAAAAAAGGCACTTTATACCTACAGAAAATTCAAGATTCAACTTTAATTTCAGTAGACTCTTTAACCATTAATGGCGAATCTACTTTTGAACTTCATGCGGATTTAGAATCTCCTGAAGTATTCTTTCTGCATTTAAATAAAACGAATGAAGATGCTTATGGCAAAATCCCTTTTTTTGCTGATAAAGGTATGACAGAAATTAACACCACATTAAAAAACTTCGAATTAAATCCGGAAATTAAAGGTTCCAAGCAGCAAGTCATTTTTGAAACTTATTTAAAAATGATGGATCGTTATAACGATAAAAATCTGGAATTAATTAAAGCTGAAATAGATGCTAAAACTCAAAATGATTCTACTTTAATGGCTACCAATATGAAAGCTTATGAGAATCTCCTTAAAAGTAAGTATTTATATACCGTTAATTTTGCTATTCAAAACAAAGACAGTGATGTAGCACCTTACGTAGCTTTAACTGAAATTTATGATGCGCAAATAAAATGGTTAGACACGATTAATAACGCGTTAACACCAGAAATTAAGGCGTCTAAATATGGTAAGGAATTGGATGCTTATATTAGGGAGCGTAAGGCTAACTAAGCTCTCGAATACCCCAAGTTAACATTGTAAAATTTATGATCCCCAGATCTATTACAACATTCGGTCTTTTATTCTTTGTGCTTTTTACATTGCATTCTATTAAAGCCCAACCAAAAAAAGGCCCATATATTAAAGCCTCTTTAGGTTTGGGAGCCAGCCTACCTTTTGATGATGCAGATGTGTCATCTAACGGGTTTTATGCTCAAGGAGAATATGTATTAGGAATTACAAGATGGTTTGGCTTAAGACCGTATGTTGGTGTCATGTTAGCTTCTTCTCATAACGACTACTCGTCTCAACCACAATTAGGTTACCAAGTATCAACAAGCGCCTTATTATTGGGTGGCAAAGTACGACTTGCAATACCAATCCCTTGGATTGCACCTTATGTGGAAACAGGCATTGGTACCTCAATTGGGTCCTTTACAACCATAACGCCTTATACAAATGCAGAAAAAAATGGATTTGTAGTTCATATACCTGTCACTTATGGATTAGCCATAGGTAGAAATCATAATTTTGAAATTGAACTCACTTTTTATTATCATCCTTCAATAGAACAATTTGCAGGAGCTGCAGCAATTGGATTTTCATTTCCCATTTAATTAAACCCTAATTTTATGAAAAAAATTTCACTACTACTTATCGTTATTATAGGTTCACTTACAATTCAGGCGCAATCAAATTTTAAAATTGGCTTAAACGCTGGTATTAATTACCCATCTGTTTACGGATTTGATAACGCGAAATACCATAACTTCAAAGCGGGCTTTTTAATAGGTGCTTCATTTGATTATTATTTAAGCGAAAAGTTATCATTAAAGACAAATATTAATTATGAACAAAAAACTCAAGAGTACAGAATAACCTTTTTTAGTTATTATGGTGGAACAGAAAGTAGTAATCAGGATTTTAATCGTAAAATTGGTCTAATAAACATTCCAATTTTACTGAAATACGAATTTTGGAACTCTAATTTCTTTATGAATGCAGGTCCATTTATAAACTTTGTAATCAGCGATAAAACAGACTCCGAATATTTAGAATATGGTAACGGACCAGCTCCCGAAAGCAATAAAATTGACACAGGCATTTCAGCTGGTATAGGAGCCAACATTGCCCTTTCAGATAAACACACTATAACTATTGAAATTCGTGATGATTTTGGTCTGATAAATACTAGTAGTGTTCCTGAGTATTACGACGCTAGTTTAAAAACCAACATGATTAAATTGATTGTTGGCTGGAATTTAGGGATATAATTATTTTCCATGCTCTGATTTTATACTCACGCCTTATTTTCAATTAACATCAAAGTAATAAGTACTTAAAAACTATAAAAACTCCATACAGCATTATTTTTGTTTTGGAGCTTTATATTAAGCTATTTATATTTATTTCCTGTCCCTGAAAAGCAGGCTTTTTATATCCTTTATATAAACAAAAAAACTCCAACCTATTTCTAGTATTGGAGTTTAAACTTTAGAGCCGATGGAGGGACTCGAACCCACGACCTGCTGATTACAAATCAGCTGCTCTAGCCAGCTGAGCTACATCGGCAAAATAAGCTGCAAATATAATCCCGAAAATTACATGTGCAACTATTTTTCTCTATTTTTTTAACCTAGTTTATTAATTTTTTCGATTAACGCACGTCCTTTTTGTTCAAGTTCCGCATTAATAGCTTTAAAGTGTGCTTTTTTATCTTCAACACTTCTATCGTTTACTTTAACAATTAAGGTATCAAACGTTGCGATTGCTTCGTCAATAATTGCTTCACTCTTTTTTGTATCCTTGTCTGTGTTTGAGTATTCCCAAACATAAACTGCTTCAATAATATCACCTAATACATAATTGATGTCTTTTTTTAGGTCTCTTTTATTTGCCATAATAGTAATTTTAAAATTTTTACAAAAGTAGTTAATTTAATTGTATTCCCACCGTTTAGATGTGCTATTTAAATACAAAGAAATTATTTTTTATTTACACGTAAACTTCTAGCAATGTGGCGTTATCAGTTACTAATTCAAAATCCTTTAAGGCGGCTGGGAGTAATACAGTTTCGCCAGTTTGCAAAGCCGTGCTAAAACCATTTGCTTTTACCAAGAGCTGTCCAGCCACACACATGTAAATAATGAATGAATCCTTCGTATTTCTTTTTATAAGTGGCTCGGATAATTTCAAATAATTAACGGTAAAATATGGACAGGTTACCATAGCATTAGCCTTATTTTCAACTTTTGAATAACTAACTCTGAAATTTTCAGGCATATTAAAGTCGAAAGCTTCCAAAGCTAAATCAATATGAAGTTCACGCTCGTTTCCTGCATCATCTACCCGATCCCAATCGTAAACTCGATACGTAATATCACTTGTTTGTTGTATTTCTGCTAGCAATACGCCTGATCCAATAGCATGAACTCTACCAACATCAATGAAATAAGCGTCGCCTGTTTTAACCGTATCAAAATTTAAAATTTCTGGGAGCGTTTTGTTTTCTAAATGCTTCAGATAGGTTTCTGAGTCCATTGGTTGATTAAACCCAACAATTAAATTCGCATCTTGATCCGCTTGCATTACATACCACATTTCGGTTTTACCAAAGGAATTGTGGCGTTTGGCGGCTAATGTATTATTAGGATGCAACTGAATGGATAAATCCTCCTTGGCATCAATAAATTTAATAAGCAAAGGAAAGGTGTTTCCAAATTCCGCATAATTTTGTTTGCCTATCAAATCATCTTTATAAGTACTTAATAAATGCTTTAAGGATTGACCTTTTAAACTCCCATTAGCAACCATAGAAACATCCCCTTCCACATCACTTATCTCCCAACTTTCACCCACATTTTTTACCGTTGACGGCTTATTGAGAATGCTTTTCAACTTCTCGCCTCCCCAGATTTTATCTTTTAAAATAGGATTGAATTTTATAGGATAGAATTGATTTTTCATTATTTATCTGAATAGGTTACAAAATTCCGAGGTGTCTCATAAAGGGTAACCTCAAGGTCTAAATTAGCATCTAAATGCGGTCGTAACTTATTAAAAATGACAACCACAATATTTTCAGCTGTAGGGTTTAAATCTTGAAATTCAGGAACATCAAGATTTAGGTTTTTATGATCGAAAGCATCTTCAATTTCAGACTTTATTAAATCCTTTAAAATTTTCACATCAACAACATATCCTGTTTCTTGATCAATTTCACCAGTAACACTCACAATCATATCGTAATTATGACCATGAAAACTAGGGTTATTACATTTGCCAAAAACAGCATCATTCTTTTGATCTGACCAGTCTTTACGGTACAAACGATGAGCTGCATTAAAATGTGCTTTTCTACTTACGGTTACTCTCATTGTTCTGCAATATTAATGTGTTCATAAAATTTTTGAAAAATAATTTTGAACCAAGCTGTATATAAATCTGGCTGACGCTTCATATCTTCTTTTATAGAGTCTAGAGCCATCCATTTCCAAGCTGCTACTTCTTCAGGGTTTATTTCAGGAGCATCGTTAAAATAGCCTATCATAATATGATCAAATTCATGTTCAGTTAAGCCATTGTCAAAAGGCGCTTTGTAAATAAATGAAATAGACTCTTCCAAATCCGTTACAAACCCCATTTCTTCTTGAAGCCGACGTTTTCCGGCATCTATATTACTTTCACCATCACGTTGATGGCTGCAACAGGTATTTGCCCATAACCCAGGAGAATGGTATTTGTGCATAGCACGTTGCTGAATCATTAACTCCTTTTTATCATTAAAAACGAATACTGAAAATGCACGATGCAATAATGCTTTTTCATGAGCTTCCATTTTGCCCATAAGCCCAATTTGCTCATCATTTTCATTAACTAAAATTACTTGTTCTTCAATCATACCGTAAAAATACCATTCATAAAATTAAAAATACAACAAACTTATCACAAAAATAAAAAGCCCATAAAGCATAACATTTTTTGCATAGATAAAATGTATCTTTGCTACCCATTTTAAAACAGAATATGAGTTTTACATCAGAGATAAACAGACGACGTACTTTTGGTATTATTTCGCATCCAGATGCCGGAAAAACCACCTTAACCGAAAAATTATTATTATTTGGTGGTGCTATTCAAGAAGCAGGTGCTGTAAAAAGCAACAAGATTAAAAAAGGTGCAACTAGTGATTTTATGGAAATTGAACGCCAACGTGGAATATCTGTTGCAACTTCCGTTTTGGCTTTTGAATATGATGGTATTAAAATTAATATTTTAGATACACCTGGACACAAGGATTTTGCGGAAGATACCTTTAGAACTTTAACCGCTGTGGATAGTGTAATTGTGGTGATTGATGTGGCCAAAGGTGTGGAGGAACAGACGGAAAAATTAGTTGAAGTTTGCCGAATGCGTAATATTCCTATGATTGTTTTCATCAACAAAATGGATCGTGAAGGTAAAGATGCCTTCGATTTATTAGATGAAGTTGAACAGAAGTTAGGCTTAAGTGTGGTGCCTTTAAGTTTTCCTATAGGAATGGGTTATGACTTTAAGGGTATTTACAATTTATGGGAAAAGAATATCAACCTATTTAGCGGTGATAGTCGAAAAGATATTGAAGAAACAATTGAAATTTCTGATTTACAATCTAGTGAAATAGATAAACTAATTGGTGAAAAAGCTGCCAACACTCTTCGAGAAGAAGTGGAATTAGTGGAGGGTATTTATCCAACTTTTGATAGAGACAGTTATTTAAGCGGGCAGCAACAACCTGTATTTTTTGGTTCTGCTTTAAATAATTTTGGTGTAAGAGAATTGTTGGATTGCTTCGTAGAAATTGCACCAAAACCAAGACCAAAACAAAGCGAAGAACGCCTAGTTAAACCTGACGAAAAGAATTTTACCGGTTTCGTATTTAAAATTCATGCCAATATGGATCCGAATCATCGAGACCGTTTAGCATTTATTAAAATTGTTTCTGGAAAATTTGAGCGTAATAAGCCCTATTTACATGTTAGAAATAACAAGAAATTAAAATTTTCAAGTCCAAATGCTTTTTTTGCCGAAAAGAAAGAAATTGTAGATACCTCTTATCCTGGAGATATTGTAGGATTGCATGATACTGGTAATTTTAAAATTGGTGATACCTTGACTGAAGGTGAAATTATAAACTACAAAGGTGTGCCAAGTTTTAGTCCAGAACATTTTAGATATATTAATAATGCCGACCCATTAAAATCTAAACAATTATACAAAGGAATTGATCAATTAATGGATGAAGGCGTTGCGCAATTATTTACGTTAGAACTTAACGGCCGAAAAGTAATTGGAACTGTTGGTGCTTTACAGTATGAGGTTATTCAATACCGTTTAGAGCATGAATATGGTGCTAAATGTACCTATGAAAACCTGAACGTTCATAAGGCCTGTTGGGTTGAGGCCAAGGATAAAAAAAGTGATGAATACAAAGAATTCATTCGTGTGAAACAACGTTTTCTAGCCAAAGACAAACAAGATCAGTTAGTATTTTTAGCGGATTCGCCATTCTCTTTACAGATGACCCAGCAGAAATATCCGAACATTAAATTCCACTTTACATCTGAATATTAATTAAGTATAAACAGCTGTTAATCGAAAAAACTTTGTGAAAATTTGTATTTAATCGAATTTTTAATACATTTAATCGGTAGGTGCATGTGTAAAATGCCACCTGTTTATTTATTTTTAGTCTAGAATAACCCCAAATTATTAATTACTATGAGAACTAAAGACCAGTTTTTCAGTAATAAGAATATTACTGTAACCTACAGTCCAACTAGATGCATAAATGCGGAGCGTTGTGCACAAGAGCTTTCTAGTGTATTTAGGCAGAGCGTAATACCTTGGATAGACTTGGAAGGGGACAGTGATGAGAATATTATTAGCCAAGTAAAAAAGTGCCCTTCCGGTGCTTTACAATTTTCCCTAAACAAAAAGCAGGCATCTTAATAGAAATGTTTTAAACTAAAAAAACCTTTAATTAAAAGGTTTTTTTTAGTTTAAGCTTGACCCGTAGGACCAAAATTAAGAGGAATTGGAGGTTGCTCGTAATCTTTGATTTCACCATGCGCATTTTCAAAACGCGTAACGTTTTCGCCTAAAGCTTTCAATAAGCGCTTGGCATGTTGTGGTGTTAAAATAATACGAGATTTCACCTTACTTTTAGGTGTGCCTGGCATAACGCTAACAAAATCTACTACAAATTCCGAAACGGAATGATTAATTATAGCTAGATTGGAATAAGTCCCTTCTGCTACTTTCTCATCAATTTCAATATTTATCTGTCCTTGTTTTTTCTGATTTGGATTATCACTCATAATAGTATATTATAAAAAAATAGCGTGAATTTCTTCACGCTATTTTTAGTTTATTAATTAGTTATAATTAACCTCTTGTTTAGCTTGCATCATTTCATCAAACTCTTCCTTGGATCCAACGATAATGTTTTCATAAGATCTCATACCAGTACCAGCTGGAATTCTGTGACCTACAATTACATTCTCCTTAAGACCTTCAAGTGTATCTACCTTACCATTTACGGCTGCTTCGTTAAGAACTTTTGTAGTTTCCTGGAACGATGCTGCTGATATAAACGACTTGGTTTGTAGCGATGCTCTTGTAATACCTTGTAAAATTGGTGTAGCCGTAGCTGGTTGTGCATCACGTGCTTCAACTAACTTCTTATCTTCCCGACGTAATAAAGAATTTTCATCTCTTAAATCACGAGGCGAAATAATCTGACCTGGCTTAATATTTACAGAATCACCTGAATCCTCGACAACTTTCATTCCGAAGATATCATCATTTTCTACAATGAAATCTGCTTTATGTACCAATTGGTTTTCAAGGAATGTGGTATCACCAGAATCCATGATTCTAACTTTACGCATCATTTGTCTTACAACAACCTCAAAGTGCTTATCATTAATTTTTACACCTTGTAAACGATATACTTCTTGTACTTCGTTCACTAAATATTGCTGAACCGCTGAAGGGCCTTTAATATTTAAAATATCATTTGGCGTAACAGAACCATCAGATAAAGGCATACCTGCTTTTACAAAGTCATTTTCTTGAACAAGAATTTGATTTGACAATTTAACCAAGTACTTCTTAATTTCACCTAATTTCGATTCTACAATAATTTCACGGTTACCACGCTTAATTTTACCGAATGATACCACACCATCAATAGCACTAACTACGGCTGGGTTAGATGGGTTACGCGCTTCGAATAATTCCGTTACACGCGGTAAACCACCGGTAATATCACCAGACTTGGCAGATTTACGAGGGATTTTAACTAAAATTTTACCAACTTTAATTTTATCGCCATCGTCAATCATTAAGTGAGCTCCTACTGGTAAGTTGTAAGAACGCATGGTGTTTCCTTTAGCATCTTCAATATGAAGTGTTGGAATAAGCTTTTTATTTCTAGATTCAGAAATTACTTTTTCTTGGAATCCAGTTTGCTCATCAATTTCAACTTGATATGTGACACCTTGCTCGATGTTTTCATAACGTACTTTACCAGCAAATTCTGAAATAATTACACCGTTATATGGATCCCATGAACAAACAACATCACCTTTCTTAAGTGCATCACCATTCTTAATAAGAATAGTAGAACCATATGGAATGTTATTGGTACTTAATGTGATACCTGTTTTCTTATCAATTAATTTTAATTCAGAAGTACGTGAGATAACCATGTTAGCTGGATTTCCATCAGAGTCTTCACCCTTAATAGTTTTAAGCTCATCAATTTCTGCAATACCATCGAATTTAACTATCAATTTGTTGTCTTCCGAAATGTTACCTGCAATACCACCTACGTGGAATGTACGTAAGGTTAACTGCGTACCTGGTTCTCCAATAGATTGTGCGGCTACAACACCAACAGCTTCTCCACTCTGTACCATTTTTCCGGTTGCTAAATTACGACCGTAACACTTGGCGCAAATACCTTGTTTAGCTTCACATGTTAATGCGGAACGTACTTCAACAGCATCTACTGGTGAGTTTTGAATTGTTTTAGCAATAACTTCATCAATCATCTCATTGGCTCCAACCAATAACTCATCTGTTAATGGGTTGTAAACATCGTTTAATGAAATACGACCTAAAATACGCTCTGCTAAAGTTTCAACCACTTCATCATTTTTCTTTAATGGTGAAACTTCTACACCACGTAACGTACCACAATCAACACTATTTACAATAACATCTTGTGATACATCTACCAAACGACGTGTTAAGTAACCTGCATCGGCCGTTTTAAGAGCCGTATCGGCAAGACCTTTACGTGCACCGTGTGTTGAGATAAAGTATTCTAAAATTGAAAGACCTTCCTTAAAGTTAGAAAGAATTGGATTTTCAATAATTTCTCCACCACCTGCAGTCGATTTCTTCGGTTTCGCCATTAATCCACGCATACCTGTAAGCTGACGAATCTGTTCTTTAGATCCACGAGCACCAGAATCAAGCATCATATACACCGAGTTGAAACCTTGTTGATCTTCACGAATACGCTTCATAGACAGTTCAGTCAATTCGGCATTTGTAGATGTCCAAATATCAATAACTTGATTATAACGTTCGTTGTTGGTAATAAGACCCATGTTATAATTGGCCATAATACCGTCAACCTTAAGGTTTGCACCATCAATCATAGATTGTTTTTCTGGTGGGATAATAATATCACCTAAACTAAATGATAGTCCACCTTGGAATGCAAAGTTGTAACCTAATGTTTTAATTTCATCTAGGAAAGCAGCCGTTTCTGGCACACTTGTTACTTTTAAAATATCACCAATAATATTACGTAGTGATTTTTTAGTCAATACTTCATTAATATAACCAGCAGCATGAGGTACTTTATCATTAAATAATACACGACCTACTGTAGTGTTTATTACTTGTAATGTTAGTTCTTCCGCTTCGTTAAAAGCATAAGTTCTTACTCTGATGGACGCATTTAGGTCTACACGACCTTCATTATAAGCAATTACTACTTCTTCAGGCGAATAGAATGTTAAGCCTTCACCTTTAATTTTAACTTCGTCTGTTGATATACGTTCTTTAGTCATATAATATAAACCAAGTACCATATCTTGAGAAGGTACTGCTACTGGCGAACCATTAGCTGGGTTTAAAATATTATGCGAGGCTAACATTAATAACTGACATTCTAAAATAGCTTCAGGACCTAATGGTAAATGCACAGCCATTTGATCACCATCAAAATCGGCGTTAAATGCCGTGGTAACTAATGGGTGTAACTGAATAGCTTTTCCTTCAATTAATTTTGGTTGGAAAGCTTGAATACCTAATCGGTGAAGCGTAGGCGCACGGTTAAGTAATACTGGATGTCCTTTAAGTACATTTTCCAAGATATCCCAAACCACAGGCTCTCTTTTATCTATAATTTTCTTCGCAGATTTTACAGTTTTAACAATACCTCTTTCAATTAGTTTTCTAATTACAAACGGTTTGTATAATTCGGCTGCCATATCCTTAGGAATACCACATTCGAATAATTTTAATTCCGGTCCAACAACAATTACAGAACGTGCTGAATAATCTACACGCTTACCAAGTAAGTTTTGACGGAAACGTCCTTGCTTACCTTTTAATGAATCTGATAAGGATTTTAATGGTCTGTTAGAATCTGTTTTAACAGCAGATGATTTACGTGTATTATCCAATAACGAATCTACAGATTCCTGTAACATACGTTTTTCGTTACGTAAAATAACTTCTGGTGCTTTAATTTCAACCAAACGCTTTAATCGGTTATTACGAATAATAACACGACGATATAAATCATTTAAATCAGATGTTGCAAAACGACCACCATCTAACGGCACTAACGGACGCAATTCTGGTGGAATAATTGGAATAACTTTTAAAATCATCCATTCCGCACGATTCTCACGATTTTCGTTAGACTCGCGCAAAGCTTCAACAACTTGTAAACGCTTTAAAGCTTCTGTTTTACGTTGTTTTGATGTTTCTGTATTTGCTTTATGACGTAATTCAAATGATAATTCATCTAAATTAATACGTGATAAAAGCTCAATTAAACATTCCGCACCCATTTTAGCCAAGAATTTATTTGGATCTGTATCGTCCAAATATTGATTCTCTTTTGGTAGGGTTTCTAATATGTTTAAGTATTCTTCTTCAGTAAGGAAGTCCATTTTCTGAACTGGTTCTCCTTCTGCATTTTTAGCAATACCTGGTTGAATTACTACATAACGTTCGTAGTAAATAATCATATCTAATTTCTTAGAAGGTAAACCAAGTAGGTAACCAATTTTATTTGGTAATGAACGGAAGTACCAAATGTGCGCCACTGGAACCACTAAATTAATGTGTCCAACACGATCACGACGTACTTTCTTTTCAGTTACTTCTACACCACAACGGTCACATACGATACCTTTATATCTAATGCGTTTATATTTACCACAGGCACATTCATAATCCTTTACAGGACCAAAAATACGCTCACAGAATAAACCATCACGTTCTGGTTTATGAGTTCGATAATTGATAGTTTCTGGCTTTAGAACTTCACCGCGAGATTCTGCTAAAATAGACTCTGGTGATGCTAAACCAATGGAGATTTTATTAAATCTCTGTACTGTATTCTTATCTTGTTTTCTTGCCATGTTTTATGTTTTTAGTATGGACAGCCCGAAGACTGCCCTTACATACAACGGTTTTTTTTATTTGGGCCAGTTGCGAATTGTCCCGTAAATATTACTCTTCTAATCTGATATCCAGTGCTAAACCTTTCAATTCATGCATAAGCACGTTGAAAGATTCTGGCAATCCTGGTTCTGGCATTGGCTCACCTTTAACTATACTTTCGTATGTTTTAGCTCTACCAATTACATCATCAGATTTAACGGTCAATATTTCTCTTAATGTTGCAGATGCTCCATAAGCTTCTAATGCCCAAACTTCCATTTCTCCAAAACGCTGACCACCAAATTGTGCTTTACCACCTAATGGCTGTTGCGTAATTAATGAGTACGGTCCAATAGAACGTGCGTGCATTTTATCGTCCACCATGTGACCCAATTTCAGCATGTAGATAACACCTACGGTTGCTGGCTGATCAAAACGGTTTCCTGTTCCACCATCATAAAGATAGGTATGTCCAAATCTTGGAATTCCAGCCTCATCTGTAAATTCATTAATTTGGTCTAGGGTTGCACCATCAAAAATAGGCGTCGCATACGTACGGTTTAATTTCTGACCTGCCCAACCAAGAACAGTTTCATAAATCTGCCCAATGTTCATACGAGATGGTACACCAAGTGGATTTAAAACAATATCAACAGGTGTTCCGTCTTCAAGGAATGGCATATCTTCTTGACGAACAATACGCGCTACAATACCTTTGTTACCATGACGACCTGCCATTTTATCACCAACTTTAAGTTTACGTTTTTTAGCAATGTAAACTTTAGCTAATTTGATAATACCAGCTGGTAATTCATCACCTACAGAAATCGTAAACTTCTCACGACGTAAAGAACCTTGTAAGTCGTTTTCTTTAATTTTGTAGTTATGAATTAAATCGGCTACTAATTTATTTGTATAATCATCAGTAGTCCAAGATCCAGCAGTTAAGTGGGTATAATCATCTACAGCATTTAACATTTTAAGTGTATATTTCTTACCTTTTGGTAGTACTTCTTCACCTAAATCATTAAAAACACCTTGCGCTGTTTTACCAGATACAATAGTGAATAGTTTTTCAACTAAAATATCTTGTAAATCATCAAACTTTTTGAAGTATAACGCTTCTAATGCAGCAATATCTTCTTTATCTTGAGCTCTCTTGCGCTTATCTTTAACGGCACGAGCAAATAATTTTTTATCAATTACTACACCATGTAATGATGGCGACGCTTTTAATGATGCATCTTTCACATCACCAGCTTTATCACCAAAAATAGCACGTAATAATTTTTCTTCAGGAGTTGGATCTGATTCCCCTTTTGGTGTAATTTTACCAATAAGAATATCACCAGGCTTCACTTCTGCTCCAACACGAATCATACCGTGTTCATCTAAATCTTTAGTTGCTTCTTCTGAAACGTTAGGGATATCATTCGTTAATTCTTCGTTACCTAATTTAGTATCACGAACTTCCAATGAATACTCATCAATATGAATTGATGTAAATACATCATTTCTAACAACTTCTTCAGAAATTACAATAGCATCCTCAAAGTTATACCCTTTCCAAGGCATAAAGGCTACTTTCATATTTCTACCTAAAGCTAATTCTCCCTTTTGTGTTGCATAACCTTCACAAAGAACTTGACCTTTCTTAATTTTATCACCCTTTTGAACAATTGGCTTTAAATTAATGGAAGTTCCTTGGTTGGTTTTTCTGAACTTAACAAGTGGATATGTTTTTGTATCGCTTTCAAAGCTTACTTTCGCTTCATCTTCAGTTCTATCGTACTTGATAGTAATTTCGTTAGCGTCAACATATTCTACAACACCACTTCCTTCGGCGTTTATTAATACACGCGAATCTGATGCTACTTGTCTTTCTAATCCTGTTCCAACAATTGGTGCTTGCGGACGTAATAATGGAACGGCCTGACGCATCATGTTAGATCCCATTAATGCACGGTTGGCATCATCATGTTCCAAGAATGGAATTAATGAAGCTGAAATAGATGCAATTTGATTTGGCGCTACATCAGTATAGTCAATTTCACTTGGGTCAATTACTGGGAAGTCACCTTCCATACGCGCAATTACCTTATCATGTAAAATTTTACCATTGTCATCAACCTTAACAGTTGCTTGTGCAATTAATTTATCTTCTTCCTCTTCAGCACTTAAGTACGTAGGGGTGCTCTTAATATCTACAACACCATCTGTAACTTTACGGTAAGGCGTTTCAATGAATCCCATAGAATTCACTTTAGCAAATACAGAAAGTGACGAAATTAAACCAATGTTTGGTCCTTCTGGTGTTTCAATAGGACATAAACGTCCGTAGTGTGTGTAGTGAACGTCACGCACCTCAAACCCTGCTCTTTCACGAGATAAACCACCAGGTCCAAGAGCTGATAAACGACGCTTGTGCGTAATTTCAGCAAGTGGATTGGTTTGATCCATGAATTGCGATAATTGGTTAGTACCAAAGAACGAATTAATAACAGACGATAAAGTCTTGGCATTAATTAAATCGATAGGTGTAAATACTTCGTTGTCACGTACATTCATACGCTCACGAATAGTTCGCGCCATACGTGCTAAACCAACACCAAATTGTTGTGACAATTGCTCACCAACTGTACGTACACGACGGTTAGATAAGTGATCAATATCATCAATCTCTGCTTTAGAGTTGATAAGTTCAATTAAGTATTTAATGATAGTAATGATATCTTCTTTGGTAAGCACTTGCTTATCCATACCAATATCAAGACCTAATTTTTTATTCATTCTATAACGACCTACTTCTCCTAAAGAGTAGCGTTGGTCTGAAAAGAATAATTTGTCAATAATACCACGTGCAGTTTCCTCATCTGGTGGCTCTGCATTACGTAATTGACGGTATATATGTTCAACAGCTTCTTTTTCAGAGTTTGTTGGATCTTTTTGTAAGGTATTATGAATAATTGCGTAATCTCCTTGTTGTGCGCTTTCTTTATGTAAAAGAACAGTTTTCACACTTGTTTCAAGAATTTCTTCAATATTATCTTTATCAAGAACGGTATCTCTATCTAATACAATCTCGTTACGCTCAATTGAAACTACTTCTCCAGTATCTTCATCAACAAAATCCTCATGCCATGTGTTAAGAACACGCGCTGCAAGCTTACGTCCTAATACTTTTTTAAGTCCTGCTTTAGAAACTTTAATTTCTTCAGCAAGATCAAATATTTCTAAAATATCTTTATCACGTTCAAAACCAATGGCTCTGAATAACGTTGTTACAGGTAATTTTTTCTTACGGTCGATATACGCATACATCACTTGGTTGATGTCTGTTGCGAATTCAATCCATGATCCTTTAAATGGAATAACTCTGGCTGAATATAATTTTGTTCCATTGGCATGGAATGATTGACCAAAGAATACACCTGGTGATCTGTGTAACTGCGATACAACTACACGCTCTGCACCATTGATACAGAAAGTACCAGAAGGTGTCATATAAGGAATTGTTCCTAAGTACACATCTTGAACAATGGTCTCGAAATCCTCATGTTCAGGATCTGTACAGTACAGTTTAAGTCTTGCCTTGAGCGGTACGCTATATGTAAGTCCACGTTCTATACATTCTTCAATTGTATAACGTGGTGGATCAATAAAGTAATCTAAAAATTCTAAAACAAATTGATTACGTGTGTCTGTAATTGGGAAATTTTCCAGAAAGGTGTTATATAAACCTTCGTCTCCTCTTTCTTCAGATTTAGTTTCTAGCTGGAAAAAATCCTGGAAGGATTTTATCTGAATATCCATAAAGTCAGGATATTCTGTTCTATTTATAATAGACGAGAAATTTAATCTTTCAGCTTGTTTTGTTAACATCAATGGGCGGAATTTTGATTAAAAAAAATAAAATAGCGTATGTAACGATTATATACGCAAAATGGTCTAGGCCTAAAAGTGTTCACTTTAGACCTAAACCGTAATGTTTTAGAGTGCTTAAATTACTTAAGCTCAACCTCTGCTCCTGCTTCCTCTAATTGAGATTTTAGAGCTTCTGCTTCGTCTTTAGAAACACCTTCTTTGATAGGGCTTGGAGCACCATCAACTAATTCTTTAGCTTCTTTTAATCCTAATCCAGTTAATTCTTTAACTAGTTTTACAACTGCTAATTTAGAACCACCAGCGGCTTTAAGGATTACATCAAATTCTGTTTGCTCTTCAGCAGCGTCTCCACCACCAGCAGCAGGACCAGCCATAGCTACAGCAGCTGCTGCAGGCTCGATACCATACTCATCTTTTAATATAGTTGCTAATTCGTTAACTTCTTTTACTGTTAAGTTTACTAATTGTTCTGCGAAATCTTTTAAATCTGCCATTTTTCTATCGTTTTAATAAATTTTAATAATAATATAATTGTAATTAAGTGCGTACTATTTGTGACTATCCTTCTTTTTCAGATAGTGTTTTTAAAATACCTGCTAATTTACCACCACTTGATTTAAGTGCTGAAATAACGTTTTTAGCTGGTGATTGTAATAAGCCAATAATATCACCGATAACTTCTTCTTTAGATTTAATATTTACTAAAGCGTCTAAGTTTTCGTCGCCAAGGTATATAGCTTCCTCAATAAATGCTCCTTTTAAAAGTGGCATTTTTGATTTTTTACGGAAGTTCTGAATAACTTTAGCTGGTGCATTACCAACTTCAGAATACATGATTGACGTATTTCCCTTTAATGTTGAAGGAAGGTTGCCAAAATCTTTATCTGATGCTTCCATTGCTTTTTCAAGCAAGGTATTTTTAACTACGGCCAATTTTATATTTGCCTTAAAACAAGCACGACGTAAATCTGATGTCGATCCTGCGTTTAATCCGGAAATATCTGCTAAATAAATAATATTATTATCGGCTAATTGCGCAGTTAATTCTTTAATTACTTGTGATTTTTCTTCTCTAGTCATAATAAAAGTTTTAAACTACTTAACCAATTTTATTATCTACAGCTATACTTGGACTCATGGTACTAGACATAAAAATGCTCTTCACATAAACTCCTTTAGCAGCAGTTGGTTTAAGTTTCATTATTGTTTGTAATAATTCGTTTGCATTACCTGCAATTTTATCAGCACTGAAAGATGCTTTACCTATTGATGCGTGTACAATACCAGTTTTATCAACTTTAAAATCAATTTTACCAGCTTTTACATCGCTAACAGCTTTAGCAATATCCATTGTTACTGTACCTGTCTTTGGGTTAGGCATTAAACCACGAGGACCTAATACACGTCCTAAAGGACCTAATTTACCCATAACACTTGGCATAGTTACAATAACATCTACGTTTGTCCAACCACCTTTAATTTTATCAAGGTATTCATCTAAACCAACGTAATCTGCACCAGCTTCTTTAGCTTCTGCTTCTTTATCTGGTGTTACTAATGCTAAAACTTTTACGTCTTTACCAGTACCGTGAGGAAGCGTTACAACGCCTCTTACCATTTGATTTGCTTTTCTTGGATCTACGCCTAAACGTATTGCCAAATCAACAGATGCATCAAACTTAGTATTGGTTATTTCTTTTACTAATGCTGAAGCTTCACCGACAGAGTATACTCTACCTTTCTCGATTTTTGCTACAGCTTCTTTTTGTTTCTTTGTTAATCTTGCCATTTTACAATTTTTTTAGATTAATTAGGGGCAGTACCGCCTTTAACAGTTATACCCATTGATCTAGCAGTACCCGCAACCATTGTCATGGCTTTTTCGATTGTAAATGCATTTAGATCTTGCATTTTATCTTCAGCGATGGTTCTAACCTGATCCCAAGAAACTTTTGCTACTTTTTTAATGTGTGGTTCACCTGAACCCTTTTTCACTTTGGCCGCTTCTAATAATTGTACAGCTGCAGGAGGCGTTTTGATAACAAAGTCAAATGATTTGTCTTTGTATACCATAATAACCACTGGTAAAACTTTACCAGGCTTATCTTGTGTTCTAGCATTAAACTGCTTACAGAACTCCATGATATTAACTCCAGCGGCACCTAAAGCGGGTCCAACCGGTGGCGACGGATTCGCTGCACCTCCCCTTACTTGTAGTTTAACTACTTTACTTAACTCTTTTGCCATTTTTAATAATTTAGTTTTTTTGTAATCTCTTTTTTTGAAGCTAAAGATTACACTTTATGATTGTAACAATTATTATACTTTTTCTACTTGCATATAGCTTAATTCCAATGGTGTTTTTCTTCCGAAAATTTTCACCATTACTTCAAGCTTACGCTTTTCTTCGTTAATTTTCTCAATTGTCCCATCAAATCCATTGAATGGTCCATCAATAACTTTAACGGTTTCACCAATATTAAATGGAATAGCCACATTTGTATCAGCTTCTAATGATAACTCATCAACTTTACCTAACATTCTGTTTACTTCAGATTGTCTTAATGGCACTGGATCTCCTCCTTTTGTTTCTCCTAAAAAGCCAATAACGTTTGTTACTGATTTTATAATGTGAGGAATTTCTCCAGTTAAATTTGCTTTTATCATGATGTAACCTGGGAAATAAACCTTTTCTTTGTTTGTTTTCTTACCGTTACGTATTTGGATTACTGTTTCCGTTGGAACTAAAACCTGCTCAACAAAATCTTCATATCCTAAACGTGCTATTTCCGTTTCTATATAAGCTTTAATTTTATTTTCTTGACCGCTTACAGCTCTAACGACATACCACTTTTTCTCATTTCCTTCAGACATAAAATTTTATTTTAACCGTTAATCCAATGAAAGTAAAATCCTATTGCTTTGCTAAATACCGTGTCAACACCCCAAATAGCTAGTGAAAAAATGATAGAGAACACTGCTACCAAAACTGTTAACTTCTGTCCTTCTGCCCATGTTGGCCAAGTCACATTGTTTTTTAGTTCTCCAAATGATTCTTTTATATAGTTTGCAATTCCAGCCATTGTTTAATATGTTTTTAATTTTCAGGAAGTAATTATAAAATATTTACTTCATAAATTGCACGGGTTGAGAGACTCGAACTCCCGACACCTGGTTTTGGAGACCAGTGCTCTACCAACTGAGCTAAACCCGTAAATACAAGTCAAGGTATTCCGAAAAACGGAATACCTTAACTCTATATTTATTAGATAATATTAATCTAAAATTTCAGTTACCTGACCAGCACCAACTGTTCTTCCTCCTTCACGGATAGCGAAACGAAGACCAACATTCATTGCGATTGGCTGAATTAACTCAACGTGAATTGTTAAGTTATCTCCTGGCATAACCATCTCAACACCTTCTGGTAAAGCAATGTTACCTGTTACATCCGTTGTACGAACGTAAAATTGTGGACGGTAGTTATTATGGAATGGCGTATGACGACCACCTTCTTCTTTTTTCAAGATATAAACCTCAGCTTTAAATTTAGCGTGTGGTGTTACAGAACCTGGCTTACAGATTACCATACCTCTTGAAATTTGACTTTTCTCAATACCTCTTAATAAGATACCTGCATTATCACCAGCCTCACCTCTATCAAGGATTTGACGGAACATTTCAATACCAGTAATTGTAGAAGTAATCTTTTCAGCACCCATACCGATGATCTCAACTGGATCTCCTGTATTAGCAATACCAGTTTCGATACGACCTGTAGCAACAGTTCCACGACCAGTAATAGAGAAAACATCTTCAATAGGCATTAAGAAAGGCTTATCAACCTCACGTTGTGGCTCTTCAATCCAGTTATCAACAGCTTCCATTAATTCTAAAACTGTATCAACCCATTTTTGCTCACCATTTAAAGCACCTAATGCAGAACCAGCAATTACAGGTCCATTATCACCATCGTACTCATAGAAAGAAAGTAAATCTCTAACTTCCATATCAACCAATTCGATTAACTCTTCGTCATCAACCATATCCACTTTATTCATGAATACAACGATACGAGGAATACCTACTTGGCGACCTAATAAGATATGTTCTCTTGTTTGTGGCATAGGACCATCAGTAGCCGCAACCACTAAAATAGCACCATCCATTTGTGCTGCACCAGTTACCATGTTTTTTACGTAATCCGCGTGACCTGGACAGTCAACGTGTGCATAGTGACGATTTTGCGTCGCATATTCTACGTGTGAAGTATTAATTGTAATACCTCTTTCTTTTTCTTCTGGAGCGTTATCAATTTGATCAAATGATCTTGCTTCTGAAAAACCTGCATCAGCTAATACTTTAGTAATAGCAGCAGTTAAAGTTGTTTTACCGTGATCTACGTGTCCAATAGTACCTATGTTAAGGTGTGGTTTTGAACGATCGAAAGTTGCCTTTGCCATGTTTAATTTATTTTAATCTTATTTATATTAGTACTTAATTATTCAATTTTAAAAGAGCCAATGACGGGAATTGAACCCGTGGCCTCTTCCTTACCAAGGAAACGCTCTACCCCTGAGCTACACCGGCGTAAAGTTTTTATTTCTTTTACATGCCTAAACAAAGACAAACCTTAAAAGAAGAGATTCCTCCTTTGTAAGGAATTTTTTGAGCGAGAGACCGGGTTCGAACCGGCGACATTCAGCTTGGAAGGCTGACGCTCTACCAACTGAGCTACTCTCGCATTTCTTTGAATATTTCTCAATATCCAAAAGGTGTTTTATTATTTCAATTCTAGATTACTTTCATAATCCTGTAAAAGCGAACTTTTACGAAATTTCAAAAAACGTGTTTTGAAATTTTTTTAGCTTTTAAACACTGCTTTACAAAAGCGAGCATTTAAGCTCAATTATATAAAACAGTTTTTCAAAACTTCATGTTTTAGCGGATTACCAACTCCGTTGGTGATCCGTAAGGGTGACCCCTTACTTACGCTTTTAAAACACTGCTTTACAAAAGCAAACTTTTGATCAGCAGCTTATTTAAAAGCTTTGTGGGGAGAGCAGGATTCGAACCTGCGAAGACGTAGTCAGCAGATTTACAGTCTGCCCTCGTTGGCCGCTTGAGTATCTCCCCAATCACTTTAATTCAATATTTCAAAAAAAACTTTTTTTTGAGCCGATGGAGGGACTCGAACCCACGACCTGCTGATTACAAATCAGCTGCTCTAGCCAGCTGAGCTACATCGGCTTTTTAGCATCTTTTTGGAGCTAAAAAAAAAGCCCGCTATTTCTAACGGACTGCAAATGTATAGAATTATTTTTTTATTCAAAACATTTTTTCAAAAATTTTATCATAAATGTGATCTTAATTTTTCTTTTCGTTTCTTTAATTGACGTTCAAGCGAGGCTACAGCCGTATCTACACCTTCTTCAAAAGTTTTACATTGTTTCTTTACTACAAAACTATCTCCTGGTACATTTACACGTGCTTCAAAGATTTTATTCGCCTTATCACTGGTGTTCTCTACTTTCAAATAAACATCTGATTGGATAACTTTATCATAATACAAATCTAATTTGTCCATGCGCTTCTGAATAAAGTCTAACAGTTTCTGATCTGCATTAAAATTAACGGACTGGGTGTTTACTTTCATACGGTTCTATTTTTAATATTAAACAAATGTGTTTTGCTGCTAATTTTTCTGACCTCGTGGATGCGCTTTTAAATACACTTTCTTTAATTCGGATATACTATTATGCGTATAAACTTGTGTAGCGGCTAAACTGGAATGACCAAGTAATTCTTTAACAGCATTTAAATCGGCACCTTGATTTAGTAAATGAGTAGCAAATGAATGCCTTAAAATATGTGGACTCTTTTTTACCTTGGTAGATGCTAAACTAAAATAATCATTTATTATGCGGTAGACAAGTGTTTCATAAATTTTAACGCCTTTTTGTGTTAAAAAGAAATGATTTTTGTCGGTAATGTTTTCTAATGTAATTCTAGCTTTTAAATACTGTTGTATGGTTTCCATAACAGAATCTAATAAGGGAATAATTCGTTCTTTGTTTCGTTTTCCTAAAACTTTCAAGGTTTGGTTGGATGTATCGATTTGGTTTAACTGAATCTCTACCAATTCAATCCGACGAATTCCTGTAGAATAAAAAAGTTCAATAATTAACTTATTCCTAATACCTTCAAAGCTGGAATCAAAATTCAATTCATCTAAAACTGATGCTATTTCAGCTTCCGAAAATGGAATTTGAATTTTCTTACTCGTTTTTAACGCTTTATGTTTTGAAAGTGGATTTCCTGTAATATCTCCCACTTTTAATTGAAATTTATAATACGAATTTAATGCTGAAATTTTTCGGTTTATAGACCGATTACTTATTTTTTGATCCACTAAATTTACAATCCAATTCCTAATTTCTGGATAATTAACAGACAACATATCCTGTGTCTGATAGGTTGCCGATAAAAAGGTAAGAAAATCATTTAAATCCTTTTCATAGGCTTTCACAGTGAGCTTGGAATAGTGTTTTTCCAAAAGTAAATAATCTATAAAAGGTTGAAATGGCATGAGAGTTCGTGTATAATTTAGATTATTATTTGATCTGCTTACTTGTAAAATTACGAAGATTAATTGGTCTTTAAATTCAAAGCAAAAAAAAATCCCACATTTCTGTAGGATTCATTTTTTAATAGGTTGAGAGATTAGATATTCTCCTGATCTCTTAAACGCTGTATGTACTGTGCTTTCTGAATTTGAGCTCTGTGCTCTACTGAAGGCTTTGTAAACTGCTTACGTGAATTTAAAGCACGTTTTGTTCCCGTTTTATCAAACTTTCGTTTGTAACGTTTTAGCGCTCTATCTATATTTTCTCCTTCTTTAATTGGTATAATTAACATAGTCCTTAACCTCCTCTCTTTTAGAATTTTCAAGATGCAAAAATAGTAACAAATTTAAATTCTGCAATGAAAAAATAAAAAAATATTTGCTCTATTCGAGAACTTCATTAACCATAAAAAAAGTGAGGTTTATATTTCAAAATATAATAACAAAACAGAAACAACTTAAGGTTAAGCTATTTCTGTTTTCTAGAATATGGATACTCTAAATGCTAATCTTTAAACAACGCGTAACGCTTGGTTAAATCTTGAATGAGTTTTTCTTCTTCTTTACTTTCCAATAAGGTATTGTAGCTTTTCCAAAAATCTTTATCATAAGGTTTCGGCGAAAATAAATCGGAATCCCATGGTTTGGCTAATGCTTCCTTTACTTGCGCATCATCTGTAATAATTTCTGTGAACAAAATTTCTTGAACGGTATAGTAATAACGTTCGTCTTTATTAATGGCCGATTCATCAATTTCCGTTTTAGGATCATCTATTGCAACACCTACATTTACGAGTTTTGGTGTTTCATAATACACATAATTCAAGTACATTTTATCTTGATACTCTTTATAACTCAACACCAATTTATGAGTGATATCTGTATCATATAATGTTTTACTTCTGCTGCGTTGTGCTTTGGAAGCGGCAACCAATTCATATTCAATTTTTTTTATGGCATAGGTATCCCAATAAATATAAATCCATCCTTTGGGATGATAACCATCATTGAAAATTCCTGGTGTTTCCAAATTCACATATTCAAAACTTTCTGAAATTTGAATTTTATAAATCTTCCGGTCATTTTCAACTAGAACCGTATCCAAATTAAATTGGTGTTTGCTCATGATATCCTCGCCAAACAACGCACGTGAATTTCCCGCATTACGAACCATGTTTAATTTACCTTGAAATAAGGTTTCTAATCCGTTGGTACGATTATCATTCCATTTAATAGCCTTTATTAAGGAACTGGTTCTAATGGTATCACGCCTTAAATTATTCTTTGAAAACCTGATATTCTTGGATTTGTTTTTTAAATAAGATGTGTATGCTAATAAACTATCTACATCACGCAAATCATAACTTTTACGAACCTGATCTACATTAATTTTGAGATTTTCTGCCGTACTGGATGCGTAATTGGAATCGTGCAAAGTAATAGCACTTTCAATAAGCCATTTAAATTCCTTTTTATTGCGCTCTTTATGACGCATAAATCCTTTTTGTAAATAAGACGAATCCGGCAAGTTTTCTGGCAACTCTTCAATAGCACGCATGACGATATCCTTACCCGTTTTTGGTCTAGTTTCAGCTATTAATAATACCTCGTCTAGAGACGCTACATCTTCATCTAAATAAATTTCAAAAGAGGCATCAAATTCATCAACCGGGATTTTATAACTTTTAAATCCAATTGAGGATACAATTAACGTATCTTTTTTATACTTGTTTGGTACGGTTAATAAGAATTTACCATCCGCGTTTGAAACGGTTCCGATAGTTGTATTTTTAACATAAATACTCGCACTTTCTATAGGTTGAAACGTGCTCCCTTCTAGAACCGTATTTGTTAATTCGGTTTGAGCTGAAGCACATGTTCCAATAACAAGTAGCAGGATACTTAAAAAATAGGTTTGAAAACGATTTGTCATTTAAAGTTTATTTACTTGGTTGCAGGCTTGTAATCTACGCCGTCCAATGTCATTTTAGCGATTATTTCCTTTAGCATTTTCGCCAAAATAACTTTCGAAGTTATTTCGTCGCTGGCTTATAATCTTTTCCATCCAACGTCATTTTGGCGATAATTTCTTTTAGCATTTTCGCCAAAATAACTTTCGAAGTTATTTCGTCGCTGGCTTATAATCTTTTCCATCCAACGTCATCTTGGCGATAATTTCTTTTAGCATTTTCGCCAAAATAACTTTCGAAGTTATTTCGTCGCTGGCTTATAATCTTTTCCATCCAACGTCATTTTGGCGATAATTTCTTTTAGCATTTTCGCCAAAATAACTTTCGAATTTATTTCGTCGCTGGCTTATAATCTTTTCCATCCAACGTCATCTTGGCGATAATTTCTTTTAGCATTTTCGCCAAAATAACTTTCGAAGTTATTTCGTCGCTGGCTTATAATCTTTTCCATCCAACGCCATCTTGGCGATAATTTCTTTTAGCATTTTCGCCAAAATAACTTTCGAATTTATTTCGTCGCTGGCTTATAATCTTTTCCATCCAACGCCATCTTGGCGATAATTTCTTTTAGCATTTTCGCCAAAACAACTTTCGAAGTTATTTCGTCGCTGGCTTATAATCTTTTCCATCCAACGTCATTTTGGCGATAATTTCTTTTAGCATTTTCGCCAAAATAACTTTCGAAGTTATTTCGTCGCTGGCTTATAATCTTTTCCATCCAACGTCATTTTGGCGATAATTTCTCGCAAAATTTCAGATGTACCACCTCCAATTGGTCCTAGTCGGCTATCACGTAATAATCGTGCCATAGGATATTCTTCCATATAACCATAACCACCTAAAAATTGAAGACACTGGTATATCACCTCATCGGCCATTTTGGTAGATTGCAATTTGGAAATCGTTGCTTCTTTAACCACATATTCACCTTTATTCATTCTGTAGGCAATAGAGTAGTTAAATTCTTTACAAACAATCATACTTGCGTATGCATCTGAAAAGGCATGACGTAAGGCTTGGAATTTATTTATACTCTTTCCAAAGGCGTAGCGTTCACTCATATATTTCTTGGCATAATCTAAAGCAAATTCAGCGCGAGCATGTGAGTTTACGCCCATAATTAAACGCTCAAATGCAAAATGTTGCATGATATATGGAAACCCTTTATTCTCTTCACCCATTAAATTTTCAGCAGGAATGGTCACGTTATCAAAAGCAATTTCGGCAGTATCACTTGCTCGCCATCCTAATTTATCTAATTTGGTTGCAGAAATACCAGGTGTATCACGATCCATAATAAACATACTAATTCCCTTGTTTCCTAACTCCGGATTTGTTTTAGCGGCAACTACTAAATAATCGCTATAAACCCCATTTGTAATAAATGTTTTGGATCCGTTAAGGACATAAGTGTCACCTTTCTTTTCAGCCGTTGTGCGCATTCCTGCCACATCACTACCACCAAAAGGTTCGGTTACACAAAGGCAACCAATCATATCACCAGAAATACTTGCTGTTAAATATTTTTCCTTAATAGCATCACTTCCTTCAGCATTTACGTGTGTCATTGCCAAATAAGCATGCGCCCACATATTGGCTGCAAAACCGCCAGAATTAACTTTTTGCAGTTCTTCAAGAAAAATGATTGTATAAAATAAGTCTAAATCTAATCCGCCATACGCTTCCGGATAATTAACACCAAAGAAGCCCATATCCCCGAATTTTTTCCAAATAAAACGCTCAACAGTTCCGTCTTTCTCCCATTTTTCAATATGTGGAACTACCTCTTTCTGTAAAAAATCTTTTAAGCTCTGTCTAAACAAGTTATGCTCTTCGGTGAAGTACATAGTATTCATAAATTTTGGTTTTTTGTATAATTATTCGAGTGTCAAATATAACGTAATTATCTCAATCTTGTTTACAGGGAAGTCTTTAACTTTCGTTAAATCGGTTAATGATTTAAAGCCATCCAGAAGAATTCGTTGCTCTATAATGTTGTGCGCCACTTCATAATCTATATATGGAATGGTAACCAACTCATCTCGCGTAGCTGTGTTTACATTGAAACGCGCAATGGGTTTTGGTGTTTTTACAGTGAATTGTTCTTGAATGCGTTCAATGACCTCAGCAGACAAGCCATACACTTGCGTTAGTTCTACATCAGCAATAAATTGACCTCCTATTTTTTCGCGATAGGAAACTATGCGCTCGGATAAAGCATCACCAATACCATAAATACGTTTTAATTGAGAAGCTGTTGCTTGGTTTAAATCAATTTTCTGCGCAAATGTTTTGGGTTTGCTATTGTAGTTATTAGAATTGAAAGGTTTCGGTTTCGGATTTGTAACCCATTCTGGAAATTTAAAATTTGGTGATAATACGGCTAAAAGCGAATCAGACACTTTGGTTACTTGCTGAAATTCTGATGCCGAATTCACCCATTTTTCCGATGCTCTAAACTTATGAAGTCTATCTATTTCTTCATTGCTCATGCCTAAAGTATAGCCTTTATAGTCGGTTATATAATTAGGGTTGAAAGGAAATATTTTGAATTTAGAATTTTCAATCTGAACCAATTTTAAAGAATCAATTTCCTGCTGGAGTTCGTTATTGATGAGCGCCTCATGGTTGTTGCCATCTAATGTTTTATTATAATAGTGAAACAAAACTTGAAGAATCACCATGATAGCGATTAACAAAAAAATCCCATTTCGCTGTTTTTTAGTAAACGTGAAATGGGATTTCATAATGATTAATTTAGAAGTTTATTTCTTATCCAACCTTTTATATAATTGGTTAGTTTTTAGTTTCTGTATGTATTCGTTTAAATCGAATTTCACCTCACTAGACATAATGTAAAGACCAATTATGTTTGGAAACGACATGGCTAAAATCATCATATCTGAAAAGTCAAGAACAGCCCCTAAACTAACGGATGCTCCAATAACTACAAATACTAAAAATAACATTTTATATATAAATTCAATTTTCTTACTCTTACCAAATAAGTATGTCCAAGCTCTCATTCCATAATAAGACCATGATATCATAGTTGAAAATGCAAATAAGAATACCGCTACCGCTAACACATATGGGAACCAAGATATTTGACTACCAAAAGCATCAGATGTTAATTGTGCACCAGCCATACCTTCTACTTCATGCATACCAGTAAAAATTAATACTAAAGCCGTTAATGTACAAACAACAACTGTATCAATAAATGGTTCTAATAAGGCCACAAAACCTTCCGATGGTGGATTGTTTGTTTTCGCTGTACTATGAGCAATAGCTGCAGAACCTACACCTGCTTCATTGGAAAATGCGGCACGCTGGAAACCAACTATTAATACGCCAATAACGCCGCCTTTAAGAGCTGAAGGACTAAAAGCACCTTCATAAATAGCCGTAAATGCAGGGCCAATATTTTGAATATTCATAATAATTACGGCAAGGGCAGCAACTACATAAATACTAGCCATTACAGGAACCACTCTACCTGTTACTTTAGCAATACTGTTAATACCTCCAATAATAACAACTCCTACTAAAATTGCGGTTATAATACCAAAATAGAACCCGTTACCTTCTAACATAGGAAACTGACCTGCTAACTGCTCAAAAGATTGATTGGCTTGAAACATATTACCACCTCCAAAAGAAGCACCAACTGCTAAAACGGCAAACATACCGGCAAGCACTTTTCCAAATCCTTTCATGTTACGCTTTTCAAGCCCGTAACGTAGGTAATTCATGGGGCCACCAAACACACGACCATCAGGCAGAATATCACGATATTTAACACCTAAAGTACACTCTACAAATTTTGTTGACATCCCTAATAATCCACAAACAATCATCCAGAAAGTTGCACCTGCTCCTCCCAAGGATACTGCTACAGCTACACCGGCAATATTCCCTAAACCAACAGTACCTGAAACGGCTGTTGCCAAAGCTTGAAAGTGTGTAACTTGTCCAGGTGCATCTGGATCGTCATATTTTCCACGTGCTAAATCAATAGCATGTCCAAATCCACGGATATTAATAAAGCCCATTCTAATTGTAAAGAATAACGCCCCCAATACTAACCAAATAACAATAAATGAAATAGGTTTTGTTAGTGGGTCACCATTTGGATGGGTTAAAACAACTGGCTTATCATAAGTTACTTGTGCGAAATTATGAGCACCTTGTTCAATTACGTGTTGCGCATTATCTGAATTAAAAATAACGTTTCCTTCTGCGGTTAAATGCTTTAATTTTCCTTTTGCTGATGAGTTTACCGTAATATCATTTCCAGCCATATCCTGAATAACGGCAATTGGCTCATCTTTAAGGACATTTTCACCATCGTCTTTAAGCCAAGACTTAAGTGTATATTTATTTTGAACTTCGTTCGTCCAATTTGGAATACCTATTTGTTTGCTATCTGCATAGACAACTGGGTCATAAATTCCTATTGCAGCAAAAGGATCCCAAAAAAGCACCGAACCTAGCGCACTAACTGCCGGTGTCATGGTGCCATTAAAAACCTCTGTAATTGCTTCCGTTTCTACCGTATAAACCACTGTCTTACTGTTTCCTGCAGCATCTGTAACAACAACTGAATACGGAACTCCTTCTGTAAGCCCCATAGCTCTATTAGAAGTTAACGGTGTACTTTGATTACTCCAGCGATAGGTATAAGGCTCTACTCCACCTTTAACCGTAATTGTTACAACACCATCGTTAATTGTGGATGAAGGGTTTGAGACTTGCCCTTCTATTTCAAAATTTTGCGCAAACGCTATTATGGGCAGAATTGCAGTAAAAATTGAAAGAAGAATTTTCTTCATAAGATTTTTTATTAGTTAGTTTTTTATAAATTAGTAGGACAAGATGCTAAAAAAAAATGAGTTTTTAAAACATCTGTTGTTAAAAACAAAATTTGATTAACGGATGTTGTAAACTGAATTAAGCTTCATTATCTGTTCTGGCCTTCCAAGCACGATAACTTTAGAATTAGGCATTAGGCGTTGTTCGGCTTCTGGATTAATAATATAATCGCCATTTTCATCTTTATAACCTATAACATTACAACCTGTTTTTTGGCGTAAATCCAAATCGCGAATGGTACGAATTTCCGTTGTATCATAGAATTTACTCACCGCAATTTCTTCAATATTAATATTGGATTTCCCAACAATAGATAAGTTATCAATAAACTCAATTAAATCGGGAACAACCACCAAAGATGCCATGTGATCTCCACCTATTTTATCTGGCAAAATAACATTATTAGCACCAGCTAGTTTCAACTTGTTGTAAGACGTTTCTTGAGATGCACGACTAATAATTGTCATATCCTGATTTATTTGCCGAGCAGATAATACCACAAATAGGTTATCCGCATCATTAGGCAATGCAGAAATTAAAGTCTTAGCCTTCTCAATTCCTGCTTGTAAAAGAATCTCGTCTTCATTGGCATTTCCATGAACAAATGGCACCATTTCACTTTGGAATTTTTCAATAACCTCTTTATCCCGTTCAATTACCACAAAAGGTTTTTTATAAGCCATTAGTTTATGTGCAGCTTGTTTGCCGTTTCTGCCATAGCCACAAATAATAATATGACTAGAAAGATTATCAATCTTTTTTTGCATTTTCTTTTGTTTTAAATCTTCAAAATTATTTTTACTCAAAATATATTCGGTAATCACACTAATAGCATAACCAACAATAATAACACTAGTAAGAATTAAAAAAATAGTGAATATTTTAGAAGCATCATCCAAAGGGCGGACTTCGCCAAAGCCTACCGTTGTAACGGTTATTACTGTCATATAAAGCGCGTCTACCCAGCGGTAACCGGACATAATCATAAACCCTATAACGCCAACTAAAAGCAATAAAATTAACAAGACAATTGCTATTATTATTTTAGAACGAAAAAGATTTAAAACGAAGTTTCTCATACTTATAAATCAAACACTGATGAGCGCTTTGTGAATAATAAGTCTTTTATTCGCATCCAAAAAGCAATAAACAAATAGAGGGCAAAACCAAAGCCTAATGTCACAAAGGTGAGATACATAAATGAGGTTCTTACAACCTTCGCACGAATACCCATGCGGTCAGCTATACGCTGGCAAACGTAATAACCACGCTTTTGAAAATAAAGTAAGGCATTATAAAAAAAATTCATGTTGCAATGTAATAATTTATTTGCTTATTAAGCGATTTCCAATAGCGCATTGTAAACATTTATTTGGATTGCAATACTGCATCTTCAGCTGTAATAACGCTTGTGAAACACTGGCGTAATTAGGCATTGGTTTCAATTGGTTAAACTTATTTACAATGGTATTGTTTTCGGAAGGAACATGTGCCATAAGTTCTAGTAGTTCTGAAATTACATCTGTTCCTTGTTTTTTATTGTAGGCAAATTTTAAAGGCACAACCGTATTTATAATTAATAGGTGAATAAAATTTTTAGTCAAAATCTTTTTTGATGGTTTGGAAGTCGTTTGAAACGTAAAATGTGTTCTCCAAAATTCAGAACAGCCCACTTGAAAAAGCTTATAAATTTGCTCAAGGGTTTTACAATCCATTATTTTTGAAAACAATGCGTCATTTTCAGTATATAAGACGGCCAATTGTGATAAGCGTATGGTTGGAAAATTAGGAGGCCGTAACTTAAAAAACTGCGGTTGTGTTACCAAACTATTATCCAATTGAAATTTGTTTTTCATAAATTTATAATGCGCCTTCAATTGCAGCTCATAAGGCTCATTACTTTCTGAACTTAATAATCCGGCCTGACCTAAAAATAAGGCTTCCAGCTCTTCAGGTTTATTTTGAAGTTTTCTAATGATAGCAAAATCTATAGATTGTGCCATGCTTAAAAACGCATCACCATTAATATTAAGACCAAAGTTTTTAGCGAGCATGGCAAACAACACGGCTTCCCAATTGTTTTTTGATTTTTTCAATAAATGCGTAATTGCAACGGACTTCTGCTCTAAACGTTCTATATATAAGCGTTCCAACCAATTTTGCAATAAAAAGTCTGGTGTATCACTAAATTCATTTTCGCAATTTATCCATGATTGTTTTTTAGAGAAGAGTTCATGGTAATTATTAAGTAATTTTTTATCCACATGATGCTTCAGTTCCAATGTTGGAATTACGGTATTATCTTTTCTGAAAACATCGGTATCGTGTTCCCAAACCACATGAAGTATCACGTTTTGATACGCAGGATCTTTTTCATGATGATGCACATACCAATCGCTAGATTTAATATGAATTTCTACATTTCCTGCCCAAAGCTGATTATCAATTTTAAGTTGCGCTGCAAAAAAATCAGGGCCAGAAAGCTGATTGTGCTGTCCTGAATTTACCACAGTAATAAGCTGCTCTTGAGTTGTTTTCAAATTCAAAAGCTGAAACTTTTTAAACTGCCATAAATAATGTAAAAACGCTTCTTGCATCCTCCTAATTTACATATTTTAAACTAATTATGGCGCTGTGTTGCGAGTTTCGTATTTTTACAAAAACTAAAAATAAGCGGAAACTAACTATTTACATGAAATATCTTGCTTTTCTAACCGTAATCCTTCTAACACAAACACCTATGACACTTTATAACTTTAATACAGATAGTAAACAAACCGATTGGTATATTCTTGATGATGTGGTTATGGGCGGAAAATCTAATGGCACGTTTAGTATTAATGAAGCTGGAAATGGTATTTTTAAAGGCGAAATATCATTAGAAAATAATGGCGGTTTTTCTTCTGTTAGACACGATTGTAATGTAAAAAATCACGAAGGTTTTACACGTTTTAGAATCCGAATAAAAGGTGATGGTAATCCCTATCAATTCCGTGTAAAGTCCAACAAAAATAATAGATATAGTTATGCAGCCACATTTCAAACCTCTGGAGATTGGGAAACCATAGACATTGCCTTTACTAATATGCCTGCTGTTTTCCGTGGTCGAAATTTAGACATGCCCAATTTCCCTGGTAAAAATATGGAAGAAATTGGTTTTTTAATCGGTACTAAAAAACCGCAAAAATTTCAATTAGAAATAGAGAGTATTGTGTTAGTAAAGTAAAATTTCATCTGAACTTTTTAGTATCTTCGAATTCATGAATACAATAGAAATCCGACAGGTAAATGTAGTGCAATATATCAATCCATTGCGCGAAGGTGGTTCGCTTCCAGCCATAGTAAAAGCGGATGATGGCTTCCTGTATGTCTTAAAGTTTAGAGGTGCTGGTCAAGGCAAAAAAGCATTAATTGCCGAACTTATTGGTGGCGAAATTGCACGCGCTATCGGTTTACATGTGCCCGAATTGGTGTTCATGAATCTAGACGACTCCTTCAGCAAAACCGAACCTGATGAGGAAATTCAAGATTTACTCAAATTTAGTGTGGGTTTAAATCTCGGACTTCACTATTTATCTAGTGCTATTACTTTTGATCCGTTAGTAACCCATATTGATTCTTTGACGGCTTCCAAAATAGTTTTAATGGATAGCATCATTAGTAATATTGACCGAACCGCTAAAAACACCAACCTTTTAAGTTGGAATAAAGAATTATGGGTTATTGATAATGGTGCTAGTTTTTATTTTCACCATAATTGGCAAACATGGGAAAACCATTTAACGAGAACGTTTCCACTTATTAAAGATCATGTATTACTAGAGTTTGCCAAAAATTTAAATGAAGCTTCTCAACACATTACAACACAACTTAACACGGAGAAAATTGAAGAAATTATTTCATTAATCCCGGAAGATTGGCTTGAAAGTGACGCGGATACGTTTTCTCCAAACGACATGAGAGCAGCTTATACCACCTATTTAAAGGCCAAACTTGCCATGATTGATCAATTAGTTAAAGAAGCTGAAGATGCCAGATAACGTTACTTTTGAATATGCCATTATAAGATTGGTTCCTAAAGTTGAACGGGAGGAATTCTTTAATATTGGTGTGATCCTTTTTTCGAAGCGGAAAAAATTTCTAGGCATGAAGTATTATATAAATCCTAAAAAACTAGCCGCATATTCAAGCGACATAGATAAAGCTGAAATTGAGAGCTATTTAAAAGTCTGGGAGTCCGTTTGCCAAGGTAATCCTTCTGGTGGCCTTATTGAAAAAATGGAAGTTTCTGATAGATTCCGATGGTTGGCAGCTTCCAAAAGCACCATTCTTCAATGCTCCAAAACACATTCAGGACTCTGTACAAATCCAAAAGAGACCTTGGAAGGCCTCTTTGAATTGTTTGTATTGTAAAATTCGTTCTTAATTCTTAATCAACTTTTTTGTTGAAGTTTGACCATTTTGGTTAATAATCTTTAAAAGATAAATACCGCGTGTTAAGGTTGGTGCAAAATTTTCAAAATTACGAGTCTTTGAAGAAACATGAACCCTTTTTCCCAATATGTTATAAACCTCAATCGTTTTTATTGGAGTTACTGTATCTAAATTAATCATGTTTGTGAACGGATTAGGATAAATTTTTACTACTTGACTTTCTATATCTGCAGTTGATAATAAAAAGGATGCATAAACATAATCTGTAATTGAAACAACGGTAGAATAACTATCTAATTCTTGCTTAAGCAAATTAGCATCACAATTACATACCAATTCATATTGTTCATAGGAAGTTCCAACATTTACATTCTCATAAAGACGCACATTATAATCAGAAAATATTTGATTTAATCCTCCATCATTTGTAACGGCTATTTCATTGGAGTATGACACAAAACTGCCGACATTATTGTCTACTAGATTTAGAACTAAACCATTAGACAAAACATCCCCAGAAAATATATCAACGTAGTTTATTACTGAATTATAATTTGTTAAGTCTTGCAAAAACTGCTCCACGTCACAGTCTTCACAACTTACAACACCTAATTTATCCATCATGGTTTCATTTGTATAACCATAGACCATTTCATAAGACGTAACGTTATGATTTTGAAATATTAGATTTAAACCGGCATCATTGGATTCGTTTGAATACTGTCCTCCAACCGTTAATGAATACCCAACATTTTCATCCACCAACTCAATCTGAATCTGATGTTGTTGCGCATAAGTAGAAATGTTAATAAAAATAAATATAAAAAAGTATATATGTTTCATACAAATAGATCTAGCACTTTAAAGGTACAAAAAATAACTTTTAGGACTTAATCTTCCAAAAGGTTAATTGAAACCTTATTCAACATAACCCATTTTCTCCATCCATTCGTTGTTGAACATTTTTCCAACATAACGACTTCCGTGATCGTGGAATAAAACAACAACTACATCATCTTTTGTAAAATGCTCTTTAAGCTGTAACAAGCCTTTTATTGCTGCTCCCGCCGAATTCCCTAAAAACATGCCTTCTTCCTTGGCTAATTTCTGGGTATATATAGCGGCGTCTTTATCCGTAACTTTGGTAAAACCATCTATAATACTGAAATCCACATTTTCTGGTAAAATATCTTCACCAATACCTTCGGTTACATATGGATAAATTTCCTTCTCGTCAAAAATTCCTGTTTCATGGTATTTTTTAAAGACACTTCCATACGTATCAATTCCCCAAATTTTTACATTCGGATTTTGCTCTTTTAAATATTTACCAACACCAGAAATAGTTCCTCCTGTTCCAACACCAACAACAAAATGCGTAATTTTTCCATCGGTTTGTTTCCAAATTTCTGGACCTGTGCTTTCGTAATGTGCTTTGGCATTACTTGGGTTATCATATTGATTAACATACCAAGAATTTGGTGTTTCTTCACCCAATCGTTTGGAAACAGAATAATAACTTCTTGGGTCATCTGGCTCCACATCTGTTGGACACACAACTACTTCTGCTCCAACGGCACGAAGAATATCCATTTTTTCTTTAGACTGCTTATCTGAAATCACAAAAATACATTTGTAACCTTTTACAATAGCAGCTAAAGCTAATCCCATACCTGTGTTTCCTGACGTTCCTTCAATAATCGTTCCGCCCGGTTTTAAACGTCCATCTGCTTCCGCATCCTCAATCATGGTTAAAGCCATACGATCTTTAACAGAGTTTCCGGGATTAAAAGTTTCGTATTTAGATAATACCAAACATGGTAAATCTGCTGTTAATTTATTTAATTTTACCATGGGTGTATTACCAATGGTTCCTAGTATATTTTCTACGTAATCCATATATGAGTTTTTAAGATAATCGTTCGCACTAAACAATAGCGATTACCTTTTTACATGTGTTCTTAATTTAGAATTGCAAAGGTATGATTTTGATAGGAAAGCACGAAAGGTTTTTTGATAGGGAGTTTTTGCATGGAGATTTGTGGAGAAACGTGGAGATTCATAAAGAGTTTACGTCAAAATTATTTAATGATAACCTGATAAACTGCAACTATGACTGAAAACTGTAAACTGCGATTGAGTACCGCAAACTGTAATCTGAACATTACTCAAACCGAATAGCTTTAACTGGCGAAATTTTTGTGATGATATAAGAAGGAATCAACAACATTAGTAAACACAGAATAAACGTACCAATATTTAAAGCGGCAATATAGGTGATGCTTAAATAAACAGGTGCTTCACTTACGTAGTACACATTTGGGTCTAAAGGGAAAATTTTAAAATATTTTTGCGCCAATAGAATGCCTAAACCAATGAGGTTTCCCCAGATTAATCCTAAAACTATTAAATAGGATGCGTTGTACAAGAATATTTTTCGGATGGTCCAGTTATTACTTCCCAACGCTTTTAAAATACCAATCATTTGCGTGCGTTCTAAGATTAAAACGAGTAATGCGGTAACCATATTAAATCCCGCTACCAGAACCATAATGCCAATAATGCCATAAATGTTTTTTACAAAAATACTTATCCACTCAAAAATGGAATCGAATTTTTTCTCCACCGTAACGGTATTAAATTCAGATGGTGTGTTTTGATATACTTGCTCGCGAATAGCATCTAATTGCGAATAATCATCCACAAAAAGCTCAAAATGACCAACGTGATTTTTTTCCCATTTATTAATACGTTGTAAATGTTTGATATGCGAAATGAGATAAGTTTTGTCAAATTCCTGAAATCCGGAATTATAAATACCCACAATTTCATAAGGAATAATACGTACTTTTTGGTTGAAATCTTTATTTACAAAATAGGTTTGAATGGTATCTCCAACCGTTACATGTAACCGATTGGCGGTGAATTCGGAGATTAAAACATCCTGACTATAGGCATCTGTATATTCTGGAAGTTTCCCTTTAACTAGGTATTCTTGAAAATAATCCCATTTATAATCCGTACCAACACCTTTTACAATTATAGCTTCAAAATCGGTTTCGGTTCTAATAATTCCAAATTTTGTTGCCACACCTTGGATATGTTCAACACCTTCAACCGCGTTGAATTCAGGATAAAAATCTTGATCTAATGAAAGTGATCCATCACTCTCTTGCGAATTATTATTGCCAAACTTGGAAATCATTAATTCACCATTAAACGCAACTACTTTTTCACGAATTTTTTGTTGAAGCCCAATTCCAGTAGCAATGGAAATCATCATGACAATAATACCAATGGCAATTGCAGCGATACCAATTTTTATTATTGGTGCCGAAACGCTACTTTTATACGCTTTACTATCAATAATGCGTTTTGCTATAAAATATTCGAAATTCAAATGATGCAATTACTTTTAAATCGATTCAAAAATACAGTTTTATTATTTGTTATGGTACTGATTTCTTGTGGAAACTTTTCACAAACGGAATCAGTTGAAAAAACAAATATGCTTCAAAATTCAGCACATTCTAATCCTGAAACGAAAAAAGATTTAGTGGTTGGTGCTAATCAAACAGATGCGTATTTACCCTTATTAAAAGGAAAGCGAATTGGTATTGTTGCCAATCAGACTTCGGTTATATTTAAAAACTCGGGACATACAAGTTACACGCATTTGGTAGATTCATTAGTCGCATTAAACCTCAATATAAAAAAAGTATTTGCGCCAGAACATGGTTTTCGCGGAACTGCTGATGCTGGCGAAGTAGTTAAAGATGGAATAGACACTAAAACCGGCTTGCCTATAATTTCGCTGTATGGTGACAATAAAAAACCAAAACCTGAACAATTGGCTGATATTGATTATGTAATTTTTGATATTCAAGATGTTGGTGCCCGTTTTTACACTTACATTTCCTCATTACATTATGTTATGGAAGCTTGTGCAGAACAAAATATTCCACTCTTAATTTTGGACAGACCCAATCCAAACGGTCATTATATAGATGGTCCTGTTTTAGAAATGGCTCATAAAAGTTTTGTTGGCATGCATCCAGTGCCTGTGGTTCATGGTATGACTATTGGCGAATATGCCCAAATGATAAATGGCGAAAAGTGGTTGAAAAACAACGTTAATTGCATACTCACGGTTATTCCTGTAAAAAATTATACGCACCAAACAGCTTATAGTTTACCAATTAAACCATCGCCCAATTTACCGAACGATGTGGCTATAAATCTGTATCCGAGTTTGTGTTTTTTTGAAGGCACCAATGTTAGTGCTGGACGTGGAACAGAAAAACAGTTTCAAATATTTGGGAGTCCTTTTCTAGATAAAGCGATGTTCAATTATAATTTTGAATTTACTCCAAAACCAAATGAAGGTTCCAAATATCCAAAACATGAAGGAAAAGTTTGTTATGGTTTAGATCTAAGTGACGCGCAACAACTAAACCGACTGGATTTAAATTATTTGATTGAAGCCTATCAAGCAACATCGGACAAAGCAACCTTTTTTAATAACTTTTTTATCAAATTAGCAGGAACTGACAGGTTGCAAAAACAAATTGAAAGTAGTCATACCGCCTACGAAATTAAAAAAACCTGGGTTCGTGATTTGCAAACCTATGATAGCATGAGACAAGCATATTTAATTTATAGATAACATACGGCTAATCGTACGGTTTTCCGTTAGGTCTTAAATTCGCGGCTCTGTATTCTGCTCGTGTTTGAATGACATAGCGTTTATCATTACTTAAACGCCTTGGATCAGACAAACTATAAGGAACAAAAATTGTTCCTTCACTTTCACCTTTACTAATTTTAGTGGTTTTGTAAATCGCTACAGCTTTGTTTTTAGTGGTAAATTTTTTATTCTTTAAAGCCGTTTCGCTTGGCGGATAAAATTGCTTTAATGCTTCATTATTTATTAATAGTCCTTTTGTATCAGGAGACGGTTTAATCTGCTTTTCCGATTTGACCAATTCACGAGCTTTTGAGTCATTTATTTCCGAAGGTTTTAAAATAATGTCCTTATCCATGTTCGTAGTTGCTGCTAATCGTGTATTAGGCGCAGCAAACTCCATGATGGGCAGCAATCTTGCAATTTTAAAAACAACGGTTTTACTGTAAATATAGGTGTCATCTTTACCTTCTATAAATAATACGGAAAGCGTATAATTACCAACCTCTAAAAAACTCAATGGGACTTTTACCTCCTTTTTGTTGCCACCAAGCGGCATAATCTGCACACCCGATTCGCTTATTATTTCAATTTTGGAAAGAGGATATTCACTTTTTAGAAGCAAGGTATCACCTGTCGCATTCAAATTATGAGCCAAGCTGGCTGCTTTGGTATTTATGTTCTTTGTTATAGTAGAATATATATTACTTTGTGCGAGGGAAACAAAATGGCAACTAGTAACTAAAATCATAAACATCACTATACGTAGTAGTTTCATGACGAATATATTTAAATTAAACAATCTGTTATGGGCTATTAATCAGATATTTAATACTGTAAAAGTATGAGGTCAAGGCAAATACTTCAAATATTGAGATGTTTATTCGTTCAGTCTTTATATTTAATAGACTAACAGAAGGTGAATGAAGAAATAATCGACAAACAGACAGTAAGATATGTTGCTGTTATTGTTACAGCTTTAATACTAACAACTTTATTTATAAGAAAGTTTTGTACGCTCAATTCTAGTAAAAGCATCGATTATATAAATAACAAAAACTATTTTTTTAGCGGATTGCGAAACAACGAGTACATGTTTTCCTTTAGATAAATTTTGTAACGGTATCTGAAAATTTTTAGCATCTATATACAGATCTATTTCACGCTTATATGCCGTATTAATAGAATAAATATGACTAATTTTTGTAGGACTTTGTAATAGTAGGGTGTCCTTGGTTGCATTTAATTCGTGCAGTAAGGTGTTTGCATATAAGTTCGTGTTTTTCTCAATTTTAGCCATGTAGCTGGTTTGCGAATTGGCAAACTGATTACTGAATAAAAAGGGAAATAGGAAAAAAGGGAAAACGTAAGTGTTCATAAAAATCATTGTGTTTTGTTTATAACCAACACAACGACAGCGCATTAATCTCTCGAGATAAATCTAAACAAACGCCCACAATTATTTATAATCTTGTCTACAAACAGCATAAAAGTCGGATGAAAGCTGTGCTTCTCATATACTTACCTATACTTACCTAAACATTTAGTCCTTTCCAGGAATAATAGTCGGTTTTTGATATTTCTTAAAAGGCTGCTTTAATAACTCACCAATTTTACCATTAGCAACTTCGTCTGGAAACACATCTACACCATAAACAATGTTATCCCGATCTAGTTCCATATAGGTTCCAAAGAGTCTATCCCAAATAGAAAATATATTTCCATAATTAGAATCTGTATAAGGCAGAACATAATGGTGATGGACTTTGTGCATATCAGGTGAGACCAACACATAACTCATTAACTTATCAAGCTTTCTAGGCATTCTTATATTAGCATGTGTTAATTGCGTAAAAATGACGGATAAAGATTGGTATAGAAAAACAATAGCTATAGGTGTTCCTACAATAAACACACCCAAAATGGTAAAAGAAAACCGAATGACACTCTCTATAGGATGGTGTCTGTTTCCTGTAGTTGTATCTACATGATGATCGGTGTGATGCACCAAATGAACCATCCAAAGTGGTTTGACTTTATGTTCCACAAAATGTGCCAAATAAGCGCCAAAAAAGTCCAGTAGTAACACTCCCAAAAGCGCATATAAACCTAAAGGCATTTCGGGTAACCAATTAATAATACCGAAATTATTGGCTGCTACCCAATCCGTGGACATAAGTAATAAAAAGGCCAATCCAAAATTAATAATGATGGTTGTTAAGGTGAAAAACAAATTTGGCCAAGCGTGCTTCCATTTCTTGTAACTAAACTGAAATAAAGGTAAGGCACCCTCTAAAAACCAAAAAAACATAATACCACCTACTAATAAAATACTTCGGTGTAATGTGGGAATGGTTTCAAAATAAGTGATAATTGCTTCCAAATTCTTTTTTGTTTAAAGATAGTAAAAGTTCAATTTAAAATTTAATCCGTTTTTTCATTTCCTCCACAATATTAAAAGCTGCCGGACAGATTTCTACATTTTTCATGGTAAGATTAGCTATTTGTTGAAATTTCTTTCTATCCGTATGTGGGAATTCGGCACAAGCTTTTGGCCTTACTTCATATATGCTGCAATAATTATCAGCTCCTAAAAATGTACATGGGACAGATTGTAGCACGTAATCATTATCTTCATCAACTCGTAAAAATTGATCAATAAACGGTTGTGGTTTCATTTTAAAATGTTTTGAAATCCGCTGAACATCCTTATCAGTAAATAACGGCCCAGTTGTTTTACAGCAATTGGCACATTCCAAACAATCTGTACGTTGAAATTCAGCTTCATGAAGTTCTTGCATGATATAATCTAATTGTTTTGGTGGTTTCTTTTTTAGTTTTTTAAAGAAATCTTTATTGTCCTTATGCTTATCTTTGGCAAGTTTTGGAAGGCTTTCTATTTTGGCTTTCAGGTTCAAATTTTCTGGTTTGAGATTCAAATCATTACAAAATTAGGAAAACCATCTTAACAATAAACTTTAAATAGCAAACTTTGGAATTAAAAGACATATTCGGAAAAGCATTATTGGATTATCAATCGGGAAATTATACGGAAGATTTAATTACTTCTACAAATATTTCTGAAGACGATGAGTTACCTATTCCCTATTTATTTAGAGCGTTTAAGGACATGCCCATGCTTGAACAGAAAGCTTTACAGTTAGCAAAAGGGAAAATTTTAGATGTTGGGTGTGGTGCAGGGAGTCATAGTTTATATTTACAAGAAAAAGGTTTTTCTGTTAAAGCTATTGATGTTTCGGAAGGCGCTATTGATGTGGCCACAGAACGTGGTGTAAAAAACGCTGAATTAAAAGCCCTTTTAGATGAAACCGAAACTTTTGACACCATTTTATTACTGATGAATGGTACAGGCATTTTTCAAGAGTTATCTGAAGTCAGCACCTACTTAAACCATTTAAAATTGTTGTTGAATCCTGGTGGTCAGGTTCTAATAGATTCTTCAGATATAAAATACATGTACGAAGATGAAGATGGCGGTTTATGGATTAATACCCAAGCCAATTATCATGGCGAATTGGACTACTATTTAAGTTATAAAGGTGAAGATGAAATACCTATGAAATGGTTATATCTAGATTTTGAAACCTTGAATCTTGCGTGCCAAACGGTTGGATTAAACTGTGAGAAGATACTAGATGGTGCACATTATGATTATTTGGCACGATTATATTACTAGTTCAAGGTTTAAATTTCAAGGTTTAAAGTTCAGTGCTCTAGGTTCACGGTTTTTGGTTTAAGGTTTTCCCAATTTCAACAATCAACAATCATTAATCTCCAATCCCTACTAATGCCTAAATACTAATAAACTTGAACTCCTCCCAAATAGGTTTGTTCCACTTTAGTTTCAGGAACTTGCTGAATATCAACATTCATAATATCACGATCTAGCATAATAAAATCGGCAAACTTACCTGCTTCTATACTCCCCTTTTCGTTTTCTTCAAAATTAGAATAAGCTGCCCAAATGGTCATACCACGCAAAGTCTCTTCACGTGATAAGGCATCTTCCATTTGAAAACCATCTTTAGGAAATTCCTTTAAATCCTGTCTGGCAACAGCGGCATAAAAGGTTAAAAACGGACTTACTTTTTCCACAGGAAAATCGGTTCCTAGTGCTACCTTCCCGTATGTATCCAATAACTTTTTATAAGCATAAGCACCTTTAATGCGTTCAGCTCCTATCCTATCTTCGGCCCAATACATATCGCTAGTTGCATGTGTAGGTTGTATGGATGGCATAATGTCATCAAATTTTTCAAAATCTTCAGGTGAAACAATTTGTGCATGTTCAATACGCCAACGTCTATCATTTTTGCCATTGAGTGCTTTTTTATAAATATTTAAAACGGCATGATTGGCCGAATCACCAATAGCATGTGTATTCAATTGGAATTCTGAATTCGCAATTCGTGTTGCTGCTTTTTCTAAATAATCTAAACTCGTAACCGGTAAACCGTAAACCGTATGTGCATCGGAATACGGCTCACGTAATAAAGCACCACGAGATCCAAGCGCGCCATCAGACGAGATTTTAAACGAGCGAATATGCAAACGATCCGTTTTTACAATGCCGTTTTTTAAGTAGTAATCTAACTGATCTTCCGTACCACTTGCCATGACGTATAACCTAATTTTTAAATCGCCCGTCTCATACAAACTCTCCATTATTTCAATAGCATCAGCCGAAACTCCTGCATCATCAATTGTGGTTAAACCAAATTTAAAACAGTCCTCTTGAGCGGCTAAAAGCGCTTTCACACGTTGACTTCTTGAGGCTACTGGCCAGTTATTAAAAACGAGGTTTTGAGCTCGATCTACTAAAACACCGGTTAACTTGCCATCTTTTTTAATGAAATCGCCTCCATCAATCTCACTGGTTTCCGTTACATTTCCTAAATTTAATGCGGCTTGATTAAACAAGGTAGCATGACCATCCACACGACCTAAAGCAATAGGTGTATCAGGGAAAAGCTGATTGAGTAAAGCGTTATTAGGAAATTCTTTTTCTTCCCAATCATTTTGATCCCAACCTCTGGCATAAATAACGCCAAGTTGATGCTCGTTCTGAAAATCTAAAACACGCTTTAAAACTTCATCAAAACTATCCGTCCCCATTAGGTCCACACTTAATAAATTATTACCTAAACCTTCAAAATGTGCGTGCGCATCAATGAAGCCTGGCACAATAGTTTTGCCTTGGGCATCAATAATAGTATCTGCTACGTATTTTTCTTGAAGTATTTTTGAAGAGGCAATTTCTAAAAACTTACCGTCTTTTATGGCGAAGGCTTCAGCTTTATCAAAATTACCATTTACCGTGTAGATGTTTCCGTTGATTACAATAGCATCAACTGGCGTTTTTTCTTTTTGACAAGACAATACGGTTGCGAAAATGGCTAGGGTTAGAAGTTTTTTCATATTCATTTTAAAATTAGTTTTCAATGCGTTCCTCTTTATAGTAGGAATACGCAAATGAACGTTTTGTAAAAATAGTAAAAGCGTTCAAATTTGAACGCTTTTATAAAAATTTAGATGTAATTAATGAGATTGCCACGTCGTTACCGCCTCGCAATGACATTCTATCTTTATCTTTTAGAAGTCGAATTTATAAGTCGCACCAGCTAAAGCCTGAAAGCCTTGTACTGGATAATTTAACCAACGTTCATAATTCTGGCTAGCCATATTATTTGCTTTGGCATAAACCGATAATCGGTCGTTAATATGGTAACCAACATGTGCATTGGCATCAAAAAAGCCATCTAATGTTACTTGTTGTGTTGGGTTTAACAATGAAGGAAATAACGGATTATCAATGGTTTGAAAACCTGATAATGCCTCACGCTCACCTTCATAAAACAGACTGGCGCCTGCAAACCATTTATCGCTAATTTGATAATCCACAAACAACGAGGCTTTGATATTAGGGAGATTCCAAGCTTCCGTTTCATATTTAGTATCATAAATAAAATAATCGGCTGCCAGACCTAATGTGAAATTACGATTCACATCCACATTCAATTCGCCACCAAATGAAAAGGTTGATACATTATCATAAACAACGCCAAACGAATTCCCGTATTGATAGGTTTCATTTAAATCGAAACCAAAAGGAATTAAATTGTTTCGGAATAAGGCTTTATCATTTTCAGCTATGTAAACACCTTTAAGATTATACCCCATATTATTGGATATTTTTCCTTTAAGTCCAACAAAAGCATGATATTGCTGATCTGTTGGAATAATACTTAAAGTTGGCGAAACAAATGGGTTATCTTGTGCAAAGCTGTAATAGGTATTCTGAATTAAGCCACCTTTAATACCACCATAAGCAATAACCAATTCATCTACCACACGATAGGAAGCAGAAATATTTGGGTAAATATAGAATTTGATATCTCCAGCTTGCGTATCATTTAAATACACCAAGGTTACACCTAGATCTAATGTTAAATCCTCTTGAATTAATTGATAGGTTGGTGCTAAACCAATGTTGAAATTTCCATATTTCAGTTCGTCATTCGTTATGTAGTTTCTCTCGAAACTACCACCAAGATAATCGATAGTTAAGGCCGTATTTATTTCGAAATTACTAATTTCAATATCGGAACTTATTTTCGCATTGAAATGATTTTCTCCTGATCCATTATCGTCTCCAAAATGTCTAAAAAGCACGGTTCCTTTATCAATATAGGTGTCTTCAAAAGCTATATCACCACCCACATGAACACCATAAAATGTATGTCCAGCGTCTATTCCTTGCGCATCTGCTTCGGTAAAACGCGGTTGATCCATGCCATACCAATTATATATTTGGTGTACACCGCCAAGGTTGACATTCCAAGACATATCGCGATTGTTTTGACCGTATGTTGCTTGCATTTTGGTATTATAAAAATTATCATCTAACAACACCTCATCCAGGCCACCTTGCGATGAGTGATGACTAAAGTAACCACCTACATTTTCTGTTCTACTAATAGCATGGTTTAAATAAACTTCACCCAAAATACTCGTATAACTACCAAAACCTAAAGACGCATAATTATCATACAATTTAGGTGCCTTTTGTTTATCTAAAACGGCCGCTTTCCCTTTTGCAGGCGTAAATGTAGACGCGACTGGAATTGAAAAAATATTATAGTCTATATCTTTTTTAGTTGCTGTAACATCATCATCTAATGATGGTGTTTCTTTTACCTTAAACGCATCTGAAATGGAAGGCGTATATGGTTTTACCACATTAATAACGTTGGTGTCCAACGTATCTTTATCGCGTTCTTGTGCCCACGAAAAAACCGATATAATAAGAAATAAACTCGTAAATACTATATGAATGTGCTTGCGCATAGATTTATTTTTTGATTGCTGAAATTGCTGCTGTGTTGTCATAATAATTATATCCAATTAGTTTCCTGCTGGATCTTGTTCTTGTACGGATGCGTTTGTTTTGGCTTGCTCTGATTTAATTTTGGTTAATTCTTTTTGAGCTTCCGTAACCACATCGTCATAGTCTTTGAAATTTTCAATAACGCTTTCTAAAATATAGGTGGCTTGAAAGGCATCATTTAAGGCATAATAATTTTTAGCCATAAGCACCAAACCTTTGGCACTGAACTTTTTATAACCTGAATAATCCTTGGCTAATTTTTGAACCGTAACATTAGACGCTTCATGATTTCCCGCTTTATTTTCAAAATACGCTTTGAAATAAAATGCTTCCGCGGCTGTTTCTCCAGATGCTGTTTTTTCTACTTCGGCATAAGCCGTTTTAGCACGTGTTTCATCGTTCGTTTTCATGGCAGAACGTGCAATAATAACATAAGCATCACTGGTAATTCTATTATCAATTTTTGATTGCTGCAACACCTTTTCAGCATACCCAACGGCGTCATTATATTTATTTAATTGATAATTGGCTTTCATTAAATTGGATTGCGCATACACGACATTCTGTGGAAAACGGGCTTCGGTTTCCAAACGCTTCAGCACAGGAATGGCAGCTGACCAATTTTTAGAATCTAAATGAATTTGTGATAATCTAGATAAAGCTTCCTCTGAAAACTCACTTGGCGTTGCACTAATAACCGCTTGGTAATGTGGCGCCGCATTTTCTTTTAAATCGGTTTTAAAGTATAACTGTGCAACATAAAAATGCGCTTTCAAATTATGAAGTCCCTTTGGAAACTGATTTAAATACCCATTAAATTGCTTAATGGCATCGTCCGTTTTGTTATCTAAATATTTCTTTTCGGCAGACTCGTACGTGGCATTATCTAAATCGGCATCAGAAACAGATACATAATCTAGCGTTTGTACCCAAGCTGCATATTCGTTGACGCGACCTAAATCAATATAAATTAATCTGACGGTTGAAACCGCTTGATTGGCTTCAGCTGTATTTGGATAATTGGTTGCTACAGTTTTAAATTTATCGAGTGCTTCGTTATTTCTACTGGCATTATAATGTACTAAACCTTGACGCAATAAGGCTTTAGGCACGAAGGTACTTCTCGGATTTTCACGAGCCAAACGATCGTACATTTTCATGGCTTCCACCGTTTGATTAGCTTTGATATAGGAATTACCAAGCTCGTACATGGCATCATCCCGAAGCGTAGAGTTTGGATATTTCTGAATAAATTCTTCTAAACCACTTATTTTCTGGGAAGATTCACCTTCATAACCTTCACTTAATGTTTTTTGGAAAAAGGCATAATCGGCATCCACCTTATTCATTTTTACAGCTTTATCATAGGCAGCAATAGCAGCACTATAATTACTAGACACAAAATGCGCATCACCCAAACGTAAATACGTATCGTTTAAACGCACGGGATCTAAATCAGTTCCTTGGAGAAACTTATTAAAAAACTCGCTGGATTTTGTGTAGTTCTTTTGCTTGAAATAGGTATAAGCTATGTTATAATCACTATTTTTATATTCGGGCGTTGTTGTTGCCGTATTGGATTGTTGAAATTGTTTGAAACCAATTAAAGCATCATCGTAATTCGTTAAATTATAGTCGGTTTCTGCTTTCCAAAAGGTCGCACGCGTGGTGTATGTTTCGTTGATAGCTTCTTTAATAGATTTATTAAAAAGTGCTTTTGCTTCTTGATAATTCCCTTCATTGTACAATTCCAATCCACGATAAAAAGTCACTTTCTGATAGGCTTCCTTACTGGCAAAACTGCGTTTCCCTTCTAATAACTTTAAAGCTTCTTGATAATTTTTGGAGGTGATATAAGAATCAATTAAAAGCAATTCAATTTCCTCTTTATAGGTTGAATTTGGATAGGTTTCCAAATAGGTTGTCAACACCTGCGGAACGGATTGATACGGATTGCCAATTTCGTAACTAATTTTAGCATAGTTCAACCAAGCATCTTCTTGAATCTTTAAATCGAAATCCATTTGAGATGCATTTCGAAACGCATTTAAAGCCTCCTGCTTTTTATTCAACTTAATATAGCTTTCACCTAAATGGTAATAGGCATTTTGCGCCACACTATTATTGCCATCAATAATTTTATTGAATTCTGAAATGGCTTTTTCAAAATCGCCTTGTTTGTAATGCGCATAACCTAATTGATAATAATCGGTATTATTCCATTTGCCATTTTTACCTTGATATTCGGTTAAATACGGAATAGCTTCCGCATATTTTTGTTGGTTGAAATAACTTTCGCCTATAATTTTGTTTAGCTCCGAAATTTCAACCCGATTACTTTTTGGCAATTGCGCTTTGGCGAGTTTTATAGCTTCGTCAAAATTTCCTAATTTAAAGTTTAAATCCGCTTGATAATAAGATAGCTTTTCTTTGTATTTTTCTTGATCGCTTACTTGGTCAAAATAAGTGTTGGCTTCTTGATAATCATCGCTTTCATAAGCCATAAAACCAATGTAGTATTTAGCTTGAGAGCCATATTCGGCAGAATTTTCAATACGCGATAAGTAGTTTCTAGCTGTTTTATAGTCTTTGGTTGCAAACGCCACGTATCCATTATTGAAACTAAATTTATCGCGCTCATTTCGGGATAAACTACTTTCTTCCACACGATCATACCATTTTTTAGCATGCGCATATTTTCCGTTTGTAAAATAATAGTCGGCTACATCTAAAAAAGCCGAATTTCGTTTGGTACTTGTTGGATGATTTTCAACAAAATCCTCAATAAGTTTATCCGCATTTTGTTGATTTAAACGAACGGCACAATTAGCCACGTAATAATCGCAATCCGCTATAATTTCATCGTTATCAGCCGTTTTTTTCAACGCTTTAAAAAGTGATTGTGCGGCTTGATATTGACTATTATTATATAAAGTCAGGGCTTTTTGATAATCAACCAAATGATTGGTATACGCTTCTGATTGTTGAGCGTGACTGCTTAATAAAATTCCCAGTAAAAATATAAGTGAAAGAACCGTTTTTTTCAACATGAAACCATTTTTAAATTTAAAAATCAAAGATAATTTAATCTGTATTTTATAACGTTAGAATTATGTTATAATTATAAACAGACTTATAAAAATGATAATTGTTGCACACAAAACATGTTTAATTTATTTCTGATGGCTAAAACAAAAAACTTGCGTAACAATTTATGATTTCTGCTTTCCCTTTTTGTCATTAATTGCTTACTTTGTCAAGCGTTATAAAACGTAATAATAATTAGTTTAAAAATTCATGCAGCACGTACTTTATCTTAAGGATGCCTCTATATTTCAAGGCGACAGTTTGGTTTTATCTGATGTTAATGTTGAAATTAACAAAGGTGATTTTGTTTATTTAATTGGGAAAACCGGATCGGGAAAAAGTAGTTTTATGAAAACGCTTTATGGCGATTTACAACTTACCAAGGGCGAAGGCAGCATTGTTGATTTTGATTTACGCCATTTAAAAGAGAAGGATATTCCGTTTTTACGCCGAAAATTAGGTGTCGTGTTTCAAGACTTTAAACTATTAACGGATAGAACCATTAATGAAAACTTATTATTTGTTTTAAAAGCAACTGGCTGGAAGGACAAAAAAGACATGAATACACGTGTGGAAGACGTTTTAAATAAGGTTGATATGAAAACCAAAGGCTTCAAATTCCCGCATGAACTATCTGGAGGTGAACAGCAACGAGTAGCTATAGCACGCGCTCTATTAAATGATCCAGAACTTATTTTAGCCGATGAGCCTACTGGAAATTTAGATCCCCAAACTAGTGTGGAAGTTATGGAAGTGTTACGCGATATTAATAAAAACGGCAACACCATTTTAATGGCAACTCATGATTACGCGCTACTTTTAAAGTACCCAAGTAAAACTTTAAAATGTGATGACAATCAAATTTATGAAGTAGTACAACGTAAGGCATAATTGTTTTCAGATTCTAAAATTTTAGTAGTTATAAATGCCCTCTATCCTTTTATCATGTTTTATACAAAAATAAAGTCGCATTTCCACTTACTGTAAAACGGTGTAACCGCAATTAATTATGTAGATTTGACCCCTTGACTAAAATGCCCAAATGCTTTCTATTTTAATTCCAACATATAATTATAATGTATATCCGCTAGCCAATAAGCTAATGGAAGACGCAAGTCGTTTAGGCATTCCATGCGAATTAATTTGTATGGACGATGGTTCTGGTTCGGATTTAAACACAGCCAATGAACGGATTAACAACTTACCCAACGCTACTTTTTTAATAAGTAAAAAAAACAACGGTAGAACCCTTACCCGGCAACTGCTAGCCAAACAAGCCAATAACGATTGGCTTTTGTTTTTAGATGCTGATGTTATGCCGAAAAATGATGATTTTTTAAAAAAATATATGGATTTGATTAGTGACTCAAATCCCATTATTTTTGGTGGTATTGCCTATAATGAAAAAGATTACCAATTAGAAAACTCACTCCGTTTTAAATTTGGCAGTAAACGTGAAGTTGTAAGTGCTCAAAATCGAAATAAATTACCATATCGCGTGGTGTGTTCTGCAAATTTCCTAACCAAAAAAAACATGTTTTTGGATATTAACGCGTTAAATTTAAATCACGCTTATGGTATGGATTACATTTTTGGAATGACATTGAAAACACAATTAATTCCTGTAAAACACATTGACAACGAGGTTTATCATTTAGGTATTGATGAAAATCATAACTTTTTAGCTAAAACAAAACGAGGGCTTCAAACGTTACATTCTAGAAACAACGATATGATTATTTTGAATAATCAAATTAATCTTCTAAAATATTATAGAATCTTAAAAAAAATAAGACTTCATAACTGTTTTGGTCAATTTATGTTATATTTAGATAAACCTGTAACGTCAAATTTGGTCAACAGTAAAAACCCAAGTTTGTTTTTATTTGACTTATATAGGTTGGGGTATTTTTGTAGACTTAAATAGACTTTCAGCCTCTTGAACCATTAATCTTTCAATTCTAAAACCAATTTGAATAATTTAACAACTTCTTCAAACCCACTTTTTTCAATTATAATTCCGCTTTATAACAAGGCTAATTTTGTAAAAAGCACCATTGATCAGGTTTTAAATCAGCGTTTTCAAAATTTTGAAATTATTGTGATTAATGACGGGTCAACAGATGCCAGTTTAGACGTTGTTCAAAATATTAAAAACGACAAAATCTCTATTTTCACCACAAAAAACCAAGGTGTATCAGCTGCTAGGAATTTTGGTGTTTCTAAAGCAAGAACTGATTATATGGTATTTTTAGACGCCGATGATTCATGGCTTCCAAACCATTTAGAAAACTTAAAAAACTTATTAGATGCGTTTCCAGACTGTGGTTTATATTGCACAGGTTATGCTAAAAAAATAAAATCTCATGTGTACCCAGCGTCTTTTAATAAGGTTCCAAATGACGTAAATTGGTACGGAATTATACCCGATTATTTTGAATCGAGTATAACCAATGCTATAGCATGGACTTCTGCCAGCATGGTTCCTAAAAGTGTGTTGCTCGAATTAAAGGGTTTTGATGAAGGCATTACATTTGGCGCTGGTGAAGACACAGATTTATGGATCCGCATTGCCTTGAAGTATCCTGTAGCCTTTAATAATGACGTAACAGCCATACATAATCTTCATGCAGAAAATAGAATTTCTAATACAAAAACAGATTTACGCACCTTTATAGATTTAGATAAGTATGACAGTTTTGCCAAAAACCACCCTTCTTTAAAAACGTATTTAGATATAAATAGATTTTCAATTGGAATTAAATACCGTTTAAATGGGCAGCATGTTTTGGCTGAATCCTACTTCCAGAAGATTGACCCCAATAGCTTGAATAGCAAACAACGTATGTTAATAAAGAAGAATCAACAAACCTTAATAGTTTTAAAGTATCTTCAAAAAAATTTAAGAAAATGGCGAATTAATTTATCACCTTTTAAATAGTTCAAACGCTTCATAATCGCGAATATAATCGCTTTCATCATAATCTTCTGAAGCTAAAACCAAGCAGACCGATCCTGAAGAAAAATTATCAATTTCACGCCAAATTCCCGGAACTATTAACAAGCCTTTATCTGGTTTATTTAAGGTGATTTTCCGTTCATTTTCACCATCTTTTAGGTGTACTTCAAAACTACCACTTAAGGCAACAAGCATTTGATATAGTTTTTTATGTGCATGACCACCACGATACGAATCGCTTGGTACATCATATAAATAATAGACTCTTTTTATATTAAATGGAATACAGTCTTTTTCAATTACGGCAAGTTTTCCACGTGTATCACTAACCGTTGGAACTTCAACAATTGAAACGTTATTTATAGTTGTTTTCATCTAAATTTTCAATTAATTTTTTCCAATCTTCACAAATATTTTCTAAAGAAAACTTTTCAACACTCCTTTTAGCATTGGATTTGCATTGCTGGTAGAGTGTCTCATCAAATATAAAACTATTCATGGCTTCTGCCAGAGCATTCGCATTATAATTTTCTACGAGCAAGCCATTGTGTTTGTTCTGAATAATTTCATTAGGACCAGATTGGCAATCTACAGAAATAACTGGTGTTTCTAAATATAAGGATTCCGGTAATACCAACGGAAACCCTTCATAACGACTGCTTAAAACCGTAAACTTTGCATGTTTAGCATATATATAAGGGTTGTCGGTTTGCGGTTTAAACACGACATCTTTCTCTAATTTAAGCGTTTTTACAAAACCCGTTAACATGGCTTTATCTGAACCGCTTCCTAAAATTAAAAGTTTATAGTTTTGCCGTGCTAATGCCGATTTCTTGTAAGCTTCAATAAGCAACTTCAGATTTTTAGAATCATCATCTAATCGGCCATAAAATAAAATATAGTCGGTTTCTAAAAACGGATCATTATTTGGCTCTGACGCTCGTTTATCAATGTTCTGAAAGTCAAATGCATTATGAATACATTCAATATGTTTTAAGTTATATTTCTTTTTAAAATGAGTTGCAATGGCTTCAGAAACACCAATCATAACTTCATGCTTATACAAATAGCTACTTAACCAATCCTGCTTTGGAAACATGATATTGGTTTCAAACGAATGAATAACATACACCGTTGGTGCTTTATAAATGAATTTGGAAATAATAAATTCCCGATACGATTGTACACGCGAACGATGATCTATAATAACATCAAAATTCTGTGTTTTTAAAAACTTTCTAAACTTAAAAAGCCTAGAAATCCGGTTAAAGGATGATTGCTTATCAGATTTGTAAAGCCCTAAATTAAATAAGGTTCCTGAATAGGTATAGAATACATCTGGAAAAATGGTAACAATATGCACATCATAACCTAGCCTATATAGCAAGTGAGACTGCAAAGCTGCCGCATGTTCCGCACCACCTTTTCCAAGGGAAGATACTACCAAACAAATCTTTTTATTGTTACTTTGCAAGAATTTAGATTTAAAAATCAAATATAGTAAACGAATTGGTGCCAACTAAATTTTAGTTAACCTAGCTCTATTTTTGAAAAGACTAATAGTATATTGATGAAAATTTTATTAATCGGTGAATATAGCAGGCTCCACAATTCTTTAAAAGAAGGTTTAGAAGCTTTAGGAATGACGGTTACGATAGCTGGTTTTGGTGATTATTTCAAGAATTACCCAGTGGATATTCGTTTTGAAAACTCGTTTAACTCTGGCATTCCATTTTTGATCAAAAAGGTAATTTATAAACTTACGGCAATCGATTTGAATTCTGTATTTATAAAAAGGCAGTTTGAGAATCATAAAAACCATCTGAAAGGTTATGACATCGTTCAACTGATAAATGAAAACCCATTTAACACTCTACCTAAAACTGAAAAATTACTTTTAGATTTTATTTTTAGACACAATAAAAATGTCTTTTTATTGTCTTGTGGTACAGATTACATAAGCGTTAAGTATGCTTTTGATAAAAAATTTAAATATTCCATTTTTACGCCATTTGAGCAAGAAAAGGTACCCAAAGCAAACTATTGGCATATACTAAAATGGCAAAGGAAATCTTATAAAAAATTACACGATTATATGTTTAAAAACATTAAAGGTGTACTGGCTAGCGATTTGGATTACCACATTCCTTTAATAGGAAATAAAAAATATTTGGGCATGATGCCTAACCCTATAAATTTAGAAAAATTAGATTATATCAATTTAAAAGTAACCGATAAAATTGTCATTTTTCATGGTATCAATCAAAAGAATTATTACAAAAAAGGCAATGATATTTTTGAAGCTGCTTTGGACATTTTAAAGAAAAACCATGCCGATAAAATTGAAATTATTACTGTAAAAAGTTTGCCTTATGCTGAATATATAAAAGCATTTAATCAAGCGCATATTTTGCTAGATCAAGTTTTTGCCTATGATCAAGGTTTTAATGCTTTGGAAGCTATGGCAAAAGGCAAGGTCGTTTTTACAGGTGCAGAACAAGAGTGGTTAGATTACTACAATATTGAAGAGGATACGATTGCCATTAATGCGGAACCTGATGCTGAAAAAATTGCTAGAAAATTAGAATGGTTGATATTACATCCTGAAAAAATTTCAGAAATCTCCAAAAACGCTAGAGCTTTTATTGAAAAAGAACATCATTATGTTGATGTTGCAAAACTGTATTTAGAAACGTGGGAATCTAAACTCTCGGAAAACGCAACTCCAAAGATACTCTAGTTATATCCTTATTATTATTTACGGCTGCACCATGAATTAAAAAAGGCGTAAAAATTAAAGCGTCTCCCGGTTTTGGGTTTGGTCTTGTCATTTTAATAGTTCCGGTTTTGGTTTCCAATATACATGGCACATAATATATATTACCATTAATTTCGGCACCTTTACTCGCGGTTCTTAAAATGTTATTCTCTGGAATTAAATGGCTGCCTGGAAAAACAGGTAGGGATGGGTTTTCATTACAGCCTTCAATTGGAATCCAGACATTTATAATATCTTCCCAATAGCTTAAATAACCATCTCTGTGCGGTGGATTTATATCTAAAGAATTCGGTCTGCTTATCCTGATTTGGATATGCGATTTTTGGAGTTCTTCAACCCATGATGTTAATTTATAACCTAAAATTGCTCCAAAACGTTCTGCTAGCGCATCAATATTAAAGTCGAAATCTTCGTTTTCTAAATTTCTAGTGATGTTAATTACTTGGTTGTGTAATTCATCTGTGTTTACTATTTCATGGTATTTAGCTAGTGTAAAGGTGTTTTCATCCAACGAAATATTATTTGCTTTTATAGCCTTAATTATGTTTTGAGTTAGAGATTCTTTCAATCTTGAAAATTCATCATTTATAAAAGCACCAACAACTTTATACCCTTCATGCTCCCAAGGCATTTTTGATAAAACACTATTTGTTTTATTATAAAGCAATTCTTCTTTTCCCCAAAAAAACGCACCCTTTACATTAAACTCATAAGGTTTATCATCAATATATATATGACAGGTTTTTGTATTCATAGGTTTAAGAATCTAATTCATTTTCATCTTCAGAAATCACACCAAACAATGATGAACTAAAAATAAGCAATATCAATCCGTAATATAAAACATAGGATGCAAAGTGTGCAATATTAGCACCTTTTACACCATAAATATCAATAAAGTAAATACTCATAAAATATAAAATGGCCACTGAAAAAGCTTCGGTTATAATATAATGCCAGAACATTTTTTTTGCTAAAAACTGATACGCAATTACAATGGAAAGTACTTTTACGAAATCGCCTAATAATTGCCACAAGAATAAATCGGCTACGGGTTTGAACTCTTCAGTAAACAATACCAAAACTATAATATGGCGCAATAAATAAATCACTAATAATCCGCCAGCAAAAATGGGAATAATAGTTTTATAGAAATTGAAAACTTCGGCTCTAAATTCTTTTTTATTATCAATTTCAGAAAATCTTGGTAAAATATAAAGGGTCAATAAAGAGGATACGAACATTAAGTAATATCGAGAAATTCGGTTCATAGATTCCCACATACCGGCTTCTCTTAATCCAACCGTATCTGTTATATAATTCCGAATGGCAATGGCTACAATTGGCAGTAAAAAGGCAGAAAAAATAGCCATCACAGAATAAGAACTCAATTTTTTTACATAATCTAAACTAATATGTTTCACCTGAATTAATCCTGCCAAACTACGCCTGTTAGCAATACCAACCAAGGTAATAAAGAATAACAAGGATTCAGAGATAACAACCGAAATCAAAGCACCATCCAAGCGCTCTTTATATATTAATAGAATGGTTATGGAAAGCCCAAAAATCTGTCCAATAATATTAATAACAATCAGTATTTTATATTTTGAAAAGCCATTCAGGATTCCAAAAATGAACATGTTTAAGGCATAAAATGGCAAAGCAATGGCCATAATCCGGATTACATAAGCATAGTCATTATAATAGGCAAAGACAGAATCATTAATAGATTCCGCATTATAGTAACAGAAAAAAGATACGATTATGGTCGCAATAAAACCGGAATAGAAAACGGTGGAAATTGTTTTACTAAGCTCCAAAGTATTCTCTTTGAATTCGGCAACATATTTTACCACGCCATTATACAAACCCAATGTAGAAACCGCTTGAACCGAGCTTAAAAAATTACGCAAGTTCCCAATTAAAGCCATTCCTTCTAATCCAACAAATAAAGCAATCACTTTGGAGGTTAAAAACCCAGAAATGATTTTAACTAACATTGAAACCGAGTTTAAAGAGGCAACCTTAAACAAGACATTACTATTAATATAGTTTAATAAACGTTTCAATTAGTAGGTGTTTAGGATGTTAATAATTTTTATCACATCAGAATCTGACAGAATTGGGCTCATGGGAATACTAACCACATTGTTATGTATAGTTTCTGTAATGGGTAATTTTAAATGCGCATAGTTGTGTAATGCCGTTTGTTTATGCGGTGGAATTGGGTAATGGATTAGGGTTTCCACATTATGTGACTGCAAATAGTTTACAAACAAAGCTCTATCCTCTACCTGAACCACAAACACATGAAATACATGATTTTCAGAACCGTCATAGAATGGCAGTTTAATTTTAGAGTTTTTAATTCCTTTTAAATACTGATTTGCTACTCGGCGTCTTTCGTTATTATCAGCATCTAAATCTGGTAATTTAATATTTAAAAAAGCAGCTTGTAGGGCATCTAAACGTTTATTGTAACCAACACGTGTATTTACATATTTTTTTTCAGAGCCATAATTTCGCAATTCAGAAATAGCCTTTGCTAATGCCTTATTGTTTGTTGTTACTGCGCCAGCATCACCTAATGCACCCAAATTTTTTCCTGGATAAAAGCTAAACGCAGCTGCATCTGCCAAATTTCCTGCTCTTTTTCCGTTGGAATATTTTGCTCCTTGCGCTTGAGCAGCATCTTCCACAACCAGTAAATTATGATTTTTAGCTAGATTATTTATGCCGTCCATATTGGCCAATTGACCATATAAATGCACGACCAAAATAGCTCTTGTTTTTGATGAAATGTGTGTTTCAATTTTAGAAACATCAATGTTGTAAGTTTCTGGATCTGGCTCAACAAAAACAGGCTTTAAGTCGGCATGGATAATGGCTAAAACACTTGCTATAAACGTATTTGCAGGTACGATAACTTCATCACCAGGTTTTAATTTGCCTAATGCCATGTAGGCTTTAAAAATTAAAATTAAAGCATCCAATCCATTACTGATACCTATGGTATATTTAGTACCACAATATTGCGAAAAACGCGTTTCAAAAGCATCAACTTCAGGACCAAGAATGTAGCTGCCATTTTTTAAAAATTGCTGAAATTTTTCTTGAAATGCTGCTTCATAACGTGCATTTATTGCTGAAAGATCTAGAAATTTTATCATAGCATCACGTTATTTAGTTTTACATGATTACACACGGGTACCGAATAAAAATCTTGTGTCATACTACGAGCTCCAAATCCTTCTTTCCAATAGAGTAATCCAGAATTCACCTGTTTACCTTGATTTTCGTTAGAAATACCAAAGTCGAAAAATGGTTTATTTTTAAAGGCAGTTTTCAAAAGAAAGTCATGTAAAAAATCCAAACTCCCTAATTGATTTTTATCCGCATTCCCCGAAATATATTGCGAATGTGCTACCTGATCTGTTATAAAAATCGTGGTTCCAGCAACCAATTCATTATTTCTATAAACGTTGAATTGCTTAATATTATTAGGAAAACGCTCTTGTAATAATTTAATTTCGTTTAATGAATGAACTGGTTTCGCGTCATGCTTATCTTCCAAATTCGGTATAAGAATGGTATTCCAAAAATCATCAAAAAGATTGTCATTTTTAACGACTAATTGATTTTTAACGCCACGTTTTACGCCATCCTTTCGGTCTTTTGAAAATGCTACTTCTTCAGAAAGTTTCACAACTGAAAGCATATCACGCCTGATTAATTTGGCTTCCATTAAAAACATGAGGTAGTTACTTTCATCGTTTGGAATACTTGAATAAATAGCAGGCAATTGTTTAATCTGCAATGTATTAAACCCTTCAGATTCGAAAAACAGAAGAAGACTTTTAAAAATTTCTAAAACCGCATGAAATTTTAATTTGGCACTATATACCAAACCTCCATAGGTTAACCCTTGATGACTAAAAATTGTTTTTTCTACTTTATTAGCTGGAAAAACGGCAATAGGTTTATCATTTTTAAATATAATTACAGACGCATCCTGAAAACGATCTTGATGATAGTCTATAAAATCCCGATGGAATAAAAACGTACCATTTTTAGAATTATAAACCAATTTATTCCATTGAGAATAAAAAGACGGTTCGTAAAACTGAACAGCATATGTAGAATTATTTAAATGGCTATCGGTCAAAATTTAAATTTATTTATAAGCGGTTTCAAGAACCACCAATCTCTTTCTTTAAAATACAACAACACACTAATAATAATTAAAAATTCAAAAGGAAAACTGAATCTATTATTGGTACCATAAGTTAATAGTGCTTGAAGTATGGACGCTATAAATATAACAGACATTATTATAAAACCGATATCTATTGTTCTATTTTTAATGGCTTTTATAATTAATACTGGCACTAAGAGTAAAAAAACAATTCGGAATAGATATATAATAGGTTCCTGAATATACCAAATACCTCGAAATAGTTTGTTGGCGTATTTAAAATTGAAATCGTTATAATTCCAATAAAGCGTAGGGTTCCAGAAATCGCGCCAAGAATAAAAAACCACTTGATGCAAGTATTCCATGGGATTGTTGGCAATGGTAACTTTAGCATATTCTGTTAGCGCTTTGGATAATTCGGAAAACTCCATATGGTACTTATCATAGGCGCCATCATCATAAGCATACCAAATGGACATGGCAATGTCTTTATTTTCTAGAATGGCTTGGTCTCTATAGGCTACATAAGGCTCTGAAAGCCATTTGAATTCATCGGGAGATTTTTCGGCAAAACGCACACAATTCTGGGAGATATAAACACCCATTAAGGTGGTAGAAGAAAAATAACCGTGATGTTTTTCTACAACCGAAGACCATCCTAGATACGCTAATACAGGAAATACTAAAATGATAAATCGCGAGGCTAATAATTTAAAATTTTTAGGCTCCTGTAAAAACCAAAAACCATATAATAGAAAAGGAATATATAGATAAAATGGCTTGGTAAGCACCAAATAACCAAATAGTAAACCCAATATCACATGCATAGCAAACGTTTGCTTGTTTAGGGTAATTAAGTAAAAAGCCAGCGTGATTAATAACAGGACAAAGGTTTCCATTAAAATGGCCGTTTCAAAAAAGTAAATATGAATAAACGTTTGTAAAAACAGCGTGATATAAAGACTTTGTTTTTTTGAAAACCTTAAATTCTGTAATAATAAATACCACAAAATAGCTGTTAAAATTCCAAATAGAAATTGATAAAAAACAGTAACATACAAATTTCCAAAGGACAGTGCTATAATTAATGCATAACCTGGCGTTCGTGCACCATCATAGCCCGAATAACTTAAGGCAGAAATATGCTGGGCCAAATCAATATAGCCCGAGCTATCTGGATAGATAGTAACATGCGTATAAAACACAAAAAAGATGAACATACGCACCAGTAAACCAAACGCACTGATATAAATTATATTGGTATCCTTTATCATATTTATAAAATAGCCTTATTATTTAATAGTTGGGATTTCAAATTTTCCAATTTTCTACTATTTGAGATTCTGTAAAATAGGCAACCTTCTTATGTCCGGTTTGCTTGCTCAAAATATTTAATTGAAGCGACCCTAAAACAAAAACACCTATACTTATTAATAAGGAATTAAAAAGCGTTGCCATCAAGGTACTACTCCAACCAGGAACAGCAACATCAATCACATATTTTTTATAGAGAATAAAGCCTGTTAAAATAAGGATACCTAAAATTAAAAACATACAAAGTTTTATAAACACAAAAAGCAAGCTTTGAGCATTTTCCACGAAGGAATTGACGGCATGATAAAATAAGTTTTTGAAACCCATTTTAGATTCGCCCGAAATTCGTTGATTCCTATCCCACTTCACTTGTGTTTTATAGCATTTCTGATTATCGAGAAAAGCCGCTAAATGCACAAAAGAATTTTCCGTAGCCGTGTTGACCAGTTTCGGACTCATCATACAGAAATTACCGAAGTTTAAGCGTTTACCAATAACTACTTTAAACAAGCTTTGATATAAGCGATAAAAGAATTTAAAGCGCCAGTTTTCATTGCGCTTGCCGCGGATTACCTGTACCAAATCCTTATCTGTATGTTTTAATAATTCTTGTATAGCGGCAGGATCATCTTCACCATCTGCATCCATGATTATTACATTATCAAAATTTTTAGAATGTGCGTAAATGAGTCCTTGTTGAATAGCTTTTTGATGTCCCATATTGAATTTCAAAGCTAGCAACACAGTGTTTATAGTAGGTGACGCTATCTTTAGGTTTTGAATTCGTGCTTTAGTATCATCAAGTGAGCCATCATCAATATAAATCAGTGCGAATAAAAAAGGAAGTTTTTCTAATTCAGTTACAAGCTGATTAGTAAGAATATCAATTCCTGAACTTTCATTAAAACAAGGTAAAAGAACGGCTATTTTTTTCATGTAATTTTATAAAATTAAAAATACAGTTTCTCTATTTGGTTAGCTTATTAAAAACAACTTCATTCTGTGCATTTTTGTCATTATAATTACCAATAGGTTCCCATTTGGAAAAAGGTATAAAACTTTTATGTACTTAAAGTTATTTTCAACTTGTTTGGGCTTTCAGTAAAATTGACATTACGCGTATGCAAGCACTAAAATACTTATTATTTTAAAACATTTGGTCGTTCTAAAAATTTTATTAGTTTATCTTTCACAACTCAATTAGTATTCAGTCTATCCATGTTGAAAAAACGGAACATAACTTATAAGAAAGGTATTGAAATTATTCTTTATGCGCTGGTCTTCCTCTATTGTATTTTCCATGATGCTATTTATTCCCCAGATACACCTAGTTACATAAATGCAAACATCTATAGATCGCCTGGTTATCCTATTTTTACCAGGTCTATTCAAATCGTTTTTCAAGGTTATTTTAATTTTTTTATTGTTTTAATTCAAGCACTATTAGGTCTTTTTGCAGTTTACACCATTAGCTCAAAGGTTCGTAAAATTCTAGAATTAAATTATGTATTACATCTGATTTTTTTAGTACTCTTACTTTTTCCTTTTTTTTCACCATTACAAGTGGCAAACAATATTAGTTCTGAAGGTTTAAGCTATCCTTTATATTTATTCTTTTTATCTTTTTCTTTAGATTTCATAATACTGAATACCAAGAAGTCCCTTATTTATATAATAATTTGCAGCATCTTTTTGGCTTTAACCCGAGGACAATTTTTAATACTTCCATTTGTTTTGGCCATTTTATATATTTTTAAATATAAAAGAACCGTATTTAATCGGTTTCATTTAACGAGGTTTATACTATTATTGATTATCCCTTTTATTTCAATTTTGGTAGATAAATCATATCATAAAATAAAAGATGGCTTATTCATTTCCACGCCATTCACTTACATAAATGCTGCTGCATCAGCATTATATATTAGCAAGGCTGAAGATGTTAATAGTTTAGAAAATGAGGATTATAAACACATATTTAATGATTGTTATTCCTTTATCTCAAAAAATAAATGGCTTTTATCTAGTGAAGAACGAATGAGTAACGCTGAAGATTATAAGCACTTTCACAGAAATTTAGGAAAAATATGCAATTTAACACTACATGAACGAGGTACAGCGTATTTTCTAAACAAAAATAATACGATTGTCGAAGCCAGATATTATACGGAGCAAGCTGCTAAAGCTATGTTTCCCATATTAGTGAAAAATAATTTTAAGGAATGGATTTGTTTGTTTTACAGTAATTTAATTTATGGTTTTAAACTACCAATACTATTTATATTTGTTTTATTCGCGATGCTTTTTAGTGCCTTTAAAGCAATTAAAGTATCTAATAAAAACGTTTATATAGTATTATTTCTATCTGCTTTAATTCTATCAAATGCATTAGTTGTTGCATTTGCCAGCCATTCTATCATGAGGTATTTATTTTATAATTATTCATTGTTTTTTTTAATCCTTGTGTCCATTTTTAAATATATAAATCATGTCAGAGAAAATTGAATTATCTATTGTAATGCCTTGCCTAAATGAGGCGGAAACTTTAGAGATTTGTATTAGAAAAGCACAAAGTTTTTTAATAAAAAATCATGTGCGTGGTGAAATTATAATTGCTGATAATGGTAGTACTGATGGTTCACAAAATATTGCTAATTTACTTAATGCCCAAATAGTAACTATATTAGAAAAAGGTTATGGAAGTGCTCTTCGTGGTGGCATCAAGGCTGCATCTGGCAAATACATTATAATGGCAGATGCAGATGATAGTTATGACTTTGAATCGCTTTTACCATTTTTAACAACCTTAAGATCTGGTTCAGATTTTGTTATAGGAAATCGGTTTAAAGGCGGAATTGAAAAAGGTGCCATGCCATTTTTACATAAATATTTGGGGAATCCTGTTCTCTCCTTTTTGGGTAGATTGTTTTTTAGAATTGAAATAGGCGACTTCCATTGTGGTTTACGCGGGTTTTCAAAAGAAGCATACCTTAAGATGAATTTAAAAACTACTGGAATGGAATTTGCTTCAGAAATGATAGTTAAATCCAAACTCAATAATCTTTCAATGGTGGAAGTTCCTACAAAACTACATCAGGATGGTAGAACAAGACCACCACATTTGAATACATGGCGAGATGGCTGGCGTCATCTTCGTTTTTTATTATTGTACAGCCCAACTTGGTTGTTTTTAATCCCTGGAATTACGTTAATGGTTTTAGGTTTTTGCGTGTCCGTATTATTAATAATTCAACCAGTAATTATAAAACATATTATGCTGGACATACATACCCTTTTGTATTCATCTAGCATGATTCTTATTGGGTTTCAATTTTTTGTTTTTTATGCACTTACCAAAATATACGCCGTTGAAAATGGATTACTACCAAAAAGCAATCGCTACAACAAACTATTTAAATATTTGAATCTAGAAACAGGACTGATAACTGGTGGCGTATTTCTAATAATTGGAATTACATTGAGCTTTTATGGATTTTCTATTTGGAAAGACACCCATTTTGGCAACTTAAATCCATCTCATACATTCCGGATAATAATACCTGCAGTATTCACTATATTATTTGGTATGCAGATTATATTTTTCAGTTTATTTTTTAGTATCCTAGGTTTAAAAAATAATCCAAATTAATTCTATTTTTTAATCTAGTTGCAGTTAACAATTCTCGGAGTTTGATAAAGACATGATAAAATGATTGCAACACATTCCTGAATTAAATTACCTATTTTTTTTATATTCTTATAAAACAAAAAAGAGGAATCGTTTTACGGATTCCTCTTGAGGGTATAATTAAGTACTCGAATTTTGATTAGAAATTCTTATTACGTTTTCTTTCAACTTCTGTTAAGTAAATTTTACGCAAACGAATATGGTTTGGTGTAACCTCAACATACTCATCTTTCTGGATATATTCTAAAGCTTCTTCTAAAGAGAACTTTATTGCCGGAACAATCTTGGCTTTATCATCAGCACCAGAACTACGAACGTTACTTAACTTCTTGGTTTTTGTTACGTTAATGGCCATATCGTCACCACGTGAGTTTTCACCAATTACTTGACCTTCATAAATATCTTCACCTGGATCGACGAAAAACTTACCACGATCTTGTAATTTATCAATAGAGTAAGGAATTGCTTGACCTTTTTCCATAGATACTAATGAACCATTTTGACGTTCTGGAATACCACCTTTTAACGGTTGGTATTCTTTAAAACGGTGTGCCATAATAGCTTCACCCGCTGTAGCTGTTAATAATTGGTTACGTAAACCAATAATTCCACGAGATGGTACAATAAACTGACAAACCATACGGTCGCCTTTAGCTTCCATACTAGTCATTTCACCTTTACGCATGGTTACCATTTCAATAGCTTTCCCTGAAACATGTTCTGGTAAATCAATTGTCATTTCTTCAACTGGCTCACATTTTACACCATCAATTACCTTGATAATTACTTGTGGTTGACCAATTTGAAGCTCATAACCTTCACGACGCATGGTTTCTATTAATACCGATAAGTGTAATACACCACGACCAAAAACCATAAATTTATCTGCACTATCCGTTTCTTCAACACGTAATGCTAAATTTTTCTCTAGTTCTTTAAATAAACGGTCTTTAATATGACGAGACGTTACAAATTTACCATCCTGACCAAAAAATGGCGAATCATTAATTGTAAATAACATACTCATTGTTGGTTCATCAATAGCAATTGTTTTTAAACCTTCTGGGTTTTCAGCATCTGCAACCGTATCGCCAATTTCAAAACCTTCAAGTCCTACAATAGCACAAATATCACCTACTTGAACTTCTTCTACTTTTTTACGACCTACACCTTCAAAAACATGTAACTCCTTAATTCTGTTTTTCACAATGCTTCCGTCTCTTTTTACTAACGAAATATTCTGACCAACTTTAAGTTCACCACGTGTTAAACGACCAATAGCTATTCGACCGGTGAAAGACGAAAAATCTAAAGATGTAATTAACATTTGTGTGTTTCCTTCTGGAATTTTTGGCGCTGGAATATGCTCAATAACCATATCTAATAATGGCTCTATATTATCTGTTTCAACTTTCCAGTCGTCACTCATCCAGTTATTTTTAGCTGAACCGTAAACGGTTGGAAAATCTAACTGCCACTCCTCTGCACCTAATTCGAACATAAGATCGAATACTTTTTCATGCACCTCATCTGGTGTACAGTTTTCTTTATCTACTTTATTAATAACTACGCAAGGCTTTAAACCTAAATCGATAGCTTTCTGCAACACAAAACGCGTTTGAGGCATTGGACCTTCAAAAGCATCAACTAATAAGCAAACACCATCTGCCATGTTTAAAACACGTTCCACTTCACCACCAAAATCGGCGTGACCAGGTGTATCAATAATATTAATTTTTGTGCCTTTATAAATTACCGATACGTTTTTAGATGTAATAGTAATTCCACGTTCACGTTCTAAATCATTATTATCTAATATTAAATCACCTGTATTTTCGTTTTCACGAAACAATTGACAGTGGTACATAATTTTATCCACCAAGGTAGTTTTACCGTGATCGACGTGAGCAATGATTGCAATGTTTTTTATTTGAGCCATATATGGTGCCTTATTTTAAGCGTGCAAAGGTACATTAAATTATTTTCTAATTTAACATCTGAACAAATAAATGTTAATCACCTCGTAATATTAGGGTTATGAAGGAATATTTGTAAGTTAATTCCGTATTTACATGGAATAAATCCATGAGAATTCATGCTAAAAAATCAACTTTTTACACCCCGTCTAAATAGTTAATAATTTGTTATATTGGGGTTTTAATATACGAACTATTTGTATATTTCGTTGTATAATAATTGATAGTAAAAGTATTTACACCTGATAATTAATAGCAAAAAAAGGTATACTATTTACTACAAAATATAAGTTTAAAACCTAATTTTTGTAGACATGAAACCAATAAATGAGTATTATAAGTTTATTCCATATTTATATTTTATTGCAGCCATAGCCTATTGGTTTACGGATGTAAATAGAAACGAAGGCATCTCTGCTTATCCTATTTTATTGTTTGCCCTACCCTTTGTTTGGCAACTGTTTAAACCGAGCAAGCATCTTAATTTTACTTTAGGTATTGTTTTTGTCTGCTTATCGTCCTATATGATTTTAGCCTATTTATCAGATCTGTTTAAAATTATTTCATTTTCAGAAACCGTTAAAAGCTTCATCATTGTAGGTGGTCTGTTTGTTTTTACCAATTTTGCCATGTCCCTTTGGATGATAAGAAATAGCATAAAAAAAACTTTTTAAATGTGTATCTTTGCAGACTAAAATTCAGTCCAAATGATACTTAAAGACGTACCAAAATTAAAACATATAAATTCTGATAATTTTTTCTTATTAGCAGGTCCATGCGCCATTGAAAGCGAAGACATGGCATTGCGTATTGCAGAAAGAATTCTGACCATTACAGACAAGCTAGAAATTCCATTTATATTTAAAGGAAGTTTTAAAAAAGCCAACCGTAGCCGTATTGATAGTTTTACGGGAATTGGCGATGAAAAGGCACTTAAAATTCTTAAAAAAGTATCAGAAACTTTTGATGTTCCTACGGTAACCGATATTCATGAAGTATCTGATGCTGCCATGGCTGCTGAATATGTGGATGTTTTACAAATCCCAGCTTTTTTAGTTCGTCAAACGGATTTAGTAGTCGCGGCTGCCCAAACAGGCAAAGTCGTAAACTTGAAAAAAGGACAATTTATGAGTCCGGAATCTATGAAACATGCCGTACAGAAAGTCAAAGATTCGGGTAGCAACAAAGCATGGATTACCGATAGAGGTACTATGTTTGGCTATCAAGATATGATTGTAGACTTCCGTGGAATCCCAACCATGCGCGAATATGCACCAACTATTTTAGATGTTACGCACTCCCTACAACAACCTAATCAATCTGCAGGTGTTACTGGTGGACGTCCTGATATGATAGAAACCATTGCCAGAGCTGGTATTGTTAACCATGTGGATGGCTTATTTATTGAAACGCATTTTGATCCAGCTAACGCCAAAAGTGATGGCGCTAATATGTTGCATTTGGATAATCTTGAAAAACTATTAACCAATTTGGTTGCTATTAGAAAAACGGTTCAAAGTTTATAATTTTTATTACTTTTGCCAACTGAAAATCTATTACAGATTTGCCTTTAATTTTGAATTTAAGGGCAAATCTGTAATTTTTTTTAGATAAACGTTAAGGAACATACATTTCTTACGTCCAAACAACCCAATCTAACTAAAGAACTAAATACAACAAATGATAGTAAACCCAACTAAAATGCTATTTATAGTATTTTTTAGCATTTTAAATTGGAGTGCTTTTTCCCAAAAAGATTCAACTTCACTTTACACATCTCACAATAAAGGTAAAATATTTTTAAGCTGGGGCGGCAACAGAGAGGCCTTTACCAAATCCGACATTACATTTAAAGGAGATAATTATAATTTTACACTGCAAGATGTAAAAGCCCATGATAAACCGAAAGGTTGGCACATAGATTATATTAACCCAACGCGCATTACTATACCACAAACTAATTTAAAAGTTGGCTATTTTATAACGGATAATTATTATGTAGCTTTTGGCGTGGATCATATGAAGTATGTCATGACTCAAAACCAATATGCTAATATTGATGGTTATATTAATTTGCCAGCAGACGAACCTGGTGCGATTTACAATGGCGTGTACCAAGGTGAGCAAATTCTAACCACAGAAGATTTCTTAACTTTTGAACACACCAACGGATTAAACTACGTGTATTTGGAATTTGGAAGGTTTGATGATTTATCATTTTTATTCGGTATTAAAAATACGGATATTTTTCAAATTAATATTACCGAAGGAATTGGTGCAGGTGTTTTATATCCAAAAACAAACACCAAATTATTACAAAAAGCCAGGTATGATGAGTTTCATGTATCTGGTTATGGTGTATCTTTAAATGCTGGTTTAAACTTAACCTTCTTTAAACATTTCTTTGTTCAAGGTGACTTAAGAGGTGGGTTTATTAATATGCCAGACATTAAAACCACAAGCAACTCCAATGATAGCGCGTCACAACATTTTATGTTTATTCAAACCGTTATTTCTATTGGCGCAATTTTTAGAATATAATTATGATTGAAATTAGAGAAGCAGTAATAAACGATTTACCTGAAATAACCAGTCTTTTTAGGAATACCATTTTACATATTAATTCCAAGCATTATACCGAAAATCAAATAGCCGTTTGGGCATCTGGTGCAGATAATGAAAAGAAATGGACGGCTCGTATTACCAAAAATTATTTTATTGTTGCTGAAGCAAATAACACCATTGTTGGTTTTGCCTATTTAACACAAGGTAATTATTTAGACGGATTGTTTGTACATAAAGACTACCAACGTCAAGGCATAGGCGCCAAATTATTACGCGTTATAGAATCGCAGGTAATAATGGCAGGATTTAAAGAAATAAAATCGGATGTTAGCAAAACAGCCCTTCCGTTCTTTGATGATTACTATTACGAAGTCGAAAAAAAACAGATGAAACATTTAAAAGGTGAAGTTTTTGAAAACTACATCATTTATAGAACGTTGTAATTACCGCCAAAACGATTTGTCTTTGTGTTCATAAACTTCTTTTAATATATCCATCAACACAGCATCATTGACACCTTCAAGGGTTTTATACCGAAGCGATTTAACTATTTTACGCTTTTCGGAAACTAAATACGGATCAAATTTTTTGGATATATAAGCCGAATGCCAAAAACCAATATCCACATAATCTTTACTTTGATTGATATAACAAATAGGTCGTTTCCCGATGTAATAACACGGTAATTTCCATTTATATTTTAATTCAGCTGTTGGCAAGGTGTGTATTATGACAGCTTGGACATGCATCATAATCGACTTAAATGGTTCGGGCTTATTTAAAATATAGACATCTGCTGGTTTCATATTTTTTTCTCTTCGTTCAAATTTAACATAAATTTATTTGTAATTATTCGAAATTAAAAACTAACTTTGTATTTCAAAGTACTTTTATATGGAGTCAAAAGATTATTTAAAAGACATTACCGAAATTAAAAACCTGATGAATAAGTCGTCCAGGTTTATTTCATTGAGTGGTTTATCAGGCATTCTTGCAGGAATTTATGCGCTTATAGGTTCAGCAGTTGCCTATTGGTTGGTAATGAAGTATAGTAATGGCACACTTATTTTAGATGGTTATATTTTTAAAATCGTGATGATCGATTTGTTTCTCATTGCCTTCTTAAGCATAGTTACCGGTATTTTCTTAACCACTAGAAAAGCCAAAAAACATGGCGAAAAAATTTGGGATGGGACTTCCAGACGATTAGTAATAAACTTTTTAATCCCTCTTATTGCAGGCGGTTTGTATATTCTGATAATTTTAGGGCAACAAAAATATGGTCAAACAGGTGCTTTAATGCTTATTTTTTATGGATTAGCATTAATTAACGCTTCCAAATATAGTATTGGTGATATTCGCTATTTAGGTTTTATACAAATTATTTTAGGCCTAATTTGCGCGTTATTTCCTGGATACGGATTTTGGCTTTGGGTATTAGGTTTCGGGATTATGCATATTATTTATGGTACGTGGATGCATTTTAAATATGATAGAAATCCAACGTTGAATAATTAGAATAAAATTTGATTCGCGCGAAAGCGGGAAACATTATGAGCATTATAAACAACATAAATAAAGTATTTGATCATAGAATCCGCTTAGGCATCATGTCTGTTCTGATGGTGAATGAATATGCCGATTTTAATATGCTGAAAGAACTTCTAGGAGCTACCGATGGCAATTTAGCAAGCCATACCAAAGCCTTGGAAAAAGCTGAATACATTTCAGTAGAAAAACAATTTATTGCTAGAAAACCAAATACGCGCTATGCCACAACTAAATTGGGCAGATCCGAATTTAAAAAGCATATTGAAGCCCTTGAAAAATTAATTAATAAAACCTAAAATTTTGAATACGCTCAATTAGAGCTATTTTTTTATAATTCTACTTTGTAATTCAAAGTACTTTAAACTCAAACACATGGACCATACAAACAAACCGCAACAGAACAAATTTGGAAACTGGATTAAAACATCCATAACAGCTAGAATGCTTATGGTAGGCTTCTTGGTAATCATTCTACTAATTCCGTTAGCATTTATTAATGATTTAATTTCAGAACGCTCCAGAAGGCAACAAGACGTTGTTCATGAAATTAATGACAAATGGGGAAATAATGTAATGGTTTTCGGGCCTATTTTAAAACTGCCTTATAAAACCTATTCGGAAACAAAAACCTACAACGAAAAAACTAAAACCTATTTAACAGAAACCAAAACGGAAATTAACTACGCCTATATATTTCCCGAAAGTTTACAAGCAGAAGCCGATGTGAATTCTAAAACATTAAAACGCGGAAACTTTGAATCGGCTGTTTATACAACCAATATGAATTTTAGTGGTCATTATATAAAACCGCAACTCCAACTTAAAGACATCAAAGACGCTGATATAATTTGGGATAAAGCCAGCATCATTATAAAAACCTCCAATTTAAAAGGCATTAAAAACGAAGTGAATCTGAAGCTAAATGATAGCAGTTATAAATTTGAAACCAATTTTACCGATAACGCCAACCACTATGCTGGAAATTTAGACGAATTAGAATCCGGATTTTTAAAGGAAAAAGATGTTCCAAAGTCCGAAGCTATTTCATTTAGTTTTAGCATGGCCTTTAATGGCAGTCAGGATCTTCAAATTATTCCTATTGGAAAAACAACCACTATGACAATGGCATCCAATTGGGCAGATCCCAGTTTTATTGGTAATTTCCTACCTAATGATGAAACGAAGGCCATTTCAAAAGACGGTTTTGAAGCGCAATGGAAAATACTTCATATTAATCGTGCTTTTTCGCAACAGTATTTAAACCAAGTTCCAAATTTGAACCAATATGCGTTTGGCACCAAATTTATGGTCATGGTAGATGAGTATCAAAAAAGTGAACGTTCTGCCAAGTATGGGTTTTTAGTAATTGGATTAACGTTTTTAGTATTCTTCTTAATTCAAACATTAAGCAAAATAAGCATCCATCCGTTTCAATATTTAATGATTGGCTTGGCATTAACCATGTTCTACACATTATTAGTATCTATTTCAGAACACAGCAACTTTTTAAAAGCCTATTTAGTTGCAGGTATTTCGGTTATTATGCTGATTACTATCTATTCAAAATCCATATTAAAAACCATGAAGTTCCCCTTATTTATTGCTTTATCCCTAACGGCTTTATACACGTTTATATATGTGATTATTCAATTAGAAAATTACGCGCTTTTAGTTGGCAGTATTGGGCTGTTTTTAATTTTAGCAAGCGTCATGTTTGTCTCCAGAAAAATAGATTGGAATAACGATTAAGTTTGGTTGATAGTGCTAACCTCATTCGGCATATTCAATATAAAGAATCAGGTTTTTAAAAAAAAATAACAATGAAAGGATTACAAAACTTCGGAAAAATGACCGCTTTAATTAGCTTTGGAATAGGAACGTCCATATTCGCACTCTATTTATATTTTGGCGAACCTAGTTTCCCAATTCACTTGGGGTTCGTATTTATTATAATTGCGTTCATTATAAATATAACCATCCTCACCGTATTAATTGGTTCTGCTATTTTAAACCCTAAAAATCGATTAGAATCTCTAAAAACTTGCGCCATTATGTTGTTGAATATTCCTGTCGTCATATTATATTTCTACATCGTTTTCCCTTTCCTATTCTAAATAATACGACTCATGAAACTACACTTCAATAGAATATATTTCTTAGGCTTCGTTATATTATTCATAATCGAAGGACTCATTGCTTACTTTTTAAAAACAGGCTTTATTCGTCATACCTTTGGTGATTTTCTCATCGTGATTCTACTCTACTGTTTTGCGAAAAGTTTTATAAATGCCAAACCAATCCCTGTCGCTTTTGCTGTGCTTTTATTCGCTTTCATAATTGAATTTTTACAACTAGGAAACCTATTAGAACATTTAAAACTACAGAACAATACCTTCGCTATACTTATTTTAGGAAGCACGTTTCATGTATCAGATTTAATAGCTTACACCTTGGGAATAGTTACTGTTTTAATTTTTGAACTTAAACTGAAGACATTATGAATACTTTAAAAACACTAGTACTAAAGCGCTTTAAAATCTTATCGCTACTCACGATTTCTATGGGGTTTAGTGTGCTTTTATTACTGATACGAATGAAAATTACACATTCCTTCTTTTTCATTTTTTTGGTATGGAACCTGTTTTTAGCTGCAATTCCTTACGCTATCACCACATATTTAGTGAGTAAACCTAAACTTTCCAAATTCACCCTATTAATGAGTGGCATAATTTGGCTGTTGTTTCTACCAAATGCACCATATATTATTACAGATTTATTGCACTTAAAAATTAGTTCCAACAACTTATTATGGCTTGATGTTTTAATAGTCACATCATTCGCTTATAATGGGTTAATTCTATTTTTTCTTTCCCTATTCGATATGCGAAAATTACTTTTAAAACATGTAAGGAAGTCTATTGTTACATATAGTTTTCCCATTATATTTCTTTTAACAGGATTTGGAATTTATTTAGGTCGGTTTTTAAGATATAATTCTTGGGAAATACTCAATAAGCCGTTTCATCTTTTAGATGATTGCTTGGATATTTTATTACAACCAAATCATCATGCAGAAGCTTGGTTATTTACTCTAACATTTGCCGCTTTTCTGGGAATTGGTTTTAAGATGTTTTCAGCATTTCAGAAGACCATAAACAGTTAAACTTCCCGATTCTTCTCCTGAATTTTTCGCACAATATTGGCGGCCATATTTCTAGGTATAAAGCGTGGTAAGGTTCCTAAAATTTTATTAATGCCTCCAGGAATTGCAACGCATTTCCCTTTCATCATGCATTTGTATCCATAAGCAGCTACCGCTTGGGCACTCGCCATATTAAAGGTGATTTTGTTTTCAGAACAATCATTAGCAACCACTTGCTGAAATGATGTTTTGGTGGGCCCTGGACACAGGGCTGTTACCGTTACTCCAGTTCCTTTAAGTTCGTTAGAAATGGCTTCTGAAAACGATAAAATATACCCCTTGGTGGCATAATATAAACACATTAAAGGACCAGGCTGAAAGGCTGCCAATGACGACAAGTTTAATATTTTTCCGGAACCTCTTTTAACCATACCTTCCACCACTAATTTCGTTAAGTGTGTCGTGGTTAAAACATGTAAATTTAGCATTTGAGATTGGCGTTCCCAATCCACTTCATGAAACGCTCCAAAACACCCAAAACCTGCATTATTAACTAAAGCATCAATTTCTGTATTGCCTAATTCCGACATTATTTCTGAAGATATATTGATTTGACTTAAATCTTTTGCCATAATCTTCACATCAACAGAAAATGATTTTTCTATATCATGTTTTGCTTCTTCAAGCTTTTCAGAATTTATATCTACGAGAACCAGATTATAATCATCTTTGGCAAATAAAAGTGCCAATTCAAATCCCAAACCTGATGCGCCTCCAGTTATTAATGCTGTTTTAATCATACGCTTAAAAAGTTATTTTCCATCAACATAATCCTGCAGGTAAGCAAAACGCTTGGTTAATTTTCCGTCATTAGTAATCCGAGCACGTTTTAAAATACCGCGTTCATCATCGTTGAAAAAAGCAGGAATTACGTGTTCCAAAAACATTTCACCAAAACCTTCACTAGCATCTTTCGGTAATTCGCAAGGCAAATTATCAACTGCCATAACGGTTATGGCATTTTTAGCATCAAAAGCCACTTCACTTTCTGCTTTCGCATCATAACCATAAAATGGATCTGCAATAGTTGATGCTCTTAAGGTTGATGCTACAGGACCATCCACATCACAGCTAATATCAGCAACATACTTTATTTTAAAATCTGGATGCTTGGCGTCGTCTCTTGTAAATAAATACGGCGCATTGTTTCCATAAAAATGACCAGCAATAAAGAAATCTGTTACTTTAGCATAGGCCATAAAATTACTTTCGTAACCCGTTGGGTCTTTATAAAATTCTTGCTTAAAGCCTACTTTACCATCTTTGCGTTTATTGTATTCCATAACATCGGCCATGCAATAAACAGGCTCCGAGAAGGTGCTGGTAATGTACAAAGCATCACTAACTTCTTTAATTTTTAAATGATCAAGAATTTCTTTAGCACCTTGTGCTACTTTACCAGTTCCTGTCAGCAAAATTTTTATGTTAGGGATGGTTATTTTATCTAATTCTGCTTTTACAGCATCCAAATCAGCCAAGGTTTCCACTTTAGGCAAAGTAAATAAACCGTTACGCAAACCTAACATACGGAATCCGTTGTAAGCACCTACTAAACCCGCATAACGACCAAAACCAATAAGTCGCGATCCTGTTTGACGAACAATAGTTTCATGATCATACATAGAAATATTATTATCCAACATTGCCAAAAGAAGCTTTCTATTGTACGGCTGTTTTTTAATGGTATGCGAAAAGAAGAAGTATTTTTTATTAGGAATTAAATATTCAACCGGCACTTCCTTAACGCCTAACATAACATCGCAATTGCTCACATCATCGGTTACGGTAAATCCAAGTGCTTTGTATGCTGAATCTGGAAAAATTCGAATATCGCTAGACTCCACAATAAATTCTGCTTTTGGGAATTTCTCTCGTGCTTCGGCTAATTTTTCTGGTGAAAATACCACACGTCTATCTGGTGGATTTTTTCGTTCTTTTATTATGGCAAATTTCATGAATACGCATATATTATATTTTCGTTAACCAAGCCCAATATGTTCATGAAAACGAAAAACGTTTTATTACTTTAACTGACACATGCGCCGAATATAACTTTGGTACATGTTTTGCACGAAAATACATGGAATTCGATTGTTGCACAACTTTTTTTTGGTAACTTCGCTTTCCTTTTGAGAAATCTTTTAAAAATGATTTTTTTTGAAATAGATTCCCGAAGTAAAATGGGGATAAATTAAAGGATACAAAAGTAATTTTGCTGAAGAGATCCCAAATTATGTTTGGGATAATTCAATCACGCAAAAGTAAATTTTGTTATTTCATTAAATGGGGTCGACTGGTTTTGACAGCGAGATCACTCATTTGGTAAGCACGTCGTGTAATGACTTTGAAACACGTAAAAGGCTAGGTCACACTTTTAAACGGCGAGAATAACTACGCTTTAGCTGCGTAATCTGAATTATAGTAAGATTGTGCTAGTTCCTACTAGGTAGGAAGGCTAAATGTCTCCTGAAAGCCTTGATTAACGGCGTTCTATTAGAGGCATCGTAAAAGTTAATATAGCATACATAGCGCTTTGATGTGTATGTGAAACTCAAAAAGATAAGGTGTTAGTAGGTTGTCTTTAACCAGCTAACACACGAAAACCCAAGAAAAGAATAAACGTGTAGAAAGCCCTTTGATGGCTTGTTTGGACGAGGGTTCGATTCCCTCCGACTCCACTTTAAACCCTGTAATTCATTGATTTACAGGGTTTTATTTTTTTAGTTGACAATTCAGTTGACAATTTGTTTTGGTTGTTTTAAGGTTTTTTAAACTTAAAAAAGCTTCAATCCATTACAGGTCTTAATAAAAAACCCGATTAAATTATAATTAAAATTACGTAGATCTACGTATATCTAATTTGGGTTTAAATAAGTTATATTTACATAATGGAGATATAGACAATTGTCTATATCCAATTGTTGTAAGTAATGCGAAAATCGAGCTAAAATTTAACATTTGAACTAAAAACGCCAACGCGCAAACAGCACATTTATTTTTTTACCAAAGCGAAAATCCAACGCTCAAAAAAAATAAAAGAGCTGTTTTTTTTCCACGCTCAAATCCAATTATCCAATTAAAATTTATAAATTTGACCAACTTTGTCAAGACTAATAAAAAAAAGACAAAATGGAACAAATCGGAATAATTATCAGAGCGGAAAGAGAAAAACGGAATCTACTATTAAGAGAAGCTTCTGCTCTACTTGAAATTGACCAAGCCATTTTAAGCAAGATTGAAAGAAACGAAAGAAAAGCAACTAAAGAACAAATCTTAAAGTTTTCGGAAACTTATAATCTTGATAAAGAATACCTATTAGTTAATTGGTTAAGTGATAAGATTTACAAAAATTTAGAAAACGAAGAACACGCTTTAAAAGCATTAAAAGTGGCTGAACAAAAAATAAAGTATGGCAATAAATAAAACATTTACTTCTGCAAAACAAGAATTTGATGCAAAGTTTGAAAACAGCAAAGAATTTGAATGCTTTTTACCAGAGCATTTGACATTCGACAAAAAAAATTCAATTAAGAATAAGGCTGGAAATAAAAATGAAGAATATTATAAATGGCAATTTCTGTATGGAATTGTTTATTCTGGAATGTTCGCAAAAGACTTTATTGGAACAGAAGTAAACCTTCCAAAAGGTAATAAAAGTTCTGCTGCATTAAAACTTGACGGAGCAATTTTTGATGATGCAAATTGGTTTGATTATTACCAAAAATATCATATAGAAAAAGATGCAGATGCTTTGGATTGGCTTCGAGAACACTTATTAGTTTCAATAGAATTTAAAAAAGAAGATAGTAAAGATGTAGAAACTGTTTGGAACAAACAGTTAAAAGCATATTTAAAAGAAAGTGAAAGAGAATTTAGTCTTGGGCTTTTATACGATACAGAAAGACTTTATCTTTTTAGAAAACATAATGGTAAAACTGTAAGATATAGTGATGAATTTAATTTAAAAGGCGAAAAAAGTACAACTAAAGAGTTAAGCTTACATCTTCCAGACCCATATTTAAACCTACCTAATTTTGACCAATTAATTGAGTGGACAAATCCAAAACATTTAGACCGTTCAAAAAGACAAAATACAGATTTAGATATTATTTCAGGTGTTCAATCAACGCAAATTAATGATGCAATGTCTTCCATTCTTCGAACAATGGACAAACAGGGAATGGTAAATCAAAAAGGGTTTGAAATTTTAATTCAAATTCTTTCGCTAAAAATATTTGACGAAAAAGAAAACGAAAAAAGACCAAAAAGGTATTTAGACTTTTATGTTACAAACGAAGAAAAAACATATCAAACGTTAGCAGACATTGACTTACAAACATTTATAAAACGTATAAATGACTTAAGAGAAGATGCTTCTGGAACATATTATAGAATTCTAAAAGACAACCCTTTAAACGTCAAAAATGAGAACCACATAAAAGTATTAATAGAGGTTGTAAATCAATTTCAAGATTATTCTTTTGTTCGCTCTCACAAAACTGACCTTTATCAATTGGTATTTTACAAGTTTGCGACACCTTTTGCCAAAGATTCAAATGCACAATTTGTTACACCACTTCCATTAATTGACTTTTTAGTAAATATTGTAAATCCAAGAAACGGAGAAACCGTAATTGACCCAACAGTAGGAATTGCTGATTTTCTTTCAGTTTCTTACGTCAATTCAAATAGTAAATTAGACGACAACAATATTTTTGGTTTAGACATTGACGAACAAATGGTAATGTTAGCAACTTTAAATATGCTTTTGAATGGAGATGGAAATGCAAAAATCAAGGCAAAACCAGGTTATGGTTCTCTACTTACAAAGTTTGATAACAAAGGAGATTTAATTGAGCTAATTCCATCAATGAATAAAAATGGAAATTGGGATAATAGACCAGATGATAGAAAAATAAAGAAATTTGATGTTGTATTAACAAATCCACCTTTTGGAGACGACAGAGCATACGAACCAAAAGACCAAAAAGATAAGGAAGTTATAGAATGTTACGAACTTTGGGATGCTTATGGTGGAAAGAAGATAGATTTAGGAGTAGTTTTTCTTGAAAATTCTTATCAAATTTTAAAAGAAAATGGTAGAATGGGAATCGTACTTTCTAACTCAATTGCTTCAATTGATTCGCATAAAAGAACAAGAGAATGGTTAATGAATAAAATGCGTATTGTTGCAATATTTGACTTACCTGCTAATGTTTTTGCAGAAACTGGTGTTAATACATCAATAATTGTAGCATACAAACCAAACCCAAAAGAATTAGAAAAGCTAAAAGAAAAAAATTATGAAGTCTTTTTCAAAGACATTCAAAAAGTGGGTTACGAAGTAAAAACAAAAAAAAGAGTAAAATACTTCGAACAAACTTATAAAATAGATTTTGAAACATTTGAAACAAAGATTGACAAAGAAGGTCGTGTTCTTTTAGATGAAGATTTTACAGAAACAGTTAGTAAGTTTAAAAGTTGGTGTAATTCACAGGAAAAAGCTGTTCAAGATTTATTTATAAAAGCAAAATAATATGAACATTAAATACAACGACATAATTGAAAATGATTTTATACTTTCAAACGATTCGTTTAAATGGATAGAATTTAATAAGAAGATTGACTTACTAAAATCAAAATACCCAAATCTTTTAAGAAAATTCACTTCTTTCGATGGTTATGCTTTTCCATCTCGTGAATATGTTACTAAACACACAGGTTTAGAAAAAAAAACTAAACTGATTCAAATAAGTAATGTAAACGATACAGAATGGTTAGTTACTGAAGGTCAAAAATTTGAGTTTTTACCAAACACATTTTTGGAAAATAAAAAAAGGTATTTATTGAATGAAGATTACATATTAATTTCTTTAACAGGTGGCTCTGATTTAGAAAAGGATATTTCATCTTATTTTGACAATTCATTCCAAGCTTTTTTAAATCAACGTGTTAGTGCTTTTAAATCCATAACTAATAAAGACAGAGACTTATATTTTTATTTTTATGGATTCACTAAATCACTGTTTTTTAAGGAACAATGGTTAGGTCGTGGTGGAATTCAAAAAAATACTGGAGCTAAAGAAAGGAAAAACACTTATATCCCAGAATTAACAAATTCTAAAATAATTAAATATGTTTCACTACTAACACAATCCATAATAAATAAGGAAAAACTAATTAGAGATAGACACGATAATATCTTAAAATTAATAGACAACGAATTAATTAATAATCAAAAACCTAATAGCTATAGATTTAAATATCCAACATTCAATGAATTAAATGATATTGGGCGAATGGATACTAATTTATATAGAGAAGAATTTAAAAAAATTGACTTTTCTATCAAAAATTATAGTAATGGTTTCCAATCAATCTTTGATTTAGGTTTTAGTTTATCGAGAGGTCAAAATTTACAAGTTTTCAATATTGGTAAAAGTGTTTATTCTAATAGTTACTACGAAGGTTTTTATACACTTATGTTACCTAAACACTTATCAAAATATGGTACTGTTCACACAAAAGCATTTATTGGAAATGGTAAAGAATTAAAAACACTTAAGCAAGGAGATTTAATATTTGGAGCAGAAGGATTTGAAAAAGGAAGGTCAATTGTAATAGTTGAAGAAAAAGACAGAACAATTACAAACATTCACGGTATTACAATTCAACAAGAAGAAAAGAATTTAACCAAAGCAATTTTTGTAAAATGCTTTTTAGATTATTTAAGAGACAATGAAATAATCGATTTGTTTGCTGTTGGAGGAAATGGTGGAAGTTTAGCTCAAAAATATTGGCATTATATACCTTTTCCAAAATTTGATGAGACTAAACAAAAAGAGCTTGCAAAGCTATATTATAATCCAAAAACTGAAATTGATTTTGATAATGCAACTTTAGAAAACTATTTAGAATTAGATAATACTTTTAATGAAAAAGCTGGAATTTATGAATTAGATAAATCAGCTAAAGAATTGAAAGAGCGTTTAAATGAAGTGATTGACAAAATTGTGAATGACGAAAATATTGAAATAACATTTAGCGGAATTGCCAACGCTTAAAGCCATACACATTTGCAATTCACTATAGCCATACACAAGCCCAAAATTGCAAAAGAGTATGTCTTGCCAACGTTCACATTTGAAACAAATAAGAAACATCGGAAAACCAAGCAGAACGTGAAAAGCACTACTTACAACAACGTGTATAAAACATAGCTATTATAGGCTTTTCGAGAGGTTTTTGTATATTTACAAAGTACGCCAAATTTTTTATTTGGTTATATTTAAAAAAGAAAATTAAACATAAAAATAAAAAATTCGGCTCGTGCTAAATCCGAAAAGTTAGCGTTAATTTATACGCTACGTTTCATACACAAGACCGTTGGCAATAATACTGACCCGTCCTAAAATAAGGCTACATAATTCAAAACAATTATGTATAAAAATGACAAAGTAATTAGACGGTACAGTGAACCTTTCAAATTAAAAATTTTAGCCGAACTTACAACGGGAAAACACACAAAAAGCGAACTGTGCAAACTCTATTCCATTGCACCTACAACGGTCAATGAATGGATCAAAAAGTATAATCGTAAAGACTTAATGAACACCAGAGTAAAAGTGGAAACAAAAGACGAAATATCTAGAATTAAAGCACTTCAAAAAGAAGTTGAACAGCTTAAAAAACTACTACTTAAAAAGGATCTGGATGCCATGGTATTGGATTCTTACCTGGAAGTAGCTGCTGAAGATCTTGGCTATAAATCGGTTAATGAACTAAAAAAAAAGTTAAGTATAAAGCCTTAATAAAAGCTAAAGAGAAATCTAGGGGATTTGCTTCGTTAACAACTATAACCCGTTGTTTTGGACTTAAACGTGATGCGTATTATAAATACAAATCTCG
>NZ_JBHSLA010000002.1:0-565094 GCF_042657385.1 Bizionia hallyeonensis | reverse complement strand
TACTTCGTGAACACCAAATGCTCACTTTAAGAAAGAAATACAGTGCCAGAACAACCAACTCGCATCATCGTTTTTACAAGTATAACAACATTATAAAAGACCTTGAAATCAAAAGACCTAACCAAGTCTGGGTAAGCGATATAACGTACATCAGAACCGTAAAAGGCTTTTGTTACTTGGCTTTAATAACAGATATGTATTCCCGTAAAATTGTGGGCTATGACTTAAGTGATAGCTTGGAACTAAAAGGATGTGTTAGAGCGCTTAAAAAAGCAATATATCACGCTAAAAACATTAAACAACTTATTCATCATTCTGATAGAGGAATACAATATTGCAGCAATGTATATACGCAAATACTCAACAGAAAAAAGATAAACATTAGTATGACTGAAGAAAATCATTGTTACGAAAACGCCATGGCTGAACGTGTAAATGGCATCCTAAAAGATGAATTTTACCTCGATCAAACCTTTGATAACGTAGCTCACGCAAAGAGAGCTGCAAAAAATGCAATTAATTTATACAATCAAATAAGATTACATTTATCTTTAGACTATAAAACACCTAATATGGTATATCAATTATCAGCGTAAATTCAATTTTAACCTGTAGCCATATTTCAGGACGAGACATTTAGACCAACCATTATCGAAGAATAAATGGATCTGATTATATGTCACTTTTAAAATAAAATGTAACATTTTTTGATTACCGCATCTAAAGGGAAATCAAAACTTAAAAACAATGAAAAATTTTATTCTATTATTAGTCTCATTCGTATTTTCTTTATCAATTTATGCAAACAATGGAGGTCAAGCTATCAGTGTAGAAGTTACAGGAAAAGGTAAACCTATAGTGTTAATTCCTGGCTTTACAGTTCCTGGAGACATTTGGAATCCACTAGTAAAAGAACTGGAAAAGAATTATGAATGTCACATAGTAACTTTAGCTGGTTTTGGAAAAAAAGAACCAATAGAATTCCCTTGGCTACCTAAAGTCAACGAGTCTCTAAAAAACTATATCTTAAAAAACGATTTACAAAATGCTACCATAATTGGACATAGTTTGGGCGGAACAATTGCCACTTGGCTCGCTGCGCAAAACGATTTAAAACTTTCTAAAATCATACTAATTGATGCGCTTCCTGCTTCTGGTGCATTGATGATTCCTAATTTCAACCCTGAAAACTTGATTTATGAAAGTCCATATAACAATCAACAACTAGCAATGGATGATGTAGCCTTTGAGCAAACTGCTTCAGCAATGGCGAAAAGTATGAGCCTTAAAGAATCAGCTCAAGAAAAAATTAAAAACTGGATACTAGAATCTGACCGAAAAACATATGTTTATGGATATACAGATTACCTTAAATTAGATCTTAGAGAAAATTTAAAAAACATTTCGATTCCGGTTACAATAATTGCAGCGTCACAACCATATGGTGAAGAAATGGTTAAGCAAACTTATAAAAATCAATATGCAAATTTAAAAGATTACAATTTTATTATAGCGGAAGATAGTGCCCATTTTATAATGCTTGACAAACCTGAATGGTTTTTAAAACAAATGCAAACGATATTATCATCTAAATAATGATTACAGAACAAGAATTTACTAACATTTATAATTTACACGCTTCTAAAGTCCACCGGTTATGTTTAGGATATGCATCAGGAAATAATGAGCTTGCAAAAGAATGGCATCAGGAGACTTTTATAAAGGTTTGGAAACATAGAAACTCATTTAAAGGAAAATCGTCTATTGACACTTGGATTTATAGAATTGCAGTAAATGTTTGTTTAGGAGATTTACGTAAACCAAGAAAAAACATCACTATTAATGAAGACTTATTGTCAAATAGTATTTATGATGATAGCAAAAACGATGATGAAAAAAATATCAAAAAAATGTATCACTGTATTGACCAACTAAATGAGCAAAATAAAGCATTGATATTATTAGAGCTAGAAAACATACCGCAAACTACTATTGCAGACACAGTTGGTTTAGCACACGGAACGTTAAGAACGCGCTTGAGTCGTATTCGAAAATCACTTTTAAAATGTATCACAAATGGAAAATGATAACTTAAATAAATTATGGGATATTCAAACTAATGATATATCAAACTTTAATCCCAAAGAAATAATCACAAAAGCAAAGAAGCAACGTAACAGTCAATATATCAGCATCACTGTTATGTCGTTAACAGTGATGGTATTGATAATCTATGCTTTTTATTATGCATTCAGTCAATGGAATACCTTTAATCTAGGTTTAATTCTTATGATTTCAAGTCTTACATTCCGAATTGCCTTGGAGTTATTTTTTTTATATCGCAAAGAAAAACAACTTATTTCAATGGCTCAAAAAGCTTACCGCGCCTATCTGAAAAAGTATTACAAAGCTCGACAAATGATAAATTATGTCATTACACCAATCTGTGTTATAGTATACATAATTGGGTTTTATTTGCTACTACCTTACTTTAAGGAATACTTTTCCCAAGCATTCTATAATTACATTGTAATTTCAGGTATTCTTTCTCTTATTGTTGTTATTGCTATTATAATTAACAGCACTATCAAAGAACAACGATTTTTAAAACAATTGAATAAATGATAAAAAATATCAAATGGAGTAAAAAAACGTTGCACAACATCCAGATATAACAAATAAAAATGGATAAACTGCGCTTTGCAATTTATGGTTCTTAAAAAACGCAACGCTGCTATTAATAAACTTCAAGCAAACTTTTAAAATAAAACACATCGTCATTTAGAAACCTAAAGGACTTTATCGTAATTTTGCACCCAAGTAAATCGCCTTATCGTTCCGAATATATTTCGGGGAGGAAAGTCCGAACACCGGAGTGCAAACATAGTGGCTAACAGCCACCAGCCGTGAGGTTAGGAAAAGTGCAACAGAAAGTATGTACAGGTCATGCTGTAGTGAAACCAGGTAAACTCTATGTGGTGCAATGTCATGTATACCAACGTTTGAGCGCGGCACGTGCGATTGTTGGAGGGTAGGCAGCTAGAATGTATTGGTAACAATGCATCCAGATAAATGATAAGGGCTTTTTAATTTTTAATTCAAGAGTACAGAATTCGGCTTATAGATTTACTTACACAAACAAGCTCCTTGATTTTCAGGGAGCTTTGCTTTTATATGCTGTTTGGTTTAGTCTGTTTTAACCATTATTCTTCCTCGTCAGACGCTATTTGAAAAAAGCTAAACATATTGCCACCATAACTTTTGGAATGGCTGTAATGTTCTAATTCGGAAAGTTTGGTGTGTTTGGAGTGTTCTACTATGAGCACACCATTGGATTCTAATAAATTGTTTTTAAATACCAAGTCTGGAATTTTGCTGAATTCTTCTAAAGGAAAATCATAAGGTGGATCGGCAAAAATGATGGTGAATGGCGTTTTGGCTTTTTCTAAATATGTAAACACATCACTTTTAATGGTGTTTATAGTCATATCAAAACTATCTGCTGTCTCATTTATAAATTTGATACAACCAAAATTTTCATCAACTGCTGTAATGTGTTCCGTGCCTCGAGATGCAAATTCGTAACTGATATTTCCGGTTCCTGAAAACAAATCCAACACCGAAACGGAATCAAAATAATACAGGTTGTTTAAAATATTAAACAAAGCTTCTTTTGCCATATCAGTGGTTGGACGAACAGGTAATTTTTTAGGAGCTGTAATTCTTCGGCCTTTAAATTGACCTGATACAATGCGCATTATAAACTGTGTATTAATGTGAAAAAAGCATGATTGCTTTTCGGTTTTTCTAAATATTTAAACGTGTCGTTGCGCTTGGCAAAGCGAATATGCCTAATGTATTTGTAAGCAATACTATGCAACGCATCATTATCTGTAACCTTGCCTAAAAACAGGAGAATGAAGCTGTCTGGATTGAGTTGTAATTGCTCGGCTGTAAATAGAACATAATAAATAAAATCTTCCTTGGTAGCGTATTCAAAACTATTATAGAGTAGGAGCTTGCCTTGTTTTACTACTACAATTTCAAAATGTGTATTCTGAACATGCACATACATTTTGGTATCTGTTTCTGCTTGTTCTTGTTCTAAAATTTGTTGGATTAAAACGGTGGAAAAATGTTTATATGAAAACGCACCAAACTGCTCATAAATATAATTGTTGATATTTACATAAGGCACGTAAACATTAACACTATTATTCCGGTCTATTTTATCAAAACTAATAAAATCCGATCGTAATATTTTAGAATTGAATTTTAAATAATCGGCCAAATTTTCCTCTTGAAACAGCTCATCTGGAACCAAGGTTGCTAATTCATTTTCATGAATAACCTGAATATCATTAAATGCGGTTTTAAGGGCCTTTTCGGTTTCAAAAGCGTCAATTAATAAATCGAGGATTTTATAAGGCGTTTCGCGTTTCTCGGTAGATATTTCTTTTAGAAATACAACGGTATTGCTTTCTGTATTCAAAACACAAAAAGAAAGTCCATTCAAACTAATTTGAATGGACAAGTTCTTATTACTTATAATATGTTTGTTATTACTCGTTAGCGCCATAAGTTTTTGGCCAGTTACCGTTTGTTTTAACTTCTGTCATAGATCCAACACGAATAGCATCACCATTCACAGCATCAACCGAGATAACTTCGTTTTCTTGAAGAATTAAATCACGATCTTGGTCATCTAAAACTACTGCTTTTTTAACAAACGCTTCAAATACTGGAATTTTAACATCGTCAGTTTCTAAAAATCCGGCGTTCATTTCAAATTTTACACCTTCTTTTCCTACAGGAACATTCATCATGTCTTTGTAACGTGTAGAATTTCCAAATAGTGAATCTTTAACTGGTACAAAGTTTAAGGTATCAATTATAGTACTATCTTTCATTGTTTCCACACCACCATAACGTTTTGTCATGGCCACATCTAAAACTAAAGTATCACGACGTTGTGTAATGGTATATTTAGCCGAGTCGATAAATTTTAATAAGTTATCAAAATTAGGCGCAAAAACACCAGTTACTTGTCTATGAGCTAATTGTGCATCACGAATATCAATTAAACGCTCAATAACTTGTGCGTATCGCTTATCTTTTTCTTTGTTGAATTGGATAGGTTTGTAAACAGACATAAATGTTTGATACCCTAAAAAGCCAATAAGAACCCAAAGTAATACAATTAGTACAGGTTTAAATTTTGACGGTATAAATTTATCTACAAGCCAAACTAAACCAATGGTTAGAAGGATTACCGCAACTACAATTAGAATTATTGTTAACATAGTTTTTAATTAAATGAATTAAGGTTGTACGCAAATCTACAATTTTTTTTTAATCGTAAAAGCCAATGAGGCTAAAAATCATTGTTATCTTTGTCTTAAATTTTAAAAACCCACTGTATTAATGAATTCTAACGAATTTTATTCGCTTGTAAAACAACAGTTTCCCTTTCAACCAACCCTAAAACAGGACATTGTTTTACAGCAATTATCAGAATTTATTTTTTCAGAAAAGAAAAATGACTTGTATCTGCTTAAAGGATACGCCGGAACTGGAAAAACAACCATTATTGGTACGGTTGTGTCCAATTTATGGAAGGCTAAAAAAAGTGCCGTATTGTTGGCACCAACGGGTCGTGCGGCCAAAGTTATCTCCAATTATTCCAAGAAAGAAGCGTTTACCATTCATAAAAAGATTTATTTCCCTAAAAAAGAAAAAGGAGGAGGCGTAAAATTTGTCATGCAACCCAATAAGCATAAAAACACCATCTTTATTGTGGATGAAGCTTCCATGATTCCTGATGCGCCAAACGATTCAAAATTTTCCGACGCCAATTCCTTATTAGATGATTTAATGAGTTATGTATACTCTGGTCATCACTGTAAATTATTGCTTATTGGAGATACAGCCCAATTACCACCAGTAAAACTGGAATTAAGTCCCGCTTTGGATGCAAATATTTTGGAGCTAACCTATAATAAAACGGTGACTAAAATGGAATTGGATGAAGTCATGCGTCAAGAACAAGATTCTGGTATCTTGGTAAATGCTACAAGTCTGCGTGAAATGATGGACGAGTCCTTTTTAGAGAGCTTTCAATTTGATTTAAGAGGATTTAAAGATATTGTTAGGCTTACGGATGGTCAGGAAATTATGGATGCCATTAACGATTCGTATAGCGACATGGGAAATGAGGAAACGGCATTTATTGTAAGAAGTAATAAGCGTGCAAATTTGTATAATGAACAAATTAGGAATCGGATTCTTTTTAATGAGAATGAATTATCGGCAGGTGATTTCTTAATGGTTGTTAAAAATAATTACTATTGGGTAAAACCAAATTCCGATGCGGGTTTTATTGCCAATGGTGATATTATTGAAATTTTAGAGATTTTTAGAATCATCGATTTATATGGTTTTCGCTTTGCGGAAGTAAAAATCCGTATGGTAGATTATCCGCGAATGACACCTTTTGAAACCGTTTTAATGCTAGACACCATTTCTGCAGAAACACCATCATTGCCTTATGAAGATTCTAACCGTTTGTATCAAGAAGTGATGAAAGATTATGAGCATGAAACCAGTGGTTATAAAAAGTTTTTAGGCGTTAAGAACAACAAGTATTTCAATGCTTTACAAGTTAAGTTTTCCTATGCTATTACCTGTCATAAATCGCAAGGTGGTCAGTGGAGCACGGTTTTCGTGGAGCAACCGTATTTACCAGATGGCATAACGCTAGATTACTTACGTTGGTTATACACAGCTATTACCAGAGCTAAAGAAAAGTTGTATCTTATTGGTTTTAAAGACGAATTTTTTCAAGAATAAAACGGTACGCCATGACATTAGAAACCATATTAAGCATATTTTTGGGTATCGGGTTAGCCGCGTCAGTTGGGTTTCGGGTTTTTGTGCCGCTATTTGCTTTAAGTTTATCAGCTTATTTTAATGTTTTGGAGTTAAATACGTCTTGGCTGAGGTTAGGAAGTTTAACGGCTGTTATTACCTTTGGTGTGGCCACATTGTTTGAAATATTTGCCTACTACATTCCATTCTTGGATAACTTATTGGATACCATAGCCATTCCTTTAGCAGCCATTGCCGGAACAGCCATTGTGGTTTCTACCACTATAGATTTAAATCCTGTTGTAACTTGGTCATTAGCCATTATTGCAGGCGGTGGATCAGCAACAGCCATTGCTAGTACGTCTAGCGCAACACGATTAGCCTCCACAGCAACTTCGGCAGGTTTTGCTAATCCTATCGTTTCTACTATTGAAACCGTTATGGCCGTTTTTATGACAATCATTTCTCTTGTATTGCCGGTATTAGCCTTAATTTTAGTCCTTGTTATTTTAGGACTATCATTCAAAATTTTTAAAAAGTTTAGGACCTCTAAACCCTGAAATCAGGTTAAAATATCCTATTTTTGAAACTATTAATTACTATTTTAATATGAAGCTACCATGCTGAAAGTTTTAGCATGCCAAGAAATGATTATTAATGATCTGCTTGGTTCATATTTAAGTTATAAAAAGAACACATGAAAATAATTTCCATGATTCCTGCACGTTACAAAGCTTCCCGATTTCTAGGTAAGCTCATGCAAGATTTAGCAGGCAAAACGGTGATTTTACGAACCTACGAAGCCACCGTTAATACCCAATTATTTGATGACGTTTTTGTGGTTACGGATAGTGAAATTATTTATAATGAAATTGTAAATAATGGCGGAAAAGCTATTATGAGCAAAAAAGAACACGAATGTGGAAGCGACAGAATTGCCGAAGCTATCGAGTTTATGGACGATGTAGATATTGTGGTTAATGTGCAAGGTGATGAGCCTTTTACCGAAGTCGCTTCGCTTAAAAAACTAATTGCTGTCTTTAATGATGATCCACTAAAAGAAATTGATTTAGCATCTTTAATGGTTCATATTCATGAATGGGAGGAGATTACTAACCCCAATACCGTTAAAGTTATTGTTGATAATAATAATTTTGCTTTATACTTTTCTAGAAGCCCCATTCCGTTTCCAAGAGACAAGGATGTAGCCGTTAAATACTACAAACATAAAGGAGTGTATGCGTTCAGGCGTCAAGCACTTTTAGATTTTTACCGTTTACCCATGTTGCCGTTGGAAGCGTCTGAAAAAATTGAGTGTATCCGATATTTAGAATATAGTAAAAAAATAAAAATGGTAGAAACCGATGTTCAAGGTGTTGAAATTGATACACCTGAAGATTTGGAATTAGCCAACAAGCTGTGGAAATAAATTATAATAACATACACGTAATAGGCTTTGATGCGGATGATACGCTTTGGGTTAATGAAACCTATTTTCGGGATGCCGAAGTAGCCTTTGGAAAACTATTATCGCCTTATGAAACCTTAAATAAAATAGACCAAGAACTATTTAAAGCGCATATAAGAAATTTGCCGCTTTATGGGTATGGTATTAAAGGTTTTGTATTGTCCATGGTAGAAACAGCTATTGAATTATCTAACAATAATGTATCGGCTAAAACCACCCAAGCTATTTTGGATATAGGAAAAGGTATGCTGGAGAAACCTATTGAATTGTTGGATGGTGTTGAGAATGTATTAAAAGAATTATCAAAAAAATACAAATTAATTCTAGCTACCAAAGGTGATTTATTAGACCAAGAGCGAAAATTAGAAAAATCAGGTTTGCTAGATTATTTTCACCATATTGAAGTATTAAGTGATAAAAAAGAAGCCAATTATTCCAGGCTTTTAAACCATTTGGATATTAAACCATCCCAGTTTTTAATGATAGGAAATTCATTAAGGTCGGATATATTGCCCTTGGTAAATTTAAAAGCACATGCTATTCATGTGCCTTTTCATACCACGTGGATTCATGAGCAAGTTACCGAGAATGAAACGAACGGAAAAGCTTATAAAACAGTTAAAAGTTTGAATGAATTACTGGAATTGTTGCAATAGTGTCTGTGGATTTCAATAATTATAGCGATATTTATCAATTGAAATTTATAGCAGAATAAATAAGGAAAGATTAATTAAACAGTGCGTCAAATAAGTCCCATTTGATAAGCTGTTTCAGAACAATATTACATGAGTTACAAGAATTACCCAATGGTGTCTCGAGTTGTTTTTGGTCGAGGAAGTTTTAGTCAGTTAGAAGATATCATTGCACCCAAGCGATTAAGTGTTTCCGCACCATTTATTTTTTTAGTTGATGATGTTTTTGAGAAAAAAGCAACGCTATCAGGACGTATTCCATTAGCTTATGATGATCGCGTTATTTTTATTTCTGCTGACGAAGAACCTAAAACATCACAAGTAGATGCGTTAGTTGAAGAAATTATACTTACCTGTAAACAACGTCCTTCAGGAATTATTGGTATTGGTGGCGGAACCGTTATGGATATGGCCAAAGCTGTGGCTATCATGATTACAAACGAAGGGGAATCTAAAGATTATCAAGGTTGGGATTTGGTTAAAAATCCGGCCATTTACCACGTAGGTATTCCTACTATTTCCGGAACAGGTGCCGAAGTTTCTAGAACAACCATTTTAACAGGACCTGTTAGAAAATTAGGAATCAATAGTGATTATACACCTTTTGATCAAGTTATTCTGGATCCCGAATTAACCAAAGGCGTACCTAAAGACCAATGGTTTTATACAGGAATGGACTGTTATGTACACTGTATAGAATCCCTAACAGGAACCTATTTGAATGCCTTTAGCGAAAGCTATGGCGAAAAGGCATTAGAGCTTTGTATAGAAATTTTTCTAGAAGATACATTAGACGAAAAAGAATCTGCCGATAAATTAATGATGGCTTCCTGGCATGGAGGCATGAGTATTGCTTATTCGCAAGTTGGTGTTGCTCATGCTATGAGTTATGGTTTAGGTTATTTATTAGGTGTTAAACATGGTGTTGGAAACTGTATTGTTTTTGAACATTTAGAAGAATATTACCCAGAAGGTGTTGCCATGTATAAAAAAATGCGTGCTAAACACAACATTAATATTCCACAAGGTATTTGTGCCAATTTATCAGATGAGCAATTTGATATTATGATTGATGTGGCTTTAAGTCTAGAACCGCTTTGGGAAAATGCCATTGGTAAAAACTGGCAAAAAGTGATTACGCGCCAAAAATTAAGAGACCTATATTCTAAAATGTAATATGCGCAGGTTAGCTAAATTTATTTATTTTAAAATTATAGGTTGGCGTATTACAGGGAATGTAACGTTCTCTCAAGATACGGTAAAAAAGGCCGTTCTTATTGCTGTGCCACATACCAGTTGGCATGATTTTTATATTGGAGTCTTGTTACGTCAAGTAGCACACGTAAAATCTAATTTTATTGCAAAAAAGGAACTGTTTATAGGTCCAATAGGTTGGTACTTAAGAGCCATTGGAGGCGCACCTATAGACCGCGGAAATAAACAAAATAAGGTAGAGGCTATTGCACAATTATTTAATGAACGTGATGAGTTTCGATTAGCGCTAGCTCCCGAGGGCACGCGAAAAAAAGTAACCGAATGGCGAACTGGCTTTTACTACATTGCCAAAGCTGCCAACGTGCCGATAATCATGTTTACATTAGACTTCAAGAACAAGCAAAATAAGATATCCGAGCCTTTTTATCCTACAGACGATTTGGAAGCAGATTTCAAATTTATGAAGGCCTTTTTTGAAGGCGTGGAAGGGAAAGTGACTGCGTATTCTTAAAATAAACGCATGATTTTATTTGAACATTTGTTCATTATCAAATTACGATTTAAATATCTATAAATATCAATCCTGATTTTCCTTAAATGCAATACTCTTTAAAATAGACATAGCATCATCAAGGTGCTTTTTATAGAGATTCTTACGTGAATAATAATTGTAATGATAATAGTTGCCATTATGTTCAAAATACACGAAAAATTCCTTATTAATATGACCTTGAAAAGTTGATTCCAGGTTATGAATATAAATGGTTCCCAATTGGGTTAATTCGGAATAGGATTCTTGCTTGATAATGGTTCTTGATTTGTTCGTTTCGTTTATTCTAGTTTGAACAAATTCTTCAAAAGAGTGGTCGTTTGTTTCTAGAAATTGAAATACTGAAACCGAATTTTGATAGGGATTTTCATCTATAGACAGGGGTGTATAACTCACATATCCATGATTTTTAAAAGCGTGCCATTTTACAGGTTTTACAACTGTAAAATTTTGAGAATTTATAAAGGTTTCAACTTCTGAATTAACAGTTAGAGTCGTGCCACAACTTGTCATAATCAAAAAGCAAAATACTGCTAGAAGGTTTTTCATGGATTTAAATTATACCTTAAGTTTCAGTTTATAGTGCAAAATAGTACGTAAAAAGCCGAATGAAATCGGCTTTTTTAATTAATCTTCAACTTTAAAATCCTTCATTTCCTGAAGCGGCTCTAACACATTATAATCTTGCCAAATGGATGCATCGTATTTCTTAATCTTTTCGAAATCCATGGTTTTTCCTTCTTGGATGGCTTCAAAGCCTGCGGAATTTACCGAATTTACATCTAGCATTAATATTTCAGTACGTTCTTTGAAAGTTCCTTCAACTTTAAAATTAAAGGCTGTTTTATTGCGGCTATTGTCATTTTCAATAAACTTGATAGGTCTGTTGATGTAAAAATACCGATCTGATTCACTTTTTATATAATAAGGATAATAGTAACCATCGCTATTTTTCTTGTAAGCTACAGAACCGGCTTTATTATTCTCAATAAATTTAATCCCTAATATTAAACGCAAATTAATTTTCTCGCCTACGCGTCCAGGATAAAATGCATAATCGGCACGTAATACGGCAAAGGTTTGATTGGAAACATACATGGTTCCTTGGTAGTTTGCAGAACCTCGTCTTGGTTTAAAATCTATAATATAAACCATTTCCGTATCTAAAAAGGTTAAACCTTTTAACTCGTAATCATATTTTCTGGTATCCGTAATGAAATCTAATTCGGGCTCTTCGGTTATAGGATTTACTTCTTTTACCATATTAAAAGCAGCTTCGCGGACAAAGCGAACGGCATTTATAGAATCGGATACTTTATCACTTCTATTATCCAACGACACGGAATCTGAAACGGTAAACCAGCCCGATTTTACGGTATACACTTTACTTTTGTCCAAATGTTTTAATACAATATCGTTGCCTTTATCGGTCATTTTTTCTAATGACTGCTCATTGGTTTCATCTAAAAGCTTAACCGCCTTTTCAACTTTCAACTTGGCGTTTTCTGAATCTTTTATATATAGCGTAGAAACCATATCTGTGTATTGTTTGGATTCGTTATTTAGAAGTGATTGTTCTAACTCATCAAAATCCTTATTAAAAGCGTCCAATTGATTTTTTTTGAAATTAGACGATTTTTCTATTTCAAAATCTGCTGATTTTCCATCCACATATTCGGTACGTCGTCCAAACATTTTTAAAGCCGTTTGATCTAGTCTATAATTTTTTGAAGCGTGCGTTTTCACATAATATAAAATAGAATCAATTTCTAATTTTCTGTCTGTAACATAGACTTCTGAAAGTTCGTTTACATGATCGTTTAAAACATATTCTTTGGATTCGAACTCTTGAACTTGAAATCCTAATTTTTCATAACCCATACAAGAAATGTACACGGAATCGGTAGATTGAAAACCTGATACACGCATGTTAAAATTGCCTTCGTCGTTGGAAATTACACCATAATCCTCGCCAATTTGAATGGTAGCAAAAGGAATAGGCTCATTCTTAGTATCCAAAATTTTTCCCGTAACGGTTTGACCAAAATTAGAAAAGGTAAGTAATAAAAAACAAGCTGTAAAAAGTGTTTGAAATTTAAGTTTAGATAGCATAGTCGTGTTTTAGGTTAAGACGAATTTAACGACTATTTGTTACATTTTGAAAAAAAAAGTGTAAAAGGGTGTTTTATGCTAATAATATTCTAAAACACCATTTATGGTATAAACGATATCAAATTCGCCATAATACAGTTTATAGGAACCGTTTGGCCTAATAAGAAGGTGATATAATTGGATATTTGGTTCCGAAAAAATGGTGGATTCTAAATAGTTGGTTTCATCAATAAAAACATGCTTTTCTTTATCTTGACTGATGCCGGAGTCTTTACTACCAATTAAAAACGAAGCGAATTCGGAAGCGTGCTTATCCATAAAGCCCCAATATAATGCATCTGTGACATCTTTTTTAAAAATGTCATCGTTTTGCTTATAATAGTGAAGGAGTAGATTTTTATCTGGATCTATTTTCTGCTGAAGAATAGTTTCAATAGCAGTAACCATTTTAGAAATACTCCCTTGCGCAATGGCTGTAAGTTGGCCTTCAATAATTCGGGGTTGTAATTGTTTGATGATGACGTTTTCGGTTTCTCTGGTTTGCACAAATGATGCCGCGTCTAAACGTTTTTTAAATCTACGTTTACAGATTTTTTCGCCTTCTAAATCCTGATAAATCACCTTCTTATTATCTTTTTGTGCGAAACTTGAGTTTGCTGAAAAACAAAATACAAGCGCTAATGCTAAAAGAAGGTGATTTATTTTCAAAATTAAATGCGGATTTAAATTAGTCTTCGGTACTTTCTTCCATCGTATGATACACGTTTTGCACGTCATCATCTTCTTCTAATTTCTCTAGAAGTTTTTCTACATCAGCAGCATCTTCAGCGCTTAATGCTTTGGTGACTTGTGGAATACGCTCAAAACCGGAGGATAGAATTTCAATATTTCTATTTTCTAATTCGGCTTGAATGGCTCCAAAATTTTCAAATGGTGCATAAATAAGGATGCCATCGTCATCTGCAAAAACTTCTTCAGCGCCAAAATCTATAAACTCTAACTCTAATTCTTCAGGGTCTAAACCTTCGGCTTCAATTCTGAAATTACAGGTATGATCAAACATAAAAACAACCGAACCAGATGTTCCTAAACTGCCATCGCATTTATTAAAATAACTACGCACATTGGCAACGGTTCTGGTATTATTATCTGTAGCCGTTTCCACGAGAATAGCAATTCCGTGAGGTGCATAGCCTTCAAAAATAACTTCTTTATAATCGCCTTGACTTTTATCTGACGCTTTCTTTATGGCGCGTTCTACGTTATCTTTCGGCATATTAACCGATTTGGCATTCTGAATTACAGCACGTAATCGGGAGTTAGAATCGGGATCTGGTCCACCTTCTTTAACAGCCATAACAATGTCTTTACCAATACGCGTAAACGCTTTACTCATGGCAGACCAACGTTTCATTTTTCGTGCTTTGCGGAATTCAAAAGCTCTTCCCATAAAATAATTAAGAATTAAATATTAATAGTTTGTTAATTGACAAATTTAAAAAAATAAAGTAAACACAATGGCTTAGCGTTTACAATTTTACTCATCGTCTTCAGGAACGACGATAGCATCAATAGCTTGGGCAAGTTTAAAGTCTTTGTTTGTTACACCATTCTCATCATGCGTAGACAAGGAAATGTATAATACGTTATAGACATTGCGCCATTCTGGATGGTGATTTAAAGCTTCGCATTCAAAAGCAATTCGGCTCATCGCACTAAAGCAGTCCTTGAAATTTTCAAATTCAAATTCCGCATGGATGGCGTTGTCGCTATATTCCCAATCGGGAAAGCGCAATAATTTTTTCTCGATATCTTCTTCTAATAATTTACTCATAGTATGTTATTTTATAGTGTCTAGAATATAGCTAAATTACGAATGAAAAACAACTAAATTTCAATTTCTGATATAAAATCTTTGCTTGTAAACTGTAAATGTTTTGGTAAGAGATTATATTTTGGTAAAACGGCTAAATAGCGGTCGTCATTAGTAGTATACACATTTTTTAGAAGCACATTTTTAAAACCTAATGCGTTAATAATTTCTAGAATATATTCGTCATGATGGACTAAATCCGTGCTGCCAATATGAAAAATGCCACTTTTATTTCGGTTAATGATATAATGAATTTGCTGTGTTAATTTTACATCTGTAGTCATATTCATAATCAGATTGGGAAAGACTTCTATGGCTTCTTTATTTTTAATGAACTCCTTTATCTCGGTTATTCTAGGCGACTGATTTCCAAAAACCATTGGTAATCTAATAATGGCAACTTGACGCTTTGGCAAGCGCAATAGCATGTTTTCAATTTTTATTTTGAAATGCCCATAAACACTATCACTTAAGGTTTTATCGCTTTCATAACTTGGGTATTTACTGTAGGAATCAAATACATTGGCTGATGATAAAAAGAGCAATTTACTTTTATGCATTTGTAAATATTGTGCTATATGGGCGTGCGCAATAACTTGTGCATTAAAATCGCCACGAAGTGCTGAAATAATAATCGTGGGTTTAACAATTTCTAAAATTTCAAACACATCATCTTCCTCCACATCATATTGAAAAAAATGTTGATTTTTTTCAAATTCACGTTTGGAGGTTCGGTAGGTACCAAATGTTTTAAAATAGGAGCAGAGTTCTTTATAAAGCGCATTTCCTATAAAACCACTAGCACCTAAAATAAGTATTCTATGTTTGTTTTCTATTGCCGACATGGCTATAATTAGAACTGTTTATTAAAAAATAGATTGATTGGTAAGCGTTGTAAAATGCTCCAGCGCTTTCATGCCTAATTTAGAATTACCACGTTCGTTTAATCCAGGCGCCCAAACCGCAATTGTAAACTCATGTGGTAATGCGGCCACAATGCCACCACCAACACCACTTTTTCCAGGGAGTCCAACTTCAAAGGCAAATTCGCCCGCTTCATCGTAAAATCCACACGTAAGCATAATGGCGTTAATGCGCTTGGCTTGACTTTTTGTAATGCGAGCCATTTGCGCTAAACATTTCCCTTTATTGGCAAATAAAAAGAAAGCTTTTGTTAATTGAGAGCAGGTCATTTCCAAAGAACATTGATGGAAATAAAAATCTAAAACATCGTCAACTGAATTATTAAGATTGTTGAAGGATTTTAATAGGTTAGCCGCAGCAAAGTTATTAAAACCCGTTTCTTTTTCCGATTGTGCGACTTTTAAATTATAGGAAATAGAATCATCACCCGTAATATCGTGCACATATTTTAAAAAATCAGCCTTTGGATTTTCCAATTGGGAAACCAAAATATCTGCAATTACAATGGCACCGGAATTAATTAATGGGTTTCGAGGAATTCCTTCTTCCAGTTCCAAAAGCGATAAATGGTTGAAAGGGTTTCCGGAAGGCTCTACATCCACACGATCCCAAATATGTGTTCCAATTTTAGACATAGCCATGGCTAGTGTCAGAACTTTGGAAATACTTTGAATGGAAAATCCAACTTCCGAATCGCCAACCGCAAATTCTTCACCAGAAATAAGCTTTAAGTGCATACCAAAACGCTCCGGATTTACGCGAGATAATTCAGGAATATAACGCGCAATATGGCCTTTATCCGCTTCCTGAATTACGTTGGCATGAATTTTATTTAAAATGGCTTGGTAATCTATCATAGAGTATGTTAGCCTTTGTAAAAAGGTAGTTTTACAACCGTTGCAGGAACGGCATTCTTACGAATTTGGATGTTTATTTTAGTATCAAATGCACTGTAGTCTGGAGAAACATAACCCAAGCCAATTCCTTTTTTAAGCATTGGAGACATGGTTCCAGATGTTACCTTTCCAATTAAATTTCCGGCATCATCAACAATGTCATAACCGCTTCTAGGAATACCTTTATCCTCTAACTCGAAAGCAACTAACTTTCGTTTTAAAACGCCTTTCTTTTCTTCAGATAAGTTATCTGAATTAGTAAAGGTTTTTGTAAATTTAGTAATCCAACCTAAACCAGCTTCAAAGGGTGATGTGGTATCATCAATATCATTACCATATAAGCAGTAACCCATTTCCAAGCGTAACGTATCACGAGCTGCTAAACCTATTGGCTTAATGCCAAAATCAGCACCTGCTTCAAAAACCTTATCCCATATTTGTTTTACTTCTGAATTCTTACAGTAAATTTCAAAACCACCACTTCCCGTATAACCGGTTGCAGAAATGATGACATTTTCTACCCCTGCAAAATCGCCAACCACGAAATTGTAAAATTTAATGGCAGATAAATCATGACTTGTTAAGGATTGCATTGCTTCAATAGCTTTAGGCCCTTGAATGGCTAAAAGTGAATAATCATCACTAATATCTACCATTTCGGCACCAACATCATTTTTAGATTTAATCCAATTCCAATCCTTTTCAATATTGCCCGCATTAACAACTAAAAGGTAGGTTTCTTCTTCAATTTTATAAATAATTAAATCGTCAACAATTCCGCCCGTTTCATTCGGTAAGCAGCTATATTGTGCCTTTCCAATGGTTAATTTGCTCGCATCATTCGTTGTGACTTTTTGAATTAACTCAAGGGCTTTTGGTCCTTTGATTAAAAATTCACCCATGTGCGAGACATCAAATACGCCAACGGCTTTTCGTACGGTTTCGTGTTCTACATTTACGCCTTCATAGTGTACTGGCATATTGAAACCTGCAAAAGGCACCATTTTTGCCCCTAATGCTTCATGTGTTGATGATAAAGCTATATTTTTCATAAGTATATTCCGTTTAAACGAACATTTTAATTAGACTTCGATTGAGACACAAATGTATTGAAATTTATCTGTTTTAAAGAGTTGCCTTAAGGTTAATCTAGGCTTAAAAGTTTGTTAATTTTTTTAGTTAAAAGCTGACTGTTCTATTTTATCTTTTAATTTACCATTGGTTTAAAACGCGTATCTCATGAAACATTTTATTATGGCGGCATTTGCGGCTTGTATAACACTTAATATGCCAGCACAAGATGGCTTACCAACCGATTATTTATCAGCTGAATTTCATAAAAGTAGACGTGACGCCTTGCGCAGCGGTATGCCTGAAAATTCTGTCGCTGTTTTTTTTGCAAATCCTGTGAGAAATAGAGCCAATGATGTGGATTACGTATATCATCAAGACCCCGATTTTTATTATTTGACGGGTTATAAAGAACCCCATGCTGTTTTAGTTTTATTTTCTGAAAACCAAACGAATTCGGAAGGTGTTGTATACAACGAAATAATTTATGTTCAGGAAAAAAATCCGCAAGCAGAGCAGTGGACCGGAAAACGGTTAGGTATTGAAGGTGTGAAAAATCAATTGGGTTTTGACAGGGCGTATAATGGTAGTGATTTTAACAATTCAGGTGTTGATTATTCCCAATTTGATAAAGTTTTATTTAATAATTTTAATAATGATTATCGCGACTCTAAACGCAACCAAGCCGACTTACATAGCTTAATTGAACAGTTTAAGCAACAAGCTAATTATGATGAAAATACGTTGCCAGATCCTATAAAATTTCGAATTTATGAAATGATTAAAGCCACAGATCTTGAAAATAGTGCCAATGTGGCTCAAAATATTGGTCGTGCTTTGGAGTACTATCCTAATTTAAAAAAGGATAAAGTGATTTCAGATTATGCAGAATCAACAGATCCAAATGTGCGTTTGGAATTGAAACAACAAATTATAAAAATAGAGCAGGAGACACCAAAATCGAATTTGGACACCCAAAGTTTATCCACACTAATGGCAGGTTTGCGCCAAATTAAAACTGAAGAAGAGCTGGTGTTACTTACAAAAGCCGTTCGCATTTCGGCTATGGGACAACGTGAAATTATGAAGGCTATGCATCCAAACATGTCCGAAATGGAAATACAAGGCATTCATGAATTTGTATACAAAAAATATGGTAGCGAGTACGAAGGCTATCCTAGTATTGTAGGTGCCGGAAATAATGGCTGTGTGCTGCATTATATTGAAAATAGTAAAATGCACGTAAATAATGAATTGGTGCTCATGGATTTAGGTGCTGAATATCATGGTTATACCGCAGATGTTACACGAACTATTCCAGCCAATGGAAAATTTACCAAAGCGCAAAAAACTATATACGATTTAGTTTTTGAAGCTCAAGATGCTGGTATTGCAGCAGCCAAGGTAGGCAATGGGTTTCATGCAGTTGATGCGGCTAGTCGCGCTGTTATTCATAAAGGATTAATTGCTTTAGGAATTGCCCAAAATGATAAAGAAGCTAGACAGTACTTTCCACATGGCACCTCTCATTATTTAGGGTTGGATGTTCATGATCCTGGGCTTTATGGAGCTTTTGAGCACAATATGGTTATTACTGTTGAACCAGGAATTTATATCCCAAATGGCAGTAATTGTGATAAAAAGTGGTGGGGAATTGCCGTAAGGATTGAAGATGATATTTTAATTACTAATAATGGTCCCGTTAATTTATCAGCAGAGGCGCCTAGAACATCTAAAGACATTGAAGCCTTGATGAAAGAGAAAAGCGCTCTGGATGATTTTGTATTACCTGCATTAGATTAATACGTTAAAAGCATCTGATGATTGGGGTTGGAATGGGTTTGTGAAATTTTAAAATCATAACTCCCTACAATTTTAAACCCTGCTTTTTTATAGAAATTAATGGCTCTATGGTTTTCTATCCATACATATAACCACATTCCAGATTGGTTGTGTTTTTTTGAAACTGAAACATTAAATTCAAATAATTCTTTCCCTAATTTTAAATTATGAAAAGCTTTCAGTACATAGATACGTTCTAGTTTGGTTACATTTTTAAACGGGATGTTCTTTTCAGAAATGGAATATATTATTTTAGAGTAGCCAATTGGTGTTTCGTTATAGATTAGCATATGAAAAATAGTGTTAGTGTCCAGCAGTTCTGCTTCAAAAGCAGATTTAGTGAATTTTAAATTGATATATGAATCTATATCAGCTTTAGAAGCACTCATACCATGAGACTCCAAAAATGTTTGCCTTCGAATTAAGGAGAGTGTTTCGGCATGGTTGGCATTCGCTTTAATAATTTTAATCATTTGGTAAAAAATGTAACTGATTTATAGGTTATAAAAGTATAATTTTAAAGACAATAAAATTAACTGTATTTTTGAAAGCATGTCCGTTTTATTAATATAAATAAAGTAATAAATACCCATGAAAATATTTTCAGATAAGCAGATTTACGAAGGTGATAAACTCACGGCAAAAAAGCAAAACATTACATCCACCGAACTCATGGAGCGTGCGGGTATACAAATTTTCAATTGGTTGCATTTACGTATGCAAGGCGCTCAAGTACCTATTCACGTGTTTTGTGGCATTGGAAATAACGGCGGTAATGGTTTGGTGGTAGCTCGGCATTTAATTAACCATGGTTACCATGTGAATACCTATGTGGTTAACTTCAGTGATAAGCGAACACGGGATTTTCTGTGTAATTATGACTTAATAAAACAAACCACAAAAAAATGGCCTACGCTTATAGGTCCAGATGATGATTTTCCTGAAATTGGTCCTGATGATATTATCATTGATGCCGTTTTCGGTATTGGATTAAATCGTCCGGCAGACGATTGGGTGGTTAATTTGTTTCAACATTTTAAAGTGTCTAAAGCATTTACGCTATCCGTTGATATTCCTTCCGGAATGAAAACAGATGCTGTTCCAGCTGACGATAATAATGTGGTTTGGGCAAATCACACATTGAGTTTCCAGTCCACAAAACTCGCTTTCTTTTTACCAGACACCGCTAAATTTACGGAACAATGGGAAGTTTTAGATATTGGTTTTGATCGTGAATATTTAATAAAAACCCAAACAGCTGTAGATTTAATAGGTAAGCAGGAAGTATTGCCCATTTATAAACCCCGTGATAAATTTTCGCATAAAGGAACCTTCGGTCATGCACTTATAATTGGTGGAAGTTATGGTAAAATAGGAGCCGCTATTTTAGCTAGCCGCTCGGCTCTATCTATTGGAGCAGGATTGGTAACGGCTTTTGTGCCTAAATGTGGTTATATACCAATTCAGTCTAGTTTTCCAGAAGCCATGATTATTACCGACGAACAGGAGGAGTGGATTAGTAATATTCAATTTACAATTACTCCAACGGTTATTGGTCTAGGTGTTGGTATGGGAACTGAAAAAGCAACTGCTGAAGCTTTACAAGTGTTTCTAACTACCAACAAAACACCTTTAGTTATTGATGCGGATGGTATTAATCTGCTGTCTAAAAACAAAGATTTATTAAAGTTATTGCCACAGAATACGGTCTTAACACCACATCCTAAAGAGTTGGAACGCCTAATTGGTGTGTGGAAAGATGATTTTGATAAACTGAAAAAGGTTAAAGCATTTTCAAAAAAATATCACCTAATTGTGGTGATTAAGGGCGCTTATACGTTAACCGTTTTAGAAGATAAAATATATATTAATTCAACCGGAAACCCAGGATTGGCAACTGCCGGAACTGGTGATGTTTTAACGGGAGTTATTACCGGACTCATTGCACAAGGCTATGATTCTTTGGCTGCGTCTGTGTTTGGAGTATATCTACACGGAAAATCAGCGGATATTGCGGTACAAGGTTTGGGTTATGAAGCAATGACTGCTACACATGTAATTGATACATTAGGTGATGCCTATCTGAATTTGTTTGAACAGCCTGAACCTCCCAAAGTAGAAGCGGAGGAGAAGGAAGGAGAGAAAAAAGAAAAAAAGTCTAAAACCAAATAAAGGATAGACCTTATTTACATGAGCTAATTTATAAGGATTTCCACTAGTTGTTATGCTTAACAAGTTGCAGAATCTCATATTCTAACTTGTAAGGCATTGTTTTAAAGCAGATAGTAAACTTTATTATAAAAAAAGAGTCGCATTTTTTTGCGACTCTTTAATTTTGAAAGTATTCAGAATTTAGATATTTAATTCTGTTAGTAGTTCTTTGAATTCATCACTTGAAGGTCTTGGCGCATCTGGAGAAACCACATTTCCTGCAGGATCAATTAAAATAAAACGTGGAATACCGTTTATTTTATAGGCTTGGATAAATTCAGTTTGCCATCCTTTTGGAGCAAATAACTGAATACCGCCTAATTCTTTATCCGCAACCATGGCTTTCCACGCTTCGTGCGCTTTTTCCCATGAACCTTTATGGCTTCTATCATCATCAATAGATAGACTTACAAATTGGATATCTTTTCCGTGGTATTCTTTTTCAATTTCTTTTAAAAATGGAATTTCTGCTTTACAAGGACCACACCACGTTGCCCATACATCAATATATACATACTTTCCGGCTAAATCAGACAACGAGGTTGTTGTACCATCATAGTTTTCATAATCGTTAAACGTTGGGGAAGGCGTGCCTTTTGGAAACTCCTTTTTTAAAGCAATAGCTTGACCAATAAAGGATTTATACGATTTTAGCATGGGCTTCAAACTCTTATTTGCACTATTGGTAATACTTGTATCTATGGCTTTATTGGAATTATAAAACTCTCCTAATTCTGTTTTAATCTTATCAAGCTCGGTTTCTAACGTTTCCATATCCGAAATTTTACTCAAAGTTTCAAAATCAATTAGCTGTTCTTCTTTTAAAGATTTTTCCGCTAAAAAATTACTGTGTTCAGAACCTGTTCCTGTGTACTTGATACTTTCATCAAACATTTTTGTATCGATCGTCATGTCAATGTCATAACCATTTTTTAAAAATATAGATGTAGATTCGGCACCATCAAAAAGGTTGTATATACCAGCATCAACCTTTAGAGTATCGCTAAAAGTACCATCCTCATTTACGGATATTGTTTTGGCATAATCACGGGTTCGAATAAGTAATGAATCGCTGTTTTTATTTGTTATTTTTCCAGAGAAAGTCACATAGTCTTTAGGTGCTTCTTCTTTACAGGCAAAAATGGATAATGCTGCAACAAAAATTAAGGTTTTTTTCATGGTTAAAATAGTTTGTTTATTCAAAAATAGAATATTATCATGAATTATAAATGAAATGTCATTTTTTGTTTGCATAATACATAATGAATGTGGAATTTTGGGATAACATTTATGCACATGAGACCAATCCATTATATTTCGCAAGAAACCATTGATTTAGAAACTATTTCAGCCATTTTAGAAGAAGGCAAAACACTGGAATTAGCAGATAGTTCTGTTAAAAAAATTCAAGCTTGTCGGGATTATTTAAACCAGAAACTTAAAAATCAAGATTCGCCTATTTATGGTATAAACACGGGATTTGGTTCATTATATAATGTAAAAATATCAAAAGAAAATTTAACCAAACTTCAAGAAAATTTGGTAATGTCTCATGCGTGTGGTACTGGTGAATTGGTTCCAAAACCCATTGTGAAACTCATGTTGTTTTTAAAGGTGCAGTCTTTAAGTTATGGACATAGTGGTGTGCAGTTAGAAACGGCACAACGCTTATTGGATTTTTATAACCATGATATTTTACCAGTTATTTATACTCAAGGTTCTTTAGGAGCCTCGGGGGATTTAGCTCCTTTAGCACATTTGGCACTACCGCTAATTGGAAAAGGAGAGGTGTATTTTGAAGACGCTGTTCATACTGCTAAATCTATTTTGAAGAAATTTAATTGGGAACCCATAACCTTGCAATCTAAAGAAGGTTTGGCTCTGTTAAATGGAACACAATTTATGTCAGCTTATGGCATTCATTTATTAATGAAAGCCTATAAATTATCTTATTTAGCAGATTTGATTGGAAGTACATCTTTAGAAGCTTTTGATGGAAGAATTGAGCCCTTTAATGAATTAGTGCATTTGGTGCGTCCGCATAAAGGTCAGTTAAAAACGGCAGAACGTATTCGTGAGTTTTTAGAGGGTAGTGAATTAGTTGGTCAAGATAAAGTACATGTACAAGATCCCTATTCATTTAGATGCATGCCTCAAGTTCATGGAGCGAGCAAGGATACATTAGATTTTGTTAGAAAAACATTTATAACAGAAATTAATTCTGTAACCGATAATCCAAACATTTTTAGCCAAGATGATTTAATTATTTCTGGCGGAAATTTTCATGGTCAACCTTTAGCTTTGGCTTTAGACTATATGAAAATTGCCATGGCTGAATTAGGAAATATATCGGAAAGACGTGTGTTTCAATTAGTTTCTGGATTACGAGGTTTGCCAACATTTTTAGTTGATAATCCAGGTTTAAACTCGGGTTTTATGATCCCGCAATACGCAGCTGCTAGTATTGTAAGTGCCAACAAACAATTGGCGAGTCCGGCAAGTATAGATAGTATTGTTTCTAGTAATGGTCAAGAAGATCATGTAAGTATGGGAGCCAATGCCGCCACGCAAGCTTATACTTTAGTACATAATGTAGAACGTATTTTAGCCATTGAACTGTTTAATGCCTCTCAAGCTTTGTACTTTAGAAAACCTTTAAAATCTTCAGCATTTATAGAGTCCGTTTTAATGGCTTACCGCCAAGATGTGTCCTTTGTTTCTAATGATAGAGAATTACATATTGATATTAAAAATTCAGTTTCGTTTTTATCGAATTTAGAAATAGATGTGCAAGAAATCTACGCATAAATTTTACGTAAAATTTTGCTGTTTCTATGGATTTATAGGAAAGGCAAGTTTATACATTGCATAATTGGTCAGACCAAGCAATAGCTTCATCTAAAGACTGAAATGCTTTAAAGGGAATACTTATAAAAGTACTTTCAAAATCTGTGTTGTCAATTTTAACAGAATCGCCAAAGACAACAGCAAAACCAACAAGGTTTTTAATTTTAGAAGTTTCGAAATAAACATTAGGGTCTACCGAATAGGAGTTTATTCTGTGTGTAATATACACAAACTTTCTATTGTTAAAATAGTTTCTAGCAATATCATAAAGTTCATTGTTTAAATCAATTGAAACGGTTATGCCTTCCTTCATGACTGCTATCATGTAATGGTTATGGCAGGTAATGGTTCCGTACGGATATGTTTTTACAACAGACATATTTAAAGTTAAGTAAAATTTAGGATATAAAAAAACTCCACAAATGTAAGTGGAGTTTTTCAATATTATACGATTTATTTTTTAAGATTCAGTCTTTTTTTTTCCAGACTCAATTTTAATTTTCAATTCGTTGGTTTTAGCATCTAAATCCATGGAGATTTTATCGCCTTCAGAAATTTTCGAATTGATTATTTCTTCAGCCAAGGCATCTTCCACATACTTTTGTATTGCACGTTTTAATGGTCTAGCACCATATTGTTTGTCGAAGCCTTTGTCTGCAATATAATCTTTGGCAGCTTTACTTAATTTAAGCGTATAGCCAATATCCTTAATGCGTAAGATGAGTTTATCTAATTCAATATCAATAATTTTATTGATATCTTCTTTTTCAAGTGCATTAAAAACTACCACATCATCAATTCTATTCAAGAATTCTGGCGCGAAAGCTTTTTTCAACGCATTTTCAATGACGCTTCTAGCATTGGCATCTTCTTGAGATTTTTGTGAAGACGTTCCAAAACCAACACCTGTACCAAAATCTTTTAGTTTACGAGAACCAATATTGGAGGTCATGATAATAATAGTGTTTCTAAAGTCTATTTTACGACCTAAACTGTCCGTTAAATACCCATCATCTAATACTTGTAAAAGCATATTAAATACATCTGGATGTGCTTTTTCAATTTCATCAAGTAACACGACAGCATAAGGTTTGCGTCTAATTTTTTCCGTTAATTGACCACCTTCTTCATAACCTACGTATCCTGGAGGCGCACCAACTAATCTTGAAATGGCAAATTTTTCCATATACTCACTCATGTCGATTCGGATTAAGGAATCTTCACTATCAAATAATTCTTTTGAAAGTACTTTGGCTAATTGCGTTTTACCAACGCCTGTCTGACCTAAAAATATAAATGATCCAATTGGTTTATTTGGGTCTTTAAGTCCGGCACGATTTCGCTGAATAGCTTTTACTACTTTGGCAACCGCTTGATCTTGACCGATTACTTTACCTTTAATTAATTCTGGTAAAATGGCTAGTTTATTACTTTCGGTTTGTGCAATTCTATTTACAGGAATTCCGGTCATCATAGAAACAACGTCAGCCACATTATCTTCCGTAACGGTTTCACGGTGCAACTTGGTGTCTTCTTCCCATTTTTCTTGAGCAATGGCTAATTCTTTTTCCAAACGTTTTTCATCGTCCCGAAGTTTAGCTGCTTCCTCGTATTTCTGTTTCTTAACTACACTAGATTTTGTGGCTTTTACAGCTTCTAATTGTTCTTCTAATTCAACAATCTGATCTGGAACATTAATGTTTGTTATGTGCACGCGCGAACCTGCTTCATCTAAAGCATCAATAGCTTTATCTGGTAAAAACCGATCTGTCATATACCGATTCGTTAATCGCACACAGGCCTCAATAGCTTCCGGTGTATATTCCACATGGTGATGCGATTCGTATTTATCTTTAATGTTATTTAGAATTTCAATAGTTTCATCAACGGTTGTTGGTTCTACAATAACCTTTTGGAAACGTCTTTCTAAAGCACCATCTTTTTCAATATACTGTCTGTATTCATCTAAAGTCGTGGCACCAACGCATTGTATTTCACCTCTTGCTAAAGCTGGTTTAAACATGTTGGACGCATCCAAACTACCTGTGGCACCACCAGCACCAACAATGGTATGGATTTCATCAATAAACAGAATGATATCGTCGTTTTTTTCTAGCTCGTTCATTACAGCTTTCATACGCTCTTCAAACTGTCCACGGTATTTTGTACCCGCAACCAAGCTCGCTAAATCTAATGTTACAACGCGTTTGTTAAATAAAATTCGTGATACTTTTCTGCTTACAATTCTATTTGCTAAACCTTCAGCAATGGCAGATTTACCAACACCAGGCTCACCAATTAGCAGTGGGTTGTTTTTCTTTCGTCTACTCAAAATTTGAGATACACGTTCTATTTCTTTTTCACGACCTACAACAGGATCTAGTTTGCCTTCTTCCGCCATAGCTGTTAAATCGCGTCCAAAATTATCTAAAACAGGGGTTTTAGATTTCTTATTCGTTTTTCCAGTTGGTGAATTAAATAAATTATCTTTTGATGTGTCGTCATCTGAAGCTGAATCATCATCCGGAAAAGATTCTGATTTCGGCTCTCCTGTAATATCAGGATAATTTTCGTCGTTTGTTATCATAAACTTGAACTGTTCTTTTACGTTATCATAATCCACTTTCAGCTTATTTAGAAGCTTGGTTGTGGGATCGTTGTCGTTTCTTAAAATGCACAAGAGCAAATGTGCTGTATTAATGGAGCTACTCTGAAAAAGTTTCGCTTCCAAAAACGTGGTTTTCAAGGCACGTTCAGCTTGCCTGGTTAGATGTAAGTTCTTCTTATTATTAGAAGTTACTGCCATATTAGGATTTGCAGGACTTAAAATTTCGACCTTGCGTCTTAAATGGTTTAAATCTATTTCTAGAGCACTTAAAATATCAATAGCCTTTCCGCTACCATCTCGTAATAATCCAAGCATCAAATGTTCTGTGCCTATAAAATCGTGACCAAGCCTTAAAGCCTCCTCTTTACTATACGCAATTACGTCTTTAACTCTCGGTGAAAAATTGTCATCCATAAATAATTCCTTTCTGCATTAAATGTACTAAACATATTAGTAAGGACAAAAACCATACCTTAAATAATAGTTTGTATGCTAATAGACAAAAAAATGTTTATAAAGACAAAATATTTAACATCATACTTATTAACGAAAAGCAGGGTTTGAATTGTTAATAAAAAAACCGAAAAAACACAAAAGAAACCCTTGCTGTAGCTGATGAAATGGTTATATTAGCACGATTTGTAAACCTACAAAAATCTAATTAGTAATATATATGGCAGAAGGAGAAAAATTGATCCCAATTAACATTGAAGATGAAATGAAATCGGCTTACATTGATTATTCAATGTCAGTCATTGTGTCACGTGCTTTACCTGATGTAAGAGATGGTTTAAAACCAGTACATAGACGTGTGCTTTTTGGTATGCACGAACTAGGTGTTAGAGCAACTGGCGCACATAAAAAGTCAGCAAGAATTGTTGGGGAAGTACTAGGTAAGTATCATCCACATGGTGATACATCTGTTTATGATGCTATGGTTCGTATGGCTCAAGAATGGAGTTTACGTTATATGTTAGTGGATGGCCAAGGTAACTTTGGATCTGTTGATGGTGATAGTCCTGCAGCAATGCGTTATACGGAAGCTCGTATGCGTAAAATATCGGAAGATATGCTGGCAGATATAGATAAAGAAACCGTAGATCATAAATTAAACTTTGATGATACCTTACACGAACCAACCGTACTTCCAACACGAATTCCTGGTTTATTAGTTAATGGTGCATCAGGTATTGCCGTTGGTATGGCTACTAATATGCCGCCTCATAACTTAAGTGAAGTGGTGGATGGTATAACAGCTTATATTGAAAATACCGATATTGAAGTTGATGAGTTAATTACACATATTAAAGCACCAGATTTCCCAACTGGAGGAACAATTTATGGTTATGATGGTGTTATTGAAGCGTTCAAAACAGGTCGTGGTCGTATAGTCATGCGTGGAAAAGCACGTATTGAAGAAGTACAGGGTCGTGAATCTATTATTGTTACCGAAATTCCGTACCAAGTGAATAAGGCTGACATGATTAAAAAAACAGCCGATTTAATAAATGAAAAGAAAATGGATGGTATTGCGTCTATTCGCGATGAATCCGATAGAAACGGTATGCGCATTGTTTACGTTTTAAAGCGCGATGCTATTCCTAATATTGTATTAAATACCTTATATAAATACACGGCTTTACAATCGTCATTTAGTGTTAACAACATTGCTTTAGTCAATGGTCGTCCACAACTATTGAATCTGAAAGACATGATTCACCATTTTGTGGAACACAGACATGATGTGGTTGTACGAAGAACTACTTACGAATTGCGTAAAGCAGAAGAGCGTGCTCACATACTTGAAGGTTTAATTATTGCTTCAGATAATATTGACGAAGTAATTGCGCTTATTCGTGCGTCATCAAATGCGGATGAAGCGCGTGAGAAGTTAATTGAACGTTTTAAACTATCCGAAATTCAGGCCAAAGCCATTGTAGAAATGCGCTTACGTCAGTTAACAGGACTGGAACAAGATAAATTGCGTTCGGAATACGACGAGTTAATGATTACCATTGCTGATTTAAAAGATATTCTTGAGAAAAAAGAACGTCGTATGGAAATCATTAAAGACGAATTATTAGTTGTAAAAGATAAGTATGGCGATGAGCGTCGTTCGGTTATTGAATATGCTGGAGGCGATTTAAGTATTGAAGATATGATTCCAGACGAGCAGGTGGTTATTACCATTTCGCATGCAGGTTATATTAAGCGTACCTCACTTACAGAATACAAAACACAAAATAGAGGAGGTGTAGGACAAAAGGCATCTACTACAAGAAATGAAGACTTTTTAGAGCATCTATTCGTAGGAACTAATCACCAATACATGTTATTCTTCACCCAAAAAGGGAAGTGTTTCTGGATGCGTGTTTATGAAATTCCGGAAGGAAGTAAAACATCTAAAGGTCGCGCTATTCAAAACCTGATTAATATTGAGCAGGATGATAAAGTAAAAGCTTTTATCTGTACGCAAGACTTAAAAGATGAAGACTACATCAATAGCCATTATGTCATTATGGCAACCAAAAAAGGTCAAGTTAAAAAAACGGCTTTAGAGCAATACTCACGTCCACGAACTAATGGTATTAATGCCATTACAATTAAAGAGGATGATGAATTACTAGAAGCCAAATTAACTACTGGAAACAGTCAAGTTATGTTGGCCTTAAAATCTGGTAAAGCTATTCGTTTTGAAGAAGCCAAAACTCGCCCAATGGGTAGAAATGCATCGGGTGTAAGAGGTATTCGCTTACAGGACGAGAATACCGATGAAGTTATAGGTATGATTGCTATTGAAAATCCGCAAGAAGAATCCGTATTAGTTGTTTCTGAAAAAGGATATGGAAAACGTACTTATATTGATGATCCAGAAGATGGTGAAGCTGTTTACAGAATAACGAACAGAGGTGGAAAAGGAGTTAAAACTATTTCTATAACTGAAAAAACTGGTCATTTGGTGGCTATAAAATCGGTGACAGATGAAGAGGATTTAATGATTATTAACAAATCTGGTATTGCCATTCGTATGGCTGTTGCTGATTTACGAGTTATGGGTCGAGCTACACAAGGTGTAAGACTTATAAACTTAAAAGGAAGTGACTCTATTGCGGCTGTTGCAAAAGTAATGAAGGAAGAAGAAGATGAAAACGAAGCCTTGCTAGATGAAGATGGTAACATTATTGAAAATGAACAAGATACTGATAATGGCACAACTCTTGATACGGATGAAAACGAATTAAATAACGATAATTAAAATAATAAAATGAGAAACCCAATTTTAGTTGCATTGGCAATTCTAGTAAGTACTGTTTCTTTTGCTCAAAAAAAAGAGTTACGTACAGCAGAGAAAGCAATAAAAAATAAAAATTATGCTGAAGCCAAAACAGCATTGAATCAGGCAGAATCTATGATGTCTGGAATGGATGATAAGCAAAAATCCCAATATCATTTATTAGTAGCTGAAGCAATGTATGCTCAAGGTACAGCAAATAATTCCGACTTAAACAAAGCCATTGAAAGTTTAATTTTAGTAGGAAAAAATTATGATTCAGAAGCGTCTGAATTAACAACTACCATGGAAAATGAGCTTTTAATGAAAGCAAATAGCTTCTACAAAGCAAATAACTTTTCGGAAGCAGCAATAAAATTTGAGCAATTATATAACGTTGTTCCTCAAGATACAACCTACCTTTATTACGCAGCAATTAGTGCTGTTAGTGGTAAAGATTATGACGAAGCCCTTAAACATTATTTAGAATTAAATAAATTGGGTTATACTGGCATTACTAAAGAGTATTTTGCAACCAACAAAGAAACAGGTGAAGAAGAGGTTTTTGATAAAGAAAACAGAGATTTATTTGTAAAAACAGGCGCTTATATTAAACCAGGTGAACGTGTTTCAGAATCGAAAGCAAATGAAATCACAAAAAATATTGCCTTTATTTATGTTAATTTAGGGAAAACCGAAGAAGCTTTAAAGGCCATAAAATTAGCGCGTGATCAAAACCCTACAGATGTTAATATTATTTTAACAGAAGCCAATTTACAGTATAAACTGGGTAATAGAGATGAATATAAGTTGCTAATTGAAAAGGCAATTGATTTAGATCCAACTAATGTAGATTTGTTTTACAATTTAGGTGTTCTTTCGGCTGAAGCTGGGTATAATGACAAAGCTAAAGAATATTATAACAAGGTTATTGAAATGGATCCTACGTATACAAATGCACATACCAATATTGCAGCTTTAATACTAGGTGAGGAGCAAGGTCTTATTGAAGAAATGAATGGTTTAGGAACATCCGCTGCTGATAACAAACGTTATGATGAACTAAAGGCGGAACGTAAAGAGCTTTATAAAACAGCTATTCCTTATTTAGAAGCTGTTTTAGAAGTAGATTCAGAAAATTTAGAGGTTTCTAAAACACTAATGAATATTTATAGTGCCATTGCGGAAACTGAAAAGTACAAGAAAATGAAAGCTAAAGTTGAAGCTTTAGGAGGATAATTCTAATAGGTTTAATTGAATAAAAAAATGCTACTGAAATTCAGTAGCATTTTTTTTGTTTTATGTTAATCCAATAATTCGTTTTCCATGACTAGCGCTTGAAACAAATTTAATTGATAAGAACCATGGTATGCTAAATTCCTAGAAAACTAAAAAGTCAAAATGCCTGTCCATTTTAAAATAAACAAGATTAAAATTGTAATTCCGGTACTTGTATATATAACACCTTGCCAATAAAAAAGCCGTGTTCCCCATTGATTCCATAATGTACTACCATATTCCTTTTTGAAATGACCGTTGGTAAGCTTCCAGAAAAGGAAAGCGATAATTAAGAATAATGCAATTGCTATTGGTATGACATTCATTGGTTCTTGAGTTTAAAGAGGTGATTTTTGGGTTCGTTTTATAATAACAGATTCAATATTTAAATAATACTTGAACTTACTTACCCCTCCACAATCCGCTTAATAACGCGTAATTTATGAGTATGCATGCGTGTATCTACATTATAAATTCCGGAATGATCTAATCTATCAATGCGGACTTTACCATGTGCATGAATAATAAAATTATCCGGCATAATAATACCAACATGGACTATCTGTCCTTCGTCATTATCAAAAAATGCTAAATCACCTGGATCGCTTTCTTCAATAAAACTCAACGCCTCGCCTTGTGTGGCTTGTTGTGAGGCATCGCGGAATAATTTATAACCATTTAATTTATAAACCATTTGGGTAAACCCTGAACAATCTATACCAAAGGGTGTTTTTCCACCCCAAAGATAAGGAGCGTTTAAATATGAAAATGCGGTTTTTAAAATATGCGCTTTAGTAGCTATTTCACTAACCGCATTCCCATCATGTGTATGTTGTAATATATCCAATCCGTTTAAACTTGAGCCCAACGGAATAGGATATAGTTGACTTTCGCTGTCTTCAATAAATTCAACTAAATCCGTTGAAAGAATAGGCGCTTCGTCATGCAATGTATTATAATTGTCTTCTGTAATTTCAAGGTACTGCTTGTTATCAATCCAACCTTCATAGGTATCAAAACCCAATCGGATTCTACTCCAAGACTTCCGTTTTTCAAGCACTTTAAAATAATCACCATACAATACTTGGGACACAAGTTCACTTGTATCACTAGGTTCCAATCGTAATGGAACAATGCTTAAATGACAAATTCCGTATTGCATGCAAAAAGTAAGGTATTAGTTTCTTTCGATAACAACTGCCGAAGCACCACCACCACCATTACAAATAGCGGCTGCACCAATTTTTGCATTGTTTTGTTCTAAAACATTTAATAATGTAATTAAAATACGAACACCTGAACAACCTAATGGATGTCCTAAAGAAACAGCTCCACCATTCACGTTTACATTGGCGTCGTTTAAGCCTAGTATTTTCATATTGGCTAAACCAACAACCGAAAATGCTTCATTAAATTCAAAGAAATCAACATCTTTGATATTAATTCCAGCTTTATCTAACGCTTTAGGTAAGGCTTTAGCAGGCGCTGTTGTAAACCATTCTGGCTCATGAGCAGCATCGGCAAAGCTTTTTATAGTTGCTAGAACTTTCAATCCTAATTCGTCTGCTTTCTCGCGACTCATTAAAACCATAGCACCCGCACCATCATTTATAGTTGAAGCATTGGCAGCTGTAACAGTTCCATCTTTGGTAAAAGCAGGACGTAAAGCTGGTATTTTTTCTAATTTTACATTGGTGAACTCTTCATCTGTATCCACAACTAATGCATCACCACCTCTTTGTGGAACTTCAACTGGAACCACTTCATTATCAAATTTCCCGGCTTCCCAAGCTGCAGCCGATCGTTTATACGATTGAATAGCATAGGCATCCTGATCTTCACGAGAAAATCTATATTCAGTAGCACAGGCGTCTGCACAAACACCCATGGCGTTTTGATCGTAAGCATCCACTAATCCATCACGTTGCATCCCGTCTTCCATTTTAGCAGGACCAAATTTAGTACCTGTTCTAGCATGAAGATAATGCGGAATTAAACTCATATTTTCCATTCCACCAGCAACCACAACGTCGGCATCACCTAAAGCAATAGCTTGTGCTGCTTGCATAACCGCTTTCATTCCAGATGCACACACTTTATTTACAGTGGTACATGGAACCGTGTTTGGAATTCCTGCGTAAATTGCCGCTTGTCTTGCAGGCGCTTGTCCGGCCCCGGCTTGAACAACATGACCCATAATAACCTCTTGAACTAATTCTGGCTTTAAATTAATTTTTTCTAAAGCACCTTTAATAGCTACAGCACCCAAACGTGGTGCAGGAACAGTTGAAAGGGATCCTAAAAAACTACCAATTGGTGTTCTGGCTGCTGATACAATGACGACTTCTTTACTCATGTTTTTCTAGTTTAATTTTTTAATCCCACAAAATTAATCATTTTTTAATAGAATGTAGAATGATTAGCATTTTATACACCCATAATTTTCGACTATATTTTACTACATTTGAAAATATTTCACCAATCTATGAAAGACTTTATAAATACACTATATAGAAATCATTCGTTAGGCTATAAGCTGTTGCTTTTTATATCGACTACATTTTTAATTGTGTATTTATTTCCTAAAAGTGGTAAATTTAAATACAATTTCGAAAAAGGAAAACCTTGGCAATCAGAAAACCTTTATGCACCCTTTAATTTCGCCATTAAGAAAACGGATGCTGAAATTACCACGGAAAAACAAGAGATTAAGGACGCGTCACCGTTATACTTTAATTTAGATGCATCGGTTCCAAACACAATAACTAATAATTTTCAACGTCAATTTAAATCGGTTTTTTTAGATACGATTCCCGTCTATACAAGAAACGATTTAAAGGATGCTGGAATTCAAATAATTGATAAACTCTACCATTTTGGTGTTTTAAACGAAGAACATAATTATTCGGACACCAAAAAAGTCATTATTTTAGAAGGTCGCGTCGAGAAGGAGCAAACCCAATTTGTAAACCTAGTTAAGGAAAATCAATTAAAAGCAATTATTGTCAAGGTTTTAGAAAGTAAGGATTTGTTGACTTATAAAAATGAATTCACATCGTTGTTTTTCGATTTAGTAGAACCAAATTTAGAATTTAACAAGGAATTTTCATCCCGAGTACTTCAAGAAGAGCTCGATAAAGTCTCATATATTCGTGGAAGTGTTGAGCGGGAAACGCTTATTATCTCTAAAGGTGAAGTTGTAGAAGGTGTTAAGTTTCAAATTTTAAAATCGTTAGAATCTGAATATGAATCGCAAGTTTGGAACAAATCTAATTATATATGGATTGTTTTTGCCTACACTCTTTTAGTGGCATTAGCCTTACTTATGCTGTTGTTATTTTTAAGAAAATATCGGATGTCTGTTTTTGAAAATAATGTAAAAGTGACCTTTATTTTCTTTAACGTAGCCTTTATGGTATTAATCACAACCTTGGTGGTTAATTACAATTCGCAATACATTTATGTGGTCCCAATTTGTATTTTGCCCTTGGTGCTAAAAGCCTTTTTTGATGCGCGTTTGGGCCTGTTCACACATGTTTTAACGGTTTTACTATTAGGACTGGTAGTACCTAACAGTTACGAATATATGTTCCTACAAATTATTGCAGGAATCGTTACTATTTTAACCGTGTCGGAATTATACAAACGCGCGAATTTATTTATTTCCGTCGGGCAAATCACCTTAATATATATTGTTGCCTATTTTGCATTCTTCGTCATTCATGAAGGAAGTGTTGAAACCCTACAATGGGAAACTTTTGGTTTGTTTGTGCTTTGTGGCTTGGCAACCTTATTTGTGCAACCGCTAATTTATGCTTACGAAAAACTCTTCGGATTAGTGTCTGATGTATCTTTATTAGAATTATCAGACACCAATACCAAATTATTGAAAGAATTATCAAATAAAGCGCCAGGAACGTTTCACCATTCTTTAAATGTGGCCAATTTAGCTGAAGCTGCTGCTAACGAAATTGGAGCCAATGCTATGTTGGTTCGTGTTGGCGCCTTGTATCACGATATTGGGAAAATGAAAAACCCAACGTATTTTACGGAAAACCAATCTACAGGAATTAATCCGCATGATGAATTATCACCAACCGAAAGTGCTCAAATTATTATCAATCACGTAATTGATGGAATTGAAATAGCCCGAAAAAATAATCTTCCGGATCGTGTTATCGATTTTATTAGAACCCATCATGGAACGAGTTTGGTATATTATTTCTATATGAAAGAAAAGGAAGTCAACGAGCTCATAGCAATAGAAGATTTCATGTATCCAGGTCCAAAACCTTTCAGTAAAGAAACGGCTATTTTAATGATGTGTGATAGTGTAGAAGCGGCTTCCAAGAGTTTAAAAGAACCAACGTCCACAAAAATTGACGATTTTGTAGAAAGCATTTTAAACAAACAAATGAATGATGATCAGTTTTTAAATGCCAATATTACCTTTAAAGAAATTCAATCTATTAAAAAGATATTGAAGCAGAAACTGACCAATATTTACCACTTACGTATAGAGTATCCTGAATAGGTCATTTATTTATCACCTTGTATTTTCTTTAACATTACTTTATAAGTATTTCCTTATTTTTGTTCATTACACTAAAACCAATTATAATATGAGGAAATCATTAATATGCGTTTTGGCACTCTCAACTATCGTTGCTTGTAAGGATGACCAAAACAAAACTGAAAAAGAAGATGTTTCAATGACTATTACTTATCCAGAAACTAAAAAAGTTGACACGGTTGACACGTATTTTGAAACTCAAGTTCAAGATCCATACCGTTGGCTGGAAGATGATTATGCTGAAGATACCAAAGCATGGGTAAAAGCTCAAAACGAAGTGACGTTTAATTATTTAGATCAAATTCCGTTCCGAAGCAAGTTGAAAAAACGGATGGAAACGCTTTGGAATTACGAAAAAATTTCTGCACCATTTATTGAAGGTAATTACACCTATTTTTATAAAAATGATGGGCTTCAAAACCAATCCGTTTTATATAGAACAGATAAAGATGGAAACCAAGAAGTGTTTTTAGATCCAAATGCGTTTTCTAAAGATGGAACCACGTCTTTAGGTGGTTTAAGTTTTACGGAAGATGGTTCTATGGCTGCCTATGCTATTTCTGAAGGTGGAAGTGACTGGCGAAAAATTATCGTTTTAAAAACTGAAAATAAAGAAATTATTGGCGATACCATTATGGACGTTAAATTCAGTGGCATGTCTTGGTACAAAAATGAAGGGTTTTATTATTCCAGCTATGAGAAACCAAAAGGTAGTGAGTTATCAGCTAAAACCGATCAACACCGTTTATTTTATCACAAATTAGGAACACCTCAAAGTGAAGATAAAATTATTTTTGGCGATACTGAAAAGCGTCGTTATGTAGGAGGTTCTGTAACGCAGGATGAAAACTATTTGGTGATTACCGCAGCAAATTCCACCTATGGAAATGAGTTGTATATTAAAGACCTACGGAAAAATGGACCGATTGTAAAAGTGGTTGATAATTTTGAAAGTAGTAATAATGTTATAAATAATGAAGGTCAAACATTCTTCGTGGTTACGGATTTTGAAGCACCTAATAAACGCATTGTAAAATTCAATTTAAATAAATTTGAACAAGCCCATTGGGAAGATGTGATTCCAGAAACTGAAAATGTACTATCGGTATCTAAAGGTGCAAATTATATTTTTGCGGAATACATGAAAGATGCGGTTTCTGTTGTAAAACAATACAAATTTGATGGCACTTTAGTACGTGATGTTAGCTTACCAGGAATTGGTTCTGTTGGTGGTTTTGGTGGTAAAAAGGAAGCAACTACCTTATACTATTCGTTTACAAATTATACGGCACCAGGAACTATTTATGCGTATGACCCTGAAACTGGCGAATCAACGGTTTACCAAAAGCCAAATATCGATTTCAAATCGGATGATTATGAGTCTAAGCAAGTATTTTATAGCTCTAAAGATGGTACCAAAGTACCAATGATTATCACCTATAAAAAAGGCACAGAATTAAACGGCAAGAATCCAACTATGCTATATGCTTACGGTGGTTTTAATATTAGTTTAACGCCGTCGTTTAGTATTGCCAATGCTGTGTGGTTAGAAAATGGTGGTGTGTATGCTGTTGCTAATTTACGTGGAGGTGGTGAATACGGTAAAAAATGGCATAATGCAGGAACGCAAATGCAAAAGCAAAATGTGTTTGATGATTTTATTGCAGCAGCCGAATACCTAATCAAAGAAAACTATACGTCATCTGATTATTTAGCAATAAAAGGCGGATCTAATGGTGGATTATTAGTTGGTGCAACTATGACACAACGACCAGATTTAATGAAGGTGGCTATTCCACAAGTGGGTGTTTTAGATATGTTACGTTACCATACGTTTACGTCAGGAGCAGGTTGGTCCTTTGATTATGGAACATCCGAACAAAGTAAAGAGATGTTTGATTATATTAAAGGGTATTCGCCAGTGCACAATGTAAAAGCAGGTGTTCAATATCCAGCAACGTTGGTAACTACAGGTGATCATGACGATCGTGTAGTACCAGCGCATAGTTTTAAATTTGCCGCTGAATTACAAGACAAGCAAACAGGAGCGAATCCGACCTTAATTAGAATTGAGGTGAATGCCGGACATGGTGCCGGAAAATCTACTGAAGCTACTATTAACGAGCAAGTAGATATTCAAGCGTTTGCTTTGTATAATATGGGAGTGAAGGAGTTGAAATAAACTTTTGATATTGTATCTTATAGAAAAAGCCCAAACTTTTGTTTGGGCTTTTTGATTTTGTTATTCAGAACGAAGCTTGCACGGTAAAGAATCTTAAATTTGATAATTGAGATTCCTCCTTTGTCGGAATGACATTATATATTTTAATGGCAATATATTACATGCTCTTAACAAACTCTAAAAACACCTCTTTATGACGTTCCAAATCCATGTTACCGGATAAAGACGCACGAACAATATAATCTTTGTCGCCTTCCTTGGTAGTGCCCTGGGTGGATGTTGCTGGAATAGTCCAGTAGCAACCCTTTAACTGACCATAGCTCACACAAAACTTGCTTTCTTCAGGGATTTCAGTAATCATCAAGTTGATTAATTTCAAGTTTAAAGCGCGTTTATGGGCTTCTTTTTCTTCAGCTGTGTTTCCTTTTGTAGGTAAATCTAATGAAAATACGGATGGTGTAAAACCTTGCTCTGCCAAGTCATCAGATACAAAATTGATTTTCGCTTCTGGTAAAACCTCATGGATAAAGTTTACAAAGTGGCGTGTGTTGACATAGGCGTCTGCAATACGCTGATTCATGGATGGTAATTGTTGGGCTAGCAACTTATATTGCAATGTGGTTGCTTCATTGTCACAAAGCATCAAATGCTTCGCTATTTTATCCATTAAGGCGTCTGTTTTGCTATTTCCTACTGCGTATCCCGCAGTACATTTTCCGCCACTAGGAAATTTGGAGCCACTGGCATAAGAAATGGTTCTTACCGTGGATAGAATTTCCCCGTCACCTAAAAAGTGCACATTCGGACAAAAGGTTTGATCTAAAATAAAAACAGGATCGATTGCTGTTTCACCCGTTGCTGTTTTTCGCACTTTACTTAAAGCAGCCTTTAAATCTTGAAGGTTTGGAACTTCCACTCGTGGGTTTGTTGGGATTTCGGCTATAATGTATGGAACCGCATCTTGTTTGGCAATGCGTTTCAAAACGGTATCAATACTTTGTACCATATCGTTATCACCATCTACTGGTAAATCTACAACGTCAACTTGATCCAAGCAATCTGCCACACGTCGGGCTTGGTCATTGGTTCCGCCATAACAATTTGGTGGTACAATAAATTTAATGGCTTTTCCTTTATGATTTTCTTGGGCGTCGTGAATGAGTCCCATCATAATAGCGTATTGCATAGATAAACCACTAGAAGCCACCAAAGGTTTGGACGTGGTACCTGTAATGTCTTTGATGTTTTTTAAAACCTGTTTTTTATGGGGTTCAATTTTATTGGAAGGTGCCTGAAAAGCTGTTTTGTTGACGAGCGCTTTTAAAGCCATAAGCGAATTTTCAGGTGTCATGGCAATGGTTTCACGACGGCGTACATGTTGAATATCCGAAATGTATGATGCGTTTTGTTCGCCATTTACGAGTAATATACTGCCCAAATGGTCGTGGAGATTCACGTAAAAATCAATATTCGCATTTAAATCTGTTTGCGTAATGGTGTCTTGATGTGCTATGAAAATGGTGCTTCCCTTAAAATCGAGAATCGCCTTTGAACTATCAACATGGATTAATTCGAAATTATAACCATACACCTCTTTAATGGTTTCCGCATCAAAACAGTCTGGTAAGTCTCCCGTATAAAGGATTTGTGTTTTTTTATTTTCCAATAGATTGGTTCTTAAAATGGCCAAAACCGGAATGGTTAGCGATGCAAAACTGATGACATGTTTAGCATCAAGCTGGTTTATGTTTGCAATACCCCATTCTAACACGCAGGATAGGGGGTGACCCAAGCGGATATAATCATAAGCCGTTGGTAATTTACTTAATGCGGATGTCGTAGCATTATTGGTTTTATATAAGTGTTCAAACGCGTTTAGAAATTCCGTTTTTGCTAACGACTCATCATAAATATCTAGTCGATGGGTGGTTAGATTCAGCCAGTCTGTTGGCATATTTTCAATAACAGCTTCAATATAATTTAGCATTTTTGGGTCTTGCATGTTTTTACTTTTAAATAGAGCTGCAAGGTACGGAAAATAGCTTTTTTTAAAGAAGGTTATTGGTTAGAATATTTTAGGAATATTGTTGTATTTCAATGATAATTTGTGTTCGTTGAGTATAATGTTTTACGCTTAATCATAGAGATATTCATATTCTATTTGTAAATGACCATCACTGTAGAATTTTTTTGAAATTGGATAATTATCACTGTCTAAAACCCAATCAATTACTACCACATTTGTACCAGATTGATATCCAATTCCAAACTTTCGTAGTGTAGATGCTTCATTATATGTAGCAGCATTTATAGAATTGTTATAAATAATTCGGTTGTTTTTATAATCTCCAAACATGAAATTTTCATTGACTGGAAAATTGTCGGGTGGAAGATTAACATTGTCATAAGAATAATTTGTAACTCCAGATTCTGTTTTTCTTATGACGTTATTATCAGCATCATATATTACTTCTGAAGTTCCATCATCATTTAATTCCTTATGAATTAGTCCCAGACTATTTATATAAAAAGTTTTATTTAAAAATCCGCTATTATTTTCCTGTCGGCTTGATATCGTATTGTCAGAATTGTAAGTAAAATCTGTCGTTATAATATTTGAAGCATTACTAGAGTTAGTGGTTTGTATTATCCGGTTCATATTGTCATAGGAAATAGTTACATTAAAGATTAATGTGCCGTTTGCCGAATAACCTTTGCGGTCTGTCAGCATTCCATATTCATATATCATATCAAAATAAGACGTTAATTCATGATTATTATTGTAAAAAGAATCCGTTTTAGGTCTGTTATTTTCATAATCTCTTGTTGAGTAGCGTTCTACTTCATTCGAATTATAAATTTTAAGCTTTAGTTTTGAAATACTTCTTGGGCTTTCTGTTTGAGCTACGTCATCGTCTGAACAGGAATAACTAATTAAAGCTATTAATACAATAAGCAATAAATTCAATTTTGCAGATGGCTTTCTTTTTGGCATAATTTTTTAAGTGATTTTAAGTGTTTTGATTTCGTGATGCTGTTTCAAATTTAGGAAGTAATAGAATTTATAAAATACAAGAGCTGCCTCACATAAACAGGTTTTCGTAAGTAATCATTTACCTATATTTTATTAAATTGTTTTTAATACTATTATCCTTTAATGACTTTAGTTTTCGATAAATAGTCATGTAAACCATTTTTTACAAATAAATACGAAATTCCATCGAAAGGTATGAATCGACATATAGTTCTATTAATTATATCAGAAGGATTTGGCTTTTCTCCATTCAACTTTACCACTTTAGTTTTAGTTATAAATTTCCCTAATGTTTTTTGAAATTTAATTTCCATAATTGTGTAGTAACTCATGGCTGTTCCAAAAACTGTTATGATAGTCAATAATACAGCTAAAAAGGAGTCTTTAAATGGTGTTATAAATAATCCTAGAATTATAAAGACGATAAGTATAAGAAGATATGTAGCAATAATATCAATTAAATAATTTAGGAACCTAACCCCTGAACCAACAACATTAGAATTAACAATCTGCTTGTTATCTTTTTCTATTTTCGCTTCTCTAATTATTTCATTCAATTCACTAATCTTTAATTTTCATTTCTCAATTTCAATTTCAGCAGCTTCTAAAGCGATGGGTTTGTATCGGTTTTTTTCAAGTGTAACAATCTTAATTAACTCCTCATCAGTACGTTCAGACATGGCTTGTTCAAATTCATTTTCCATATAGATAACTGTATTATTTTGATAAGCATGAAAATACCATAAATAATTTCAAGTAGTTTACGGATACCCATAAATTGTAAGTGTTTTTAGATGTATGTCTTAAAACTTTCGTTGAACCACCCGTTTTGGTTGTAAATCAGGGTTCATAATAATTTCAAAATCAATAACGCCCAGTACTAGTTCTTCTTCGGTTATGACATCTACTTGCCAGGTGCCAGGCTTGACATTGTTTTTATAGGTGTAGCCACGAAAGCCGGCATTTCGGCCACCTGTGATATCAAATCCAATTTTATCGGTTTCTTCCCATTCCTTGCTGTCTGGATTATACCATTTCCAGCGATGAAAGATGGCTTTTTTTATGGCAGTAGGCGCGAATATAGACGTGAAAACAAATACCTTTTCATCCGGTTGCTGAATGAATTGTAATCGGTGATCGCGCCAAAAAATATACCAGTCATCACGTTCGTAAGTAACCAGATAGTTGCCATTTTCTTTTTGAACACTATGAGCAACAATACCTTCATCTAAAGCTAATGGTACTGGTGGAATTAAATTAAAATAATAAAATAAATTGATGCTCAGATATAAGGTTAAAACAAGCCCGATAACTTTGGTTATACTAATTTCAGCTTTGGTACTCGGACTTTTTATATATACCAAAATAATTAAACCTAAAGTAATAGAGAGGCTTAATAATCCGGAAATTATAAAAATGGTTGTGCTCATTTCCTTGAATACTACAGGAATCATGAACGCAAAAAAGGTAAAGCTTATAAAAAAGTAAATTCCGAATTGTAAGTATTTATTGGAGATTCGCCGTTTTAATACTTCGTTGGCTAGAAGTAGTAAAACAAGGATAACAAAAAATGAAATGGTTTTCGACATGGACACACTTCGGGAAAAATATATGACATACGCGCTGGAAAGTCCACCAAACGAAAATTGTACGGCTAATGGAAAATACTCTTGAAAACGTTCTAAAAAGGTGCCTATCCATTTGCCATCTTCAGCTAAATTAAACAAGTATAACATGGTAGTTAAAAATGTCATGTGTAAGGATAGGACCGTTAAATCGTAAACCCGATCTATACGGCCAAGTGTTAAAGTATCGAAAATAAAACCACCAATAAAGAACAGTAACGGCGCATATTTTTCATGTCTCCGAATAAAATTCCGAAAAGCACTATTTCTAAATTTAACGTAAGTTCTTTTAAAACGCATAGCGAGAGATTGTGGGTTAAATTAAATAACAGTTGGCACTTTACGGTAGTCAGGATGCGTTTTTTATTGGAATGGGTTAAACTTTTATACCACAAACTTGCCTTGATCTGAATTTATAACCCGATTATTTTTGGCGCCCTACAAAATGCTCCATGGTTTTATAAATACCCAATACCTTGCCCGTAAACCAGTCGAATACATTTACAGACATAACGGCTTGACCAAATCTAGTTACTCGGTAAATATAGCCTGGAATGGTTACCATTCTTTTATTTGTTTCTATGGCTTTGATAATGGTTAGAGATGCCGCTTCTGGTTCTAATATGGGAATTTTAGATTTCACACCGTCAAACATTCCTGTATTTATATAATAAGGCATGATGGTGGTAACATGTATGTTTTTTTTGAGTTGTTTCATTTCCAAACGCAAACTATCAGACCAACCAATAAGGGCCCATTTGCTAGATGCGTAAACTGACATTTTAGGATTGGAGATTAAACCACCAGAAGAGGCAATATTACATATATGTCCAGAATTCTGTTGAAGCATATCGTCTAGAAATATGTTAGAAATATGCATAGGCGCTAGGCTGTTAATTTTCATGGTGTTTTCTATATCGGCTTCCGTATGTTCATGGAAAAACTTACCGACAATAATTCCCGCGTTATTGATAAGCACATCTACGATTCCAATTTCTTGCTTGACGTTTTTAGCGGTTTCTTGAACCTGTTGCATGTTAGAAATATCTAATGTATAGCTAAAAAGCGCCGGATTGTTTTGCAACTCGCTGGTTGTTAAATCTATATTTTCCTGACTAATATCCCAAATAACCACACGAGCTTGACGTTCTAACATGAGGCGTGTCATGATTTTTCCAATTCCAGATGCTCCACCAGTTATTAATACTGTTTTCCCTTTGAAGTTTTTCATGAGTTTTTAAGCCTTGTTTGGTTAGTATTTTTGATTAAGAACAGCCTATTCCCAAATATAGAAAACTATTGGCTTATAAATAGCGCGGATGGGATATTTGAAATTAAGTTTATCTAAATGATTAGATGCTGTTATTTTACATAGTTTTTAGTCCAATTGGCGCCTTCATCAAAAAGGTTATAACCATTTTCGGAATCGGAGCACAAATAGCTGCCTGTCCATTGGCCATTTAAGGTAAACAGGTTGAAATTGGATTCAGCACGCACAAAAAATCCCATCCAAGTACCATCATTGTTATAATACAAATACACATCGGAATTCGCATAAATGAGAAACCCAATAATTTCAGCCGATTGATTGAACATATAATAACCCTCCCAATTCCCGTAATTTGGGTTGAGTTGGAAATTATATTTAGGATTAAATTTTGAGTTGAATGCCGGGTTTAAATCGGAATTATATTTCGGGTTAATGCTAGACGTGTATTTGGGATTTATATTGGCTGTATACTTCGGATTGATATTGGAATTATACTTCGGGTTTATTTGTGAGTTAAATACCGGATTTATGTTGGAATTAAACTTGGGATTTAAACTAGAATTAAATTTCGGATTTTGATTGGAAGGTATAATTTGAGCAAAAAGGGGAAGTATAGCGAGGTATAAAAAGACGGTTACTAAATGCGTTTTCATGATTTGTGAGCTTAAAAGCAAATCAAAGATACTTAAATTATTACGCTTAACATTTGGGATAAATAAGCTTAAATGGGAGGGACGTTATTGCAAACTAATTGAAATGCCTAAAAACAAAAAAGACCTACTGAAAACAGTAAGTCTTTAAGTGAGCCCGACAGGATTCGAACCTGTGACCGCCTCCTTAGAAGGGAGGTGCTCTATCCAGCTGAGCTACGAGCCCGTAACTCTAAAAAATTTGTCGGGGTGGCAGGATTCGAACCTGCGACCTCCGCGTCCCAAACGCGGCGCGATAACCGGGCTACGCTACACCCCGATACTTTTTTTCAAAAATGCAGTTTAACTCGAAAATTTCGAGTGTCTGCAACATGAAAAAACGGTTATCTAAAAAAATGCGGAGAGACAGGGATTCGAACCCTGGCGACACTTACGCGTCGACAGATTAGCAATCTGCTCCATTACCACTCTGGCACCTCTCCATTAAATATAAAAGAACATTCTTTTAATGCGGATGCAAATGTAACCATCCATTATAAAGAACGCAACTATTTTTGAAACTTTTTACGCGAAAAAATGCAATTTTTATTTACCGATTAAAATTTCAACAATTAACAACCTATTAGTGAACTGATAAGAGGTTTTTTGCACGTTGGTAGGAAATGCTTTTAAAATCGTCTATCACGAGATTTGCTGTCTCATAATTCTGGTTTTTGGAGTGTAAGCTTTTATATCCAACACAAAAAATACCCGCAGCATTAGCTGCTTTAATACCATTTGTAGAGTCTTCAATCACCAAACACTGTTCTTTTTTAAACCCGGAGCTTTCCGCAGCTTTTAAAAAGATTTCGGGGTGTGGCTTGGATGCTTTTAAATCGGCACCACTTAATTTGGCTTTAAAGTAGGGGTCCAATTCAAATCGGTTGAAAACACTTTCAATGGTTTGCATAGATGCGGATGAAGCCAGCACCAACGTTACATTGTTTTGATGGTAGTCCTGAATTAATTCTAATACGCCGTCAATAAGCTGTAAACTGCTGTCCGACACAAATAAATCTTTGAAAATATGGCGTTTAATCTGCACTAATTCCTCGGGTGCATTTGCTAACTTAAAATGATTACAAAGCTGTCGGCAAACATTAATGGTTGATTGCCCCATGAACGATTGATATTGCTGCTCTGTTACATCTAACTTCAGTGAATTAAACATCCCATAATAGGCTTTGTGGTGCAGCGGTTCTGTATCTACAATTACACCATCCATATCAAATAATACTGCTTTTAACATGTTTCTCTTATTTATGTTTAAGCGATTAAGCTTTTAAATATTCTACTTTTTTACAAATTATTCCAATACGTTCCTCTTGCATGTTTGTCGCAAAAAATAGGTAAATATCACCACCATCGGCTATTTTTAATTTCTTTCGGATGTTCGCCACAGCATCTGGAAAGTTACGCGTTGTAATATTGGCTTGAGTTATCCCTAGTTTTTTAACCGCTTTTTTATTGTAAGGCACTATTTCTACAATTTGAAAAGAACGTCCAGGAAAATGAACCAAATCATTACTAGTGTACAAATGGGTGTGCTGATGTAACTTATCAAGTTGTAATTGATGGGAAACACTATTAAAAGCACCCGATTTTAAAATAGCAGCATTGGGCTCATACAAATACTGTTTTGGTAAACTGTAGGTTGCCTGTGCTAATGTTTCTTGATTTAGTTGAAAATTGAAGGTTTGATTTTGGTGTTTATTGAGATTGATGGTTTTAATAGCAGTAGCACCTTCATAACCATTTTCCAGAATCCAAAGTAATTCTTTAACTTCATTATTCAAGGCAACCACATGAATTTCTTTAACTGCCTGTAACTCTTGAATACCAGATGAAATATCTAATAAAGGCGCCGTTTTAATTAATAGGTTATTGGTGTGCTTGAATACATCATCCAAATGATCTGGAACACTGGGCAAACAATCTTTTAAGAAAAACACTTTACCCTTACTATCATGACGTCTGGAAGGATCTATATAAATCCAATCGAAGCGCGTTTTTTGACTTTTTAAATACCCAATACCATCTTCTGAAATTGTTTGAATATTGGTGACTTGTAACTGTTTAAAATTATAAGTAACGATTTCAGATAAGTTGTTATTTATTTCGCAATGAATAACCTGTTGCATTGTTTTTGCGAAATAAAAACAATCTACACCAAAACCACCAGTTATATCCAATAGGTTTTCTCCTGAAACTAGAGAGGCTTTGTATTGCGCCGTAGTTTCCGAAGAGGTTTGCTCAATATTCAATTTATTTGGATAATAAATGAATGGTGTTTTAAACCAGGTTGGGAGTTTGGTTTTACTACGTTTTTTGGCTTCAATTTGCGCTACTAATTCCTTAATTGTAGCAGACGGATGAGGTGCTTTTCCAAACAGTAGTTTGGTACTATCGGATTCTAAATGGGCGTCTATAAATTCCTGATTTTCGGTATTTAAAATAGCGACATTCAAAACGGCTTAAAGATTCTCTGTTAAACTCTGAACAATTTTATTATCGGCTAAAAACTCCTTTAAAATAACCTTTAAAGCGGTGTAACCAGGAATGGCGATAATCATACCTACAATTCCAAAAAGGAGTCCAGCAATAACAATAACCAGAAATATTTCAAGTGGATGCGATTTTACACTTCTTGAGAAAATAACCGGTTGACTAATAAAATTATCAATTAATTGGCCAATGGCAATAACAATTAAAACATAGAGTGTTTCTGGTAAAATAACATCGCTAAAACTACTACCTAAATTACTAGTCATAGTCAGTAATACCATAATACATCCACCAATTACGGGTCCCAAATACGGGATTAAATTAATTAAGGCACATAAGAAAGCTATTACAACAGCATTTTCAACACCCACAATTAACAAACCAATGGTGTAAATAACAAAAATGACTGAAATTTGAAATACAAGTCCCACGAAATAACGCGAGAGTAAGTCTTTAATTTTTTCGATTGAATTTTTTACGCGACTTACTTTACTATCTGGAACGAGTGTAAGTAGGCTGTTTTCAAAAAGTTTACTATCCTTTAAAAAGAAAAATGATATAAATAACACGGAGAATAATCCAATACTAAAACTTCCCAAACCGCTTACCACGGAGTTTAAAAATTCCGGGATAACGCTAAAATTTAAGTTTGAAAACAATTCGGAATTTTCAAGTGAGTCTCCCGTATTTATTTTATCCAAATTAAAATGGGAAGCCGTTTCATTATATATATTATTAATATTTACCTGTAATTTTTCAATATCTAAAAGTGATAAATTATGACCTTGTTCAACAATTAAAGGAATGAAAAGACCTACTAAACCCAGTATCAATCCTAAAAGCATTATCATAGTTGTTATAACTGCTAACAGGTTATTGAATTTTAAACGACGTCTTAAAAATGCTACAATAGGTCTTCCTGTTAAGGATATAACGGCAGAAATGGCAATGTAAACGATTACAGATTGTATTTTATAAAGAAAAAACAAAAGAATAGCTACACCTAATAGATAGCCAATTGCTCTTAAAATACCGTTTGAAACTTGTTTAGAATTCATGCGTCAAATATACTGATTGAAACTGAATTGGTTACCAATTAATTTTCCTTAAGTTGTTTGGTTATTTCGTATAGGCAGATGGTTGTAGCTTGAACCACATTCATACTGCTATTTTGCCCAAACATATTTATGTGAACAACCGAATCTGCTAATGCTAAAACAGCTTCCGAAATCCCAAAATTTTCTGCACCAACTATTAAAGCAATAGGTTCTGTGGTCTCAAATGTTATTTGATTAATGGCTTGGCTGTCTTCGGTAATTTCTAAAGCGACTATACGATATCCAGCTGATTTTAAGCGTAAAATGGATTCTAACGTATCCGTATTCATTTCAAACGGCACATATTTTTCTGTAGCGCGTGAGGTTTTAGCTGATTTTCTTCCAAACTCGATATCTTTTCCGCACAAAATTAATTTTTCAACTCCAAAGGCGTCGGCCGTTCTAAATAAACTCCCAATGTTTGGCGCATTGGTAATTCCATCGCAAATTACGGTAATGGGGAAGGTGTGTGGTGAAAATTTAGAGGTGTAATGTGTGAGTTGCATAATCCTATTTACTCTAATGCTCAAACGCATATTTAATAATATTGGCACCCATTTTTAATGCTTTTTCTCGAACTTCTGGTGGGTCATTATGAACAACTTCATCTTCCCAGCCATTACCTAAATCACTTTCATAGGTAAACAGAACTACTAATCGGTTTTCATGGAAAATGCCAAAAGCTTGTGGTCGGTTTCCATCATGTTCATGGATTTTTGGTAAACCTTCAGGGAAACTATAGGCTGTATTAAAAATAGCGTGATTTGCTGGTATTTCTATCATTTCTGCATTGGGAAACACCGTTTTTAAAGCTTCTGTAACATAGGGTTTCATGCCGTAGTTATCATCTATATGTAGAAATCCTCCCGAAAGCAGGTAGTTTCGTAAGTTTTCAGCATCTTCATCACTAAAATAAACGTTTCCATGACCCGTCATGTGGATAAAGGCATATTGAAAAATATCCATGCTACCAGCCTCTACAGTTTCTGGTTTGTCATTGATTTTGGTGTTGATATTCGCATTACAAAACGCAATAAGATTTGGAAGTGCTGTTGGATTACTATACCAATCACCACCACCTTTGTATTTTAAAACGGCAATTTCTTGGGCAGATATACTACACGTAATAATTAATAAAAGAATCGTGATGCGTTGCTTCATAGTTACTCATTTACAAATGCCACACTGTGACATGCAACAATTGATGCGGTTTCGGTACGTAATCTGGTTTCACCCAAAGTTACAGGAATAAACTTGTTTTTAATGGCTGTTTCAATTTCTTTAACACTAAAATCGCCTTCTGGTCCAATTAAAATGGTAATTGCCATTTCGGGTTTAATTACTTGCTTTAAAGATTTCCTATCCAGTTCCTCACAATGTGCAATAAAAGTTTGTCCTTCAAAAGATTGCTTTATAAAATCTGAAAACGGAATGGCCTCATTTAACGTCGGTAAGTAGCAATTTAAGGATTGCTTCATAGCTGATTGAACTATTTTTTCAAAGCGATCTAATTTAATCACCTGACGCTCACTATGGTCGCAAATAATAGGCGTAATGGTAGTGATGCCTATTTCAGTTGCCTTTTCTAAAAACCATTCAAACCGATCGTTCATTTTGGTAGGCGCAACCGCTAAATGTAATTGGTAATTTAAGGGTTTCTGTACTGTTTTGGCTATAATTTTAGCTTCACATTTTTTTATGGCATCTGTTGTAATTTCAGCTGAAAACAACCAACCTTTTCCATTGGTAATTTGAAGGATATCTCCCACATTTTTCCGAAGTACTTTTATAATATGACGACTTTCGTCTTTGTCAAACGTAAAGTTCTCGGTAGTTTCGGAAATATGTGGATTGTAAAACAGCTGCATGATTATTTTTTTTCGACTATTTTTAGCACTTTAATTTCCTTGATTTCTTTTGGCTGGTAGGAATTCAACACCAAATAATACCAGGATTTATCTTTAAGTTCAAATGAAAACAAATCGCGTTTGCTAATAGGAACATTAATAATGACGCGTTCTAATTCCGGATGCATTTTACCAGGAGCAAACCAGCCTGTATCACCATTTCTATTTGCATTTCTATCCATAGAATATTGTTGCGCCAATTTACTAAATGGCACACCATCTTTGTATTTTTTGGAAATGGTTTTAATTAGGCTTTCTGCCGCTTCGGCATCTATTTTGTTGCCATCAATAAAAATATAATTCGCGCGATAATGCGTGGTTGTAAAACGATCTACAACTTTATAACGGGTTCGTTCCATTTGACCATCAACTGTGGCTTGGCCCGAGCTAAATAGGTTTCGCGCTAATTCGGTTTTATGGTTCTCCTCATTAAAAACAATAAACGTGTTGCTTTTGCTTGGGTTGGAATCTAAAAACAATTGGGCTTCGTCGGCATTGGTAATTGTTTCAAAAGTAGGTGTTACGGCTTCCTGTGCATGTAGGACTGCACAGAAACCAATTAAAAAAATTAGTAGTGTTTTCATAATTTGGGATTGTTTAGTAAACAAAAAAACAAAAAATAAGGCTTCAATGAACGAATTGCCAAAACATTATTAACAGATGTTTTAACAATTGGCTATTAAATTTTCAATCTAGAAGAGGCTGTTACGTCTTGCTCACTAAAATAACCTTCCAAATACTTTAAATATCCAACAATAGCAATCATGGCAGCATTATCTGTGGTGTATTCAAATTTTGGCACATAGGTGGTCCATCCAAATTTTTGCTCACCATCTTTTAAAGCTTGACGAATACCTGAATTAGCGGAAACACCGCCACCAATAGCAATATGTTTAATACCTGTTTGCTTGGTGGCTAATTTAAGCTTATCTATTAAAATACCGATAATAGTATATTGGATAGAGGCGCAGATATCATTCAGATTTTCTTTAACAAAATTGGGGTTTGCTTTGGTTTCTCGCTGAACGAAATATAGAATTCCCGTTTTTAATCCCGAAAAACTAAAGTTTAAACCGTCCACGTTTGGTTTGGTAAATTTAAACGCCTTCGGGTTTCCTAATTTAGCCCGTTTATCAATTTCTGGACCTGCGGGATACCCAAGGCCGAGAATTTTCCCACTCTTATCAAAGGCTTCACCAACAGCATCATCAATTGTTTCACCTATTACTTTTAAATCAAAATAGCTGGAAACTTTAACTATTTGAGTGTGGCCACCTGATATAGTCATGGCCAAAAAAGGGAAGGGTGGCTTTGAATAATCGGCTTCTTCAATAAAATGCGCCAAAATATGTGCTTGCATATGGTTAACGTCAATTAATGGAATATCCAGACCAAAAGCCAAAGACTTGGCAAAGGAGGTGCCTACTAATAAAGAGCCCATTAATCCAGGTCCTCTAGTAAAGGCCACGGCATGTAACTCATTTTTAGTAATGCCTGCTTTTTTAAGTGCTTGAGCAACCACGGGAACAATGTTTTTTTGATGTGCTCTAGAAGCCAATTCAGGAACCACACCACCATATTCTTCATGTATTTTTTGACTTGCTACAACATTACTCAAAACACGACCGTTTAACAGTACGGAAGCCGCAGTATCATCGCAGGATGACTCAATTCCTAATATGTAAATATTTTCTGTAGCCATTTCTAATAATTGGGCATAATAATTGTTAATTTTGATGTCAAAGTTATAACTTTATAAACGTATCAAAAAATTTTTCAAAATACTCGGACGATTAGTAGCAACCTTATTGCTGCTATTTATTATTTTGGTACTACTATTGTCCATTCCTGCCGTTCAAACTGGCATTGCCAAGCATGTTACGAACAGAATAAATTCAGATTTCAAAACCAATATAAATATTGAACGCATCGGTTTGCAAATCACTGGTGATGTGGAACTGAAAGGCGTGCTAATTCGCGATTTTAAAAAAGACACCCTAATTAGCGCTACCAATTTAAATACCTCTATTTTAAGTTTTAAAAATTTATACAACGGTAAATTGGTTTTTGGTGATATAGATTTGGAAGGTGTTATTTTTAATTTGGTGACCTACAAGGGTGAAACCGATACCAATTTAGATGTGTTTGTGGCACGTTTTGATGAAGATAACCAGGAGGTTAGTGAAAGTACATTTTTAATGTCCTCGAGTGATGTTACCATTAGAGATGGTATTTTTAGAATGACGAATGAAAATAATGAAACGCCTAAAATTCTTGAATTTACTAACGTTTTTACCAATGCCACTAATTTATTAATTAATGGTCCAAATGTTAGTATGCGGATTAATACTTTGGCATTTGATGATAGTCGAGGTCTTAAAATGAAAAATTTAGTCACCAATTTTTCGTATACCAAAGAACAAATACGTTTAGATAATTTAGATATTAAAACGGAGAATTCTATTTTAAAAGGCGATGTGAAATTTTCGTACAATAGAGAAGATTTACAGTTTTTTACAGATAAAGTTCAAGTGAATGCCAATTTTACAGAAGCGGATATTGCCTTAAATGAGTTGAATACTTTTTATGATGAGTTTGGTATTAACCAACATGCCACTTTTACGACAAACGTTACGGGAACACTAAATGATTTAAAACTAAATAACTTAAAATTGAACACGAGTAGTAATAGTCGTGTTTATGGTGATTTATATTTTAAGAATCTGTTTAACAAAGAAACGGATAACTTTTATATGAATGGAAAATTTACCAATCTATCATCCAATTACAAAGATTTAAAGGCGCTTTTGCCAAATGTTTTAGGGAATTCTATTCCTTCAGCTTTTGATAGATTAGGCCGTTTTACCATTGTTGGGCAATCTGAAATTACTACATCTGAAATAAAGGCGAATCTTCAAATTCAAACGGATTTGGGCTTTATAGATTCTAATTTAGAAATGAAAACCTTTAATGATGTGGACAATGCCACGTATAAAGGGAAAATAGTGTTTAAAGATTTTGAAATTGGGGAATTCATGGAAAACCCGAAATGGGGAAAAACCTCATTAAACCTGAATGTAAATGGTAAAGGTTTTACTTTAGAAGGTTTAGACACCAAACTTTTGGGTGATGTGTATGCGGTTGTATATAACGGTTATGAATATAACAACTTGGAAGTATCAGGTGTGCTAGGAAATAATATTTATGATGGAAAACTCATTTCCAATGATGAAAATTTAAAACTAACATTTAATGGGTTAGCCGATTTTTCAAAGGAAATAAGTGAGTTTGATTTTGAAGCAGATGTAAACTATGCCAACCTAAAAGCCATGAATTTTGTGAAAAATGATAGCCTATCAACGTTTAAAGGTGTGGTGGTTATGAAGGTTTCAGGTACAACTGTAAATAATGCCGTAGGTAACATTCAATTTAGGAATACATCGTATATCAATGAGCATGATTCTTATTTCTTTGAAGATTTTCAAATAACATCAACCTTCCAAGAAGAGGTGCATTATATTAATGTAAATTCTCCAGATATTATTACGGGACAGTTAAGTGGTGTTTTCCTATTTGAAGATATTGGAAAGCTTTTTGAAAATGCCGTAGGAAGCATTTACGCGAACTATAAACCGCATAAAGTAGTAGAAAATCAATACATCGATTTTAATTTTAATATCTATAATAAAATAGTTGAAGTATTTGTTCCCGATATCGAGCTAGGATCCAACACGTACATTCGTGGCCATGTGGAAAGTCAAGAGGATGAATTTAAATTAACCTTTAAATCACCTAAAATTAAGCTGTTTGATTATTTTGCAGATCAAATTTCTTTACAAGTAGATAATAAAAACCCACTTTTTAATACCTATGTAGAAGTAGATAGTATCAATACCAATTTTTATAATATTTCTAAATTCAACTTAATTAACGTAACCCTAAAGGACACATTGTTTATTAGGTCGGAATTTAATGGCGGTAAAAACAATAAAGATATCTATAATTTAAGTTTTTACCACACCATTAATAAAGAAAATAAATCCGTTGTTGGTTTTAGTAAATCAGATATCACTTTTAAGGGGAATAAATGGATTTTAAATGAAAATAGAAACCGGAATAACCGGCTCGTTTTTGACAATAACTTTAAAAACGTAAAAATAGATTCATTTTTAATGAGTCATAATAGTGAGCAGATAAAGCTTTTTGGAGAATTACGAGACTCTACCTATAAGGATATTAAACTAAATTTTAAGGATGTTGATTTGGCTAAAATAACACCATCCATAGATAGTTTGGATTTACGCGGAAACGTAAATGGTAAGTTGGATGTTTTTCAGCAAAACGGACTCTACCTACCAGACGCCAATATTACCGTGGATGATTTGGAAATTAATAAGCTAGTCCTAGGTTCTTTTGATGCGCAGATTCGCGGTAATGAATCGCTTACAAACTATTCGGTATACGCCAAAATTAAGGATGATGCCAATGAATCCTTTTCAGCTATTGGTATTATTGATGTGGCATCAAATGTTTCAACCATAGATGTCGATTTAAACTTTAATAATTTCAACCTATCACCATTAAACCCATTCTTGTCTGGCATTTTAACAAATATTAGAGGAGACGTTACGGGTGTTGCAAGAGTAGAAGGAAGTTTGAAAAAACCGCAATTAAATGGCGATTTGGTATTAAACAACTCCGGGTTAACGGTTCCGTATTTAAATGTGGATTTTGAATTTGCTAATAAATCATCGGTAACGCTAGATAATCAAAGTTTTGTGTTTAATAATATCCGAATAACAGATACCAAATATAACTCCAAAGGCATTTTAGATGGTTCCATTAATCATATTAATTTTGGCGATTGGAGTTTGGATTTAGATGTTAATACACAACGCTTATTGGTTTTAGATACCCAAGAAGAAACTGAAGATGCACCGTATTACGGAACAGGATTTATTGGTGGTATTGCCAGCATAAAAGGTCCAGCTAATAATTTGGTGATTAGCGTTATTGGTGAAACCAAGCCAGGAACAACCTTTGTTATTCCTTTAACGGACTCTGCCACTTTTGGTGATAATTCCTTTATTCACTTTTTAACACCTGCAGAAAAACTTGCCAAGTCATTGGGTCAGGAGGTGCGAACACAGAATATTTCAGGATTAGAATTAGATTTTGAATTGGATATAACGCAAGATGCCGAAATAGAAATAGTAATTGATAAAGTGTCTGGAAGTACCATAAAAGGAAGTGGTGTTGGTGGCTTGCTAATTGATATTAACACCAATGGTAAATTTAATATTTATGGTGATTTTTCGGTTTTTGATGGTGTTTATAACTTTATGTATGGTGGCATTGTTCAAAAGAAATTTATTGTAGAACCCGGTGGAACTTTGGCTTGGGAAGGCGATCCGTTTTCAGCGCAAATTGAAATAAGCGCTATTTATAAAACACAAGCAAATCCATCACCTTTGCTGGATAACCCTATTAATAGAAGTATACCTGTTCACGTGTTAACTATGTTAAGTGGACCTTTAGAAAAGCCCGACATTGAATTTGAATTCGAATTTCCAAACGTGAGTTCTACGGTGAAATCAGAATTAAATTACCGACTCGATTCCAAAGAAGACCGAGATAATCAAGCGCTATATTTATTAGCAACCGGCGCCTTCTCAAACCGATTAAACGATATAAATATAACCGGAACTATTACCGAACGTTTAAATGGTATTATTAACGGTTTCTTTTCAACTAGTGATAATAAAGTAAACATTGGTTTAAATTACGAAGCTGGCGAAAATACACCCGACTATCAAACCGATGATCGTTTAGGGGTGACGCTTCAAACCAATATAAGCGACCGCATTTTAATTAATGGTAAAGTTGGTGTGCCTGTTGGAGGTGTAAGTGAAACGGTTATTGCTGGAGATGTTCAAATTGACTTTTTATTAAATGATGAAGGTACACTAACAGCTAAAGTTTTCAATCGTGAAAATAGTATCCGGAATTTTGGTGAAGAAATTGGCTATACACAAGGTGTTGGTATAGCATGGAATGTGGATTTTGATACCTTTAGTGAACTGATTCAAATTATTTTTAAAGGTAAACACGAATACGAAGAAGAAAAAGCCAAAGAAGCAGAGCAAGCTGAAAAAAATAATAAAAACCTACCGGGTTACATCGGCTTTAAGGATGAAGAAGAAAAGAATTAAAAACAGTGACAAATAGCATGTTATTTATTGTTTTTCTTTAGTAGATTTACATAATCAAGTATAAAATCATGTCAAAAAATATTAAAATAATAGGTGTTTTAACCTCTGGTGGTGATTCGCCAGGCATGAATGCCGCCATTCGTTCCGTTGTTAGAACCTGTGCATACCATGAAATAGAATGTATTGGTATTTATCGCGGTTTCGAAGGATTGATTGAAGGCGATTTTAAATCCCTTTCAGCACGTAGTGTAAACCACATTATCAATAAAGGAGGCACCATGCTAAAATCGGCTAGATCTAAAGAATTTAGAACAGATGCAGGTCAGCAGAAAGCGCATGACAACCTTGTTAATGCAGGTATAGATGCTTTAGTTATTATTGGAGGTGATGGTAGTTTTACGGGAGGTTTAGTTTTTAATAAAGCCTTTAATTTCCCTATTATTGGTATCCCAGGAACTATAGATAATGATATTTTTGGCACCAACTTTACGTTGGGTTTTGATACCGCTTTAAATACGGTTGTTGAGGTAATTGATAAAATACGAGACACAGCAAGTTCACACAAACGATTGTTTTTTGTGGAAGTCATGGGTCGCGATGTTGGTCACATTGCCTTAAATGCAGGTGTTGGAGCAGGAGCTGAAGAAATATTAATCCCTGAAGAAGATTTAGGGTTGGATAGACTTTTAGAATCCTTAAGACGCAGTAAGAAATCTGGTAAATCATCTAGTATAGTTGTGGTAGCGGAAGGCGATAAAATTGGAAAAAATGTTTTTGAATTGAAAGATTATGTTGAAGAAAACATGGAAGAATACGAAGTGCGTGTTTCGGTATTAGGACATATGCAACGTGGTGGTTCACCATCCTGTTTTGATCGTGTTTTAGCCAGTAGAATGGGTGTGAAGGCAGTGGAAACCTTATTAGAAGGGAAAACAAATTTTATGGTTGGTATTTTAGATAATAAAATTACATTAACACCATTAGAAAAAGCCGTTAAAGGCAAAACAGAAATAAATAAAGAATTATTACGCGTGTCCGATATTATGACCACGTAACAATAATAGTAATAAAAAATAGCAAAATTATGGCAAAATTAAAATTAGGAATAAACGGATTTGGACGTGTTGGTCGTATTGTATTTAGAGCAACTATGGAAAGGCCAGATGTTGAGGTAGTAGCAATTAATGATTTGCTTGATGTTAACCATTTAGCCTATTTATTAAAGTATGATTCCGTTCATGGTCGTTTTAATGGAACGGTTGAAGTGGAAAATGGTCATTTAGTTGTTAATGGAAAAACGGTGCGTGTAACAGCAGAGCGTGACCCGAAAAATTTAAAATGGGATGCCGTAGAAGCAGCTGTTATTGCTGATTGTACTGGGATTTTTAAAACTATTGAGTCGGCTCAAGCTCATATTGATGCGGGCGCCAAAAAAGTGGTAATCTCTGCACCAAGTAAAGATGCACCTATGTTTGTAATGGGTGTTAACCATTTAGATGCTAAAGCAACGGACACCATAGTTTCAAATGCCTCTTGTACAACAAATTGTTTGGCACCAATGGCTAAAATTATGAATGATAATTTTGGTATTGAAGAGGGTTTAATGACAACGGTTCATGCTACAACGTCCTCGCAACATACCGTAGATAGTCCAAGCGCCAAAAATTACCGTTTAGGGCGTTCTGCTTTAAATAATATTATCCCAACAACCACTGGAGCCGCTAAAGCCGTTGGTAAAGTTATTCCAGAATTAGATGGGAAATTAACAGGTATGGCATTTCGTGTGCCTACAGCTAATGTATCTGTTGTTGATTTAACAGTGAGAACAAAAAAAGAAACCTCTTTAGAAGCCATTAAAAAAGTATTTAAGGAAGCTGCTGAAGGTTCTTTAAAAGGAATTGTAGGTTATACCGAAGATGCTGTGGTTTCACAAGATTTTGTTAGTGAAGATCGCACCTGTGTTTTTGATGCCGATTCAGCTATTGAATTGAATTCTCGATTCTTCAAATTAGTAGCTTGGTATGATAATGAGTATGCTTATTCTTATAAATTAGTAGAATTAGCCGAGCATATTAACAGTTTATAAATATAATACTACATTTGAATTCGCAGTTTTATAATTTTAAATTGTAGACTGCGAATTTTTTATTTTTAGAAATATGATAGTAATTGTTGATAGTGGTTCTACAAAATGTGATTGGCTTTCCGTTGATAAAAATGGCAATCATTTATTAGAAAAAATAAAAACCAAAGGTTTAAACCCAGCCATTTTACAAGCGGAAGAACTTTATAAAATAATCAATGAGCAACCAGATTTAAATAAACATAAATTAAATGTTTCTCATGTCTATTTTTATGGAGCCGGTTGCGGAACTGAAAAGCCACGATTACTTTTAAAACAGGTTTTGGCATCTATCTTTACAAATGCTTTAATCGAAGTGAAGGAAGATACCTATGCAGCCATTCGAGCCACCGTTAATAAACCAAATGAAGCAGCTGTGGTTTGTATTTTAGGAACAGGTTCTAACTGTAGTTATTTTGATGGAAGCCATGTGCATCAACGCGTTAACTCGTTGGGATATTCGCTAATGGATGATGCTTCTGGGAATTACTATGGCAAACAGTTAATTCGGGATTATTATTTTTATCATATGCCAGAAACCCTCCGGACTGCTTTTGCCGAGACCTATAATATGGATACAGATTTTATTAAACACAACCTATATAAGCAACCCAATCCGAATGCCTATTTAGCCAGTTTTGCTGAATTTATGTTTTTACATAAGGAAAACGTGTATATTAAAAATTTGATTAAAAAAGGTTTGCGACTTTTCTCTGAAAATATGATTCTTCAGTTTAAAGAAGAAATTAAAACCGTTCCTGTTCATTTTGCCGGTTCTATCTCGTATTTTTCAAAAGATGAAATTTTAGAAATAGCCGAAGAATATCATTACAAAGTGGGCAACATAGTAAAACGACCAATTGATGGTTTGGTTAATTATCACACCAATAAAAACGAATAATGGAAATAGCAATTATAGCACACGATGGAAAAAAGGCGGAAATGGTTCAGTTTTTAAATGAACATAAGGCGTTTTTTCATCAAGATCACATCACTTTAGTGTCTACAGGAACAACCGGAAATAAGGTGGAAAGCGCAGGATTTAAAGTGAAAAAGTTACTATCTGGACCTTTAGGCGGTGATGCGCAAATAGCGGGACGAGTAGCCGAAGGATTGTGCAAAATGGTACTTTTTTTCAGAGATCCATTGGCAAAACACCCACATGAACCTGATGTGTTAATGCTGATGCGTTTGTGTGATGTGCATGATGTGCCATTGGCAACCAATCCGGCAACTGCCTTGCTTTTAATTAAGGGATTGTAAATTGTTTTTTTAAAATCAGCATTCGTTTTCAGTAAACTTACTTGGTATAAACTTGATTTTCTTGTTCAGCCACACGAATAAAGGTTGTTCGTTTGGTAAGCTCTTTTAGACGTTGTGCGCCAACATAGGTGCACGTACTTCGTAAACCACCTAAAATATCAAACACCGTTGTTTCAACAGAACCTCTGTACAGAACTTCAACCGTTTTACCTTCACTAGCACGATATTCAGCAACACCACCAACGTGCTTATCCATAGCGGTTTCAGAACTCATACCATAAAATTGTTTATAGTTTTCGCCATCACGCTCTATCAACTCACCACCACTTTCATCATGTCCAGCTAACATGCCTCCAAGCATAACAAAATCTGCACCAGCACCAAAGGCTTTGGCAACATCACCCGGTGTCGTACAACCACCATCACTTATTATTTGTCCACCAAGTCCGTGGGCAGCATCCGCACATTCTATGATAGCGGATAATTGCGGATAGCCAACGCCCGTTTTAACGCGTGTGGTACAAACAGATCCTGGACCAATTCCAACCTTAATAATATCGGCTCCAGACAATAATAATTCTTCTACCATTTCTCCAGTAACCACATTTCCGGCTATAATAACTTTGTCAGGGTGTGCTTTTCGCGTTTTTCTAACAAAATTGGTAAAATGTTCCGAATAACCGTTGGCAACATCAATACATATGAAATTGAGTTGTGGACAAGCATTTAGGATGTCTTTTAACTTTTTAGAGTCTTCACCTCCCGTTCCTGTACTAACCGCAATATAATTTTCAATTCCTTTTGGCGCCGTATTTATAAAGTTTTTCCATTCTTCTACCGTATAATGTTTATGGATGGTAGTAAATAAGGAGTGTTTAAATAATGCTTTGGCCATGTTAAAGGTTCCAACAGTGTCCATATTGGCAGCCATAATGGGAATCCCTGTCCATGTTTTCTTGCTGTGTAAAAAGGTGAATTCACGCTCTAAACTCACTTCCTTTCTGCTTTTTAAGGTCGATCGTTTTGGACGAATCATCACGTCTTTAAAACCTAATTTTATATCGTGTTCTATACGCATATTAATTTGTAATAAGGATTATTCAAATATACATGTTCCAAATTAGTAAAACTTCATGTGGCTGAAATTCTATGTATTATTTTAAGGTGTTTGATAGAATTCTAATTTAAAATTTTTAATTTATGTTGCTTTAAAACAAAGTAATTATAAACAAATGATCTTTTGATAAATCTAATAATTTTATGAGTAAAAATACATTTAGAAATTTTTGGATTATTCTGTGGTTAATGGGTTTAAATTCTTATGTATTTTCACAGGACATAGAGCCACGTCGTTGGACGCCTTTGCCATTAGGAACGCATGTTATTGGTGCAGGTTATGCCTTTGCTGACAGTGATGTTTATTTTGATCCGGTTTTGCAAACTGAAGATGTAAAACAAAATATGGACATTATTGCCGTTTCTTATGTACAGCCTTTTAAAATTGGGAACAAATTAGCGCGTGTGGATGTTACAATTCCTTATGTTTTTGGAAAATGGGATGGTAAAATTTCTGGAGAACCTAAAACGCTTAACAGACAAGGGTTTGCGGATCCTAGGATTCGCGTTTCTTTAAATTTAATTGGACCCAATGCCATGAATAGGGTTGAAATGATGGAATATATAAAAGCCAACCCAGTAAATACCATGTTAGGTGTGTCATTAGCCGTTAATTTTCCTTTGGGGCAGTATGCGGAGGATCGCTTAATTAATTTAGGTAATAATCGTTTTATTATTAGACCGCAAATAGGAATGGTCCATAATTGGGGGGCGTGGTCTTATGAACTGACAACTTCCGTCTTTATTTTCACGACGAACAACCAGTTTTTTAATCATCAAGAAAAGAAACAAAATCCACTATATGCCGTGCAATCGCATTTAATTCACCGATTTAAAAATAGGATGTGGGTTTCTGCAAGTGCTGGATTAGGAAGTGGTGGTTCCGCAATAATTGATGGTGTATCACAAAATGATGCACGAGGAGATTTTTTAGGAGCCATATCGTTTGGAGCACCAATTACAAAAACACAAGCTGTAAAGTTGTCTTATTTACGCTCGGTTACTTTTCAAGATATTGGTTCGGACAGTAATAAGTTGGGTTTTGGCTGGTCTATGGCTTTTTAAGATTGCTATTTGACAGCCATCATACTAATTTCCACATTTACATATTTTGGTAAATTGGCAACTTCTACGGTTTCACGGGCTGGTGCTGTATCTGAATTAAAATATGTTGCATAAACCGCATTGATTTTTGAGAAATTACCCATATCACTTATAAATATGGTTGATTTAATAACGTTTTCAAAAGTCATGTCAGCAGCTTCTAAAACAGCCTTTATGTTTTGCATAACCTGTTCTGTTTCCAGTTCTATAGTATCCAAAACTAATTCGTTTGTTACGGGATTAATAGCAATTTGTCCAGAGGTATAAAGCATATTCCCTACTAAAACGGCTTGGTTATAAGGTCCAATTGGAGCAGGAGCGTGTTTCGTGTTGATAATTGTTTTCATCTTAAAAGTATATTAGTTAATCGTGTTGGAATACATTATAGTCGTTGGTCAGGCTGGCGTCGTTTATCATATTTAATATCTTTCAGGATATTGGATTTAATCCCAATAAAGAAATACCACGAACTTCTAGTGCTAAAAGGAACCCAGCTAAAATTCATGCGCCAACTTAATAAATCGCGCTCAAAACGTAATTGGGTGTAAGTAAAACCATTGTTTTTAAAATCATAACCCGATGAAGCTCCAAAAGTCCATTGGGGCGCAATTTCTACATCACCAGAAAACATGAGTGAATGTGATGATATTTCATTCTCTCTTCGTGTATTCGTGTAATTAGCAGCGTAGGCAAATTTAACATTCCAAGGAATTTTATTGGTATATAACTTGCTAGGTGTTCGTTCCTTATCATCATCGTCTTTGTCATAATAGCTCTGGTCTGAAAAATCTTGTGCTCGACCAAATAAATCATCGGCACGACCACCGCTACGCAAATTTTCTGCTGTACTTCGGTCGTTTTCTGTGCCATCAAAATCATTACTAGAAATGGAGTAACTCATGGTAATATTGGCACTTGTTAATCGGAATAAACTACCACCATTATCAATATTAAACTTATCAATTTTGGAGTTGTTATTATCTAAAGCATACGGGTCCAACGTTGCTCCAAAGTTAATAGACATTTTATTGTTTAATATCTGTGTACCTCCAGACATTCTTAATGGACTCCAGTTTAATGAATCTCCCGCCAAATTATAGGCTGTTGAAAAATTTAAGTTGTCAAGGAGTTTTATTTTTTTAGCTTCTGTTGCTGATGAATCTTTATCGCGTACTTTAGCTTCTATATTGTTAGATAAACTCATGCCTATTGAACTAGAATAGCGATTATTTGGAATACCAAAAATACCACCTTCAAAACGCGTATATTCCTCTTCTGTAACGGTTAAACCATCTGCACTTACCACCTCATAAGTTTGGTAATAATTACTAAAAGACGGATTAATATTATAGCTCATGGATGGCCTCATAACATGACGAATCTGTTGAATTTTAGGGTCTTTGCCTGCTTTTCTAAAATCGAACATTCCATATAAGGTGGTCCCAACACTAGTACTAAAATTATAGGTTCGGAATGCATCAAAACCTTTTTCAGTTTCTGTAACTACTTTCTTTTCATCAGGATCATAATATTTATTAACCGTTTCAAAAACCCAAGTCTCATCATAAGAGGTACCAGCACTTAAGCTTAAATATTTGAAAACTTTAAAATTTGTTGTTAATGGAATACTGTGTTGCACACCATTTTCTGCACTATCCCACATTTCTTTTTTAAAGAATAGCGAATCAGTTGTTTCTATTCTGTTCTCGGCACGTACATTATACTGAAAATTAACATTCTGAATAATACCTTTCTTAATCCCTTCTTTCGGTGCAAAAGGGAAAATTCGACTTACACTAGCTTGAACAGTAGGTAATGTCATATTAATGACTTCAGTATTTGTGTTTTGCGAATGGGTAGCAGTAGCACTTAAATTAACTTGTGGTTCACCTTGAAAGGTTTTGGCATAGGATACAGATGATGCTAATGTATTATTTAAAAAACTAGGAGCATTAACCTGATTTATAGATGTTTGGTAATATTTGCTGCTTCCTAAATTGACGGATGCTGAAAATCGTGAGTTTGGATTGGCCTTTTGGTCCTGTGCATGGGACCAACGAATATTATAAATATTGGATTTTCCATAGTCCGGAAAACCACGTTCACTATTAATGAGGTTTTCATACCGAAATCCCAAGTTACCACGAAATTTATACCTGCTGGCATAAGCACTTTCCATTCGTAAACCATAACTACCGTTTGTGTAATAGTCACCGAGGACAGCCAAATCAAAATAATCACTTAACGCAAAATAATAACCACCATTCTGAATAAAATACCCACGATTACTTTCTTCTCCAAAAGTAGGAATAATAACACCTGATGTTTGCTTATTTGTTAAAGGAAAAAAACCAAATGGTAAACCTAAAGGCGTTGGTACATCGGCTATTACCATATTAGTAACTCCTACCACAATTTTTTCGCCAGGTACAATTTTTATTTTACTCGCTTGAAAATAGTACTCTGGGTTTTCAATATCTTTTGCTGTTGTAAAACGACCTTTATAGAGAAATATAACAGAATCGTTTACTTTTTTGGTAATAGGCGCAAATATTTTAATATCGCCTTGTTGGGTGTTGGAATTATAAATTAAAGCCTTTTCTGTAACCGTATTAAATTTTATAGAATCGGGTTTCACCTCATTTTCTGCTTGTTTAAAAATAGGCGCTTGCGTGTATAACCCTGTGGAGTCTATAATTCCTTTTGCAAAAACTGTATTGGTATTATAATCAATAACAATAATTCCAGCCTTAAGTTCCATGTCTTCATAATATACTTCTGCTTCATTGTACATGTACAATTTTTGTTCCTTATTATTAAAGGATGTATAATCTGTAGCTCTGTATTTTATGGGGCCCGTAAGCAACTCTTGCTTGGGCTTTACCGTATCATTAAGCGTGGAGTCTTGTCCTTTTTCAGAGGTTATTGGTTTTAAAGCATCACCAACACTCACATTTAAGCTATCGTTATCGGTGCTTGATTCTACCTGTATTCCCGATTTTGGCAAATCTTGAGCAAAGCCAAACGTGTTTATAAACACTGTAAAACTTAGGGCAAAAAGTATGTGAAAGTTGTTTGTACGCAACGCTTTTAAATGTATTTTTGTAAAAGTATGGCTCGGTTTTTGAATTGCCAAAATTACATATATTTTTTGTGATTAAATTAATATATCCAAAAATTCCAAAATTAAAATAAACTATTAAAAAAGTTGTTATATCCTATATGAAAACGAATACCTATATATCTTTCTTATTATATACATTACTTTTAACAGTTTCTTCTGTTAATTCCGTCTTTTCGCAAAGCAAGTCCGATAAATTTGTAGTTGTCTTGGATGCTGGTCACGGTGGTCATGATCCCGGTAATTTAGGGAATGGTTACAAGGAAAAAAATATTGCTTTAAATATTGTTTTGGAAGTAGGTAAGGAATTAGAAAAAAATAAAGATATTGAAGTTATCTACACGCGAAAAACAGATGTCTTCCTGAAATTACGTGAACGTGCTGCCATAGCAAATAAAGCCGATGCCGATTTATTCGTGTCTGTTCATTGCAATGCTTTTACAAATAGTGCGCATGGAACGGAAACTTTTGTGTTGGGTTTACATGCCAATGAACAAAATTTTAATATTGCTAAAAAAGAAAATGAAGTTATTTTCTTGGAGGATGATTATGAGAAGCATTATGAAGGTTTCGACCCTAATTCACCAGAATCTTTAATAGGGTTAACACTTATGCAGGAGGAGTTTTTGGATCAAAGCATACAATTGGCAAGTTATATTGAAACTAATTTCACAGGAAAACTCAACCGAAAAAGTCGTGGTGTTAAACAAGCAGGATTTTGGGTGTTGCATAATACGTATATGCCAAGTGTATTAATTGAAACGGGTTTTTTAACTTATAAACCAGAAGGTGCTTATCTCAATTCAGGTAAAGGACAACATGAAATGTCTATGGCCATAAAAGACGCCATTCTGCATTATAAAAACAATTTAGACAGTAATGTTGGCGATTCTTTTCAACCGGAAATATTGAATGAATCTATTGCAAATGCAATTAAAACAACAGAGATACCTGATGTTTACGAAGGCATAACATTTAAAATTCAAATTGCTGCAAGCTCGCGTAATATTGTGACTAAACCTTATAATTTTAAAGGGTTGGATCCCATATCGAAAGAACAAATAGGCAATCTTTATAAATATTATTTTGGTGATACGTCAGATTATAATGTGGCTAAGCGGTATAAAAATGAAGCGGATGCCAAGGGTTATAATGGCTGTTTTATTGTGGCTTTTAAAAACGGAGAACTCATACCTTTAGCGAATGTGCTAAAAACATCTTCTAATTAAGTACATTCTTTATTAATTTATTTCTAATTTTGTTTAATAACCAAATATCATCAATTTGAAACTATCTAAAGAAGTTAAAACTGCCATATTAGTCCTATCAGGAATCGTTTTTCTAATTTTTGGAATTAATTTCCTTCAGGGCAAAAACCTGTTGGATGGCGCTAATACCTACTATACAGAATTTGATTATAATGCGCTAGCATCATCTTCTCCCGTTACAATAAAAGGAAATTCGGTTGGTCAAATTAAAGAAATTAAATATGTTCCAGAAACCGCTAAAACCCGTGTTACTTTTACGGTTGATAATGATTTGAAACTTTCTAGAAATAGTAAAATCCGCTTGTATTCATCAGGTTTATTAGGCGATAATGCTATTGCAATTGTGGACCCTAATAACGGCGAAATTGCAGAAGATGGCACGACTTTCCCGTCTGAAGTGGAAATGGGATTAGTCCAACAATTAACTGGTAATTTTTCAGATATAAGTCAAGATTTAGGTACAACTTTAAAATCGGCAGACACCTTGCTCATCGGTGTTAATGATATTTTAAGAGATGATTCGGAAAAAGGATTAAGAAATGCTATTGCGGAATTAAATGAAACTATTAAATCGTTTAATATTCTATCTAATTCCGTTACGGCTTTGGTGCAAAAAAACGATGAAAATTTATCGGCAGTAATAAAAAACTTCGATTCCATAAGTGGAAATCTAGCAACTTTTACAGATGGCTTAAAAGAAGTGGATCTTTCAACAACCCTCGCTAATTTAGATAACACTTTAGCAAACGTGAACGCTTTGTTGTCTGATGTGGAACAAGGAAAAGGTACAATGGGGAAATTACTTAAGGATGATAAACTTTACAATAACTTGGAAATAGCGTCTCTACAGTTAAGAGAACTGTTGCAGGATGTTAAACTTAATCCAAAACGTTACGTTAATGTATCTGTATTTGGAGGAAAAAATAAAGACGATTACGAAAAGCCTGAAAGTCCAAGAGAATAAACCAAACCAACCATGAATTATATTCCAAACATACTGTTTGCCATTGCCTTAATTATTGGTATTGGCTATTTTGCTAAAAATGTCAAAAAACTACTTCGTAACATTAAACTAGGCCAAGATGTGGACGTGAGTGATAATACATCACAACGTTGGAAAAACATGATTAATATTGCTTTAGGCCAAAGTAAAATGGTGAAACGCCCCGTTTCTGGATTTCTCCATGTTATTGTTTATGTGGGTTTCATTATAATTAATATTGAAGTCTTGGAAATTATTATTGATGGTATTTTTGGTTCACACAGAATTTTTTCTGAAATATTACGGACATCGGTGTATGGCTTCCTTATTGGATCTTTTGAAATATTAGCGGCTTTAGTATTTGTTTCTGTTATTATCTTTTGGTTGCGTAGAAATGTGATTAAAATACAGCGTTTTTGGAAAGCGGAAATGACAGGTTGGCCAAAAAATGATGGTAATATCATTTTATATATTGAAATGGTGTTAATGGCATTATTCCTGGTAATGAACGCAACAGATCTTAAATTCCAAAGTATGGAATCGGGAAATATTATTAGCCAATTTATTGCACCACTATTTAGCGGATTACCAGAGGCAACGATTCACGCAATTGAACGCGCAGCTTGGTGGTTGCATATTTTAGGGATTTTAGGGTTCCTTAATTATTTATATTTTTCAAAACATTTACACATTCTATTAGCATTTCCTAACACCTACTATGGTAAGGTGAAGCCAAAAGGGCAGCTTGATAATTTAGAAGCTGTTACTAAAGAGGTTAAAATGATGATGGATCCCGATGCCGATCCGTATGCTGCACCAGCTGAAGAAGATGAAAATGAGGTGCCTGCAAAATTTGGCGCTAGTGATGTACAGGATTTAAATTGGGTACAATTATTAAATGCCTACACCTGTACAGAATGTGGACGTTGTACTAGTGAATGTCCTGCAAATTTAACAGGCAAGAAACTATCGCCTCGTAAAATTATGATGGATACGCGAGATAGACTGGAAGAAGTAGGTAAAAATATAGATGCTAATAAAGGCGTTTTTCAAGATGATGGAAAACAATTATTAGACGATTATATAACACGTGAAGAATTATGGGCTTGTACTTCCTGTAATGCCTGTGTGGAAGCCTGTCCGGTAAGTATTGATCCACTCTCTATTATTATGGATATGCGTCGTTATTTGGTAATGGAAGAAAGTGCAGCCCCAATGGAATTAAATAATATGATGACAAATATAGAAAATAACGCGGCACCTTGGCCTTATAACCAAATGGATCGCTTAAACTGGAAAAACGAGTAAAGACATGAATAAATTTTGGTATCAACCTAAAACAATTGTATTTATAGGAATTATTATTTTTGCGGTGGGTTTATGTTATCATTTTTTTGGAAGCAAACAGGATCTTTTCATTAGTGGTATTTTAATAGGAATGGGTTTTGGTACTGTTTTTTCAAATGTTTTCAGATTATTTAATCTTGATAAAATTTAAAATATTAAAAATAGCTTGGTAACATATTGCCTTTTAGTTTGTGTATTTTTTATTGGAATCAATAGTATGCACGCACAAGGTTATGCAAAGGATTCTTTACAAATAAAAGTTTATACGGAAATCACGTATCAAAATAGGGAAGCAGCGGATATTAAACTAATAACGGTTTTTTGCGATTATTGTTCTGAAAAACAAACAACTAATATTGGAAACGAAGCCTTAAATCGCGCCTATAATGAACGCTACAATCCAGATAATATTTTGGAAAACGGCATTAAGAAACTCGCTATAATTATCCGAATCTCTAAAGATGATTTTTTAGAAATGAATAAGGAAACCGAAAATGATAGCCTTCAAAAAAATAGTGAATAAAGCAGGAATAGCATGAAAAGAGAAGACGCAGATAAATTATTGCATGAAAAGGTTGAAGCAGGCGAGAAAGTAAGTCCTATTTTACCGGAAGGCGTAAAAAATTATTTAATAGATATTGATGGTACCATTACAGAAGATGTGCCAAATGAAGAACCTGAACGCATGGGAACATGTGAACCCTATCCAGATGCGTTAATAACCTGCAATAAATGGTATGACGAAGGTCATTTAATTTGTTTCTTCACTTCCAGAACTGAAGACCACCGGGATGTTACTGAAAAATGGCTACATAAACATGGATTTAAATTCCATAGCCTATTAATGGGTAAACCAAGAGGCGGCAATTATCACTGGATAGATAACCATTTGGTAAAGGCCACGCAATACAAAGGGAAATTTACAGATTTAGTCGATAAAAAAGTCACCATCCAAGTTTTTGATGATGGTCAACATGAATAAGAATTTATTATGAGCGAACAACTAAAAGTGCCAACTATGGCAGAATATATGGCAGCAGGCAAACAACCAGAAGTATTGTTTTGGGTTGGTTGCGCTGGAAGTTTTGACGATAGAGCCAAGAAAATAACTAAAGCTTTTGTCCGAATTTTAAATAAAGCAAATGTCGATTTTGCTGTTCTGGGAACCGAAGAAGGTTGTACTGGCGATCCAGCAAAACGTAGTGGAAACGAATTTCTATTTCAAATGCAAGCCGTTACTAATATAGAAGTAATGAATGCTTACGAAATCAAGAAAATTGTAACCACTTGTCCGCATTGTTTCAATACCATGAAAAATGAGTATCCAGAACTTGGAGGGCAATATGACGTTATGCACCATACTCAATTTTTAAAATCCTTATTAGAAGATGGACGTTTAACTATTGAAGGTGGCCAATTTAAAGGCAAACGAATTACGTTCCATGACCCTTGCTTTCTAGGTCGCGCTAATGGTGTTTATGAAGCACCACGTGATCTAATTCGTAAATTGGATGCTGAACTAGTAGAAATGAAAAGCTGTAAAAGTCGTGGATTATGCTGTGGAGCAGGAGGTGCGCAAATGTTTAAAGATGCTGAAAAAGGCGATAAAGAAATAAACGTAGAACGTACAGAACAAGCCATGGAAACCAAACCTGAAATTATTGCTGCGGGTTGTCCATTTTGTAATACGATGATGACCGATGGTGTTAAAGCCAAAGACCAAGAAGCTAATATTGAAGTTATGGATATTGCGGAACTAATTGCTAACGCTGAAGATTTATAGAATTATGAGCTTTTTTGAAAAAAATAAAACTTATATAAAATTAGGTGTTATTTCTGGAATCATGTTTGCCCTTGTCATGGTGACATTCGATTATTTTATGGGACGCGAATTTTCAATATTAAAATTTGCATTACACTTTGTCCTATTTGGCTGTTTTAACGCGTATATGGCGTACCGAAAGGTGCAAAAAGAGGAACAGAAACGCAATAAGGATCAGTAGTGAAAAAAGCAAACTACATTTCTGCCGTAATAGCAGCATTGGCAGTTGCTGGTTCTATTTATGCTTATGATTATTATGTTGATGATGTAGCCCACTTTGTAAAATATATTTATCAATTTGTGTTTTTTGGTATTGGCGTTTTGGTTCTTGATTTCGTACGTCTTCGTAACCGGAAAAAATAAATTTCATGGAATTGAAAACCGAGAGGTGTTTTGCAGAATCAAAATAACAAACCATGATTATTATGAAAATTAATTCAAAAAATATAAAAAAAGGGTTAATTTCAGGTGGAATCCAAGGTTTTATATTTGCCCTGAGCATGGCTGCTTTCGATTACCTAGATAAGGAACCCTTCAATTTAAATCAATTTTTGTTCTATTTTTTCTTTTTTGGATTAATAATGGGACTTACAACAGTTTTTAGTAATACTAAAAAAAATAAAAAATGCTAGTAGACTTTAATACATTACCAGACGAATCACGTGTTTGGATATACCAAGCAAATCGCACATTCACAGATATTGAATTGGAAGAAATTGAGACTAAACTCAATACCTTTGTAGAAAACTGGACGGCTCACGGAAGTGATTTACAGGCTGGTTATACCATTAAATATAAGCGATTTATTGTCTTAGCATTAAATCAAAACTTAAATAAAGCAACGGGCTGTTCTATTGATGCATCTGTTCATTTTATTCAAGGATTGGAAAAGGAATATAATGTGGGTTTAATGGATAAAATGAATGTGTCTTATAAGCAAGGGGATTTTGTTGCTTATAAAACCTTAACCGATTTCCGGCAAATGGCAAAAGATCGAGCCGTTTCTAAAAACACAATCGTATTTAATAACTTGGTGAATAATATTGCTGAATTTAAAGAATATTGGGAAGTCCCGGCAAGTGAAAGCTGGCATTCACGTTTTGTTAAATAGATTATTTAACTTTTAATTCCTTTTTAATTTAAGCGATAGTTTTGCTCTTTACACTTTTAAGTCTATAAAAATTTGAGATAATTGATTTATATGAAATATTTCAAATAATTTTAAATTGAAAAGGAAAATGACATCAATAATTCCGCAATAATTACGTTATAAATCTATCTTAAAGTCTATGTTACTTTTGTCTAAAATTGGTAATTTGGCACTGTTTTTAATGTACATCTAAATAATAATTCCTTTTTATATATGCGTTTACTAATTCTTTTAGTTCTTTTTAGTGTTTCAAACTCGTTTGTTTATGCACAAGCTGTAGATCCATTATTAACCGCTGATGCTCAAGCGCAGATGAAATGGGTGGATAGTATATACGGAGGTATGTCCCTAGATGAAAAAATTGGCCAACTTTTTATGGTTCAAGCATTTTCGAACATGGATTTAAGACATGAAAATACAATCAGCCAAATGGTTATGAATAATCATATTGGTGGCATTATTTTTTCAAAAGGAGATCCAATCAATCAAGCTCGGTTTAATAATGAATTGCAAGCTGTTTCAAAATTGCCACTATTAGTTGGTATGGATGCAGAATGGGGGTTAAGCATGCGTTTAGATTCTACGTATGCATTTCCTTGGAATATGACGCTTGGTGCTATTGAAGACAACCAATTGGTTGCCAAAGCTGGATACCACATTGGTGAGCATTGCAAACGATTAGGCGTACATTTTAATTTTGCTCCAGATATAGATATCAATATCAATCCTAAAAACCCCATTATTGGAAATCGGTCGTTTGGAGAAGATCGTGATAATGTAACTGAAAAAGCTACGGCATTTATGCAAGGTATGCATAGTGCTGGTGTTTTATCAAGTGCCAAACACTTTCCTGGTCATGGTGATACGGATACCGATTCGCATAAAGCATTACCAACTTTAGATTTCGATTTAAAACGATTAGATTCTATAGAGATTTACCCATACAAACGACTTATAAAAGATGGCGTTTCTAGTGTTATGGTGGCACATTTAAATGTGCCTGCTTTGGAATCTGAAAATGGTTTGCCAACTTCATTATCCAAACATGTAATTACAGATATTTTAAAAGAGCAACTTGGCTTTAAAGGACTTATTTTTACGGATGCCCTGAATATGAAAGGGGTTGCCAACTTCGATAGTCCTGGTGATATTGATTTAGCGGCCTTTCAAGCTGGAAATGATATTTTATTAATTTCTGAAGATGTACCAAAAGCAATTGATAAAATAAGAGATGCCTACAATTCCGGTGAAATTACTGAAGAGCGATTAGCACATTCAGTTAAAAAGATATTAAAATCGAAGTATAAGGTTGGACTAAATAAGTTTAAACCAGTTGCACTAGAAAACCTATTGGCTGATTTAAACAGACCAAAAGATGATGTGCTTTATGAAAAGCTCATGGAAAATGCCATTACGGTTGTTAAAAATAAAGGTGATATTTTACCAATTCGCAATTTGGAAACTAAAAAAATCGCCTATGTAAAATTAGGAGATGATGATGGTTCTCATTTTCTTAAAGGCCTCCAGAAATATGGAAAAGTCCATGAAATTTCTGGCGATAATTTAGATGAAATTATAGAGAAACTAAAGGCGTACAATACCGTGATCATTGGTTTTCATCGTTCCAATGATAATCCGTGGAAAAGTTTTGAGTTTTCGGATAAAGAATTAGTTTGGCTTTATGAAATAGCCCGAACCAATACCGTTATACTTGATGTTTTTGTAAGACCTTACGCATTACTAAACGTCAAAACATTAGAAAACATTGAAGGTCTTGTCGTGAGTTATCAAAATAGTCCAATTGCGCAGGATGCGTCTGCCCAAATTATTTTTGGCGCTGTACAAGCACAAGGAACTTTACCCGTTTCTATTGGCAATGGTTATGTGGTTGGCAATGGATTAACATTGTCAAGTTTATCACGACTAGGCTATGCTATTCCAGAACGTGTTGGTATGAGCACAGAAAAGCTTCATAAAATTGATGCAATAGCCCAACGTGCTGTTGATGAAAAAATGACACCGGGTGTACAGTTACTTGTCGCCAGAAAAGGTAAAGTTATTTATAATAAAAACTTTGGAAAACATACCTATGATGCCAACGCAGAACCTGTGAAGTTTAATGATATGTATGATGTAGCTTCATTAACAAAAATATTGGCAACCCTACCTTTATTAATGGAATTGGAGGAAAAAGGTATTGTCTCATTGGATACCAAACTATCCAAAATACTTCCGGAATATGCCAATTCTAATAAAAAGAATATCACGATCAAGGAAATGCTGTCTCATTATGCACGTTTAAGTCCATGGATTCCATTTTATTTTGCAACATTAGACGCTAATAAACAACCAAACCCTAAATATTATCGAAAAGAATTTGGCGGGAAATTTACGGTGAAAGTGGCTAATGAATTATACATGCGCGCCGATTATCAGGATAGTATGCAAAAAATAATTAGAGAAAGTGATTTATTAAAAAGCCTCCGCTATCGTTACAGTGATTTACCGTATTACATTCTTAAAAAATATTTAGAAAAACACTACGAAAAGGGGTTAGATGAATTGGTTCAGGATCATTTTTATCAATCAATAGGTGCAAATCACACCACGTACAATCCAAATAGTAAATTTAGTGATATAAATATTGTGCCTTCAGAAATAGATGATTATTACCGTTATCAAAAAGTACAAGGTTATGTGCATGATATGGGAGCAGCCATGCAAGGAGGCGTAGGTGGTCACGCAGGAATTTTTAGTAATGCTAATGATGTTGCTAAAATTATGCAAACCTATTTGCAGAAAGGCTTTTATGGCGGAAAGCGCTATTTTAAACCAGAAACATTAGATAAATTCAACACGTGTTTTTATTGCGATAAAGATAACCGTCGAGGCGTTGGCTTTGATAAGCCGCAATTAGGGGAGTCTGGCCCAACTTGTGGTTGTATTTCTATGTCTAGTTTTGGACATTCCGGGTTTACAGGTACTTATGCATGGGCAGACCCAGAAGAGGAAATTGTATATGTGTTTTTAGCCAATAGAACCTATCCTAATGCTGGAACAAACACGCTATTAAAGGAAAATATTAGAACGGACATTCAAGAATTAATTTATGAGGCGATTATCGATTAATTTTGAATCAGTTTGTATAGAAAATCGTTTTATTACGACCAAGTTTGATAGATATCAAAAATTGAAATTTTAATAGAAAAGTAAGGGAATGAAAATAGGAATCGTGTGTTATCCAACGTTTGGAGGTAGTGGCGTTGTAGCTACAGAATTAGGAATTGAGCTTTCAAAACGTGGTCATGAAGTCCATTTTATTACCTACAAACAACCGGTTCGCTTAGAGCTTTTGGGTAGTAATGTCCATTTCCATGAGGTAACAGTCCCAGAATATCCGTTATTTCATTATCAGCCTTATGAGTTAGCGCTATCCAGTAAGTTAGTTGACATGGTAAAGCTTCATAAAATAGAAGTGTTACACGTTCATTATGCTATTCCTCATGCTTATGCAGCCTATATGGCGAAAAAAATGCTTCAGGAAGAAGGTATTTACGTACCCATTGTTACAACCTTGCACGGAACAGATATAACGTTGGTGGGGAGTCATCCTTTTTATAAAACAGCTGTCACATTTAGTATTAATCAATCGGATGCTGTGACTTCCGTTTCAGAGAGTTTAAAACGTGATACGCTTCGGTTATTCGATATAAAAAATGACATTGAAGTTATTACCAATTTCATAGATGTTGGGAAATATAACAGTCCTTTTTCCGATTGCCAGCGAGCTATGATGGCTCACGAAGATGAACGGATTATAACGCATGTTAGTAATTTTAGACCAGTAAAGCGCATTGCCGATGTTGTTAAAATATTTTACAACATTCAGAAAGAAATACCTGCCAAACTCATGATGGTTGGTGAAGGTCCAGAAAAAGAAGGAGCAGAACAATTAGCAATTGATTTAGGCATAGAAAATAAAGTCGTATTTCTAGGAAATAGTAATGAAGTTGACCGTATCTTATGTTTTTCAGATTTGTTTATTTTACCTTCGGAAACCGAGAGTTTTGGTTTAGCAGCTTTAGAGGCTATGGCTTCTGGAGTGCCTGTTATTTCTAGTAATTCAGGAGGAATACCAGAAGTAAATATCCAAGGTGTTTCTGGATATTTAAGTGATGTTGGTGATATTGAAGACATGAGTAAAAATGCATTGGCTATTTTAAAGGATACAGAGACACTTAATACTTTTAAACTTCAGGCTACAAAACAAGCTAGTAAATTTGAGATTTCTAAAATAGTTCATCAATATGAGTCTATTTATCAAAAAACGCTAGCCAATAGTAAAGGCCTAAACTAACTTACTTTTTAGTAAAGAAAATTTTTTATTTACTTTTATTTTATAACTTGGGGTAAACTTCAAAACCGCTATAAAATGAATAGAAAATCATTTTTAAACCTATCAGCAAGAGCTGGGCTTTTTTTAGGTCTTACACCCACATTACTTGCTGGAAATAATCGCGAAAATCTTCAAGAAGTCGATGCTGTAAATGCCTTATTAGGATCCAATAAAGCGCAAGGAAATATGGTGAATTTTGCCGACAAACCTATTGATAAGGTGCGTGTTGGTATGATTGGTATGGGAAATAGAGGCTCTGTATTAATTCAGATGTTTGAATATTTAATCAAACACAATCATGCTGAAATTGTAGCCCTTTCTGATTTAAAAGAAGACAAAGTCACAAAAAATAACGACTACTTAAAAACAATCCAACCCGAAGGTGCCGATCTGTATTTTGGTGATGAAAAGGCATGGAAAAAAATGGCCAAACGGGACGATATTGATATTCTAATTATTGCAACGCCATGGAATTTCCATACGGAAATGTGCGTATATGGTATGGAAAATAATAAACACGTTGCTTGCGAGCAGCCATTGGCTTTGACCTTGGACGATTGCTGGAAACTTATTGAAGTAGCCGAACGCACCAAGAAACATTGCATGTATATGGAGAATTGCTGCTTTAATGGCGAAGAACTCTGGATATTAAATATGATTAATGAAGGCGTCTTTGGAGATATTAATCATGCCGAAGGTGCTTATATTCACGATTTACGGAAGCATATGCTCGATGCAAATTATTATGAAAATCAGTGGCGCATAAAACATCATGAAACCAATAATGGGAATTTTTATACGGGTCATGGTTTAGGTCCTGTGAGCGCCTATATGGATATTGGTCGTGGTGATAACTATGATCATTTGGTGAGTATGAGTTCTAGAGAACAAAGTTTAAGTGAAGCTGCAAAAACAGAAAATTATAAAACCCAAAAATTTGCTTGTGGGGATATGAATACCTCGTTAATTAAAACGAAAAAAGGTAAAACCATTATGCTTCAATTTGACACACATACGGGAAGACCTTATTCCAGACTAAACACGGTTACAGGAACAAAAGCAGTTCATGAAGGATATCCATCCAGATTATATGTTGGTCATGAGGAATTGCAGTGGGGACATTCATGGTTAAAAGATGAAGAATACAAAGATTATCGCGAACGCTATGATCATCCACTTTGGAAAAAACTACGAACGCAAATTGATGCCAATGCCGTTGGTCATGGCGGAATGGACTTCGTAATGATTTATAGAATGATGCGTTGCTTAAATCAAGGATTACCTTTAGATATTAATTTATATGATAGTGTTATGTGGAGTGCTATTACACCGTTATCCGAAATGTCTGTAGCCAATAATAGCGCGAGTACAAAAATCCCTGATTTTACAGGAGGAACCTGGGAAACACCTAGGAAAAATGAAATATTGCGCGATATTATGTAAAATGTTGCTTCGTAATAAGCTCTATGGATTCCAAATTGTCAAGTACGGATTGTAACAACGTAAATTGATTTAATGCGCGATCCAAGTTATGATTTTCATATGCCGTTTTATAATATATATCGTTATTTAAGTAATCGGTTAAAAAACGTAAACCCATTATAAAAATGATGGTTTGAACTCCTAAAGGTAGATTTTCAATTTCTTCTGGTTTTAAAATAGACTTTGTTTTTAAAGCGAAGCCTTTGCAATAGGCTTCATACAACTTTAAGTCAATGTAAATTTCAGATAAATCTGTTTCATCTTCCGTTGATTTGGTGCAAATGGAACGTACAGAATCCCCAAAGTCATAATGTACTAATCCAGGCATGACCGTATCTAAGTCAATAACCGCTAAACCTTTATTTTGGTTATCAAATAGAATGTTGGATAATTTAGCATCATTATGTGTAATCCGAATAGGGAAGTGGTTTTTAGCTTGCAAACTGGCAAGAGCACTCATGCTTGTTGCATGCTTTTTTACGAACGCTATTAAATCGGCAGCTGCTTCTAACCGATTAGATTTTGCAAGTTTTAGAGCAGTTTCAAATTGTGTGAACCTAAAAGGCACATTATGAAAATCTTTTAATGTTTCAGTAATGGATTCTGGTGAAATAGACTCCGTATTTAAAATAAAATCGCCATATAGTTTTCCTGCTTCAAATGCTATTTCGGGTGTTTCTGCTCTATCCATAGTAATAGCATTGGGAATAAATTGCATAACATTCCAATAGCACGTTTCATCCTGAAATATATAGGCATTCTGCGTCGTTTTTAAATAATTTACCGACTGATAATGTGAGTTTGTTTTTTTGTAATTCGCATGTAAATGTTTTGAAACCACAATTTTATTGGCAATAACAGGTTTGGCATCTTTAAAAACAAGACTGTTTAACTTTTGAATGATAAACTTCTCGTCATTTTGTTGGGCGACCAAATATGTATCGTTTATATGTCCAGATTGTAACGTTTCAATTGACTTTAAAGGCGTTTCTATTCCAAAAGCCTCGCAGATGTTATCTAGTTTATGCATGGTCTACCATAATTTTTTGGGATAGAAATTGCTGTCTATATGTGTTTGAATATTTTCACGTGCTGAAGTTTCATCCGCTGAATAGGTCATGCCAAACCAAGAGCTGTCTGTTGCTAATACTTTAATACTATTTGAATTATTTTCAATTAGGTGATTAATAATATAGGTGATGTAAAATTCGTCTTTTTCAAAATCAGTAATCGTATGTAAGAATTTCAGGAACAAATCATTTGCAACATTAAAAACGGATTGTTTAAAGCCCCAGAAATTCATAGACACTAAGGAGTTTGGATTTAGGGTTTCAGACATTAAATTAGTTTGAGATATAATTTCACCTGCATCATTCTTCATAATAGCCGTAAGCTCTTCAATGCTAATTAAATTTTGATTTTTATCTACATGACAAATGCCACGCGAAACTGTTCCATTGTCGGACAAGGTATTTTTTAATGCATATGCAACCAAATAATGATTCAAATTAGTATCCTTAAACAACGCGTCATGCATGAGCTGAAAGCCGTTTCTACCGTAAAAATCATCGGCATTTATTAAGGTGAAGTCAGTGGTAACAGTTTTTTTTAAAGCTAATAAAGCATGTCCAGTACCCCACGGTTTCTTGCGTGTTCGGGAATCTGATAAGTCATTTTTTTGAATGACAAAATCCAAGGAAACATGTTTAGGTAATTTGTTGGCATAGCGGTCTTTAAAAAGCTCTACAATTTCATCCCGAACTATAAAAACGATATGATTGTAGCCCACTTGCATGGCGTCATAAATGCTAAAATCCATGATGGAAAAATTGCCATAAACGGGTTGTATTTGCTTAAGACTTCCAAATCTGGAACCCATGCCAGCACCCATAATTGCTAAAGTTTTTTTTACCATAAAACAAATGTAAAAAAAAGCACGTCAATTAAAACGTGCTTTAAGTTATTGTTGTAATAAGCTATTAAAATTGGTGTCTCACACCAAGTCCAATATCAAAATCTAAATCGTTATTGTCAAAATCACTATTGCCAAAACCTAATTCTGGTCTAAAATCTAGTGATAATAATAAAGGAAAGTCAAAACTATATTCAATTCCAATATTACCCGCTAAAAAAACAAAAGCATCACTGTCTTTTCGGCCGTGATAATGGTCAAAACTGTAAGCACCAAAACCTAATCCTGGTCCAGCGTACCAGTTAAAACCTCCTTCAATATTCCAAACCCAATGGTATAATCCAGCTAATTTAAAACCATCATAATCACTTCCATCTCGCCATCCTAAATCAAATTCTAAACGATTGTTGTCGCCTATGGCGCGTTGGTAGGATACTTCAGCACCAAAACCATCGCTATCGCCTAAACGCAAACCAATAGCATTTTTAGAAATTTCCTGTGCAAAACCTGTTGCAATAAAACCTAAACCGACTAAAATAGCCATACATGTATTCTTCATAATTTTTTTTAATTGTTTAATTACTATATCTACGTTTAATATAAAATATTAGCCCATATTTTTTGTAAAAATAACGTTAAAACTGCTATTATATTGAAATTCTTGTTAGCTTTAAAGTGCCATAAATAACTAATACATTGAAGCAGTATTTATTAGAATTAAAACAAACTCTAAAAGGTGAATTCTTTTTTGATGATTTAATGAAATCATTATACGCAACGGATGCATCTGTTTACAGAATGTTGCCGCTTGCAGTGGCATACGCGAAAGATAAGGATGACCTAAAAACGCTGATTCAGTTTGCTAAAAAGCATCAAACAGCTTTAATTCCTAGAACTGCTGGAACATCTTTAGCTGGGCAATGTGTGGGAACGGGAATTGTAGTTGATGTGTCCAAACATTTTAATCAGATTATACGTTTTAATGAAACTGAAAAAACCATAACCGTTCAACCTGGTGTAGTTAGGGATGTGTTAAACAATTATCTAAAACCGTACGGCTTGTTTTTCGGACCAAATACGTCCACATCAAATCGCTGCATGATTGGTGGCATGGTAGGCAATAATTCATCGGGAACGACGTCCATTCAGTATGGTGTTACACGAGATAAGGTAAAGCAACTTAAAACTATTTTAAGCGATGGAAGTGATGCTATTTTTTCAGAAATTTCAAAAGAAGAATTTCTTATAAAAAAACGTCAGCCCACATTGGAAGGACACATTTATAAATCAATTTATCAAGAACTTGCTTCTGAAATTGTTCAATCTGAAATTATAAAAGAATTTCCAAAACCAGAAATTCATCGTAGAAATACAGGCTATGCTATTGATAAATTAATTGATTCGGATGTGTTTTCAAATTCAAATAAACGCTTCAATATGTGTCAACTATTATCTGGAAGCGAAGGAACTTTAGCATTTACAACTGAAATAACATTGCAATTAGATGCATTGCCGCCAAAGGAATCTGCCTTAATATGCTTGCATTTTGATTCTATTGAATCCTGTTTGAAATCCGTTGAAACTGTTATGTGTCATGATTTGCATAACTGCGAAATGATGGATAAAACCATTTTAGATTTAACCAAACACAATAAAACACAACAGGAAAATAGACATTTTGTTGAAGGCGATCCAGAAGCTATTTTAATGTGTGAAGTGAGAGCTCATTCAGAATCAGATTTAAACCAACAAATCCAAAATCTGCGTGTAGCTATTACTAATTTAGGATTATGTTATGCGCAAGTGGTACTTCAAGGTAATGCCATTAATCAAGCTATGGAATTACGAAAAGCTGGACTAGGTCTGTTGGGAAACATGATTGGTGATAAAAAATCGGCAGCCTGTATTGAAGACACCGCCGTGGCCATACCTGATTTGGCACATTATATTTCAGATTTTACCAAGCTTATGAACAGCTATAGCCAAAAGGCGGTTTATTATGCACATGCTGGAGCCGGTGAGTTGCACTTGCGACCTATTTTAAATTTAAAGCAAAAGAAAGACGTTGTTTTATTCCGAAAAATAACCACAGATGTAGCTAAGCTTGTTAAGTCGTATCAAGGTTCTATGAGTGGCGAACATGGTGATGGTATTGTTCGAGCTGAATTTATACCACTTATGATTGGTGATGCAAATTATGCTATTATAAAACGGATAAAACACGCTTTCGATCCTAATGCTATTTTCAATCCGGGTAAAATTGTTGATGCGTTTCCCATGGATGACAATTTACGCTATGTTCCAGGACGTCATGAGCCCGAAATTGAAACCGTTTTAGATTTTTCGGCATCATTAGGAATTTTGCGGGAAGCCGAAAAATGCAATGGATCTGGCGATTGTAGAAAACTACCTGAATTTGGCGGAACCATGTGTCCAAGTTATCGTGCCACCAGAAATGAAAAAGATACCACACGAGCACGTGCCAATGCGTTACGTGAATTTTTAACGACTTCCAATAAAGCGAACAAGTTTAATCATGATGAATTAAAGGCTGTTTTTGATTTATGTGTGAGTTGTAAAGCATGCGCAAGTGAGTGTCCAAGCAGTGTGGATGTTGCGAGTTTAAAAGCGGAATTTGAGTATCAATATCAGAAGGAAAATGGAAGTCGTTTACGGACGAAACTATTCGCCTATAACAATAAATTGAACTCCTATGGAAGGCGTTTTTCGGGTGTTACTAATTTTATGTTTTCAAATGCAGTAACAAGTTCTATTATTAAAAAAATGCTAGGAATAGCTGCTAAAAGAAGTTTACCTTTACTGTCAAGTATTAGTTTATATAAATACAGTCAAAAGCCTGTAAATAATATTATTAACTCAAATTCAATTAAAATCGTTTATATTTTTAATGATGAATTTACAAATCACCTAGACTCCGAAATTGGTCAAGACGCCTTGCAACTTTTAAAGGCTCTTAATTACGATGTGAAATTTATAAAACATAAGGAATCTGGTCGTGCTTTTTTGTCTAAAGGGTTTCTGGAACAGGCTAAAAAAGTTGCTAATAAAAACGTGTCTATTTTTTCCGAAGTTATTTCAGAAACAACACCATTAATCGGTATCGAGCCATCGGCTATTTTAACGTTTCGTGATGAGTATATCAAATTAGCAGATAATAAAGATGCAGCCAAAAAGCTCGCTAAAAACTGTTTTTTAATTGAAGAGTTTCTTCAAAATGAAATCATATTAGGAAATATAAAACCGGATCAGTTTACTACAGAAACCAAAACTATTAAGTTTCATGGGCATTGTCATCAAAAGGCGCTAAGCAATCAGAAAACAAGTTTTGATATTTTAAATTTACCCAAAAACTATCGTGTAACCATTATTCCAAGTGGTTGCTGTGGTATGGCTGGAAGTTTTGGTTATGAAACCGAACATTATGAGGTGAGTATGCAAATAGGTGAGCAAACACTGTTTCCGGCTGTTAGAAAAGCTACCGCAGAAACTATAATTTCTGCCAATGGCACTAGTTGCAGACATCAGATTAAAGATGGTACAAATCGCGTGGCATTTCACCCCATATCTATACTAAAACAAGCGTTGTTGTAAGTTGCTTATTTTTAAAGAGTTGATTATGGTTTCTTTATAAAAAGGGAAATAAATTTGGCAGCTAATTAAAAATCCATTTTTGTTTCTGTGATAATACAATTACATTAGCTACAAAAAATTGGTTGTATGGCAGGAAATTCCTTCGGAAATTTATTTAAATTAACAACATTTGGCGAGTCGCACGGCCTAGCCATCGGTGGAATTATTGATGGTTGTCCTCCTGGATTGGAAGTCGATTTTGATGCTATTCAACAAGAGTTAAACAGACGAAAACCTGGTCAATCTGAAATCGTCACTCAACGTAAAGAACCGGATACGGTTGAATTTCTATCTGGAATTTTTGAAGGCAAAACAACGGGGACACCAATTGGGTTTACTATTCAAAATGCGAATCAGAAATCCAAAGATTATTCTCATATCAAGGATGTTTACCGCCCAAGTCACGCGGATTATACATATGATAAAAAATATGGTATTCGGGATTATCGTGGTGGTGGTCGTAGTTCAGCACGAGAAACCGCTTCTCGAGTAGTGGCGGGAGCTTTAGCTAAACAAGTTTTGAAATCGGTGAAAATTCATGCCTATACATCATCTGTAGGGGATATATTTTTAGAAAAACCATATCAGGATTTAGATTTTTCGAAAATTGAATCCAATGCCATCCGTTGTCCAGATGCCGTTACCGCAGACCGGATGATTGATAAAATTAAAGCCATCCGAAAAGAAGGTAATACGATAGGAGGAACCATAACCTGCGTTTTACAAAATGTACCTATAGGTTTAGGTGAACCTGTTTTTGACAAGCTTCATGCTGAATTAGGTAAAGCCATGTTGTCCATAAACGCCGTAAAAGGTTTTGAATATGGCAGTGGTTTTTGTGGTGCAAAAATGACCGGTACCGAACATAACGATTTATTTAATGCGGATGGTTCTACAAAAACCAACTTATCTGGCGGTATTCAAGGAGGTATTAGTAATGGCATGGATATTTATTTCCGTGTGGCCTTCAAACCTGTAGCAACGGTTATTCAGAAACAAGAAGCTTTAAATTCAAGTGGAGAACTAGTGGACATGCAAGGAAAAGGACGCCATGATCCATGTGTTGTTCCAAGAGCAGTACCCATTGTTGAAGCTATGGCAGCATTGGTTTTAGCGGATTATTTTCTCTTAAATAAAGTATATTAATACAGTAAAACTATAACGATTTAGATTAACGATTTATGAAGAAACTCGCATTACATTGGCAAATTATACTCGGAATGGTTTTAGGTGTTGCTTTCGCCTTAATTATGTCCAAATTCGAATTTGGAAGCCAAATAATAACGGATTGGGTTAAACCTTTCGGAACAATTTTTATCAATTTATTGAAACTTATTGCCGTTCCTTTAATATTAGCATCCTTAATTAAAGGTGTTTCAGATTTAAAGGATATTTCCAAATTATCGAAAATGGGAGGCAGAACCATTGGAATTTATATTGTTACGACGCTCATAGCCGTATCAATAGGTTTAGCTGTGGTGAACATCATTCAGCCTGGTAAATCTATTTCCGAAGAAACCCGAACCGAACTCGTAGAGAGTTATAAGTCTGATGCTGAAGGTAAAATTGCCGATGCTGAAAAGCAAAAAAATGCGGGACCTTTGCAAGCTTTAGAGGATTTAGTACCAAGCAATATTTTCCAAGCAGCCAGTGATAATGGCAACATGCTACAGGTTATTTTCTTTGCTATTCTATTTGGATTAGGATTGATATTAATTCCAGAAGAAAAATCAGAGCCTGTAAAACAATTTTTTGATAGTTTTAATGAAGTAATACTCAAGCTAATTGATTTAATAATGCTTGCCGCTCCTTATGGGGTTTTTGCTCTATTAGCAGCTTTAGTAGTAGAAGCGCCTAGTGCCGATTTATTTAAAGCCCTTGGCTGGTACGCATTCTGTGTCATTTTAGGTTTAGCGCTTATGATGGCTGTTTATGCCGCTTTAGTTTTTGTTATAACTAAACGAACACCGAAGTTTTTCTTTAATGGAATAGCGCCTGCACAATTATTAGGTTTTTCAACCAGTAGTAGTGCCGCTACCTTACCTGTAACTATGGAACGTGTTGAAGAGCATTTAGGCGTTGATGAAGAAGTTACCAGCTTTGTATTACCTATTGGAGCAACCATCAATATGGATGGAACCAGTTTATACCAAGCCGTAGCAGCTGTTTTTATTGCGCAAGCTTTTGGTATGGATTTAAGTTTTGGTGTGCAATTAGGGATTATTGCTACAGCAACTTTGGCCTCAATTGGTAGTGCTGCTGTACCTGGCGCAGGAATGGTCATGCTCGTCATAGTTTTAGCTCAAGCTGGAATTCCAGAAGCCGGATTGGCTTTAATTTTTGCCGTGGATAGACCGCTTGATATGTGCCGAACCACAGTAAATATTACGGGTGATGCAGCTGTTTCTATGATAGTGGCTAAATCTGTTGGAAAACTTGGTGATCCCAACGTTAAAAATTGGGATGATAATTATGCCCGAAAAAATAAGTAAAAATTGATTTACTGCCTTTTTTTAGTAACTAATTAATGTAAAGTAACGCTTATGAATGTGTGTTTTTTAATGTATCCTTGGGAGAAAATAGACCCAGAAAATGATACCAGTCTCGCTTTGATAAAAGAATGTGTAAAGCGAGGCCATGGTGTAGCACTATGTTCACCTGCAAATTTAACAATTCGTAATAGCGTTACAAATGCTTTTTGTACCGTAATTAACCGAATGGAGAAAGTACCGGCTTCCTTAAAAGCCTTTTATAAAAAAGCCGTTTTACGTGAAGAAATGTTACCGCTTGCTGGTTTTGATGCTATTTTCTTTCGCGCAAATCCACCTTTAGATCCAATTATGCTTAATTTTTTAGATTCGGTTAAGGATGATGTCTTTATTATTAATTCTTTAGAAGGCATGCGTGAAGCGAATAACAAGCTATATACAGCGGCTTTTGGTGATGCACACAGCAATATTATTCCAAATACACACGTATCTAAAAATAAGAACTATTTAGTCCGACAAATTAAGGAATCCAAAGCTGATAAAATGATTATCAAACCGTTGAATGGTTTTGGTGGATCGGGTGTGATTCTTATAGAGAAATCGGCCATGAGCAATATTAATTCACTTTTAGATTTTTATATAAATAGTAGTGATGGAACTTCCAATTATGTTATTCTTCAAGATTATATTGAAGGTGCAGATGAAGGCGATGTGCGCATTTTAATGCTCAATGGTGAACCCATTGGTGCTATGAAGCGCGTTCCCGGCTCAGATGATCATCGTTCTAATGTGTCTGCTGGCGGATCGGTTCAAAAACATACATTGACAAAAGCTGAAAAAGCTTTGTGTAAACAAATTGGACCTAAATTAGTTAAAGATGGTCTGTATTTTGTTGGTATTGATGTTATAGGAGGAAAGCTGGTGGAAGTAAATGTGATGTCGCCAGGTGGAATAACGTATATCAACAAAGTTTATAAGAACAAATATCGGGTAGAAGAGAAGGTTATCGATTTTCTAGAAAGTAAAGTACTGGATAATGTAGAAGCGTTTAATCGGAGATCGCGTTTGCGTAAAACGGTTGAAGATGCTTAACTAGCTTTAGTTAAAAACACGCTCATTATGTTACTTTCACCTCTTAAAAAACCGTTAGTTTCTGTAAATTGGTTGCATAATCATTTAGATGCTTCTAACCTTATTGTTTTAGATGCAACCATTCCAAAAGTTTCAGAGTTAGATGATGTAGTTCATAAAAAGGAAGTCATTCCAAACACCTTGTTTTTCAATTTAAAACAAAAATTTAGTGATGTATCTGCGCCATTTCCAACCACATTTCCAACATTAGAACAATTTCAACATGAAGCTCAACAATTAGGTATTCAACAAAATAGCACTCTCGTTGTGTATGATGATAATGGTATCTATTCAAGCGCGCGTGTTTGGTGGTTGTTTAAAGCCTTTGGTTTTCATAATGTTTCAGTTTTAAATGGTGGATTACCAGCGTGGAAAACAGCAGGATTTGAAGTTTTAAACAATTATGAATCTGTCAAAAGTATAGGTGATTTTCAAGCGGAAAAACCCCAAAATCATATGGTGTTTTTTGACGATATGCAGCAAAACGTTCAATTGAATCAACGATTAGTTGTAGATGCACGTTCGGAGTTACGGTTTGAAAGCTTGGTCCGTGAACCACGTGTAGGTTTGCGTCGTGGATCGATACCGAGTTCTGTAAATATACCTTATGAAAGCTTATTAGATTCAGGAATTATGAAATCTGAAAGTGAATTACGGACTATTTTTTCTAAAATAGCTAAACCACATGATGCGCTTACGTTTTCTTGTGGATCAGGAATAACCGCTTGTGTTTTAGCACTAGGCGCAGAACTGGCTGGTTATCACAACTTGGTGATATATGATGGTTCTTGGACAGAATGGGGAAGTTTAATACCAGAATAAAATGCGATATGGAAAAATTATCAATTGAAGCCATCATCAAAAAAATAGAACATGAAGAACGTTTTTATGCTGTTTCCGATGATTATTCCTTCACTTTAAAAATAGATTCTTACGTTCATTATGTATGTTCGGCCATTCACGATGGTCATCAGTTTAGAACAGAACTTTGGGAGAATTGTTTGCACACGGAATATGAGCGTTGGTACGAGGAAGATCCTGCAACGAAGGCCATGATTGCAACACATCCTATTGTTATTGCGGGATGCGATTCGCGTTTTGAATACGACTTAAATCGGCCACCGGAAGAAGCCATTTTTGAAACTGCTTGGGGAAAACAACTATGGAAACAGCCACTCCCAGAAGCAATGAAGGTCAAAAGTTTACAAAAGCACGCTAATTTTTATAAAGTGGTTTCGGCATTAATAAAGAAGATAGAAGAAAAATACAACGGTTGTATTGTTTTTGATATGCATAGCTACAATTGGCAACGTTGGGACCGGGAAGTCCCAACTTGGAATTTAGGAACGCGTAATATTGATAATAAACGTTTTGGGACTTTGGTGGAAGCATGGAGAAATCGCTTATCACAAATTCAACTTCCTCATAAAATTGCACAAACGGCAAAAGTTAATGATACCTTTCAAGGGAATGGTTATTTCTTAAAATACATTACTCATAGTTTTAAAAACACACTAGTTCTCGCCACAGAAATTGCTAAAATTTATGGTGATGAGTATCATCAAGTTATTTACCCTGAAGTTGTGGAAGCGGTTGCAGATCAATTAGAAACGCACATTCCAGAGCAAGCTTCTAATTTTTTGAAGTATATTTAAAATAAACTGAATACGCATTATGACGAACGATTACCAAGATTTATTTGATATAGATACCAATTTAAACAGATTGGTAAAAAAGATAGAATTACTTAACTATATAAACCCTTTAAATATTGAAAGTGAAAAAAAGCAATTTTTCACTTCAAAATATAATTACGAGCCAAATTTTAAATATCCTAAAGTGAAGTTTAACGGCTATAAACTTCATAGATTGTTCTTTTCACAACGTCTGGAACGCATTGAAGATTTAGACATCAGACAGCTTTATGAAGATATAATTTATGAGTATTCTGGAAAAATAGAATGTATTGACACCATAAATCAAGGTCGAAAATTTTACTTTAATAGTTTAAAGAGTTTTGGAACTCCAACGGAAAAAGACATCGAAAACGCCAAGTTTATTTTGCGTTTTGATGATGATGAACCTTCCGAGGATTTAATATCTAAATACAGTGTTCAGGAAGCCCAAACTTATTTTGAAGATTTTTCCAAGCGTTACGATTTTAAATATCATCTGAAATTTTCTACTAATATTTCGGCAGCAGCCATGGTTCAGAATAATACGCAAACCTTATTGCTTAAGAAAAATCATAAGTTTAGTAAAAATCAGTTAGAAGTACTTGCAAATCACGAAGTTGGTGTGCACATGGTAACGACGTTTAATGGATTAAGTCAGCCCTTAAAAATATTTTCAAGTGGTTTTCCAAATAATGTAGAAACTCAAGAAGGCTTAGCGGTTTATGCGGAATATATGTCAGGATGTTTAACCATGAAACGTTTAAAAGAATTAGCGTATCGTGTTATTGCAGCCGACTCGTTAGCAAAAGGCTACAGTTTTGCAGATACATTTGATTTGCTTCACAATCAATATAAAGTGCCACGCGATAGTGCATTTACCATTACATTGCGCGTACATAGGGGAGGTGGTTTTACGAAAGACCATTTGTATTTGTCTGGATTAAAAAAGGTTTATCAATACGCCCAAAATGATGGTGATTTAGATGTGCTGTTAACAGGAAAGGTAACCTTGGAGTATTCAGATGCTATTTACAGATTACAAAAATTAGGATTGGCCGTAACTTCCAAGCATTATACAGAATCTTATCGTACTAATAAAAACACCAATACAACAATCGATTTTATTCTAAACAGTTTGAAATAAAAACCTTAAAGAATTTTTCGTCTATTGACGGATTGCCAATACTTAATAAGGCGTAGACTCTCACATTATTAAGAATTTGATTCGTTCCTAATTAACAGAAATTAGGGTCAAACTAACAGCATTCTTTAAGGTTTCGTGATACAGAACAAGTTATTTGTTATTTGAGACGTTTTCTAATGAGAATGCGTGATTAGGACGTTTCAGTACGTGAAACCACGCTTTTGATTAGAATTCCAAAACGTTTTGTACCTTTTAAAAAAGTTAATTTTATGAAAAAACCAGATTTCCAGGGTTTAAAAGCTTTATTTATTAATTGCACTTTAAAAAAGTCTCCACAAAAAAGCCATACTGAAACCCTTATTAATGTCTCCAAAAGCATCATGGATAAAGAAGGGGTAAAAACGGACGTTATTCGTTTTATTGATGAAAATGTTGCGGTTGGTATTTATCCCGACATGACAGAACATGGATGGAAAACCGATGTTTGGCCAGAATTATTTAAAAAAGTAATGGACGCTGATATTCTCATTATTGGAACACCCATTTGGTTAGGTGAAAAATCGTCGGAAGCACAAAAACTCATTGAGCGATTATATGCCATGAGCAGTAAAACCAATGACAAAGGTCAATATATTTTTTACGGAAAGGTTGGTGGTTGTATGATTACAGGAAATGAAGATGGCGTAAAACATTGTGCTATGGGTATTTTATACGCCATGCAACATGTTGGATATTCCATACCACCACAAGCTGATTGTGGTTGGATTGGTGAAGTAGGCCCTGGTCCAAGTTATGGTGATACAGAATGGCAAGATGAAAAAATAAATCCGCCAGTTGGTTTTGATAGCGATTTCACTAATAGAAATACGACATTTATGACCTATAATTTGTTGCATTTAGCCACTATGTTGAAAGCACAAAATGGATATCCTAATTATGGAAATTCTCGCGAGGATTGGGATGATGGAAGACGTTGGGATTTTGAAAATCCAGAATATCGCTAGTTACTCTAATTTATTTGTCTAAAATTATTTGGCTGTAGAAACCATCTTTAAGATCTTCGGTTCGCAACTGTGGTACAACTGAAAAGTTGTTCTTAAAATAGTTTAATTGTGGGCTGCTAACAGCTGGTATTGGCGTACCACCTGTTTCCCAGAAAAAACTCGTGTTTTTTGGCGTGTTAATAGTTGTGTTTCCAATTGTTTTAGTGTCATATTTAACTAGAAATTTGCTGTTATTATGGGGTAGGAGAATATACGCTGTTTTAAATATGGAAGTTTGTTGATGTTGTGTATTATTTGTTAAAGCTTGCTTATTTATCGGGATAAATACAGCGATAAAAGCCATCATCGTGCTAAAAACAAATAGAGTTTTAATAATACTCCTCTTTAATTTAAAAATACTTAAAATCATTAAACCGGATATTAATATAAATGGTAAAAAGAAGCGGTATTGTGGTGATGTGTTCCATAAAATAATCATAGTTGCAACAAGCATGATATAGAAAACCCAATAGCCTTTTTGGTGAAACCATTTTTTAATGATAAACGGTAAAATAACTAAAAGAATTATTAATATCTTATTAAATATGCCATGAATTCCAGAGGCAAATAGCCAGTGCTTCATACGCTCTATTAAAGATGTTTTGGCAAAAACGTCCGGAGTCATTTGATAACCATAAGCCAAACCATACTCTTTAAAATAAATGGCAATAGTTTCAGGAAGATGCCAATCTAATTTAAGGCTATCAAGCCCTAAAACAGGATACAATGGATTTCCGGTAAGGATAGTATTTTTAAGGATTAACAGGCAGCTTGAAACTCCTAAAATCGAAAATATACTTACGTTTAAAAATCGTGTTTGTTTATAAAATTTCGCATAAACAGCAATTGGGAACAGTATAAATGGTAAAGCTGTAAGTTTGATGCACACCATAAATACTGTTAATAGGGTGAGGGATAGAAACACATCTTTTTGGTATTCGCCATAGGTAGTAATAAATTGATAAAAACTAATTACCGAAAGCACATAAATGGCTAAATCTGGCGATGGTGCGCTTATGAATTGGAAGAGTAGGAGGTTTACAATAGGAAATAATCCAATAAGCAAATATCTTTTAGGGGGAATGCCGGATTTACAATAAGTATTTATGTTTACGATGGCGTAAACATTTGCTAGGAGTAAAGCTAAACCGCTTAAATCGTTAAGAGAATTGGTTAAGAAACTGAAGCTAAAGGCACTTTGTAGAATATGCCAACCGGAAGTTTGTCCTAGAAATAAATGTAAATTCACCAACCCTTTTACAAAACCGTAATTATTGAGCCAAGCAATGGTTTGAATATAATAGGTTTCATTATCCACTAATAATGGAGCAGAAGCGCATTGTGCTAAAATGAGGATTGTAATTACTGCTAATAAACTCTTAAAAAAAACGGATAAGCCTTTAAATTCAAGAACGAAACTCTTTAAAAGGGCCTTTATATATTTTAAATTAAGACCTAGTAAAACACAGGATATTAGTATTAAAGCAACATGATAGTTAACATTTACAGGAAATCCAATAGCCCAAAACCCTGTAAAGAGCATGATACCAAATAATCCATGAAATATGGTAATGATAAAATTACATGCTTTTATTCTTAAAACTCGATTCAGGCTTACACCAAAAATGATACTTATGAAAATGATGTAAATCCAAGAAAGGAGTATTAATAGCATATTTATGACAACCGGTTTAGTGCATTATAAACTTATCATAAAAAAGGCATTTTGGCAAGTTGTATCTCCCAAAATGACAGATGCATTTTTAATGACCACATACTATGCGACCATCAACCATGGTTAATTTACGGTCTGCCATATTAGCTAACTCTTCATTATGTGTAACAATAACGAAGGTTTGTCCAAATTCGTCCCGTAATTTAAAAAATAGATTATGTAAGTTTTCAGCCGATTCGGAATCTAAATTTCCGGATGGTTCATCAGCAAAAATAATTTTAGGATTGTTAATTAACGCACGAGCTACGGCAACCCGTTGCTGCTCGCCTCCAGAAAGTTCATTGGGTTTGTGTTGTGCACGATCTTTTAATCCTAAAAAATCTAATAATTCGGTTGCGCGTTTTTCGGCAGCAGCTTTATTGGTTTTTTTAATGTAGGCCGGAATACACACATTTTCAATGGCTGTAAATTCTGGTAATAATTGATGAAATTGAAAGATGAATCCAATTTCTTCATTTCGAAATTTTGCTAATCCTTTTTCAGATAAACTACTGATGTCAGTATTGTTAATAGCAAAGGTGAAATCTTCTTTTTTTGACGGTTTATCTAGCGTGCCTAATATTTGAAGAAGCGTTGTTTTTCCAGCGCCTGATGCACCAACAATAGAAACTATTTCGCCTGCTTTTATATGTAATTCAACACCTTTTAAAACGTGTAAATCTTCGTAGTATTTATGAATATTTTTTGCTGAAATCATTGCTGTAAAATGAACAAGCAATGTAATACTTTAAATAACGCTTTACAATTATGAATTTGATTTCTTGTTGAAAACTTTCTTCACATTATTGTAATCAATAAAGTATTGAACTTTTAACGAAAATGAATTTTGAATAGGCTGATTTAGTAGTCTGTCAAAATTATTTGTAAAGTTAAGTTCCGCTTCTGAATCGTAATTAAATAACTGATTTCTATACAAAGCCGTTAAAAAGCTTCCAGGAGCAAACTGCCACGAATAACTTAAGTCTAAATTCCAAGTACTAAAGTTAATATTAGGATCATCTAATCCTGCGTCTTCAAAGGAAACGTTTGTCTCCAGTAAACCGCCATCCTCTTGTAATAGGTAGATGTTATCATCATAAAGAACTGTACTCCAATAATTTCTAAATGTTAGATTTAGTGAATGGAACGGATTAAAACTATAAGAACCCGTAATACTATTTACCATTGTTTTTTGATCCCGATTTCCAAAAACAATAGCATCTGCTGTATTATCTGCATAACCACGATCACCATTAATTTTATCATAATCAAAAGAATAAATAAGTAATAATTTATCGTTTAATTTTAATCGCGGACTAATGCCAAACCAAATATTGTTTGTTTCTCTGCCATCTTCAAAAAACGTAGCACCTCCAATATTGGCATCAATAGCAAACTTTTTATTATAATTTGAAGAAATCCAAACATTTCCATTTAACCGGTTTTCATAAACAAAATAGCGTCCTTCGGCACGAGGCTCAAAATAATCGTATTGTTTTCCAGGTTGAAAATTTACATTTCCACCAAAACCGTGTAAGCTTTTTAATTGAGCAGAAAAAGAAGCGCCAATGGTACTTCCTGTATATGTACTAGGGTTTGATAAACGGTTATAGTCTATCCATGTATTAAAATTATATCGGAGGAAATTACTTGTTGGTTCAAATGTGCGATAAGACGCTTCCACACCAAAATTGCTGAAATTGTTTCTAAACTGAAGACCTAAATCATTGATATCATATGTGTCATCCGCAAATTCATGTCCAACCCAATATTGCCAATTTCCAAAAACTTTGGCTAATTCTAAGGTATAACTATATCCTGTCTCCGTACCAGACTTCAAATTAACGTTACTCATTTTTAATTCGGCTTCCAAATTATAGGTGTTTTTCTTGGTGGTTAAATCTGCTAAAAGGCCAGTAACATTGGCATCCCGAAAATGGCCATTTCTAGTAACGTTGGTATTTATTATACTAACAGATGAGTTTTGATTAAATTGTTGATCCACCACTAAAATATTATAATTTGCAAGTGGTTCTACCAATTCTTTACGACTAGTGTAGGTGTCTAAATTGGTAACTTTAGCATATGTTTTTTCCGTAATAGCATTAAAAACCCCAACACCTAAACCGTTTTTTGTTCTTCCGGATACTTTTAGGGCGTTTAAAACCTTGGTTTGACTTGGATAATCTTGAACCTCTTCATTTGGACCTAATGATACCGAACCTGAAGGTTCATTTCCAACACGCCGCGAGAAGAATAAGTCGCCTTTTGTAAAAAGATCCACGCCTTCCGTAAAAAAACTGACGCTGTTCAGAAAAGGTTTGTTCAAAAGGGCCTAGATTTAATTCCACTCGATCAAAACCGGCTTGACTGAAGTCTGGTATTAATGTAGCATCCAACGTAAAATTTTCGGTGATACCATATTTTAAATCCATTCCGGCATTGAATTGAGTTTCTGTGTCTCCATCATAGGTATTAACAATTCCTGATACAAACGGATAGAATGTAAGTCTTGTTGGCGGATCTAAATTGGTTAAACCTTTTAATTGACCGTTGTATATTCCTACATTTCCTTTAGTAACATTAATTGGGTTCCATGTAAACTGGGAACGATTCCTTCGATAATGTCTATGAATTTGTAAACCCCAAGTTGGAACTTCTTGGTTAGAAAAACGTAAGGTTCTGTATGGTATTTTCATTTCAACAATCCAACCATCATCTACAATTTTCACCGCACTTTCCCACACAGCATTCCATCCAAAATCCTCACCAATTCCTGGCGATTCAATTGCATCTGCTTGAACGCCAGAACTGAAAACAAAAAATTCAGTATTATTTTGTCCGTCGTTATTTGGATTTAAAATAAATCCGAAAAAATCAGATTGACCAAAGTCATCACGACGGGTTAATTGACGCATAATATCTTTGGGATTATCATATAAATAAGCGCCAACATAAATAGCATCATCATCATAAGTTATTTTTACAACGGTACGGGTTTCATGCGTTTCTTTTACACCCATTTCTGGATCAAACTGAATGAAATCTTTGGCTTCTTCTACATTTTTCCACGATTCATCATCCAGAATACCATCAATTTTTGGTGCGGAGGTTGTTCGTGTTATATTTAAGGTTTTCTTCTCTTGCGCAAAGGTGATTATATAGCAAAATGAGAATACTAAAAGAAACAGCCTGCTTTTCATGTGGTTTTTGGATGATTGATTTTATAGTTTTATAGACTACAAAAAATTAAAGTTGTTACACTTTGGCTGCAAATCTAAACGGCTTAATTAAAAAAAGAATCATAATTAAACGTTAAAAACAGGGTTTTAATTACGAATTGTTTACGTTTCTAGTCTTTATATTATTACTTTTTTAACACAATTAATGAATTAGAGTTATTCGTTAAACGACTGACATTTGGAGGAATACTATTTTTGGAATACTATTTGCATTTCTAATATTAGAATTAGTTAAAATATATGAGTTTAGAAAAATTAAGTAAATCAAAAAAACTGGTAGTCGGTTTGTTTTTTGATGCCATGGGATATGTGTCGTACGTATTTCCGCCTTTCGATTTTGTTTGGGCGCCATTATCCGCATATTTAATGAGCAAGATGTATGCTGGTAGGAAAGGTAAAATTGCAGCTGCTTTCTCCTTTGTGGAAGAGGCCTTGCCTTTTGTGGATATTATTCCATCGTTTTCAATTATGTGGTTTTATACCTTTTATTTGTCTACAGACGAAAAATCAGTAGAATTAATAGAAGAAGAAAAAAAAAGAGTGATTAAATAATCACTCTTTTTTTATAGTTTATAAGGAATAGGTGAGTCCTAAACTGAAATTTCGTCCCATATTAAAAATACCATCTGGTTTTAAGCGTGACAGATGATTCACATAAGTTTTATCCGTTAAATTAGTTCCTGAAATAATGATGGACAAATAATTATTAAACACTTTAATATTTCCACCAAACCCCGCGCTTAGTAAATTGTAACTACCGGTTGCTGTTTCAAAAGTACTCACGTTATCTTGGCTAAACACGGATTTTAGCTTAACAAAAGCATACATATTTGTTTCTTCCTTATAATCAAATTCTACACGAATGGTATTGTTTATACTATTTGCAGGAATTAAAGGTAAATAATCACCTGAATCTAATTTTCCGGTAACTGTTTCAAAACTACTTTCATAGTGCAGCCAATCTAAAGGGTGTGGATGAAAATGCAAACCAATTTCACCACCATATAATGCAGAATTATCCTGAACATAGTTGTAAACAGGTGTGTTATTTATAGATGTCCCGTTTGGTGATAAGTAGATGTAATCATTTACGTGATTATAAAAACCGTTTACAAAAAACTCAATATGCTCGCTTTTAAACTCTAAAGCCAAATCGGTTTGAAAATTTTGTTCATTATTTAAATCAATATTCCCAATTTCATATCTATTAGTACCATGATGGACACCATCTGAAGTTAATTCAGCTAAATTAGGAGCTCTAAAACCTGTTGCCAAATTTAAACGTGCTGTTATATTTTCAGTAAGATTCGTTTTTACACCAAAAGCACCATTAAAACTATTGAAGGTTTTATTTATGTTATTGTCAATTTGTAGCCAGCGGTTGTCATATCGTGCACCTAGTTGTATATCGAATTTTTCAAAATGAATATGTGACATGGCCAAAATACCAAAATCATTAGTAACGGCATTTGGAATTAATTCTTCTTCACCATAATTAGTATTCACTTGATTCATACCTTGAACACCAACAATTGTTTCAAATTTACCCAAAATAGGTAAGTGGTATTTCACATCATAATTAGCAGTTTTAAGCTTCATTTGAAGGGCAGGATGTAAGGTTTCATGTTCTTCGTCATGATGTTCGTCTTCATGCTCATCGTGATCTTCCTCATGATCGTGGTCGTGATCATGATCATGTTCATCTTCAAATTCGTTACGGTTATTATAGATATACCCTAAATTAAATTCCAATTTCGAATTATTAAAAAACACGGTTGAGCGCGAACTAAATATATGATTCGTTAATTCCTGATATGGCAATAAAGGCGTTTTATTAGTTGATTGCTCACCAATGCCTTCTGGAATTCCTATTTTGGAATGATTGACATTATAACGAAAATCTGTCTTGAAGTTCGTAGATTGGTAGCCAAGGCCCGCCTTAAAATCTTGTTCTTTAAAACGTGTGTTGGTCACGCGATAATCGGCTGTATTGTAATCGGCATGTTCTGTAACACTACCTCTAAATAACACCTTAAACGCTTCGCCAGATGCTTTGTAACCAGCATTTGTACTGTAACCTTGAGTATTGGTGAAATAAGTTCCGCCAAAGTCTGCATTACTCGAATTTTGATGCGCAAATTTTTCGGGATTAATATATAAAACGCCACCAAGTGCATCACTTCCATAGAGTAAGGATGCGGGACCTTTAATGACCTCTACACTTTCTACACCAGCGTCGCTTAAACCCAGTCCATGTTCATCACCAAATTGCTGATTTTCTAATCGGACGCCTTGAGTATAAACTAGAACACGGTTGGAACTTAAACCGCGAATTACAGGTTTGGTAATGCCTAATCCTGTGCTAACACCTTCAACACCTGCTATATTAGAAATACCTTCGCCCAGAGTAACGGCTCCAGAAGCTTTTAATTCTTTAATAGTTTGGCGCTCCAGCTTCATTACATTATCACTTTGAAGCTTATGGAAAGGTGTGGATATAATTACCGCTTCCATTTCTATGGCTGAACTAGATAATGTTAATGAAATAGTATCGGTTGTAGGAATAACTAAATTCATAGATTTTGTTCCATATCCTACAAAAGAATAGACTAATGAATATGATCCTGACGGTAAATTTTCAATGTTGAAATTACCATCAAAGTCCGTTGTAGTGCCTTTTTCTAATTGGGGAAAATAAATATTTACGAAAGGTAAACCTTCGCCGGTTTCAGCATCTGTAACGATGCCAGTAATATTGTTTTGACCCATAGCTATTGATGCCATGGATAAAAACAATAGATATAAAATTGTTTTCATGTATAATGTATTAAGTTAAAATGTAATAAAAAATAGGTATTAACTTAAAACAGGTGGTCCTCTAAGGGAAAAATGAAGTTGTTGAAATGGGCTTAAAAAAAAGTATTGTGAGGTAGAAACTTCATGATTCTCGGTAACATTTAAAATGTTGAAGTTTTCCGGAATATGAAAAAATTGATTTGCTAATTTAAATTTGTAAAATTCACACTCTAAATCAAGTGTATGGAAATGCGTTGTCGATTTATCAATACAGACTTCATGTTTATGGTTTTCAAAAACATGAGCAACCTTTACAACAGCAGGTAAGAGTATAGCACAAACTAAAAGTATTGTGAATCCTTTAAAAATGGTATGTTTCTTAAGTTCCTGCACTAATCTAAAAAGCGTTTTAAACCAAATCGTTTGAGCATTTTCTTTTCAAATTCCCAGAAAAATTTAAACTGCCCAAAAAGCCAACCAAATGTAATCAAGAGGATTTGATAGAAAACAAGCCCAATAATAATAAATAAAATCCAGTAGAGCAGTGGATTTAAGTTTTCTTTAGTAATTCCCATGAGTTCAATTATAGGTCGTCCTACGATTAAAGATGAGCTTCCTGTTACCGCAAACACAATGAAAATGCGAATAATTTCCCAACGGTATGTAACTTCCCAACGACTTTCAAGTTTTGTAAACAGCCATAAGGTTATTTTTAATAAAAGGACAAATAAGATAATTGTATATACAAATTGAATAAGTAGGATTTCAGATAAAGGCAAAAGAAAGGCAAGTCTGAAACAAGAATACAGAAGGCCAATAATTCCTAAAGCAGGAAATATAAGTTGCCAGTTATGTTGAATTTCCCAAGTTTCTTTGAATTTTTTCATACCGCAAATTTGGGTGCAAAGATACTTTAAAATTGAGGATTATGCGAGGATAATTTCTGTTTATACCTCTCTTGAAAAATAACAAAATAGTGGTAGAGTAAATAATTAAGCTCAAAGCCATAATTGATGCCTTGTTGATAATTAATACTCATGTCGTATAAATTTTGATTATAACGTGAAGACACCACGCGTTTATTCCATTCCGTAACATATTGGATGTTTTTTGCCTCTAAAAAGGATTGGGTATAAAAATTTCTAGGTTTAGCACGTCTAGCCATCCAGGAATCAAATCCCGCTTCTATGATTATAACTTCATATTCCAATTCATCATTTACAAGCTTAATGGTGTCTTGAGTTTCTGTTACTGCCGTTTCTGAAATATTTCCAACGGTTTCAGGCGTTTTACAACTAACCATTAAACAGAGTATTACTAGGATGCTATATAGCAATTTCATAAATCTACTTTTCTTAAAATTACGAAATTCTGTAGAATTTAAGGTTGGTTCAGTTATTTTTAACAAAAAAGTCAGACTGTTATGGTCTGACTTATTAATGTATAGTAGGTTTGATTTATTATTTTCCAAAAAGGCCACCTAAAATTCCGCCAAGTCCACCTTTCTTTTTACCGCTATTTAAAACCATTCCGGCAACATCATCTATAATACTACCATCGCCATCGGCATCTAAAATAGACTCCAAAAAGCTTTGTTCATTTTCTTTGGCGTTTCCGCTTAACAGACCTCCTAATAATCCTTCAATACCGGACGTGCTATTTACATTTTGCGCTCTAGTTTGTTTTCCTAAAACACCCATCAAAATTGGAGCCGCTACTTTAAGGATTTGGGCTACAGACCCGGCGTCAATTCCAGCTCTGGCACCAATAGCATTTTCTACATTGGCTTTTTTACTACCCAAAACGTGATTTAATATTTTATCACCTTCATGGGTTACGGAATCATCAACTCCACCGGAAAAAAGACTTCCAAGGTTAACAAGAATACTACCGTCATGTTTACTATTATTTAAGGCGCCTAATAATCCTTCAGCACCTTGAGGTGTGGCCGCATTACGTTTCATAGCTTGCATAAGTACTGGTAAAGCCATGGTTAAAACATCTTGTGTTTTACTTTCTGATTGTTTGGATTGTCCGGCAACACCGCTTATTATGGTTTTACCCATATCACTATTTAATAGATCTAATATTCCTGCCATGCTTTTTATATTTTAAAATGTTAGGGTTTCAAGGTAGTAAAAATTTAAATATTTATTGTTTTTCTGTTTTTAATATACTGATAATTTGCGAGGCAAGTTCGGTTCCAATTCTGTCTTGTGCTTCATTAGTTGCCGCTCCAATATGCGGAGTTAATGATATTCTACCATTCATCAAAACTTGAATGGCTGGTGATGGTTCTTCTTCAAACGTATCTAAACCAGCAAAGGCAACCTTACCAGACTCTAAAGCCTTGACTAAAGCTACTTCATCTACAACGCCGCCTCGAGCCGCATTAATAATTCCAACACCATCTTTCATAATGCTAAATTCTTTCTCACTGATAACATATTCTTTTTGAGCGGGTACATGTAGTGAAATGAAATCAGCTTGTTTTAAAATTTCTGTTGTAGGTTTCGTTTTAATCTCTACATTAATAAATTGACCATTATAAAATTGAACTTTTATTGTAGCTTTACCAACATATTTATCACTAGCAATAACCTTCATGCCAACGCCTAATGCTATTTTAGCAACTTGACGACCAATACGACCAAAACCAATAATACCTAATGTTTTACCACGAAGTTCCACACCTTTAGCGTAGTTTTTCTTTAAGGATTTGAATTGCGAATCACCATCCAATGGCATGTTTCTGTTGGAGTCATGTAAAAAACGCACGCCTCCAAATAAGTGAGCAAACACAAGTTCAGCAACCGAGTGAGATGAAGCATCTGGTGTATTAATGACGTGGACATTTTTACTGCGTGCATATTCTACATCAATATTGTCCATTCCTACACCACCACGACCAATAATTTTTAAAGATGGACAACTATCTATTAAATCCTGACGTACCGTTGTGGCGCTACGAACTAATAATACCGCTATATTATGCTGGTTGATATAATTTGCTAATTGCTCTTGGGCAACTGTGGTTGTTAATACTTCATAACCTGCTTCCTCTAATGCTTCTATACCACTTTGCGAAACACCATCGTTTGCTAATACTTTCATTTAAAACTTGATTTTTGCTCCCAAAAACAAGAGAGCTTATAATTAAACACAATTTGTTATTTTATTTAACTGTTACGCTTTACGTTCCAGTTCACTCATAATATCCACTAAAACACCAACACTATCTAACGGCATGGCATTGTACATAGATGCGCGATATCCGCCAACACTTCTATGACCATTAAGCCCGTTAATACCTTCTTCGTCCAACATGGTTTCAAAAGTTTCTTTTAAGTCTTCGTTGGTCAAATTGAAAGTCGCATTCATTTTGGAACGATCTTCCTTCATAGCATAACCTTTAAATAATGGGTTCAGGTCTATTTCACTATAAATTAATTGCGCTTTTTTGTTGTTTTCTTTTTCAATAGCTGGAATGCCACCTAAATTTTTAAGCCACTCCATAGTTAACATGGATGTATAAACGGCAAAAACGGGCGGTGTGTTAAACATGCTGCTTTTACCAATGTGCACCTTATAATCCATCATTGATGGAATTTTACGAGATACTTTTCCTAAAATATCTTCACGAACCACCACTAATGTTGTTCCCGCAGGACCCATATTTTTTTGAGCACCCGCATATATTAAATCGAATTTGGTGAAATCTAATTGGCGCGAAAAAATATCACTGCTCATATCACAAACCATCGGAATATCACATTCTGGAAAGGATTTCATTTGTGTTCCAAAAATGGTGTTGTTAGATGTGCAATGGAAATAATCGTAATCTGTTGGAATATCGTAACCTTTTGGGATGAAGTTGAAGTTGGCATCTTTAGATGAAGCCACTTCGTAAACATCATCGTAAATACGTGCTTCTTGAATAGCTTTATCTGCCCAGGTTCCTGTGTTTAAATAGCCTGCGCGTTTTTCAAGTAGGTTTAAAGCTACCATTAAAAACTGTGTACTAGCACCTCCCTGAAGAAACAAAGCTTTGTAGCCTTTACCTTCTAAACCGAGTAATTCCAAAGCCAAAGCACGTGCCTTTTCCATAACATCCACAAAGGGCTTACTTCTGTGGGAAATTTCGATTAATGATAAACCATTATCAAAATCTAAAATAGCTTCTGATGCTTTAAGCATCACTTCTTTCGGTAAAATGCAAGGTCCTGCACTAAAATTATGTCGTTTCATGGAATAATATAGTTTGTTATTTCCGTGCTTAACCTTCAGTGTTTCTGAAGAAAGTCGGAAATTAATATAATCTGTGATGGCTACAAAGGTGCTAAATTCTCATAAAAAAGCAGGTAATAAATCAATAACTTATCAACTAATTTTTAACAAAAACGAAATGGTATCTACGTTGTCTGCATAATCCCAAAGCTGCGGATTTTGCGTTTGTCCGAAGGAAACTTCAGAATCTACTAAACCGCTAGCAACCACACATTGAATTTTATCAGAATCGGCTTGAAGCTTGTTCTTTAAAGCTTTTGCATCCGAATAGTATTCATAGAAAACCGTAGCAATAGGCGAGGCGTAGCTACTGTCTTCTTTAATCATTAAAAACCCATTTTCTAACATATCAAATTCGCTCATTAAATAAACTGCCTTATTATAATCGTAGTTATTGGCGTATTTATTTTGGTGAATTATAGGGTGCCACTTGTACATAGCCTTAAAGAATTTTTGAAAATCGTAATCTTTAGGCACTAATAATTTTGATACATTTCTACAACCCAAGCCGTAGTATCTAAAAATATCTTCGGAAAGCGCTTCTAATTGCTCTTCCGTTTCATCACCTGAAAGAACAGCTAAAGAATTTCTGTTTTTACGAATAATTGACGGCTTTCCTTTGAAATAATATTCAAAATATCGAGCTGTATTATTGCTTCCAGTAGCGATTACGGCTTCAAAATTATCGAGCTTATCTGCAGTAAACCTAATTTTTCCTTTAAATTCTGGCTCTACCGTTTCAAGATATTTAGCTAAAAAAGGTAATAGATGTTTGTCATTAGTAGATTGTTTTACAACCACGTGATGTCCGGAAATTAAAACCGATAAAAAATCGTGAAAACCTACTAAAGGGATATTTCCAGCCATTATAATTGCGACCTTTTTAGGATTAACATTGTTAAAGTTATAGTTGTTAAGCCATTGGTTAATATTGCTTTCAGTCAGTGATTTAGACCAGCCATTAAAAGAGAAAATAAGATTCTCCCTAGTAAACCAGGCATTATGTTCTTGAGCAATTTTTATTTGATGTTTAAAGCCGTCAAAAAACAAATTGTTATGTAAAACTGCGTTGTTTTCTTCAAAGGGATCGGTAGAAAATTGTTTAAGAAATTTCCCTAATTCAACAAACGCGTTAATTCTTTGTCGTAAATCCATGTATGATTTGGTTATGAATGGTTTTGGCTTTATTTTTGCAACTGCAAATTTACATAAAGCAAGTGAGCAACAAAAGGTTTTAATTTTGATAATCTGGATTAATTATTGGAAATTCAAAAGAAACCTTTATTAAAAATTATATCGAAAGATTAAAAAATATAGAAAACAATGGCAATTATAATAACAGACGAATGTATTAATTGTGGTGCCTGTGAGCCAGAATGTCCAAACACCGCTATTTATGAAGGTGCTGATGATTGGCGCTATAAAGATGGCACCAGCCTAAACGGAAAGGTGGTTTTACCAAACAGTAAAGAGGTAGATGCTGAAGAAGCCCAAGAGCCAATAAGTGATGAAATTTACTACATAGTTCCTGATAAATGCACCGAATGTCAAGGTTTTCATGAAGAACCACAATGTGCGGCTGTTTGTCCTGTAGACTGTTGTGTGCCTGATGATGCACATGTTGAAACGGAAGAGGAATTAAACGCTAAGCAGCGTTTTATGCATCCAGATGCGTAAATTGGAATTAAGAATTAAGAATTAAGAATTAAGAATTAAGAATTAAGAATTGGGTAAGCCCTTTCGTAATAAAGACCTCCAGCTTAATCTGGAGGTTTTATATTTTTATGGGTTTTATAAAGCATAAACACATTATTATTAAGGTCTTTAACAATTTCTAAAAACCTTATTCAAACTATTCAAGTAATTAGTTACCTTTGCGGCTGCTTAACGAAACGTGAAAGCAGTAAAAATAAGTACAACTTTAAAAAGAGATTCCTGCTTTCGCAGGACTATGAGATATGAAAGCAGGCATTGTAGGATTACCAAACGTAGGAAAATCAACATTATTTAATTGTTTATCAAATGCCAAAGCGCAAAGTGCTAACTTTCCGTTTTGTACCATAGAACCTAATATTGGTGTGGTTAATGTACCAGATCCAAGACTTGAAAAATTGGAGTCCTTGGTGAATCCGGAACGTGTTTTACCTGCAACTGTTGAAATTGTTGATATTGCTGGTTTAGTAAAAGGCGCGAGTAAAGGTGAGGGTCTTGGCAATCAATTCCTAGCTAATATTCGAGAAACAGACGCTATTTTACACGTGTTACGCTGTTTTGATAATGATAATATTGTTCATGTGGATGGTAACGTGAATCCTATTCGTGATAAAGAAACCATTGATATGGAATTGCAGCTGAAAGATTTAGAAACAGTTGAGAAAAAACTGGAAAAGGTGAAGCGAGCTGCCAAAACCGGAAATAAAGAGGCGCAGAAAGAAGAAGCGGTTTTACTTAAAATAAAAGCCGGTTTGGAAGCTGGTATTTCAGTCCGTGCTTTGGAATTCTCGGAAGAAGAAGATATCGATTTTGTAAAACCAAGTCAATTTATTACGGATAAACCTGTGATGTATGTTTGTAATGTGGATGAAGATTCCGCAAATTCAGGTAATGCTTATGTTGATAAGGTTCGTGAAGCCGTTAAAGATGAAAATGCTGAAGTTTTAGTGTTAGCAGTAGGAACAGAAGCTGATATTAATGAATTAGACGATTACGAAGAGCGTCAGATGTTTTTAGCTGATATTGGTTTAGAAGAACCAGGTTCTGCTAAATTAATTCGTTCGGCTTATAAATTATTAAATTTACAAACCTATTTTACTGCAGGTGTTAAAGAAGTACGCGCTTGGACTGTAGAAGTTGGAGCAACAGCGCCTCAAGCGGCTGGTGTTATTCATACTGATTTTGAAAAAGGCTTTATCCGCGCTGAAGTTATTGCGTATGATGATTATGTACAATTTGGTAGCGAAGCAAAAGTAAAAGAAGCTGGTAAAATGCGCGTGGAAGGAAAAAACTATATCGTAAAAGATGGTGATGTCATGCACTTCTTGTTTAATGTATAATTCGTTACAAGGTTATTCAAATTAGGTTAATTATGAAAGTGTGAATATTTTTATAAGCCTTTAATAATTATTGCCTAATAGAGTTTATAAGTCATAGGTTTTTTGTAAATAGTAGTTTATTAATTAAGGCATTAATTGAACTAAATTAGTAGGCGCTTCATAAAAAAGTGTATATTTAGATATAAAATCATAAATAATTATGGGCAAGAAACTATTAATTTTTATTGGAATTGCTATTGTTGCATTTGTTGTTTTAGTTTATGTATTTAAATTTGTACTTGTAACAGCCTTAATAATTTCAGGGGTTATCGTAATCGCTCCACTACTTTATTTTGCATTTCTGGCTGGAAAATCTCAAAATTAATTGGCACTTGTAAATATTAAATTCTTAAATATATTGGCAATAAGGATTTGATTGTAAACTATTTTAAATTTAAAATAATTGAATAAAACCCATCCCTCCTTTAATTCTAAAGAAAATTTTGTGACCATTTGTTATTTATAACCATGGTTGACAATTGTTTAGTTAATAAAAGCCCCATTTCAGGATTCGTTTTTTATTTTAGAAATGCTTAAGAAATAGTGTGAATTATACTTATTCACTTTATTAAATAAACCATCATCTGTTTCTAACAGATTGTTATTTATAGGTAAATTATGAGCGATTTTTAATCCATTATTCCTAAAAAACAAAATATTACTTGAGAAATTACCTAGTCATACAATAGGGTATAATGTTCTCAACAGCCAGCCATTTTTATTGTTAATTACTTTACAAAATAGGGGTTTCATTTTTTCATACGAAACCTTATATTAGCGTCATATCCAAAATCACCCTATTTATGTCTCAAGAAACCAAATATACCGAAGATAATATCCGTTCTCTGGACTGGAAAGAGCATATCCGAATGCGTCCTGGAATGTATATTGGTAAATTGGGTGATGGGTCTTCAGCTGATGATGGTATTTATATTCTAATTAAAGAGGTTCTGGATAACTCTATTGATGAGTATGTCATGGGAGCTGGAAAAACCATTGAAATTTCTATTCATGGCAATAAGGTAACGGTGCGCGACTATGGTCGCGGTATTCCATTAGGTAAAGTGGTAGATGTGGTTTCCAAAATGAACACCGGTGGAAAATACGACAGTAAAGCCTTTAAAAAATCGGTTGGATTAAACGGTGTCGGTACGAAGGCTGTCAATGCGCTTTCCAGTTATTTTAGAGTCGAATCGACTCGAGATAACAAATCAGCTTCTGCAGAATTTGAACAAGGAAATCTGACAAATCAAGAACTACTTGATGATACATCTCGCCGAAAAGGAACTAAAGTATCGTTTGTTCCAGACGAAACCATTTTTAAGAATTATAAGTATCGTAATGAGTACATCATTAAAATGCTTAAAAACTATGTATACCTAAACATTGGGTTAACAATTGTTTTTAATGGCGAAAAATATTTTAGTGAAAATGGTTTGAAGGACTTGCTTATGGAAAATTCCAATGCAAACGATTTGCTGTATCCCATTATTCACTTAAAAGGCGATGATATTGAAGTTGCGTTAACGCATAGTAAAACACAATATAGCGAAGAGTATTATTCATTCGTAAACGGACAAAACACCACGCAGGGAGGTACTCATTTATCGGCTTTTCGTGAAGCTTTAGTAAAAACCTTTCGTGAATTTTACAATAAGAATTTTGATGCATCAGATGTGCGGAAATCTGTGGTTTCTGCTATTTCCATTAAAGTCATGGAACCCGTTTTTGAAAGTCAAACGAAAACCAAATTAGGATCTACAGATATGGGTGGCGACTTGCCAACGGTAAGAACCTATATCAACGATTTCGTTAAAACCAATCTAGACAACTTTCTACATAAAAACCCTGAAACTGCGGATAAGATTTTGCGTAAAATCCTTCAGGCTGAACGTGAGCGTAAGGAATTATCCGGAATCCGGAAATTAGCAAAAGATCGTGCTAAAAAAGCGAGTCTTCACAATAAAAAATTGCGTGATTGCCGTGTTCATTTTGGAGATACTAAAAACGAACGTAATTTAGAAACAACCTTGTTTATTACAGAGGGAGATTCAGCTTCTGGAAGTATAACAAAATCACGTGATGTAAATACACAAGCCGTTTTCAGCTTAAAAGGAAAACCGCTAAACTGTTATGGTTTAACAAAGAAAATTGTTTATGAGAATGAAGAATTTAACTTGCTTCAAGCTGCTTTAAATATTGAAGAGTCTCTGGAAGATTTGCGCTATAATAATGTGGTTATTGCTACCGATGCCGATGTGGATGGTATGCACATTCGGTTATTATTGATTACATTTTTCCTTCAGTTTTTCCCAGAATTAATAAAAGACGGACATTTATACATCTTGCAAACGCCATTGTTTCGTGTTCGTAATAAGAAAAAAACCATTTATTGTTATTCAGAGGAAGAGCGCCAAAATACCATAGAAGAATTGAAACCAAAACCAGAAATAACCCGATTTAAAGGTCTTGGTGAAATTTCGCCTGATGAATTTCAGCATTTTATCGGAGCGGATATTCGTTTGGATCCTGTTATGTTGGATGATAATATGTCTATTGAAGATTTGTTAAGTTTCTATATGGGCAAAAACACACCAGATCGTCAGGAATTCATTATAAATAATCTTAAAGTAGAACTTGACATTGTGGAGGAGGTTAAATGAGAACGAGTAATGAAAAGGTAAAAAACGTCATTATTTCAGTATATTTTATACTGATAGTTCTTGCTGTGCTTTGGTTAACCATTTTTAGAGCGTTTAGTGAGATTGACAATAACCCCATTGTAGCATTTTTTGTGATTTTTTTAATCTTCATAGCCTTATTTTTAACCGTGCATTTTATATCCAAGTATTTTGAATATGACAGCGACGGCTTGAAAGTTACCGTTACCAACAAAGGTTTGCTGCTGTCTGATTATTTAAATTATCGTGAACATACCGTAGAATTTGATAAATCCAGACTATCAGGATTTAAAATTAATAACTACATCATCTACAAGGAATTGGTGCTGTTTATCGATAGCAAAAATGGCCAACATGTTAAAAAAGAGCGTTTTAATATTACGCTAGTAGCTAAAAAGAAACGGAAGTATATGAAGCAGTCATTGCGGAAAATGGTAAAACAAAATAGAAAAGAGCAGAGTTAATGAGCGACGACATCAACGATAACCTACCTGAACCAGAAGAAACTAAAGAAACCATTACCAGAATTACTGGTATGTATAAGGATTGGTTTTTAGATTATGCATCCTACGTGATCCTTGAACGTGCGGTTCCCGCAATTGAAGATGGCTTTAAGCCCGTTCAAAGGCGTATTATGCATTCCATGAAGGATTTAGATGATGGTCGTTATAATAAAGTGGCCAACATTGTGGGACATACCATGCAGTATCATCCGCATGGAGACGCCAGTATTGCTGATGCTATGGTGCAAATTGGTCAGAAAGATTTGCTGATTGATACACAGGGAAACTGGGGAAATATTTTAACTGGTGATAGTGCTGCAGCGTCGCGATATATTGAAGCGCGTATTTCTAAATTTGGCTTGGATGTTGTTTTCAATCCTAAAATCACCGAGTGGCAGGCTAGTTATGATGGTCGTCGAAAAGAACCCGTAAATCTTCCGGTTATGTTCCCGCTTTTATTAGCACAAGGAGGCGAAGGGATTGCTGTTGGTTTATCCACAAAAATATTACCACATAACTTTATCGAATTAATTGATGCCTCGGTTAAACACTTAAACGGTAAACGTTTTACCATTTATCCAGATTTTCCTACGGCTGGAATTGCGGATGTTTCGGATTATAAAGACGGACTTCGAGGTGGAAAAGTACGCGTGCGTGCCAGAATTTCACAATACGATAAGAATACCTTGGTGATTACTGAAATTCCGTTTGGAACCAATACATCGTCCTTAATCGATTCTATTTTGAAAGCCAATGATAAAGGTAAAATCAAAATCAAGAAAATTGAAGATAATACAGCTGCCAACGTAGAGATTTTAGTGCATTTGCCAGGAGGTATTTCCCCAGATAAAACCATTGACGCGCTATATGCATTTACAAACTGTGAGACGTCTATTTCGCCTTTAGGATGTGTTATTGAAGATAATAAACCACTCTTTATTGGTGTTTCTGAAATGTTGCGTCGTTCAACAGATAATACAGTTCAGCTTTTAAAAAGCGAATTAGAAATTCGTTTGGGTGAATTTGAAGAACAATGGCATTTTGCATCCTTAGAGCGTATTTTTATTGAAAATCGTATATATCGTGATATTGAAGAAGAAGAAACCTGGGAAGGTGTTATACAGGCTATTGATAAAGGATTACAACCGCATATAAAACATTTAAAACGCGCAATCACGGAAGAAGATATTGTGCGTTTAACAGAAATTCGAATCAAACGTATTTCTAAATTTGATATTGATAAAGCCCAACAAAAAATTGATGCTTTAGAAGATCAAATAGCCGAAGTGAAGCATCATTTAGCAAATTTAATTGCCTATGCTATTACTTATTTTGAGCGTCTAAAAAAAGAATATGGTGCAGGCAAAGAACGTAAAACTGAAATTCGTGCTTTTGAAGATGTTGATGCTACAAAAGTCGTTATCAGAAACACGAAACTATACGTAAATAGGGAAGAAGGTTTTATTGGAACGTCTCTTAAAAAAGACGAGTATGTTGGCGATTGTAGTGACATTGATGACATTATTGTTTTTACTAATGACGGTAAAATGATGGTGACCAAAGTGGATGCTAAAACCTTTATTGGTAAAGACATTATTCATGTAGCTGTTTTCAAGAAGAAGGACAAACGTACTATTTACAATATGATGTATCGGGATGGTAAAACAGGTCCAACCTATGTGAAACGTTTTGCGGTAACCTCTATGACACGTGACAAGGAATACGATATGACCAACGGCTCAAAAAACTCCAAACTTTGGTATTTTTCAGCCAATCCAAATGGTGAAGCCGAAGTCGTAACCGTTTCGTTGCGCCAAGTAGGAAGTATTAAAAAGCTAAAATGGGATGTGGACTTTGCTGATATTATTATAAAAGGTCGAAGTTCTAAAGGGAATGTTGTTACCAAACACGCCATTAAAAAAGTGGAACTCAAAGAGAAAGGTGTTTCTACTTTAAAACCGCGAAAAATCTGGTTTGATGATACGGTTAGACGTTTAAATGTGGATGGTCGTGGTGATTTGGTTGGCGAATTTAGAGGGGAAGACCGCATTTTAATAATCAGACAATCTGGATTAATAAAAACCATTGTCCCAGAAGTAACAACTCATTTTGATGATGATATGATTGTTATGGAAAAATGGATTCCTAAAAAACCAATATCTGCAATTTATTTTGACGGTGAAAAAGAACGCTATTATGTGAAGCGCTTTTTAGTTGAAAATGAAAGTCGGGAGGAATTATTTATTTCAGAACATGAAAATTCGCAATTAGAAATTGTTTCAACAGACTGGAAACCCATGGCGCAAGTGGAATTCACCAAAGAACGCGGTAAAGACCGGAAAGATAACATGGAAGTGAATTTGGATGAGTTTATTGCTGTTAAAGGTATTTCGGCTTTAGGAAATCAATTAACCAAGGATAAAGTAAAACAAATTGATTTGATGGAGCCTTTGCTGTATGAAGCTCCAGAGAATATTCCAGCCGAAGAGCTAGATGTTATAGATGAAACAGAAGTAAAATCGGGTGATTCAGATAAAGAGTCGAAGCCTGAAAGAACTAAAGAAATCAATGATTCCAAAAATGATGACGATGATACGGATTCAAATTCAGGAAGTATAGATGATAAAGGTCAAGCTACCCTATTTTAAAAAGTAATTAATCTCTAAAATATGAGGCGGCAGCAATTAGAAAAGCTAAAATACCTCCAATTATACATGCGTAGTAAAGCATAGGTGTGTTTTCCTTAAAGAAAATTGAAGTTAAAATTAAACCTGTAGATATAAGGTATAAAACTTTTGGGCTTACTTTTTTCATGTTTTTATATTTTAATCACTTGGTTTAAATTAATAATTCAATGTCATTAATTTAAATGGTCCTTTTTCTGTCGTTTTTTAGCAATTCTATAGTTTAAAAATTCTACAAATATGGAGAAGGCTATAGCAAAATACAGATAGCCTTTTGGTATGGCTCCAACCGTTTTTCCAAATAATTCGGTGTGCGATAAATGCGCCGCTTCCGTAATTAGCATAAACCCAATTAAAATTAAAAAAGCCAAACCAAGCAATTGCACACTTGGATGTGTATCAATAAATTTGCGAATAGGGTTAGCAAAACCTATCATAATTCCAATGGATATAACAACTGCTAATATCATTAATACTAAATTGTAATTGTGGTTTTCGTGCAAACCATTCGTCATACCAACAGCTGTTAAGATGGAATCTATAGAGAAAATAAAATCTATAATTAATATTTGAACAATAGCTTGATTTAAAGTCGTAATTTTTTTGCCCTTAACGCCAGCTTCATCATGTCCCGGATCTTCTACCTTTTCACGAATTTCAGAGGTGCTTTTATAAATTAAAAACAAACCTCCTACAAACAGGATTATGGCTTGCCAGCTTATCCCTACATGCAGCCAATCCGTATCTATCGTGTAAAATGGTTTGGATAAACCTATTAAGAAACTAACAAAAAACAATAGGATAATCCGTTGAGCCATAGCTAATAGCAAGCCAATATTTGTAGCTTTGGCACGTTGATCTTCAGGAAGCTTATTGGCGGCAATGGATATAAAAACGATATTATCAATACCTAAAATAATTTCTAGGAACGTTAAGGTAAGTAATGCCATGATGGCATCAGTCGTAAATAGGAAATCTAACATATTAATCTATGCGTTTAGCGGTTCCTTTTTGTTTTATTTTTTCACCCACATACGAGTATTCAAAGTTGTAAGTTGAATCTGTTGTGGTTAATATTTTTAAATGAATATCCTTGCGCTCTTGCATGTTTTTAGGGTTTATGGTTCTAAAAACAACCTCACAATCGTTAATCCAACGAACCGTTGTGGAATCTACGTGACCTTTATACGTTTCTACTTGTAAGTCTTTGGTTCTCGTGAACACCGAGTGATAGGTAGAGTCATTTATCGTTATACTACTCGTATATGTCCCGGTTTGATAATCTACACATTGTCTTTCCACTTGATAACAACTCATAAAAAGCACTAAAAAGACACATAAAAGGAGTTTCATAATTCAAATTTTAAACAAAATTAAGAAACATTATGATATTGCCATAGGTCTCAAGAGTGAATTATTTTAAAACTGATAAAAACTTTTCCTAATTATTGAAATTCTGAAATGTTCCGTCCTTATAAAAAATTACAATTCTATCTATTTCTTTATTACTATTTGAAGGACGTGTTTTGAGCTCTTCTGAAATTTGGTTACTTGGTATTTCTGAATTTTTATTTGAAGCTAAATTTGACGATGGCGTTGGAGTCTCTAGAATTTTTGTTTCCGATTTTGGAAATGTGCCTTTACCATTTAATAACCAATACAATTCTACATCGGGAAAAGCTTCTAAAACTTTCATAACAAAATCTAGACTTGGCTTATTTCTTCCAGATAAAATATGAGAAATACTTGAGCGTTGAACACCTACTTTTTCAGCGAAAGAGGAGGCCGTTTCATCATAAAATTTAATGACTTTTTCTAGACGTTTTGAAAATTCCGGACTGTTTATCATTGTAAACTGTTACTAAAGTGAATTGCTTTTACAAATGTAAATATTATTCGTAATAATCACACTATAATTCTAATAATATTAACTTAAATGGTAACTTAAAGCTTTAAATGCAGGTATTTAATTAACTGAAATAGAATTAATTAAATAGTAAATTTATAAAAACATTATTTCGGTGTTAATGCTAACGGTATTTTAGAGTACGCCTGTATACAATCCTAAACAATTCAACATAACTCCTTGTTTACAATTGTAAATTAGTATTTGTTTACCTTTGTAACATATCAAATTTACATATGTATCAAAGCGCTTTAGACACGACGTTAAATCCTTTTCAAGAACTTCGATTATCGGGTCGGTATATTACCAATTCCATGATAGAACCACTGTTGAAAATACTACCCAAAAATGTTACGGTTTCCGTTGAAGGATTGTCGGTTGAAAAACGATCTATCTATTCTATTAAATTAGGAACTGGACAAAAACGCATAATGCTTTGGTCGCAAATGCACGGAAATGAAACCACAACCACCAAAGCTCTTTTTGATGTTTTAAATACGTTTAAAACACAAAACTCTATTTTAGACGCTTGCACCATATTAATTATTCCTATTTTAAATCCTGATGGCGCAGAAGTCTATACGCGATTAAATGCTAATAATGTGGATTTAAATCGCGATGCGCAGAACTTATCCCAACCGGAAAGTAGAGTTTTACGTGATTGTTTTAATCGGTTTAAGCCAAACTTCTGTTTCAATTTACATGGACAACGAACTATTTTTAGTGTGGATAACACATCACAATCTGCTACGGTATCATTCCTGTCTCCAGCAGAAGATGCAGAACGTACGATTACTAATACACGTAAAATAGCCATGGAACTAATTGCAGCAATGCAGGCGGATTTGCAAAAATACATTCCAAACCAGGTGGCATTGTATGATGATGGATTTAATCATAACTGCGTGGGTGATACATTTCAAAGTTTAGGTGTTCCCACCGTTTTGTTTGAAGCTGGTCATTATTCAAACGATTATAATCGGGAAATAACCCGTGCTTTTATATATAAATCATTAATGGTGGCTTTAGATACTATTTCTAAACGTGAACTAACGGGTGAAGGTTATCAGGACTATCTAAAAATCCCGGAAAACGGGACGTATTTTTTGGATATCATTATTCGAAATGTGTTACACCAAAATAAACCTATAGATGTTGGTGTCCAGTATCAGGAAATGTTAATAAACAATACAATCCAGTTTGTACCTAAAATAGAGAAACTGGAACCGCTTGATGGTTATTTTGGTCACAGAGAGTTGGATGCAAAAGGAGCTAAAGTTTTAGATTTCAATCATTCACCGTTGCAAGTTGGAAACGAAATTGATAGCGTATGGTTAAATAATGAAAACTATTCATTATTAGTGGCTAAAACTTGACATTTGGTAGATATAATTTAAAATTAATGTCTTATTTTTGCTTTTTATTTAAAGAAATTAAAAAATGGCAAAATTTAAATTAGACGATATAGATCATCAGATCCTTGAAATGTTAATTGATAACACACGTGTTCCTTTTACAGATATAGCAAAAAAATTAGTTATTTCTGCAGGAACAGTACATGTTCGTGTTAAAAAAATGGAGGAAGCTGGAATAATTAAGGGTTCATCGCTTACCTTGGATTATAAAAAGCTAGGTTATGCATTTATTGCGTATGTTGGTGTATTTCTTCAAAAAACCTCACAAACCAAATTTGTTTTGGAGCGTATAAATGAAATTCCTTATGTTACGGTTGCTCATATTACAACAGGTAAATTTAATGTGTTTTGTAAAATACGTGCTAAAAACACGGAACATGCCAAAGAGGTTATTTTTATGATTGACGATATTGAAGGGGTTTATAGAACAGAAACCATGATATCATTGGAAGAAAGCTTAAACGATAAGAAACGCTTAATGCATTCTATTTTTAATAATATGTAGGCTTTTTGTATATAATTAAAAGCTCAAAGCGCTTCTTATTAGAAGCGCTTTTTTTAGTACTTTTAAATAAAAATTTATGTTCGTAAAAGAAATACCAGATTCGGAATATGCATCATTTTATGCCAATTATATTAAAAAAGGTGGTGAATTAAGTTTGTTAGTTGGTTTGGAGTATGGTATGGCAGCCACCAAAGCGTTTTTTGAATCTATTCCGGAGGACAAGCTTGAATATCGTTACGCTGAAGGTAAGTGGACTGTTAAAGAAATTTTACAACACCTCATAGATACCGAACATGTTTTTGTATATCGCGCCTTGCGTTTTGCGCGCCAAGATAAAACACCCTTACCAGGGTTTGAACAAGATGATTATGTGTTAGCCAGCGTGGCAAACAGGCGAACTCGAGCGCAATTACTAAACGATTATTTAGATTTACGCGAATCAACTATTGCCTTGTTTAGTAGTTTTTCAAAAAAAATGTTAGAGCAAATAGGCGTTGCTAGCAACGCAGAAATGTCTGTTAGGGCTATAGGATTCGTGCTAATAGGTCAAGAAAAGCATCATATAGACATTATTAAAGAGCGTTATTTATAGCGGTTTAAGCTCTGTAATATTCAAAAGCATCCATAATAATAGTATTGCTAACTAAACAATTAATTTTTGTTTTCCCCATTTCTTCAAGGAGTACAAAATTAATGTTACCGTGTTCGTTTTTCTTATCGTATTTAAGGAGTTCAATTATGGCTTCATAATCGGAGGGAAGGACTGTAACTTCGCCAAAAATAGTCTTTATTACCGTTTTTATTTTATCATTTTCTACTTTGGAAAAGCCTGTTAATTCTGTTGAAATATAATTGGCCAATACCATACCAATTGCAACCGCCTCACCATGTAAAAGCGCTTCTTTTTCTGGGTGACTTAAAAAATAGGATTCGATGGCATGTCCCAAAGTGTGACCATAATTCAGGGTTTTGCGTAAGTTTTCTTCCTGCGGATCTTGGGTAACTATTTCATTTTTAATGATAACGGATTCGTAAATTAAATCATTATAATTTAAGCGGTCTGTGGTTGTAAATTTATTCCAATAGTCGCGACTATAGATCAACCCGTGCTTTAACATTTCAGCCAAACCAGAACGCATTTGGTTTTCTGGTAAAGTTTCTAAAAAACTAGTGTCAATTAACACCATTTCACCAGAATTAATAACACCAATTTGATTTTTAAGATGTCCTAAATCTACACCTGTTTTACCGCCTACAGAAGCATCTACCATGGCTAATAAAGAGGTTGGTACATTTATATAATGAATACCACGCTTAAAGGTAGAGGCAACAAAACCTCCTAAGTCGGTAACAACACCGCCACCTAAATTAATAATAAGGCTTTTGCGGTCGGCACCCAATTCAGAAAGTACATTCCAAACCCCAACGCAAGTTTCAATAGTTTTGTGTTCCTCACCAGATTCAATCTCTATAATTTCTATGGTACATGTCGTTTCTACCTGTTGTAAAAACTTAGTTAAACAGAAATTATGTGTGTTTTCATCAACTAAAATGAAAATTAGTGAATAATTGGTTTGCTTTAAATGGGTGTTTAAAGCTATATAACAATTTGAATTAAAGTGAATTGGGTATGTTTCGGTGTGTATAGATTTCATAAAAAATAATGGAAATAATAAAAGGTAAAATAAGGTGTTTTTTTTATAAAAAAGTAGCTGAATGATAATTATCTTTGTATAATTTTCAACAGATATGGAGTACTTAAAAATATTTGACAATACTGAAATTGCTTTTCAATTAAAGAGTAATAGAGAGTTAAATCGCGCTCATTTTTTATTCAATATGATATCAAATGAGACCTTGGTAAAGGTTGGTACAACACTTACGCATTTTGCTTTAAAGGCACATTTACCTGTAGAAGGTATTATTCGTGCTACGGTTTTTGACCATTTTTGTGGCGGTGTCAATGAGGAAGATTGCCTACCAGTAATTGATGATATGTTTACTAAAGGCGTGAGTTCGGTTTTAGATTATTCCGTAGAAGGGAAGGAAACAGAAGCACATTTTGATGGTGCCATGGAAAAAACCTTAAAAATAATTCGTTTTTCTGACGATAGAAAAGCCATGCCTATTGCTGTGTTTAAACCTTCCGGTTTTGGAAGATTTGCACTATACCAGAAGATAAGTGAAGGAAAAAGCCTAACAGAAACAGAGCAAGCAGAATGGGACCGAGTTGTTGCTCGTTATGATGCTGTTTGCAAGTTGGGGAAAGAAAAGGATGTTGAAATCTTAATAGATGCCGAGGAAAGCTGGATTCAAGATGCCGTAGATCATTTAGTAACAGATATGATGCGCAAGTATAATAAAGATGTTACCATTGTTTATAATACCTTACAAATGTATCGTCATGACCGCATGGATTTTCTAAAATCCCAACATGAACTTGCTAAAAAGGAAGGGTTTTATTTAGGATATAAAATTGTTCGTGGTGCATATATGGAAAAGGAGCATGAACGTGCTTTGGAGTATGATTACCCAACACCTATTTGTGAAAGTAAATTAGCAACTGACGAAAATTTTAATGCCTCGGCTCAATATATTTTAGATAATATATCAGACATTTCTATTTTTGTTGGAACCCATAACGAATTGAGTAGCTACATGGTTATGCAATTAATGAAAGAAAAAGGAATTGCTATAGATGATAACCGTGTGTGGTTTGGACAATTGTTTGGCATGAGTGATAATATTAGCTTTAATTTAGCTAATAACGGTTATAATGTAGCTAAATATGTTCCCTTTGGACCCGTTAAAGATGTTATGCCGTACTTAATTAGACGTGCCGAAGAAAACACGTCAGTTGCTGGGCAAACAGGACGTGAACTTATGCTGATTAAAAAGGAGAAGGAAAGACGTAAAGCTATTAAATAATACTATTTAGAACGTTGCCACCATTTCTTTGTATTCGGGTTTTTACCATATCCGTAACCATAACCATTTGATTTTTTATGGTCAACACCGTTTAAAAGTATCGTCATATTTGGTAAGCGTTTTTCTTGGTACATGGTATCTGCAATTTGCAAACGTCTCTTATCAAGATAATTGGCGCGAACGACATAAATAAATAAATCAGCATGGTGACTTATTAATAAGGTGTCTGTAACCAAACCAACAGCAGCCGTGTCTACAATTATATAATCATATTGATTATCCACAGTATCGAATAATTCTTGCATCCGATTACTCATTAATAGTTCTGCTGGATTAGGAGGGATGACACCAGAAGGAATAACATCTAAAAAATCATTGTCCTTCATGGATGTTGTTACATCGGAAAGCGTTAAACTTGGATCGCTAATATAATTGGTTAAACCAATATCATTTTTAACATTCAGGTAATTCGTTGCTTTTGGCACACGAATATCTGTTTCAATAAGAAGCACCTTTTTGTTAGAATAGGAGAGTGATAAAGCTAGGTTTATGGATGTATGCGATTTCCCTTCTTTACTAGTTGTAGACGTAACAAAAATAACTTTAGAATGCTTGTTAATTCCCTTAAGCATGAATTCCACATTGGTACGTACCATTCTAAACGCTTCCGCTTTAGGTGTATAATCAATTTGTTTAATAAGCTGTGTACGTTTGCTAGATTTCGGAATATCGCCAATAAACGGCACGTCTATGGTTTTCTTAATATCCTGAATTGAATGTACTTTATTGTCTATAAGCGTTAGCAGATAAATAAGGCCAATTGGAAAACTAATACCTAAAATTAAAGCTGCCAAAATAATAATAGCAGATTTTGGCGCTACAGGTCTTCCGGAAGCGTACGCCTTATCTACAATTTTTGCATTTGGTGAAGAAACGCCATGTGTAATAGCCGATTCCTCACGTTTTTGTAGTAGGTATAAGTACAATGATTCCTTAATATCTTGTTGACGCTTAATATCCTTAAACTGACGTTCTTTTTGAGGGGCGGAATAAATTTGTGAATTAATTCGAGAGTTTTCCGAGACTAAACTATTATAGGTAATCTGACTTGTAGACCTCTTACTACTTAAGCTTTGCGAAAGATCTGCTTTTAACTGATTAATCTGATTCGTTAAATTAACAACGGTCGGGTTAATTTCACTTGAATTCTTTAAAATTCGTTCCCGCTCTTGAACCAAACTATTGTGCCGTTTTGCTACCTGACCAATATTTCCATCTTCAATACCAATGTTAAGCGGCATTAAATCGCTTGGGCCTTGGTTATTCGCTAAATGATTTTTCATATAATCAATTAGTTGAATCTCTCTGCCGGTTTCGGTAATTTTTGCTTCGTTTTCCTTTTCAGTTTGAAGAAAAATATTGGACTGCGTAGCTAAATTAGTAAGTTTGTTCTCTTGTTGAATATCTTCAGCTGTTAAATCTACTATGCCTAGCTCACGCGAAACACCTTCTAAACGCTCATTTATAAAATTTGAAGTTGCTTCAACAACCATTTGCTTGTCGTTTATAACATCTTCATTATATTTTTCAATCAGCTTATTTAAAAATAATACGCCTTTTTCACGCACATTGTCATTAATGGTCAGCTTTATAACACTAGATAACTCGTTGGTTTGAATTTGCAGTCTAGACTTATAATCACTAGTAACGTTATTTACAGGTTGGATTCTGATGGTAATATCAGCGCCAATTTTGGTAGCATATTGCCCAATATTAGGTGTAATGATTATATCGCCAAATCCGGTTTCTACATTTTTTCCAAAATCGTATAAAACACCTTCAATATCATCATGCTGTGTGGTACTTCCTTTTAATATTTTGGTGTCTTGTGGAATACCTTTAAAAATAAAATCTTTTGATGAATTAATTCGGATATTAAACGTGGTATCAATCAAATGTAAAAGTGAATCCGTTGTGCTGAAATTAATATTTAATGGCGGATTAGTATAAACTTCATGCGCTTGAATACGACCTTCTACAAAGAATTGAATATTAAATTTTAAATCTTTAATGACACTTTCAATAAGGTTGCGTGATTTAAGAATTTCAATTTCATCCAACACATTATTTTGATCATTACTAAAGAGACCATAGTTTTGAAGGCTTGATATTTCCGGTAATTTACCTTGAGATTTGTCGTCCTTAATTTTAATGGTAGCTTTAGCTTGATACTCATTACTAGCATAACGTAAATATACAAATGCTAATGTTGAGGCAGCAATAACGCATAGAAGAATAAACTTCCATCGGTTTAAATAAGGCTCAATTAAATCTCTAAAATGCGCATTCTGTTTCATGAAAGAATTCGTGTAAATAATTTTATTTGACTAAAAATATGGCTAAAATTGTTGCTAAAGTACCAACGGCCGAAATGATTACGCCATTATTTTGGTTGTACGATGCGGAACGGATTTTGGCAGAATTAGGCTCAATTACCAAAACATCATTTTGTTCTAAATAATAATTAGGAGATGTAATGGTGCTAATTTTTGTTAAATCGAATTTCGTGAAAACCTTTTTGCCATCGCGTTCACGAATTAAAAATACATTTTCGCGTTTGCCATATATGGTTAAATCGCCTGCTAAACCTAATGCTTCAATTAATGAAATCCGTTCATCTTCAACGGTAAAAGTACCAGGATTTCTAACTTCGCCTAAAACCGTTATCGTGAAATTTATTAATCTTATATTAATAATGGGATCTTTTACATATGCCGAAATTTTATTTTTTAAAAAACTAGTGGCATCTTCTCGTGATAGACCACCAAGCTTAATAGTGCCCAAAACAGGATATTCTATGTTACCATTTTTGTCAATTAAATAGGTTGGCATTTTAAGGTCTGCATTGGCATTTACGGATGAAACACTGTAAGAAACAGCTGGTAAATTAAAAGGCGCCACCGCATCAGCATCACCACCAACACTAATAAAAATTAAATCGTTTGGTTTATAAACGATATCGGAATTCATGGGAATATCATTGTATTCGCTTACAGGTTCATCTTGAAAATAAATAACTTCCTTGCTTGTAACACAGGACGAAACCACTACTATTAGAAGTAGAATACTAATTTTTTTAATAATGCTTTTAAGGTTGATCATAGTTGGTTGGTTTAATTTAAAACATCATAAGTTGAATTATTCGGATTGTACTCTGCTACAATATCTTTAATTTTTGATACAATTTCAATATTTTGAGAATTAGAACCTAATAAACAGAGTTCTTTTATAAGGTTCTGAGTCCTTTCAATACTTACCGGTTTGCATTTAGCAATCATAATTTTCTCATTGTAAGTTGGTTTGGTGTTTTCGCCTTCAATTAATAGTTCTTCAAAGATCTTTTCACCAGGACGTAAACCTGTTATTTTAATATCAATGTCCGTCGGATATTTTAAACCAGACAGGGCAATCATATTCATGGCTAAATCATAAATTTTTATAGGTTTACCCATATCAAACACAAAAATTTCGTGCCCTAATCCCATAGCAGCTGCTTCCAAAACTAATAAGCTTGCTTCTGGAATAGTCATAAAATATCTGATAATATCTTTATGGGTTACCGTTAAAGGGCCACCAGCTTCAATTTGTTTTTTAAATAACGGAATTACGGAACCATTAGAGCCTAAAACATTTCCAAAACGTGTGATGATAAATTTGGTTGTTGATTGTGTGTTTTGCTGACAACAAATAAGCATTTCGGCAATGCGTTTGGTGGCTCCCATAACATTAGTTGGGTTTACCGCTTTATCTGTTGAAATTAAAATGAATTTTTTAGCGCCATATTTTTTAGATAAATACACCACGTTTTTAGTTCCACGCACATTTACGCTAACCGCTTCATAAGGATTTTGCTCCATTAAAGGTACGTGTTTGTAGGCGGCTGCATGAAAAACTATTTCGGGTTTGTGTATATTAAAAATAGCATCTAATCGAACGTTATTTCTAATATCCGCAATTATTGGTATAACATTAGTAATACCATTTCGTATTAATTCCTGTTGCAAATCATACAAAGGTGACTCCGCATTATCAACAAGTACCAAGCTTTTGAAGTTAAAAGCAGATAATTTTCTAACTAATTCGCTGCCAATAGATCCCGCGGCTCCAGTTACTAAAATAACGCGATTACTATATTCGTCATGTAAAATAGGGTTGTCAATATTAATAGGTTCTCTACCTAATAAATCCTCAATATTTATATCTTTAATCTGCCCAATGCTTAAATCGCCATCAATCCACGTTTGGACAGCTGGTACAATTTTCACATTTAAGTTTAAAGCAAATAACTTACTGGTTATTTGAAGGAGTCGGTTAGAACTAATATTTTGAATCGATATAATTACCGAATCTATTTGGTGTTTTTCAATAAACTCTTTTGTAATGTTGTTGGGATGATAAACATTCAATAGATTTATTTTTTTGCCCACTTTACGTTCGTTATCATCAATAAACCCGAAAACATCAATATCGCTTTTTGCATCATTTGCAATGGCGTTATAAGTGATTATTCCTGAATCACCTGCACCATAAATTAATACAATACTCTTGGGGATATCTTCATTTTCAGTAATTAAACTTCTGTAAATAGATTTAATGAAGAACTTGGCGCCAATAAGAAAAAACATATTGAGCAACAAGTGAATGTATATGATAGAACCAGGAATATCAAAAACATTATTGTAGTTGTATTTCCGACTCATAAATGTAGATATTATAAGTATGGTTGCTAAAATATTGACACCAATTATAATGTTGACAACATCTTTAAAGCCCGTAAACCGGACAACTCCTTTATGAGAACTTACTAATAAGAAACTAATAATTCCAGCAAACACAACAAATGGTATTTGCTTTAGAAACATGGAAAAATCGAAATCGATTTGAAAATTAAATCGAATTATATAGGCAATAAAGAAGGTAAATGCAATAATGGTTGAGTCAAATAGGAGTACTAACCATTTTGACGCATAGCGATTAGATAATTTTCGTAATAAATTATAAATTTTATCCAAAATAGTTTTTTATTACTTGATTAACACGGTCTAATTCAACAGTCGTTAAACTGGAGCCGCTAGGTAAACATAAGCCACGCTCAAACAAATTATCAGAAACACCGTTTAAATAACTTGCATGGTTTTTAAATATATCTTGTTGGTGCATGGGTTTCCAAGATGGTCTTGATTCTATGTTTTCTTCTAAAAGAGCATTTAAAACGCCATCTCTTATTGTTTTTGTTTTAAATAGAACGGCTGATAGCCAACGGTTTGAGAAGTAATTTTCAGGCTCATCTAAAAATTCTATATCTGTTATATGCTGTAATTCGTTTTTATAATATTCAAAATGGGACCTTCTAGCTTGAATTCTATTTTCTAAAACTTGCATTTGTCCACGACCAATACCCGCTAAAATATTAGACATTCTGTAATTATAGCCAACTTCGGAATGTGAATAATTAATACCAGTATCTTTTGCTTGGGTTGCCAAAAAAATAGCACGTTTTTTATAATTAATATTTCTAGATACCAAAGCACCACCTCCAGATGTTGTTATGATTTTATTTCCATTAAAGGATAAAATAGACATATCACCAAACGTTCCACAAGGTTGGTTGTTATAACGGCTACCTAAAGCTTCAGCACTGTCTTCAATTACAGGAATCTGATACTTGTTAGCAATTGCGTGTATGTGTGTTACGTTGTATGGCATTCCATATAAATTTATAGCAATAATGGCTTTAGGTTTCTTCCCCTTGGTTATTCTATCCAATATTGCTTTTTCTAATAACTCGGGACACATGTTCCAAGTTTTAGTTTCACTATCAATAAAAACAGGTGTTGCACCCACATAAATCACAGGATTTACAGAGGCTACAAAAGTTTTTGTTTGACAAAGTACTTCATCTCCCACGGAAACATCTAACAGTTTTAAAGCTAAATGTATGGCAGCCGTTCCAGATGTTAATGCCGCTACATGCGACTGTTTTCCAAGATAAGCTTCTAAATCACCTTCAAAACCATCAACATTTGGCCCTAATGGCGCAATCCAATTGCTTTTAAAGGCCTGATTAATATAATTTTCCTCAAAACCACTCATGTGCGGTGCTGATAACCATATTTTAGATTTCACTCCCGAAACATTTTTTGTCATCGTAAATATCTATGTTTAAATAGTTTCCATCAAATAAATACGATAAATAACTAATTTTCACGTTTTTTGATTTTAATTGAAACCATACTGTTGTTTTAATCTTACTTTTTAAACCCTTAGTCGTAATAGCCTTGATATTACTTCCAAAAATGATTGTAAAACCAAGAGTTCATTGTTTGATTTATTTGTGTTACAATAGCTTTATAAGTAAACACTTTTTAACATGGTAAATATTGTAATAAATACCGAAATCAACCCATAAAAAATGCCGTTTATATAGTTTTTTTTCAAATACATCTAAAAAATGGGTTTATACTGATGTTTATTCATTTAAAAAACTAATTTTAAACTTGATAACGAAACTTTTATCATGATTAATAATCCATTTTCATCCCAAACGTTTCAAGATGTTTGGTTGAAACATTTTAATACAAATAATCCCGGAAAAACAACTGAAGTTATAAAACCCATTTCGTTTTATAAACATGCTGTTGTGCCTTGCTATATAAACCTTGGTAATAAACTGACTAATGGTTTAACCTATGATTTAAATTTAAAAGCAACGGACTATAAAAGTCAAGTGTTTTTAGTTCGAGATATTCCTTCCTATCAAGTAATTACAGCGCCAGAAGCATCCGCTGCTTTAAAGTTAAAAAAGGTTTTTCAGTATGAAGGTTATATTACGCGCGTAGGTAATTATGAATCGTTGGATGCCTATTTAAATACCATTTACAAATCTAATACACGTTCCAAGTTACGTAGAAATGTAACGCGTTTGGAAGCTAATTTCACAGTTGATTATATCATGTATCACGGTGAAATTTCCAAAACAGAATTTGACCTGGTTTTTGATAGTTTTTATAAACTTTTTGAAAAACGGTATTCAAATAAAGGTGAACCTTGTGGCGAGTTAGAACCAACTTTATGGGCTTTCTATACCGAGTTGGCATTTAAAATGGTTAACGAAGGAACCGCTTCGCTTTTTGTTATTTATTGTGATGGCAAACCTATTGGTATCACATTTAGTTATCATTTTGATTCTATTTTGGTGGAGGCTTTAACTGTTTTTGATATTGATTTGTATCGTTATAACATTGGTCATACAACCATTATGAAGATGCTAGATTGGAGTTTTAACAATGGCATTGCAATTTTTGATTATACACAAGGTGATTTCGACTATAAGAAACGTTGGAGTGACGATCGTTACCAGACCTATTATCATATTTTGTACGATTCTAATTCGTTAAAAAGCAGATTAACGGCTAGTTTTTTGGAAAAATACTTCAATTTTAAACGCGAATTTAGAGACCGCAAGTATAGTACTAAAGTTCACAACCTGAAGCATCAATTATTGGGCGGTAATAAAAACAAAGCAGTTCTGTTGGAAACTTATAAAATAGAAGTTTTACCTGATGCGTTTACTATGGAACCTCGTATAACACAAATTGATTTAGACGCCGAATTATATGTGTCGCAGCGCAAAGCACTTTACGATTATTTATATATGAACCCAGAACCCGCAAAGGATTTAACGGTTTATCAATATGAAAATGATTCCCTTTTAGTAAAAACCAAAAATGGCTTCTTAAAAATTGTTCGAGATGAAGCATAATCCGTTTACTTCCAATACATATCAGGAAACTTGGTTAAAGCATTTTTCAAAACAGAAAGAAGGCAAACAATTTCAATTTATTAAAAACCTGTCCTTTATAAAGCATAAGTTTCTACCATATTATATAAATGCTGGTAGAAATATGACTAATGGTATGACCTATGAGATTGACGCCTTGGCATCAGATTTTAAAAACAAAGCCGTGGTTATATATGATGTTCCAGATTATTGTAATTGGACTGATCCTGTTAAAATTCCCAATCTTAAAATTAAGAAAGTCCGCCAGTATAAAGGGTTCCTAGCAGATTTATCGAAAGTTACGTCGTTTGAAGCGTATTTGCAAAACACCTTAAATGCCAAATCCAGAAATAAGTTTAGGAGCACCTTAAAAAAGTTTGAGAGCTGCTTTGATGTATCCTACAATTATTATTATGGAGATATAGCTCCAGACGCTTATAAAACCTTGATGGCCAATTTTAAGAACTTGGTTGAAACACGCTATGGCGATTTAAAAATTGATACCAGTTTAATTAGTGAATGGCCATTTTATGAAGAATTAGTGTATAAAATGCTTCATGAAAAAAAGGCAATGATTATCAGTATTGATGTTGCGGGCAAACCTATTTCTATGTCGCTTGCATTTTTAGGGGAAAACTCGCTTGTTGGCGCGGTGAAGGCATTTAATACTAATTATTACAAGTTTAACGTTGGTCATATCGAGATTAGCAAGTTTATTGATTGGTGCATTAAAAACGACAAAGAGATTCTAGATTTTTCGAAAGGAGAATATGAATACAAAACAAAATGGACTAACACTAACTACTTGTATAATTGCCATATACTGTACGATACATCAAGTATTGCTTCAAGTATAACCGGCTATTTATTAGTCAAGTATTTTGGATTAAAGCAATACCTACGTGACAAAAATTTTAATTTATTTGTTGCAAAAACGCGTTTTGCACTTAAGAATTTTGGTGCTTCAAAGGAACAGAAATTGCCATTTAAAATTCATCCAATTAAGGGAGATATAAATTTCAAGGCCTATCAATTAGTTGATTTAAATGAAGAAGGTGAACGCTTTCCGTTTTTAATCAGACTTGTGTTTGATGGATTATATCAAAAACCAGAATGTTTTTCAGGTTTAAAAATATATAGATCTGTTAGCATAATAGATGGGAAGCCGAATTATCTAGTATCCGGAACGAAAAGTAAATATCTTATTGAGATTCTTTAGAAAGATATAATTCTGCTAATTGCGACATGGAAACACTCTGAAAATCATGACTTTTCTGTAAAGCACTAAAAAGTTTAAAGATGTCTTCCAGATTTTTGAAATTGGCATCTATATTCTTGCCAAAATTATGAGGATGCCACCAAAGATGGTAGATTTCATTATTTTCTGCTGCCTTTTTTAAACCTTTTTTTATTCTATAAATACGTAACGGTTCTAGCAATTTGAAACTGTTACTATATGGTCTGAAAAATTTACTTGATGGAATGTTAATTATGCCATGACAGTTTTTTAGCTCATTAATAGAGTAGGTGTTGTAGCCAGAAATATTGCAGTAAGCATCAGTGAGCCTGAAGGCCTTATGGGTTGTATTATCTAGTTTTTTGGTATCATGGGTGTCAAACATCCAATGTTTTTCAATACCACGATAACAAATAATGCCATGTTTAGCACATATTTTTAAATAGGCTTCATTTATCTGATTCCTTGGAAATACAATACTTTTTATGCTAATATTTTTGTGTTTTGCAATTTTTACTGCAGCAATAATATCAGCTTCAAATTGTTCAGGTGTTTGTCCTTCTTCATTGGCATAATAATGACTAAAGGTATGACTAGCAATTTCATGATTACCATTATTTCTTATAAATTCAATTAATGATTCAGCATAATGAAATGGATCATTTGTTTCATTTTCACCAATGTTTTCTATTAAATTATAAGGATTAAATCGGGAATTTAAATAGGATGGTTTTTCGGATGGTAAGGCGCTTAATAATTCCTGTTTATTTTTAGCAAATAAGAAACCAACAGTCGCAAAAGTTAAAGTAATATTATATTGATCAGCTAAAGCAACAAGGCGTGGAATTACGTCCCTAACATTTTTTAGGTTAGTTTGATAATCTGATGTTGTCTTCACGTCAAATAAGCCCCAAAAGAGCTCAAAATCCAAAGAAATTAATAAATAGCCGTTCTGTGTTTTCATTAACCCAAAATAGTTTGAATGGTTTTAATAATAATCTTAAAATCTACCAATAGGCTTGCGCTATTAATATATTTCTTATTCAGTGCTATTTTTTGAGGTAAAATGGTATTTATATAAAAACTTTCCATGTTTTTAGCAGTTTTTAATAATTCTGCTTCATCACGAAAAATAATAGAGGCATAGTCTGTAATTCCTGGTTTTACAGATAATATTTCCATATCATCAACCGAATAATAATTAACATAATGTCTTACTTCGGGTCTGGGTCCAACAAAACTCATGCTTCCTAAAAATACATTGATTAATTGGGGGAGTTCATCGAGCTTATATTTTCTTAAAAAAAAACCGGTTTTTGTAACTCTTGGATCTCTATCTCCAACGGTTAGCAAGCCTTTTTTGTCCGAACCGATAAACATGGTTCTAAATTTAAAAATTTTAAAATCTGAATTCCCTTTTCCTACTCGTACTTGTTTGTAAAAAACGGGTCCTTTAGACTCTAACTTTAAAATTAGTGCTATTACCAAAAGTAAAGGTAACAATAAAATCATACCTAATAAAGAAAAAACGATATCAAAAAGGCGCTTTAACATAGACAAGATTCTACGGCATTTTCAACCGTGTTTACAATGTATTTGAGCTCTTCTTCAGTAAGTTGTGGATAAATTGGCAATGAGATTTCCGATTTAAAGTTGGTGTATGCCACTGGGTAATCTGCAATGTTATACCCCATATTTTTAAACAAAGTTAACAATGGTAATGGCTGAAAATGCACGTTAACAGCAACACCTTCTTTTGAAATGGCTTCAATAATAGCATCACGTTGCTCTTCTGTGGCGTCCTTTATTCTTAAAGCGTACAGATGACAAGATGAAAGTTTGTCTTCATTTTTATAAGGCGGAATGATAGCCCAAGGCTTGGTTTTAAAATACGCTTGGTAATATGCATATATCGTTTCGCGCTTTTCTAAAATATGCGAAAAATATTCAGGAAGCTGGGCAACACCAATGGCAGCAAGTACATCAGGCATATTTATCTTCATGCCTGGATAAATAATATCGTATTTCCAACCACCTGCTTTAGATTTTGTAAAAGCATCTTTAGTCTGTCCGTTTAAAGAAAAACATCTTAAATAATTATATTCCTCTTGATTGCTAAACGGTTCAGGAAGGTTTAAGCAAACGGCCCCACCTTCGGCTGTAGTAATGTTTTTTACGGCATGAAATGAAAATACGGTTATATCTGATGTTAATCCAACAAACCTATTTTTATATTTAGCGCCAATAGCATGAGCAGCATCGGCAATAGTTACAATTCTATTTAATTGATGTTGCTTTTCTGAATTTGGTTTAAAAATAGGTTTCTTATTTTCAACAAGCCTCTGAATTTCATCATAATCACAAGGCCATCCAGCAATATCAACTGGCATTATTGCTTTTGTTTTTTCGGTTATTGCTTTTTCAATAGCAGAGATGGAAATATTAAAGTCTTCTTTGGTGTCTACCATTACAGGTGTAGCGCCCACGTGAATTACAGCTAAAGCAGTGGCAGCGTATGTGTAAGCTGGGATAATAACTTCGTCACCAGGACCAATGTCATACCATTTTAAAGCTAACATTAATCCAGAAGTTGCCGAGTTAACACACAAAGTATTTGGAACGCCAATATGCTCACAAACAAGATCTTCTAGCTTTTTAACTTTAGGTCCCGTGGTAATCCAGCCAGATTCTAATGCGTCTGTAACTTCGTTAATTACGGCTGGGTTAATGTAAGGTGGTGAAAATGGAATTTTCATAATTTAATGTTGATTAATAGCGTCTTCAAATATAGTTATATATTGTTTAGATACGTTTTCAAGACTAAACGTTTCAACTCTTTTTAATGCGCTTTCAGCTAATTTATTGGCTAAATTTTTATTTGTTCCTAATTTTATGATGGCATCAACTAGCGCTTCAGTATTTTTTGAAGGCACTAAAATTGCTTCTTGATTGTTTTTGGCAAATTCGCGAACTCCAGTTACATCTGTTGAAATAATAGGTAGTCCCACAGCAGCAGCTTCTAGAAGCACTCTAGCAAAACCTTCACGAAACGTTGGTAGTATCATAGCGTCTGCGCTTAATAGTAATTCACTTACGTCTTTTCGTTCGCCTAAAAATTCCACATAAGATTCATATTGTTTTAATATTTCGGAATTTAGTCGCTTGGAATGCTCTTCTAACGGTCCCACAATTATAAACTTAAAGCCATAGCCTCTTTCGTGGCATATTTTAGCAGCTTCTAATAAAAACGTGATGCCTTTTTCATAAACTAAACGCGCCACAAATATAAATGTGAAAGTCTTGTTGTTGCGCTCTGCTAAAGAGTTGTATTGTTTTAGTTCTATGCCACTGCTGTATATTAACCCGAAATTATGTGGATTAATAAGATGGTGTTTTAGAAATAAATTTTTGTCATCATCATTTTGAAAAATTGTTTTATATACACGGTTTTTAACTTTTCTATGCAATGTTTTGTAAACGAATTGTAAAATTAAATTCCGAAAGGATTTAGACATAAAAATAGTACCTAAACCGGTAATTGTTCGGGTGATGGGTGTCTTCGTCTTAAGTAATGCTAGTGGTACTAAAAATGCTGGTTTCGTGTCAAACGTATGAATAAGATCAAATCTGTTATCGGTAAAAAATGACCGATACCATTTTATAGTTTTATTATCTGATGTTATGGATAAGCTTCTATTTAATGGGTAATCAAAATAGGTTATGTTTTCAGGGAACTCCACGTTGCTTGTCCCAATAATAGTCACCTCAAAACCGGCAGCAATTAAATACTGAGAAAGATTGATGCGTTTATGCACATCTTCACCACCAACTAAACATATTTTTTTTGACATTTATTTTTAAACTATAAGTAGCTAATTGTTTCTTGATTTATAATTGTGGGCTGTAAAGTGAAAAATACCACTTTTGAAATGTGTAAAATGTCCAAACTTTATAGCTATTGTCTTCCTTACCTGAAATATGATTCATGACTAATTGTTTGATGTATTTACTATTAAACAACCCTTGTTTATCTATTAGTTTAGAGTTTATATAATGTTCTAATTCGGTTTTTAAGCCAGAACGAAGCCAATCTCCAACAGGAACGGCAAATCCTTTTTTAGATTTATCTAGAAATCCATCAGGAAATTCATGCTTAAAAGCTTCTTTTAAAATATGCTTTTTGTTCCAGCCTTTAAGTAAGTAGTTTTCTGGTAAACTATTGGAAAAATTCCAAAGAGCTTTGTTTAAAAATGGCGCACGACATTCCAAGGAATTCATCATGCTGGTTCTATCAACTTTAACGAGCATGTCGCCTTCAAGGCTTATTAAACGGTCAACCTCTCGATAATCATGAAGCGATTTAGGTTTGCTAATATGTCCTTTATAGTATGCAAACGGATTTGCTAACGTATGTTCAGGGTTTAGTAATTGTTGGGTGTCATTTTCAAAACCTAATGAAATAATATTCCAATAGTTTTCACCTGTATAATCAATAGCTTGGACCAGTTTTTTTAGTTTAAAACGTTTTCCGCGATTATCATCTTTAGTAGAAAGTAAACTGGTTAGCAATGGCTTTGTACTATTATGAAGAAACTCGGGAACCATTTTGGTATAACGGTTGTTTAAATTTCCCATGTAATATTTATTGTAACCACCAAAAACCTCATCGCCACCATCTCCGGTTAAAGCAACTTTTACATAATTGCTTGTTTTTTTGGATACCAAATAGGTTGGTAGTGCCGATGAATCTGCAAAGGGTTCATCAAAATTCAATAAAATAGCATCAATATGTGCTTTAATATCGCTTTCAGAAATTATAAATTCGTGATGATTACTGTTGATTTGCTTGGCTACCAGTTTAGATTTATCGGTTTCATCAAATGAAGCTTTATCAAAACCAATAGAAAAGGTGTCTATTTTGTTATTAGATAATTGTGATAAGCCCAAACTAACAATGGAAGAATCTACACCACCAGATAAAAATGTTCCAATTGGAACGTCGCTAACCGTGCGACTTTCAATACTTGTCATCATGAGGTCGTGCAATTTAAATTTAGCTTCATTAAAAGACAAGTTGCTTCTATCTGTCTCAATTTTATGGATTTCGGAAATCGAATGTGTATGATTTACCAGGTCATAAGTAATATAATGATTGGCTTCTAGTTTCAGAATACCATTATAAATAGAAAAAGGTGCAGGAATGTAAGTGAGCTTAAAAAATAAATTTAATCCTGTTTTTGAAATTTCCGGCTTATTGGGAAGCACCTTGATAATGGATTTAAGTTCAGATGCATAATAAAAACCATTTTCAGTTTGTGCGTAATACAAAGGTTTTTCGCCAAAGAAATCACGCGCAATAATGAGTTTGTTTTGATTTTTGTCATGAATGCTAAAAGCATACATACCATCTAGTTTTTCAAAAGATTTTTCGCCTTCCGTTTCATACAGTTTTAGAATAACTTCTGTATCGCTTTGTGTTTTAAAAGTCAAGCCTTTTGTTTCTAAATCTGCACGTAGCTTTCGGTAATTATATATTTCACCATTAAAAACAATAGTTATGCTATCATCTTCATTTGAAATAGGTTGCTTACCTGTATTTAAATCTATAATTGAAAGTCTGCGCATTGCCATTGCTACAGAAAATGCATTGCTGCTATCATGATAAAAACCGGAATCATCAGGACCGCGATGTATGATAGCATCATTCATTTTTTTAAGCGTGCTTAGGGCATCTTCAGAAGCTGTAAATTCAGGTTTTATATATCCGTTTATTCCACACATAAATTAAATACTATCAATTAAGTTTTTAACATGAACTCCAATATTCTTGATGTCGTACGTTTTAGCGCGCTCGAAACTTAAATCGCTATACTGTTTGCGTGCTTCTGGATTTTTCTGTAAATATTTAATGGCTTGTGAAAGCCCTACAGAATCATCAACATTTACTAATATGCCATATTTAGCCTTAACGAAAGACCCTTTTAAAATAGAAACATCTTCATTGTCGTTTAGTAACTCTAGAGGTCCAGACATACAATTGGTGCAAATTACGGGTAAACCAACAGACATGGCTTCCAAAACCACGTTAGGGAACCCTTCCGTTAGGGAGCATAGTACAAAACAATGCCCATTTATGATGTATGACTTAACATCATCCACATTACCATTAAAATTTACACGTCCAGCAAGATTCAATTTAATAGATAATTCATCTAATTGTTGGTGTAAGTAGCCATCCCCATAAATTTCCATATAAAAATTGCTGGATAACATACTTATGGCTTCAATAATGCTTTTTTGGTTTTTCACAGGAATCATACGTCCAACGGTGACTACTTTAAAAATGTCTTCAAAATCAGTGTATGTGGCTAATTCAGGCTTAACTCTTTTGGTTAGAATAGGATTATATATAACAGACCTGTCTATTTTTAGTCTATAATTTGTTTTTAAATCCGCATTGATATAAATGGAATTTGAAAATAGTTTGTCGTTTTTGTTGTAAAAATAAGGGATTAGTAGTTTGGTTAAAAAAGAAGTAAGCTTATCATCTTTGTACATGATGGATGGGAAACAACGCTCGCTAATTATAGTTTTTAATTTAGGGTTAAACATTTTAGCAATGCTGGTCATAATATTTTGACGAACTAAAAAGGAAACAACCACATCAATTTTTTCTTTTTTTAAAACTTTCTGATAGGTAAATATGAATTTGATGTTGTCTTTAATTCTACCAAACACGGAGGTTTTAAAAGTTTCATTAGGTTTAGATAATACCACCACTTTCGTATCCTCTGGTATAGGCAGTTTAATTTCGTTATATAACAAAATTAACGTGACATCGTAGTATTTAGGAAGTTCAGATAATAATAAGCTAACAACTTTCTCGGCTCCACCATAACCTATGGCAGAAATAAACAATGCTATTTTTCTTTTTTCAGACATGCTGATTCTTAGGAGATAATTTTATAAACAAGTTGGTATAATCATTAATAATTTTATTGCTACTAAATTTATTTTTTACCACATTACTTACAGTTTCCGGGTTAAAAGGGAATGTGTTATGAATCTGATTTAAATAGTTTACATAATCTTCCTCGGTATCAGCTACGTAACCATTTTTACCAGCCTCTATAATTTCATCCAATCCACCAGGAGCATTAAAAGCTAGAATAGGAGTGCCTACTACACAGCTCTCTATAAGAACATTAGGGAAACCCTCTACAAAGGATCCTTGCAGGAACACATCGCTTTCAGCTAAATAGGTTTCTACATTTTTTGTGAAGCTAATATACGTTATGTTTTTTGCTAGTCCCTTACTATCAAGCATTTCAAAAATACTATCTTTTTCATTACCAGCACCAATAATAGTATAATGAAATGGAAAACTTAATTGTGAAAGCACATGAATAAGCCGCTCATGTCCTTTCTCCTTGCTTAAACGACCAATGGTAATAAAGGAAATTGGTTTGGATGCATCTCGAGCTGTAGCTTTAAGTTTAAATTCTTTAGTTATAGGATTATTAATTAATACGGTTTTTGATTTTGGTACTTTATAATTGGCAATCATATCCTTTTGCATGTCTTTAGACTGACAAATAATACAATCCACTAACTTATAGGCAAATACAATCATAGCCTTAGGGAAGGCAGAATTGGTGTACGGATTATGTTTATTTAAAACGGTTAATACATTCGCCTCTCGAGAAACAAATTTAGTCTTTCTAAAATAAGGAGACATAAAAGCGATCATGGTATTCAAATGCACAATGGAACTAACTACAATATCTGGTTTGTGTTTTCTGAAGTATTGAAACAAACTACCAAAAGCTTTTAAAACACGCGGTTTGTTTAAGTAAACGATGTTTAAATTTTCTAGTTCGTACACGGTGTCTTTTTCATAGCCTGTAATAAGTAAGGTGACTTTAAATTGGTTTTCGTCCAAGTTTTGAGCCACGTACGATAGGATACGTTCGGCACCACCAGCAGCTAATGATGGTAGTACAAATACAATATTGGTTTTAGAGTTTTTCATTATTTAATAGTGTATCCTCTTCCGTTCGTTTTAAGCCATTGTTTTAAAACGAGTAATTTCCAAATTAAAGGATAGCGATTCCAGCTACCATTCATGTGTTGTTGAATCATTTTATAGACCTCATCAGCATCAATATTCGGGATTTCTCGTAAACTGGCCATATCCAGTTCTGAAAGCACATAATCTTTTAATTCATGTTTAAACCATTCTGCAAATGGCATAGTAAAACCAGCTTTTGGTCGGTCAAATATTTTTTCCGGAACATATTGATAGAGTACATCCTTTAAAATACGCTTTTGAATTTTCCCATTGTATTTAAAATCTGTTGGTAATGACTGCGCAAATTCCACAATACTATGATCCATAAGTGGTGCACGTGCTTCAAGAGAATATGCCATGGTGGCGCGATCTACTTTGGTATTAATATCCCAATTAAGGTAGGTTTTAATATCAAAATCGGTTAGTCGTTCATATAAATTTTTGGTGTTGTGATATAGATATTTTTTTTCGGGAACATCGGTATAATCAAAATCGGATTTCAACCAAGACATATTAACACCGGTAACCGATGCAATATAAAGCGAATTGATATCCTCATATTGCAATCCCTTACCAATCATTTTTAATTTATAATAAGGTGCTAAACTAGCTGTTTTTGCAGCCGTATGCCTTAAAAAACTTGGTAGATTGTATAAGTGATTTACCTGTTTCATCCATTTGTAGCGTTCATAGCCTATGAAACTTTCGTCTCCACCATCACCAGATAATGCAACGGTAACTTTTTTACGAGTATGCTTCGCTAAAAGCATGGATGGAATGGCTGAAGAATCAGCAAATGGTTCATCATAAAAATGCGTAAAATTATCAATGAGATCTAATCCTTCATTATAATTACATTCTATAATATGATGATCTGTTTGTAAGTGATCTGCTACCTGTTGGGCATACACACTTTCGTCAAAACCTTTTTCGTTAAATTTCACTGAAAAGGTTTTTACTTTACTATCGGTTGTTTTTGTAGCCAAAGCAGCAACGACCGATGAATCAACGCCACCGGAAAGGAAAACACCTACAGGAACATCGGCAAATAAACGTGTGGAAACGGCACTACTTATAAAACCATCTAATTCGGCAATAGCATCTTTGTAAGAACCTTGAAATGGGTTTTTAACGTTTGTATCAATATCCCAATATTTTCGTTCTTTAAAGTCGTACGCTGTTAAATTTAAAGAAAAACAATGTCCAGCTTGTAGTTTTTTAATCTCATTAAAAATGGAATGTGGATCCGGAATGGCTCCCCAAGCTAAATAGTAACTGATAGCTTTATTAGAAATTGTTAAATTGGTATGATGCATTTGAATAGATGAAATCTGACTTGCAAATTCAAATTGTTTCTCATTCAAATAATAGTAAAATGGTTTTTTACCCAAACGATCCCGGGCGCCAAAAAGTTTTTGTTTCGTCTCATCATAGATAACAAAAGCAAACATGCCACCTAAATAATTGACGCAATCTTCACCATATTCTAAATATGCTGCACAAATAACTTCCGTATCACTAGTTGTATTGAATTTATAGCCTTTTGCTTCTAACTGTTTTTTTAGCACTTTAAAATTGTAAACCTCGCCATTAAACACAATATGGATGCTGTTGTTATAGGTAAAGGGTTGGTTGGAACGCTCGTCAACATCTATAATAGCCAAGCGGTTATGACCAAATATTATTGGTTTGGATTCGTCTCCAAAAAATTTAAAATCTAATTTATCGGGACCTCTAAATTTTGCGCGTTCCAACTTGTCTTGAACTTGTTTTTTAGAGTATTCTATAGTTGATCCGTAAATTCCACACATAATTAATTAGCTTTAATTTCAGCCCCTAAAGGCAATTGTTGATTTACTCTATGATATAGCCAAATGGAAACAAAAAGCACATCGTATTTCTCAAAAAAGTTATGAGCTACCATTAAATATCCAATGATTGCAACGGCCAAATAGGTGTATTCCTGATGTACGCGAAAAAACCGGAAGCTACGGATGGCTATTGCCAAGTAAATAATAATAATAAGTAAGAATGCTAAAATACCGGCTTCACCTAATACCATGAGGAACGTATTGTGAACACCATATTCCACTGAAACTAAACTGGATTCGCCTCTCATGGATTTATATCCCGCACCTGTAACGATATTGTTGGTTATTAGATCCGAGAAAAAGGACCAAGTTTCATTTCTGGAACCTTCGGTTATAGTTTGTGTTTCTACGTTTTCGCTATCTCCAAATAAACTGTGTAAAGCCGAAAATCGCGCTTTATTTAGTTGAAGGGCAGAAGAAGCGGCAAAAATTATAACCAAAGCCACGGCACCAACTATGAAGGTTTGGATGTTTTTTTTATTGGCAAAAACGGATATCACATTTATAATAACTAAAAACATAATAAAGGATCTTGACAGCGTGAAAATTCCACATAGTATTAGCACAAATTGTACTATTAATTTAAGTTTATAATTGGGAATGATATACGTTAAGGCAAAAGCAAACAAACAGATGAAGCCAGCTTTATTAGGGTTAAGGTAAAAACCTCCATATCTACCAAAAACATCAGGAAATACTAAAGCATTTACCGCAATACTTAATGCGCCAATTACAAGAAACATAAGTAATTCTTTATCTGTTGTGTCTTTAGTAATTTCATTCACGCACACAATAAAAATAAAATAACGAATAGCTTCTTTAATAAACAATTCGGTAACACCTGTGTATTGGAGTCCTGAAAATGTAAAAAAACAAATCCCTAAAACAATAAAGGGCCAGAGAGGTTTCGATTTTTTTGCAAAAAAGAAATATATAATTACAGAAACCGTTAATAACAAATTGGTAATAGAACCCATGCCAGCACCAAGATACTCCAAACTAAATGTAGGGACATTTAGGAGGATTAGAATTAGCGCTACGTATTTTAATAGTTTCATGAATTTGCTTTACTGTATAAAGATTTCCTTTTGCTTGTTTGTATAATTATAGAAAACAAATATTTTTAAAATTTGAATGATGGTCGTACAAAGTGCAATGCCAATTAAACCAATCCAATTCATTAAAATAAAATCTAATATAATATTTAATAGCATGCTTCCTAACGAGACATAAGCCATAAATGCATTTTTATTTATGCTAGTAAGAAATTTCACAAATAAATTACCACAGATTATAAATGGAACTCCTATTAAATATATAATTTGAATTTCAGAAACAATAGTAGTGTCATCAGCGGTGAAATTATCTCTTTCAAATAGGAGCGCTATAATTTCTGTTGAAAATATGCTAGCAACAACCATGACACTCATAATAACTATAAAAATCCATTTATTTAGCAGATAAAGTGTTTTAAAAGATTTTTCAGGATCGTCAATTGTCAATTTTGAAAAGTAGGGAAGTAGTACATTCCCTAAAGCAATGATAAATATGGTTGTAAAAAACGCAGGTATTTTCATTCCGTAACTCAAAGCGGTTATTGAGCCTACAACCAGTTGCGCAGCAAAATATAAATCCGTAACAGGAATTAACCCTGTTAAAAATCCTGATGAAACTTTTGCCGGCACTTGTTTAAACATTAAGATAGCATTGGAGCTTTTAAAATCTGGTAGGGCAAATTTTAATATCTGCTTTTGCAATGCAATAAGTGTCAGAAATATTAATTGCAACACGCTCCCAATTAACATGCCAATTGCTAGAACGCCAGCTCCTAATTCTTCACGATAAAAAACAACGCAAACAATCATAGCAAGAGATGTTATAATTGGGTAGAGAGATGAATATGTAAATTCACCATATATATTGAGTAATCCACTAAGTAAAGAAGTTAGTCCCCAAATAAGAATACAGGGTAATAAATAATGGAATTGTAGAATAATTAATTCATAATAACTAGACGTATGTCCAGCGAAAAAGAGTTCTAAAAGAACATCAGTAAATAAATAGGCAATTCCCATAAATACTAATGAAGTCAGTATGGTTACCATAAAGCTCGTAGACTGAAACGCGCCAATATTTTTATTGTTTTTTTCTTCTGCTATATAATTAGGGATGAAGACCGAGTTGAAAGCACTTAAGAACACCTCATTAATAAATCCAGGAAGTAATAAGGCTATTAAAAAGGTGTCTAGTAATTCCGACAGTCCAAATTCACCGGCTATTATAACTTCCTTGTAAAAACCAAAAAACTTAACCAATACCGTAATGGCTCCCACAATAATAATATTGATAGCAGTCGGGTTGTTTTTTACCTTATAAAACAAGGTTTTGATTAGGTTTGTTATTTTCACAAAAACTAGGTGTTTTTTAATAGTTTTTTAAGTGGCCATCCTAAAACAAATAGGATTTTCAAAAGTTTTGAGTTTATAGCATTTGTATAAGATTTCAAACTGAAGTCTAAAAAAATGGCAGCTCTTAAAAGTGTCAAAATTCGTTTTATAAATAGCATGGGATATTTCATGAAATAATCTGAATAAAACCAGTTTAAAATACATAAGGAATAGATAGCCATACCAAACGCATCGTTTTTATGATTCTGAATAGAAATGGCATTTTCCGTATCTAGATAGTAAATACGTAAAATATGATTCACGTATTTGGTTTTAAATCCTTGATTAGCAATTAATTCCCAAATAATGCCTTCTGGAATATAACCTTTGGCGAAAATAGCTTCATTAATATGAATACCTTTTAAAACATCTGTTTTTGTAAAACCCCATTTTTCAGTGGCTTCTAAATGTTCGCGTTGAGACATAAACGTATTACTATAATAGGGTTGCTTTTCAAAAGCTTTACCAACTAAATTTCCGTTTTGATCTTCGCATAAACAGGTAACACCACTTATTCTCGGTTTTAAATCGTCTGGAATTTCTTCGTATTCTTTATTTAGTAATTGTAAAGCTTCTGGAACACAAGCATCATCAGAATCGAATGGTAATATAAATTCACCTTGCGCTAATTGGATGGCCTGAAAAAAGCAGGCCATTTTATGTTTGTTTTTAACGTTATTAACATAATTAATTGGAAATGTTGCTGTCTGGATAAGAGTTTCAATAGTCTCATGCGAGTTATCAGTAGAGCCATCATTAATTATTACCAGTTCAAAATCTTTGAATGTTTGATTTTCTAATGATTCAAATACACGTTGTAACGTATTTGCTCGGTTATAAACAGGTGTAAATATGGTAAAGCGATAGGCGTAATTGCCTTTAGGTTGTTCGGAGTAGGATGGCAGTAGTGTTTGTAAATTCATATTAACCTTGTAATGCTTCCGTTATTAAATGTTTCCATTGTTCCGAAATATGTTTTGTTTCAAATTTTGTAGTGCTTGCTTTAGCAGAAGCTCCAAATCGTTCTCCTAATTCAGGTTGCGCTATTAATATCTCTAATTTGCGTTTTAACATGTTTTTATCGCCTACAGGAATCAAAAATCCATTTTCGCCGTCATCAATAACTTCGTTAGGTCCTGAAGGACAATTAGTGGAAATGCAAGGTAAGCCAAAAGCCATAGCTTCTATTAATGCGTTTGGAAAACCTTCAAAATTAGATGTGAAAGCAAAAATTCGTGCTTTATTGTAATAGTCATGGACATTATCTACGCTACCGACTAATTTTACAGAATTCTCCAAGTTTAAGTCATTAATGAGAGCTTGCAATTCAGAACGTAACTCACCTTCACCTACAATTTGAATTTTCCAATTATCTATTTCCATTTCTGAAAATGCTTCAATAAGTAAGCGTTGATTTTTAACAGGATCGAGTCTGCCAACGCTTAAAATTATGTTTTCTTTTTGTTTGGATTCATCCCTGAATGCTATTAAGCTGTCTGCCAACGGGTTTTTGATAATGGCCAATTTTTCTGGATTTAAAAATTTGGAGAAGTAGGATTTAATCCCAGCCGTTTGAACTATCAGTTTTGTGCAATAAGGATATGTTTTTTTTCTAATTTTTATCCAAAAATTAGATAATGGGTCATAATCCGGATGCGTGCGTTCACTAATTAAACATGGGATTCGTGCAAATTTGCTAGCAATTATGGTGTAAATATTTGTTGTGGTCATAAAACCTATAGCCACTGAAATCTGTTCCTTTTTTAAAATGCGATATAAACTACCAATCATATAAACGTTGTTGGTAAGCGAATCGATAAAGCGCATATTTTTATTGTAGGATTCTTTGCAAAAAATGTGCTTAATACGACTATCCAACTCATAAAACGGTATGCCATTATACAAAGTGATTATTGTTACTTGATAATCCGCAACAAAGGAATTTGCAAGTGTGCTTAAAACACGTTCGGCACCACCTGAAGTTAAACTCGTTATTACAAAGGCTATTTTCGGTTTGTTTGTAACCGAAAATTGACCTTCAGAATGAAGATTGGACATATATATTTATTAATAGCGCAATAAAAGTATATATTTTTTTAGTCTTTATCTTCCTGTAGGACATTAATTAGATTAACGACCGATTTTAGATATGAATAACAATATTTGAGGTATTGCCCAATTATTTCAGTTTGTTGATAACATGTTGATATCTAGTAACAAAGAAAAACATCCAAATCTCTTTAACAAACGTATATTTGTCGTCATTCCATTTCTTGCCAGAACAATCTACCCGAAATTTTATCGACAAAAAGTACAAAAAATACTACAAAATGCATTTTGAGTAGTGTAATTCTGACAAAAATATTGTATTTCATCGAATATTTAGGAAGAAATTGTTTTGGTTATAAGTTGAATACATAGTTTTACGCAGATTAATAGCAAATCGCCTCAAATGAAGAAAAAGATTAGAGGGAAATTTCTTTTAAAAGGAATCTCCATAAGCATGTTACTTTTATTTTTTACCCCAAATAAAATAACTGGTCAGTCTTATCCTGACCAAGTTCAATTACCAAATGTTAATTACGAAACTTATCAGCAACCCGGAACATCACTTCCTGGTTATTTAGAAACGTTTACGGAATCACTTTCCGGGAGTTCGGTAACAAGAATCACGGATAGAAATGTATTTAATGTTTCAGGACAACGATTAAGGCATAATTACAGTCGTGATCAAACTTGGAACAGCGATGAAACATTAATAAAAATGGCGGGTTATCCAGCAGCAATATTAGATGCTGAAACTTATGAGTTTTTGTATTGGAGTGATATTCCTAGTTATGGACGATGGAGTCACACACAACCAAATATTATGTACGGAACAGATGGTAATACATTTGTTTCTCATGATGTGAATAGCAACCAAAGAACTGTTTTACATCGTTTTTCAAATTATGCCTCGGTCGATTTTGGTTTTGGAGAAGGCAATCAAGATAAATTTGACAGATATGTTGGTCTTATTGGTAAGAATGGTAATAATAGTACCCTTATAGTATATGATATTCAGAATAACGTGGTTACTGGTACAAAAGATATTGGTACAAATGGAAATGAATTAGATTGGTTTTCCGTATCCCAATTAGGCGGCTTTGCTGTTGCCCAATATAAGGACAACGGAACAGGTTCTACCGCTGGAATTAAATCTTATAATATTAATATGACTAATGAACAGCATATTTATCACAATACGGAACATGGAGATTTAGGTGTAGATGCATATGGAAATGAAGTTATTGTTGAATATGGTGGTGAAAGTGAATGGAATGCTAATTATAGTCTATATATGGCACGATTAGATGGTCAAGGTGTTACTAAGCTTTTTCCGTATATTAATGGAAAAGGTATTTGGGGTGGTCATATTTCTACTCAAAACGTAGATAGACCAGGTTGGGCTTATATTAGTGAACAATGTTGCCCAACTAATCCGGTGGCACCTGCGGAAATTTTCGCTATTAAGTTAGATGGTTCTGGAACCATTGAACGTTATGGAAAACACAATGCTGCACCTTCATCGTATTTACACGAAACACAAGTAGTGCCAAATAGAAATGGGACTAAAATGATTTTTGCCAGTAATTGGAATGATTCAGCCGTTATGAGCCAAAGTGGTTCCCCATCTTTTGTTTTGGAGTATCCACAAGTATCACAAGGGATGACTGTAAATGCCGGAAATGATGTTTCTGTTTGTGAAGGTCAATCTACAAATTTAACGGCTTATGGAACGGGCGGAACTAATTTTACTTGGAGTACAGGTGAAACAACTCAAAACATAGAAGTAACCCCAAGCCAAACAACAACCTATACGGTAACATTAACAGATAATTCTGGGAATAGCGTTACAGATGAGGTCGTGGTAACGGTAAATTCAATTCCGGTTGCAAACGCTGGAGAGGATGTTACTATTAATGAAGGCGAATCTGTAACCTTAACGGCTACAGGTGGCGACACATTTTTGTGGAATACCACTGAAACGTCTGCAAGTATTACAGTTAGTCCAACTGTAACAACAACCTATACAGTACAGGTAATAAGGCAGGGATGTTCATCAGAAGATACGGTTGTCGTATCAGTGACACCAACTCCCATAACAGCCGATGCTGGTGACGATACAACTATTTGCGAAGGCGCAAGTGTCACTTTAACGGCATCGGGAGGATCAGATTATGAGTGGAGTACAGGTGAAACTTCACAAAGCATAACGGTTAATCCAACAACAACTACAAACTATACAGTAACGGTTTCAAACGGTCAGACATCCGCGTCTGATTCAGTTTTGGTAACCGTAAATCCTTTACCAACAGCAAATGCTGGTTCAGATATAACAATTACGGAAGGCGAAAGTACCATACTAACAGCAACAGGAGGAACATCTTATTTATGGAATACCGGCGAAACCACATCTAGTATATCGGTGAGTCCTTTGCAAACAACAACATATTCAGTTCAGGTTACTGAAAATAATTGTTCTAGTGAAGCAATTGTAACAGTTGTCGTTGAAGGTTCAAGTCCAACTGTTACAGCGGATGCAGGTGAAGATGTTACAATTTGTGAAAACGCTTCAACCACATTAACCGCTTCTGGTGGATCTTCCTATGAATGGAGTACCGGAGAAACAACTCAAAGCATTGAGGTTAACCCGACAACAACCACAACCTATACGGTTTTAGTATCTGATGGTAACACCTCAGATTCAGACTCTGTAGTTGTAACCGTAAACGCATTACCTAGCGCAAGTGCAGGGTATGACGTAACTATTACAGAAGGCCAAAGCATCACACTTAATGCTTCGGGAGGAACTTCTTATTTATGGAATACAGGGGATACATCTCAAAACTTGACTGTTTGGCCTACGGAAACGACAACTTATTCCGTAACAGTAACCGAGAACAATTGTTCCAATCAAGATAGCGTAACCGTATTTGTAACTCCGGAAGAACCTGTCGTGGAGGCAAATGCTGGCGATGATGTTACCATTTGTGAAAATGCGTCAACCACATTAACCGCATCAGGTGGTTCAATATACGAATGGAGCACAGGTGAAACCACACAAAGTATTACCGTTAACCCATTAACTACTACAACATACACAGTACATGTGTCCGAAGGAAATGTTACGGATTCAGATACAGTGGTGGTTACAGTTAGCCCATTACCAAATGTTGTAACTAGTGATGATCCAACTATTGAGTTTGGACAATATACTACCTTATCCGCTTCTGGTGGAACCGACTATTTGTGGAGCACAGGAGAAACCACGCCACAAATTTCTGTTAGTCCAACCTATACATCAATTTACACTGTAACGGTTTCAAACAATGGCTGCGCTAGAACTGAAAATGTTCAAGTAAATGTAGTTGATTTAGTGAATGCCGATGCTGGAGACGATGTTGAAATTTGTGCTGATGGCGACCAAAACACAAGCGCAACATTACGCGCAACTGGTGGCTTGTATTATGAATGGAGTACTGGGGAAACAACGCAAAGTATTACTGTTAGCCCAGAAGAAACAACGGAATATGAAGTAATGGTTTCCAACGGGTTTAACTATGAAACAGATCGCGTAAATGTTATTGTAAATCAATGTTTATCTGCAGGAGAACCTGAAATAGTAAATACTGAAATGTTGGTGTTTCCAAACCCCGCAACTAGTGAAATAAATGTGAAAGTTTCAGGATTTGACAATGATACTAAAATTTATATTTATGATATGTTAGGTCGTTTAATACAAACCAATTCCATTGGAACCACGTCACATGGCGCAATTACCAAGAAAATTAATGTTTCTAATTTACCTAGAGGAATGGTATTGGTAACCTTAAACCAAAATGGAGTAGTTCATACTAAAAAAATTGTACTGAATTAAACAGTCCATTTAGGCTACATAAAGTGGCTGTCTGAAAAGTGAGTATGCTTTGTCAAACGAAGCGGAGTAGAAGTTTTAGTGTTTTAAATAACCGGACTATTTCTACTACGCATAAGGTGACATTTAGAACTGCAAATTACTTTTTAGATAGCCATTTTTTTTATTTCCATAACACTTCGATAATGGTAGCAATGCTATCGCAGTTTTCAATTTTCAAATCTAAATTAGCGTCTTTTGTTCGGCTTTCTAAAAAGTAAATACCACAGGGCTCTCTTCTTGTGTCGCTTTTAGAAAACTGGACGTCGCCAAATTTAATTACGGATCTTATAGTTGTACTATCAATAGATCTCGCTTGTAGTTCTTTTTCCGCTTCCGGACTTATGTGTAATGTTTTGGAGTTAATATTCTTTAAAACGCGTGCTTCCGGACCGTAATCACAGGACGCTTTTTTACCATTTAAAAAAAAGGCTAGTAACACTAAACCAATTGAGAATCCACCTAGGTAATACCCAATACGTTGAATTAATTTCACAGTTAATATTTTGAATTTTAAAATAAAATCGACTAAAATATCAATAAATTAATATCGCTAAATTTTAAGTCGAACCATTCGCCAACAGATTTGTTGGTTAAAATGCCGTGGTAAAAATACAACCCATTTTTTAAACCCTTATCAAAACGTAAAGAATTTTCTAAACCGCCATCTTCGGCAATTTTTAACAGGTAAGGTGTACAGATATTACTAATAGAAATAGAAGCTGAGCGTGAGTAGCGTGCTGGAATATTAGGTACACAATAATGGGTAACGCCATGTTTAATAAATGTAGGTTGTTTATGAGATGTGACTTCGCTGGTTTCAAAACAACCTCCCATGTCAATACTAACGTCTATAACCACCGAGCCATTTTTCATATTGGCCACCATGGAGTCGCTAACAAGAATAGGCGCTCTATTTTTACCACGAACGGCTCCAATAACCACATCGCAACGTTTTAATGCTTTCGATAGGTTTTTTGGTTGTAATGTTGAGGTGAAAATTGTACGACCTAAATTAGTCTGAATACAGCGTAATTTGGTTATGGAATTGTCAAAAACTTTTACATTGGCACCAAGTCCAATGGCGCTTCTTGCAGCAAATTCACCAACGGTTCCTGCACCTAAAATTACGACTTCAATAGGAGGAACACCGCTTATGTTACCAAATAATAAACCGTTACCATTATTTACATTGCTTAAAAGCTCTGATGCTATTAATACAGAAGCTGTTCCGGCAATTTCACTTAAACTTCGCACGGCAGGGTAGGCGCCGTCTTCATCGCGAATAAACTCGAAAGCCAAAGCAGTTATGCGTTTACTGGCAAGCGTTTCAAAATATTTTTTGTGTTGGGTTTTGAGTTGTAATGCAGATATAAGAATGGTTTGTGGATTAATCAGTTTTATTTGATCTAGAGTAGGAGGTTCTACCTTTAAAATCATGGGACATGCATAAACTTTGGCAGTATCTTTCGTGATTTCTGCACCAGCTTCGCTGTAATCCTTGTCACTAAAATTAGCGCCCTTTCCTGCGCCAGCTTCCATAAGTATCCGATGGCCATTACTGGTTAAAGCGGAAACAGCGTCAGGTGTTAAACAAACCCGTTTTTCTTGAAATGCAGTTTCTTTTGGAATACCAATAAATAATTCACCTTTTTTCTTGTAAACCTCTAGGGTTTCTTCCTGTGGGAGTAATTGTTGTTTTGTAAAAGGGGATAAGGCTTTGGACATAATTTGACAGCATATTATTGATACCTCAAATTACGAATTAATTTTTGAAAGAATGATGTGTTTTTTAAAAATACTGCTTAATCTTACCCCAAAGTGATGTTGGTTTCAGCATAAATTCATCTTCCAACTCCTGAAATGATTTGTCCGCTGTATTTAATCTATCAAACATTTTAGCACGAATAAGGTATATGGATGGCACTACAATAGCCATAACTGGTACTAAATAAATTAGTTGAAGCTCATCTATATAGGATAAATCTTCATTGAATAAGCCAAAAATTTGATAGATATACATGGCAATTGGAACCAATAATGTGTGGTACCACCAATGACGGCAAGTTAAAAACCATATCAATAAAAAAATAAGTGGAATTAATTTCCCAGTTAATAGCCACATAACAATATTAGCGTTGCCATAACCAGCGCTTTCATAGGTAAACATAAATGTTGACCAAACTTTTCCATCTGGAATACTTTCATATAAATAAAACAAATATGGAGACGTTGCTATAAAGGTGGCTATAATACTACCTAATATAATAGTACTCTTGTCAGTTACTTTTATTTTTGATTTAAGATTTTTAAATTTTGGTTGCATATTTCTCAAAAAAGTCGATTAATTTAGCTTCTGAAAACTGCTATCAGAAATAAACAAAAAAGTGTTCCAAGTTTTTTTACTTGAAACACTTTCGTATAATAAAAATGAATAGTAAGAAGTTCCAATTAAAGTTGCAACAATACTTCTCACTATAGTAAAAAGATTATCCGTGTTTTGGAATTGTAATATCTTTTTTCTTAACTTTTGTTGTTTGTTGGTCATTTAAATCAATTATGTGGGCTGCTTGAGCTGTAAATAACATTCCACCAAAAATTGCAATTGCTAATAAATACTTTTTTGTTCTCATAATATTAAGGGATTTAATTAATTAATAATCCAAATGTATATGAGTAGTATGATTCAAAATAGCTCGAAATGTTAAAATTATGTTAAAATTAACGTTTTTTCAAATTTCGATTACGGTTTTCCCGTAAAATGCCTCAGTTTGAGAATTATGTCATTTTGTCAGTCTCTTAATATTACCTTATTTAAGCGTTAATTGTCTTTTTTCAGTTCCAAGATGCTCTATTGAAATGATATGAAAATCATCTGATAGAAGCTCTTTTATAATCTCTGGCCATTCTATAAATAACCAATTATTACTTTCCAAATAATCTTCGATTCCAAAATCATAAGCCTCTTCCATGGAATTTAATCGGTATAAATCAAAATGATAGATATCCGAATTAGAAGTGTGATAGGTGTTCACTAAAGAAAACGTCGGGCTGCTTACATCATCTGAACTTCCTAGTTTTTTTACTAAAGCTTTAATTAAAGTTGTTTTTCCTGTACCCATGGCACCATCAAATAAAATAACTTTGTGTTTTAGAGCTTTTATAATAGCTTGAGCCACACTATCTAGACTTTCTAAATTATAATCTACAATCAAAGTATTATATATTAAAGCACAATTATAAGAATTAAAAATCACAAAAACTAATAAAAAGTGTATTTCATCGGATTTTTATGTATTTCAAAGATGATTTTATTTGGGGTTCAAAACAATAAACGGTATAATCATTTCTTCTAATGATACGCCTCCATGTTGATAGGTATTCCTGTAATAGCTTACATAGTGATTGTAATTATTTGGATAGGCAAAAAACAAATCGTTTTTAGCAAATATAAAGGAGCTGCTCATGGTTAAGGCTGGTAAATGAATAGATTTCGGGTCTTTTGCTACCAAAACGTCTTTATCATCATAGGTTAAACTTCTTCCAGTTTTGTAACGTAAATTTAAAGACGTGTCCTTGTCGCCAACCACTTTAGACGGATTTTTAACATTTATAGTGCCATGATCTGTAGTTAGGATTAATTTAAACCCAAGTTGCTGGGCTTGCTGAATCATTTCTAATAACGGTGAATTTTTAAACCAACTTTGTGTTAATGAGCGATACGCTTTATCATTAGATGCTAATTCTTTTACCACATCCATTTCTGTTTTGGAGTGCGATAGCATATCTACAAAATTGTAAACTACTACAGTTAAGTCGTTATCTTTTAATGATTTAAAGTTGTCTACTAATTGTTTGCCATTTTTTAAATTGGTTATTTTGAAATACTTGGTAGATAAGTTCTGTAAGCCTAATCGTTTCAATTGAGCTTCTAAAAACGCTTCTTCATGTAAATTTTTACCGCCTTCATCCGTATCGTTTTTCCATAAATCAGGATGCATTTTTTCCATGTCGGAAGGCATTAACCCTGAAAAAATAGCATTTCTAGCATATTGTGTGGCTGTTGGTAGAATGCTAAAAAAAGCTTCTTCTTTTTGCTTTTTATAATAGTTACTTACCACAGGTTCAAAAGCTTTCCACTGATCGTAACGTAAATTATCAATTACAACCAATAGCGTAGGTTGTTCTTTGCTAATTTCTGGTGTCACTTTATCTTTAAATAAATTATGAGACATTGTTGGTGCATCCGTATTGGGTTCAAACCACTTTGGATAATTTTTATCAATAAACTTCCCAAACTGCGTGTTGGCTTCCGATTTTTGAGATTCTAAAATTTCAAACATCCCAGAATCTTCAATATCTTCTAGTTGCATTTCCCAATAAATTAGTTTTTGGTATAAGGAAACCCATTCTTGATAGCTGTTAACCATTGATAAATCCATAGCTATTTTGCGAAACTCCTGTTGGTAATTAGAGGTGGTTTTTTCTGAAACTAATCGTGAGTGATCTAAATTTTTCTTTAAACTCAATAAAATCTGGTTTGGATTTACTGGCTTTATCAAATAATCAGCTATTTTATTTCCAATAGCTTCTTCCATAATATATTCTTCTTCACTCTTGGTAATCATTACAACAGGAAGTGTGTCGCGCTTTTCTTTAATTTCATTTAAGGTTTCTAAACCAGTTAATCCTGGCATGTTTTCATCTAGGAAAACAATATCAAAATTTTTATCTTCCAAAACCTCCAAAGCTTCAGTTCCACTTTTACAGGTGGTAACTTTGTAGTTTTTTTGTTCTAAAAAGATGATATGTGGTTTTAATAAATCAATTTCATCGTCAACCCAAAGAATATTTATATGGTTCATGTATATTTGTTTATATATTAATATTATGATAGCAAGCTTGCAGACAAAAAACAAACTCAAGATATTTAACGATCCAATTTACGGATTTATTACCATTCCAAATGCGCTGATTTTCGATTTAATCAATCATAAATATTTTCAACGCCTTCGCCGAATATCCCAAATGGGTTTATCTTATTTAGTTTATCCTGGCGCACATCACACGCGCTTTCATCATGCTTTGGGCGGTATGCATTTAATGCAGAAAGCTGTTCAAGTGCTTCGTTTTAAAGGGGTTGAAATATCTGAAGCTGAAGAAAATGCCTTGTACATAGCCATACTTTTGCATGATATTGGTCATGGACCTTTTTCTCATGCCATGGAGCATAGTATTGTAAATGGTGTGAGTCATGAGCATATTTCACTTCAATTTATGGAGGTTTTAAACGCCGAATTTAACGGAAGTTTAACGCTTGCCATCCAAATTTTTAAGGGCGAATACAACAGACCCTTTATGTGTGCATTAATTTCGAGCCAATTTGATATGGATCGAGCCGACTATTTAAAGCGTGATAGTTTTTATACAGGTGTCGCCGAAGGTAATATTAATAGTGACCGATTAATTACCATGCTACATGTGGTGGATGACGAATTAGTAGTGGAAGAAAAAGGCATTTACAGCATTGAGAAGTTTTTAGTTGCCAGACGTCTTATGTATTGGCAAGTGTATTTGCATAAAACAGGTTTGGTTGCCGAACAGTTATTAATGCGTGTTTTACAACGCGCTAAAGAACTTACCCAGCAAGGTGTTGTTTTTGAAGCCAGTAAACCGTTACAGTTTTTTTTACAGAATGATATACAAATTGCTAATTTTAATAACGAGACTTTAGATACATTTTCTAAACTAGATGATTATGATATTATAATGGCAATGAAAGCTTGGCAATATCACGATGATTTTGTTTTAAAAAATTTATGCGAAATGATTATTAACAGGCAATTATTAAAGGTGAAGCTAAAAAAGAATCCCGTACAGCCGGAAAAGCTTCAGAAGCATATAAATAAATTAATGAAACAATATAAGGTATCAGAGCATGAAGCGGCCTATTTTGTTTTTACTGGTGCCATTTCCAATCAGGCTTATGAACAAGATAGCCAGCCGATAAACGTCTTATTTCAATCGGGTAAAATTCAAAATATAGTAAAAGCTTCAGACCAATTAAACCTAAAAGCACTGTCAAAACCAGTCACAAAATATTATATATGTTATCCTAAAGATAAAATGTAATACATTTTTTCTATTTTTGCTTTCAATGAATTTTACAGCAGAACAAATAGCAGGTATTTTAGAAGGTGAAATTGTTGGCGACTCTACTATTGAAGTTTCCAGGTTATCTAAAATTGAAGAAGGAGCGGCAGGCGCTTTAACCTTTCTTTCTAATCCTAAATACACACCTTATATATATACAACTAAAGCTTCTATTACAATTGTTAATAAAAGCTTTATTCCAGAGAAAGATATTCATACTACTTTAATAAAGGTAGATGATGCCTATAAAGCGTTTTCAAAATTATTGGAATATTATAACCAGGTTAAATTAAACAAATCTGGAATAGAACAGCCAACATTTATTTCTGATTCTGCTAAATTAGGCGAAAACATATATATAGGTGCATTTTCGTACATTGGAAATAATGTAGAAATAGGTAATCATGTTAAAATTTTTCCCAATAGTTATATTGGCGATAATGTGGTGATTAAGGATCATACGATTGTGTTTGCTGGTGTAAAAATTTATTCAGATTGTTTGGTTGGTTCCCACTGCGTTCTTAATTCAGGCGCTATTATTGGAGCTGATGGTTTTGGGTTTACCCCAAATGAAAAAGGGGAGTACCATAAAGTACCGCAAATAGGGAATGTTATTTTGGAAGATTTTGTGGATGTTGGTGCAGCCACCACGATAGATCGTGCCACTTTAGGTTCTACAATTATTAGAAAAGGTGTAAAGCTGGATAATCAAATTCAAATTGCGCACAATGTTGAAATTGGAAAAAATACTGTTATTGCTGCGCAAACGGGAATTGCTGGCTCAACCAAAATTGGTGAAAATTGTCAAATAGGAGGCCAAGTTGGTATTTCAGGACACCTTACCATAGGTAATAATGTTAAAATACAGGCACAATCTGGGATTGGTAAAAACATTAAGGATAATGAGGTTTTACAAGGCTCGCCTTCATTTAATTATAGCGATTGGAATAAATCCTATGTGCATTTTAAAAATTTACCAAAATTATTTAAATCAGTAAACGAGATAGAAAAAAAATTAGATGGGAATAATTAATACGGATATCAAACAGAAAACCATAGCTAGTGATGTTTCGCTTAAAGGCGTTGGTTTACACACAGGTAATAATGTAACCTTAACGTTTAAACCTGCTCCTGAAAATTTTGGATTTGCGTTTAAACGCATTGATTTGGAAGGTAGCCCAATTATAGAAGCTGATGCTGTTTACGTAACTAATACGCAGCGTGGTACATGTCTTGAAAAAAATGGCGTTACAATCCAAACCTGCGAGCATGTTTTGGCAGCGCTTGTTGGTATGGGCATTGATAATGCTATTTTGGAGCTTGATGCAACCGAACCACCGATTATGGATGGTTCATCTAAATTTTTTGTTGAAGCTATTGAAAAGGCTGGCATTGTAGAACAAGAAGCCTTCAGGGAAGCTTACGAGGTTACTGATGTCATTTCTTATACAGACGAAGAAACCGGAAGTGAAATTCTAGTAATGCCTGCCAAAGAATACCAAGTGACTACTATGGTGGATTTTGGCACTAAAGTTTTAGGAACACAGAATGCCTCCATTAAAAATATGGCTGAATTTAAAGCTGAAATATCAGATTCTAGAACCTTCAGCTTTCTTCATGAAATTGAAACACTTTTAGAACACGGACTTATTAAGGGTGGCGATTTAAATAATGCCATTGTTTACGTAGATAAAGAATTGTCTCCAGAAACCATGGAGAAACTAAAAGTAGCTTTCAATAAAGACTCCATTTCTGTAAAACCTAATGGAATCTTGGATAATTTAACATTGCATCATCCAAATGAAGCGGCACGGCATAAATTATTAGATGTTATTGGCGATTTAGCATTAATAAAAACACATATTAAAGGTAAGGTTATTGCTAATAAGCCAGGTCATTTTGTAAACACACAATTTGCAAAAAAAATGTGTAAGATTATTAAAAATGAGCGTCGTAATAATGTGCCGAATATTGATTTGAATAAAGAGCCGTTAATGGACGTAAATCAAATAATGAATATGTTGCCACATAGACAACCGTTTTTGTTAATTGATAAGATATTCGAATTAACAGATTCTGGCGTTATTGGTATGAAAAACGTAACCATGAATGAGCCCTTTTTTGCAGGACATTTCCCAGGCGCACCAGTTATGCCAGGTGTTCTAATTGTTGAAGCTATGGCACAAACAGGTGGTATATTAGTATTAAGTACCGTTCCGGATCCAGAAAATTATTTGACATTCTTTATGAAAATAGATAATGTAAAATTCAAACAAAAAGTCGTACCAGGCGATACATTAATATTTAAATGCGATTTAATTTCACCTATACGTCGTGGTATTTGTCACATGCAAGGTTATGCTTATGCTAATGGAAAACTATGTGCGGAAGCCGAATTAATGGCGCAAATTTCAAAAGTTAAATAATAATACTAAATGCAGTTTTTTAAACATAACTTGCTAAATAATTTTACCAATTAATTAATTCTAGTATAAAATGAATCAACCACTAGCATACGTACATCCAGGAGCTAAAATAGCTAAAAATGTCGTAATTGATCCCTTTACAACTATTCATAATAATGTTATTATTGGAGAGGGAACTTGGATAGGAAGTAACGTAACCATTATGGAAGGCGCTCGTATTGGTAAAAATTGTAATATTTTTCCGGGAGCTGTAATTTCAGCAACACCTCAAGATTTAAAATATAAAGATGAAGATACCACAGTTGAAATTGGTGATAACGTGACCATTAGGGAATGTGTTACTATTAACCGTGGAACAACAGATAGAATGAAAACCGTTATTGGTGATAATTGTTTAATTATGGCCTATTGCCACATAGCGCATGACTGCATTGTTGGTAAAAACTGTATCTTTTCTAATAATAGTACACTTGCAGGTCATATTAATGTTGGCGATTATGTGGTTCTAGCAGGTATGACAGCTGTTCATCAATTCTGCTCAATTGGAAACCATGCATTTGTAACAGGTGGTTCTTTAGTAAGAAAAGATGTACCACCATTTGTTAAAGCAGCTCGTGAACCTTTATCCTACGTTGGAATTAATTCAGTAGGTTTAAGACGTCGTGGTTTTACAACTGAAAAAATTACCGAAATACAGGACATTTATAGAATTCTATATCAAAAAAATTATAATAATACACAAGCAGCTGAAATCATTGAAGCTGAAATGGAAGCAACCCATGAGCGTGATGAAATTTTGCAATTTATAAAAGATTCGCAACGTGGTATTATGAAGGGTTACTTCAAATCTAATTAAAAATAAACAAGTAAAATGGCAACAACATCAGATATTCGCAACGGATTATGTATTCGTTATAATCATGATATTTATAAAATAATTGAATTTTTACACGTAAAACCGGGAAAAGGTCCTGCATTTGTAAGAACTAAAATGAAAAGTGTAACATCAGGAAAAGTATTGGAAAACACCTTTTCGGCGGGACATAAAATTGAAGATGTGCGTGTTGAAACACATAAGTTTCAGTTTCTATATCATGATGGTGAATTTTATCATTTTATGAACCAAGAAGATTATACACAAATTCGTTTATTAGAAGCCGCTTTGGATAGAGCTGATTTAATGAAAGAAGGTGAAGTAGTTACCGTATTAATAAATACGGAGGACAATATGCCGCTTTCTGTTGAAATGCCAGCTAGTGTTATATTAGAAGTAACACATACTGAACCAGGTGTAAAAGGAAATACAGCAACCAACGCTACCAAGCCTGCAACAGTGGAAACAGGAGCAGAGGTAAATGTGCCACTTTTTATAAATGAAGGTGATAAAATTAAAATTGAAACCGATAAAGGGACTTATAAAGAGCGCGTAAAAGAATAAAAATTAGTAAAACAGTTAGTTTTAAAATACTGATTGCTAATTATAGAAATATGAAGTTTCCAAAACCACATACTTTAGAAGAAATTGCCTCGTTAATTGATGTTAACTATATTGGTGACCCTAGTTTTCCTGTGCTTGGTATGAATGAAATTCATGTCGTAGAACCTGGAGATATTGTTTTTGTAGATCATCCAAAGTACTACAATAAAGCGCTAGATTCTGCTGCTACCATTGTTCTAATTAACAAAGAAGTTACTTGTCCAGAAGGGAAAGCCCTTTTAATTAGTGATGATCCGTTTCGCGATTTCAACAAGCTCACCAAACATTTTAAACCGTTTCAACCGGCAACATCTGCTATAACAGATTCGGCTAAAATTGGAAAAAATACTATCATTCAACCTAACTGCTTTATTGGTAATAATGTTATTATAGGCAACAATTGTGTTATACATTCCAACGTTACTATTTATGATGATACCATTATTGGAAATAATGTAACTATTCATGCAGGAACTGTATTAGGAGCCAGTGCGTTTTATTATAAAAAGCGTCCAGAAGGGTTTGATCCTTTAATCTCTGGCGGCCGTGTGGTTATAAAGGATTATGTAGACATAGGTGCACTATGTACGATTGATAAAGGGGTAACGGGTGATACCACGATTGGAGAAGGTTCTAAATTGGATAATCAAATTCAAATAGGTCATGATACCATGGTTGGAAAGAAATGCTTAATTGCGTCACAAACGGGAATTGCAGGATGTGTAATAATTGAAGATGAAGTAACTATTTGGGGACAAGTAGGCTGTGCAAGTGGTATTACTATTGGAGAAAAAGCAGTTATTCATGCTCAATCAGGAATTAGTAAATCCTTGCCAGGACATAAAACGTATTGGGGAACACCAGCTCAAGAAGCACGAGCAGTCATGAAGGAAATGGCTAATATTAAGCAATTACCCAAAATAATTGAGCAATTAAAACATAAATAAATGACTTCAAAAGCGCTTATTAAATCGTACTACGAATCAGATTTAGCAAATGATGAAACGTTAATAGATAAATTTTATCATAAAGATTGCGTCATTCACTGGAATAGTAGCAGAGGCTATACTAAAATGAATTTTAGCGGGATAACTGCTTTTTTTAAAAGTGTCAGGGAATCATATAATAATTTAAGATTTGAAATAACCCACTTATTGGAAGAAGATGATGTAGTAACCTCTAGACATACCTTATATGCAAACACAATAGAGTCCCAAGGCGAAGAAATGCCAATTGCACATTACATCTGTATTCATCACATAATAGACAATCAAATTCATCGTACTTTTGAGATTAGTCAACCTGCGGATACCGATAGTTTAGATTCAGGCGCATATTCTAAAATAAATATATAAAAACTCTTTACAAATAGGTGGCAAAACATTACTTTTGTCACGTTTTAAAAACATAAAAAATTAAACTTAAATGAGCGTTTTAGTTAATAAAGATTCAAAGATAATAGTTCAAGGATTTACAGGTAGTGAAGGAACATTTCACGCTGGCCAAATGATTGAGTACGGAACCAATGTTGTTGGTGGTGTTACACCAGGAAAAGGTGGGCAATCCCATTTAGACAGACCTGTTTTTAACACAGTTCAGGAAGCTGTAGAAAAAGTTGGAGCTGATACTTCTATAATTTTTGTACCACCAGCTTTTGCTGCTGATGCCATTATGGAAGCTGCTAATGCTGGAATAAAAGTGATTATTACTATTACCGAAGGAATTCCTATAGCCGATATGATTAAAGCGGCTCATTACATAAAAGATAAAGATTGCCGATTAATTGGTCCTAACTGTCCAGGCGTTATTACGCCAGGCGAAGCAAAAGTAGGTATTATGCCAGGTTTTGTTTTCAAAAAAGGAACGATTGGTATTGTGTCTAAATCAGGAACGTTAACCTATGAAGCTGCTGATCAAGTGGTAAAACAAGGTCTAGGTATTACAACAGCTATTGGTATTGGTGGTGATCCAATTATTGGAACAACAACTAAAGAAGCTATTGAATTATTAATTAACGACCCAGAAACAGAAGCCGTTGTAATGATTGGTGAAATTGGAGGTCAATTAGAAGCAGATGCTGCACATTGGTATAAAGCAAGTGGCAGTAAAAAACCAGTTATCGGGTTTATTGCTGGTGAAACTGCACCTGCAGGACGTACTATGGGTCATGCTGGAGCCATTGTTGGTGGCAGTGATGATACGGCGCAAGCTAAAAAGAAAATTATGAGAGAATGTGGTATTCACGTAGTAGATTCTCCAGCTGAAATTGGCAAAAAAGTAAAAGAAGTTATGGGTTAATTTAACCTAATAAAACTGTTAAAAACCTTACAAAATCTTGTAAGGTTTTTTTATTTCATGCAACTTGTATTTATTATATTTGACAAACAACTAATCACATCAGCGAATTATGAAATTATTAGAAGGAAAAACAGCCATAATTACAGGAGCAAGTAGAGGAATTGGTCGTGGTATCGCCGAAGTTTTTGCAAAACATGGTGCAAATGTTGCATTTACTTATAGTTCTTCTGTTGAAGCCGCAAACGAACTTGAAAATGAACTGAATGCGCTTGGAATAAAAGCCAAAGGCTATAAAAGTAATGCTGCTAGTTTTGACGAAGCGCAACAATTAGCCGAAGATGTTGCCAAGGAATTTGGTAGTATTGATATTTTAGTCAACAATGCGGGAATAACCAAGGATAACCTGCTCATGCGTTTAAGTGAAGATGATTTTGATAAAGTTATTGAAGTCAATTTAAAATCCGTTTTTAATATGACCAAAGCAGTTCAGCGTACCATGTTGAAACAACGTAAAGGTTCCATCATTAATATGAGTTCTGTGGTTGGTGTTAAAGGAAATGCCGGTCAAACTAACTACGCAGCTTCTAAAGCCGGAATGATTGGTTTTTCAAAATCTGTAGCTTTGGAACTTGGTTCTAGAAATATTAGAAGCAACGTAATTGCACCTGGATTTATTGAAACGGAAATGACCGCAAAATTAGATGAAGAAACGGTAAAAGGATGGCGTAGTACTATTCCTTTAAAACGTGGCGGAACACCTGAAGATATTGCCAATGCATGCGTATTTTTGGCTAGTGATATGTCTGCCTACATTACAGGACAAACACTAAATGTGGATGGTGGTATGCTAACATAATCCATGACAAACTTAACCATAATATACATTATCCTATCTGGAATTATAGCGCTATTATTAGCGCTTTTTCAGTATGTGTATAAGTCAAAACGGACGCGGACTAATAGTATTTTGGCGGGTTTGCGGTTTGTTACTATTTTTTCAATACTACTGCTATTGGTTAATCCGAAGTTAGATTCGGAAACCTTTTATAATGAAAAGCCAAATTTGGTTGTTGCTATCGATAATTCTAATTCTATAGCGTTTTTGAATCAATCGGATAGTGTGCAACAAATTATCCGCGCTATAAAAAATAATACAGGTTTAAATGAAAAATTCAATATCGATTTCTATACATTTAGTGATGATATTTCACGTAATGATTCATTAGAATTTAACACCAAACAGACTAATATTTCAAAAGCCATTAAAGGACTTGAAACTATTTATAAAAACACGGTTTCGCCAACCATTTTAATAACAGATGGAAACCAAACTTTTGGTACAGATTACGAATACACGGCTAAAAGCTACAAGCAGCCTATTTATCCAATTATTGTAGGTGATACAACTTCCCACGTGGATTTAAAAATTACACAACTGAATGTAAATAAATACGCATTTTATAAAAATAAATTTCCCATAGAAGTTATCCTGGTTTATAATGGTGATGAACCAATAACATCCGAATTTAAAATTACCACGGGATCTACAACTCTTTATTCAGAAAACATTTCCTTTAGTAAAACCAATAACTCTAAAATTATCCAAACCACGTTAACAGCTAATCAGATTGGTGTTTTTGCATATCAAGCATCTATTCAAGCTATTTTAAACGAAAAAAATACGGTTAATAATAGTAAGAATTTTGCAATTGAAGTTATTGATGAACAAACCAATATTGCCATTGTAAGCGATATTTTGCATCCAGATTTAGGTGCGCTTAAAAAAAGTTTTGAAAGCAACGAACAACGAACGGTAAGTATTCTTAAACCCACCGCTTACTTAACAAAAATGGATGAATTTCAATTAGCCATTCTATATCAACCAAATGTGCGATTCCAAGCCGTTTTCAATAAGTTGAATTCTGATAATCGGAATCGGTTTATTATTTCAGGATCCCAAACCAATTGGCAATTTTTAAATAGTGTTAGCGCTGATTATCAACATGATCTGGTTTCACAATCGGAAAATTATCTGGCTGTAATTAACCCGAATTATTCGGAGTTTATAATACCAGATGTTGCTTTTGAAACCTTTCCACCTTTAAAAGGTGCTTTTGGAAACCTCAATATGAAAGTGCCTTTTCAAACATTGTTATATAAACAGATAGGAAGTGTTTCTACGGACAAACCTTTATTAGTTAGTTTTGAAAACCAAAATAGGCGAGAAGCTATTCTTTTAGGTGAGAATATTTGGAAATGGCGTGCGCAAAGTTATTTAAACAATACGGATTTCAAGAGTTTTGATGATTTTACAGGCAAAATGGTACAATATCTAGCATCTAAAAAACGCAGAGAGCGCTTGAATCTGTCTTATCAATCGTTTTATGATGGTAATACCAACGTCGTTTTTCAAGTACAATATTTTAATAAAAATTATGAATTTGATAATCGCGAAACACTTTCAATAAAAGTAACTGATGAAACATCAAATGAAAGTAAAACCATTCCTTTGGTACTCAAAAACAATAATTATGAGGCCGATTTAAGTAGTCTGCCAGCTGCAAATTATAAGTTTACGGTTACGGCAAATACGAGTAATATATCTAAATCCGGATCATTTAAGATATTAGATTATAACATTGAGCAACAATTTACAAATGCTAATGTAGCAAAATTAATGCAAGTTGCTAATTCTAAAGACGCTACAGTATATTTTATAGATCAGTTAGCAGATTTGAGCGCGAATTTATTGGTAGATAAACGCTATGCAACAATTGAAAAAAGTACTAAAAAAACCGTATCTTTGATTGACTGGAAATACCTTTTAGGACTAGTAATTTTAGCCCTTTCGGCTGAATGGTTTTATCGGAAGTATAAAGGTTTAATTTAAATAAAAAACTATGGAAAAATTACCAAAAATTGGATTACCTATTATTGTAGTACTTGTTATTTTAATCGTTTTAGTTGCCAAATCGGCGGTCACTATTGGTTCTGGTGAAGCGGGTGTGCTTTATAAAACTTTTGATGATGGTGTGGTTACTGATGAACCACCTTTAGGTGAAGGGTTTCATATTGTAGCGCCTTGGAATAAGGTTTTTGTATATGAAGTACGTCAACAAGAACTTGTGGAGCGTATGAATGTACTATCGTCAAACGGTTTAGATATTAAATTAGAAGCTTCTATCTGGTTTCAACCAGCTTATGAAAGTTTAGGTAAATTGCACCAAGAAAAAAGTGAAATGTATAAGGAGCGTGTGCTTTTACCAGCCATTCGTTCTGCAGCAAGATCGGTTGTAGGTCGTTACACACCAGAGCAATTATATTCTAGCAAACGTGACGCTATTCAACAAGAAATTTTTGAAGAAACTCAAAAAATTGTTAAAGATCAATACATTCAATTAAATGAAATTTTAGTGCGTGACGTAACCTTACCCGCTACAATTAAAGATGCTATTGAACGTAAATTAAAACAAGAACAAGAGTCTTTAGAATACGAATTTAGATTGGTTACTGCTGCAAAAGAAGCTGAAAAACGTATTATTGATGCCCAAGGTAAAGCGGATGCCAACAGAATTTTAAGTGCTTCACTTAATGAGAAAATTTTACAAGATAAAGGTATTGAGGCAACTGTTAAGCTATCAGAATCACCTAATAGTAAGGTTATTGTAATAGGTTCAGGAGATTCGGGATTACCAATTATTTTAGGAAATCAATAATTAATTTAAAATTAAAACGAAGTTTGTTAGGTTTTATAAAATAATTTTACAAACCTTTGTTCAAGCAAAAAAAGACATGAGTTTTATTCAATTTCATCATCATCATTTTCATACGTGCACTCAAGCAGGCTGAAAATGTATTGAATAAAATCAACATATTAAAAAACCCGTTTGAGTATCTCAAGCGGGTTTTTGCATTTTAATCCTTTCGGATTTCTTCTCGTTCTGGTTTACTCAAACATCATTCAAGTTTAACTTAAAAAAAGCTCACATACGTGAGAGATGTTATGAGAAAATTAAAAATTGCTGTTCAAAAATCGGGTCGCTTACATGACGATTCCATGAAAATCCTGAAAGAAGTCGGTATTTCAATTGATAATGGTCGGGATCAATTAAAGGCATCTGCCAAAAATTTCCCTTTGGAAGTCTTCTACCTCCGAAATGGTGATATTCCACAATACCTAGTTGATGGTGTTGTTGATGCCGCTATTATTGGCGAAAACATACTAATTGAAAATGGAAATAATATTTCTATAGTTGAAAAATTAGGATTTTCATCCTGTCGTGTATCAGTAGCCATCCCAAAATCAGAAACCTATTCTGGAATTCAGGATTTAAATGGTAAACGTATTGCCACATCCTACCCAAATACGGTGACTACTTTCCTAAAAAACAACAATTTGGAAGCTCAACTTCACATCATTAATGGTTCTGTTGAAATTGCGCCTAATATTGGATTAGCAGACGCTATTGTGGATATCGTTTCTAGCGGTAGTACCTTATTTAAAAACAATTTGCAAGAGGTTGAAGTGTTACTTCAGTCCGAAGCCGTTTTGGCCGTTTCTCCAAAAATTTATCAAGAGGAACTAGATGTTTTGAATAAACTACAATTCCGATTGCAATCAGTTCTAAAGGCTAGAAAATCGCGTTATGTCTTGCTTAATGCCCCGAATGAAAAGCTAGAAAAAATTATTCAAATTTTACCGGGTGTAAAAAGTCCAACGGTGTTGCCATTGGCAGAATCAGGATGGAGCTCCCTACATTCCGTGATTGATAAAAATGATTTTTGGGAAATAATAGACGAATTAAAAATAGTTGGAGCCGAAGGAATTTTGGTATGTCCAATTGAAAATATGGTATTATGATAGTAGTAGAAAACCCACAAAATAAGGTTTGGATGGACTTATTAAAACGTCCAACAGCTTCAGTAGCTGATATTGAAACAACCGTAACTGAAATATTTAAAGATATCCAACAACAAGGTGATGCCGCTGTTTTAAAGTACACCGATATTTTTGATGGTGTAAAACTTTCCAAGCTGTTGGTTTCACCTGATGAAATTCAGAACGGCAAAATGAAAGTTGGTACCGAATTAAAGGATGCCATTTTATTAGCTAAACGAAATATTACACGTTTTCACCAGGCACAACAAACAGAAAAAATTGAAATTGAAACCGAAACGGGTGTTTTGTGTTGGCAGGAAAAACGAGCTATTCAAAAAATAGGATTATATATTCCAGGCGGTACAGCACCTTTATTTTCAACAGTCTTAATGTTAGCTGTTCCTGCAAAAATAGCTGGTTGTGAAGAAATAGTTTTGTGTTCGCCTCCCAATAAATCGGGACAAATTGCTGATGAAATTCTCTTTGCAGCCGATTTATGTGGTGTAACTAAAATCTACAAAGTTGGTGGTATTCAGGCTATTGCAGCTATGACCTTTGGTACGGAAACGATACAACCTGTTTATAAAATTTTTGGACCAGGGAATCAGTTCGTAACCGTAGCTAAACAATTAGCAACTAAATTTGGTGTGGCCATAGATATGCCAGCTGGACCCAGTGAATTACTGGTTGTTGCGGATGATTCAGCTGTTCCTAAATATGTGGCTGCTGATTTGTTAAGTCAAGCTGAACATGGTTCGGACAGTCAAGTGGTTTTAGTCTCAACATCTACAACGCTAATTAATGACGTCATGAAGGAAATTTCGATACAAATGACACAATTACCGCGAAAGTCCATAACGGAAAAAGCAATGACAAACTCTAAAGCCATAATATTTTCTAGTAATCAGGACGCCCTGAATTTTATTAACGCCTATGCGCCAGAACACTTTATTATTTGTACCGAAAATGATGCATTTTTTGTGGATGGCATTCAAAATGCTGGTTCTGTTTTTATTGGGAATTATACGCCAGAAAGTGCTGGCGATTATGCATCTGGAACCAACCACACCTTACCAACAAATGGTTTTAGTAAATCCTATTCTGGTGTAAATTTAGACAGTTTCACTAAAGCAATTACCTTTCAAAAAATTACAAAAACAGGAATCAAAAACATAGGAAATGCTATTGAAATTATGGCAGAAGCCGAAGGTTTACAAGCGCACAAAAATGCCGTATCCATCCGTTTAAAAGACTTGTAATCATGAACATTCAAAATTTAATAAGACCCAGTATCCTCAAGCTGAAACCCTATGCATCAGCTCGCGATGAATTTAAGGATTTTGAAAAAAGCATGACCTTTTTAGACGCAAATGAAAACCCCTTTGAAACAGGTTTAAACCGCTATCCAGATCCGCAACAGTCTGCTTTAAAATGGCGATTGTCAACTATTAAAAAGTGCAATCCCAATCAATTATTATTAGGAAATGGAAGTGATGAAGTTTTAGATTTAATTTTTAGAACCTTTTGCGAACCAGAAAAAGACAATATAATCTTGTTGCCACCAACATACGGTATGTATGAGGTTTTGGCGAATTTAAATAATATAGAAACCATTAAAATTCCCTTACATACGGATTTTCAACCGAACGTTTCTGATATTTTAAAGACATTGAATTCAAATAGTAAAATACTATTTCTTTGTTCGCCAAACAATCCAACAGCCAACAGTTTTAAAGCAGAATCTATTGAAATATTACTTCAAAAATTTAAAGGTATCGTTGTAATTGATGAAGCATATATAGATTTTTCTGAACAGGAAAGTTGGAGTAGTAGGTTAGCTGAATTTCCAAACCTCATTGTGATTCAAACACTTTCAAAAGCTTATGGTCTAGCAGGAATTCGTTTAGGAATGGGGATGGCTTCGCCTGAAATTATAAATGTTTTAAACCGCATTAAACCACCTTATAATATCAATCAGTTAACGCAAAACACGGCTTTAAATAAATTAGAAAATTTAGAACTAGTAACCAATCAAATTAAACTGATTAAGGATGAACGTATCCGTGTGCTTTCAGCAATACAAAACATTAATTTCGTTAAGAAAAGATATCCAAGTGATGCTAATTTTATTTTAGTTCAAGTAGATGATGCTAACAGACGTTACCAACAATTAATAGAAAATGAGCTGGTTGTTCGCAATAGAACGAAAGAGCCGTTATGTGAAAACTGCTTGCGTTTTACCATTGGAACACCTAATGAAAATACCAAATTATTAACCGCTTTAAAGTCACTAATATGAAGAGAGTTTTATTTATAGATCGCGATGGCACCTTAATAAAAGAGCCGCAAGATGAGCAAATTGATGGTTTTGACAAACTGGAATTTTATCCACAGGTGTTTCATTATTTAGGCAGAATTGCGAAAGAATTAGATTTTGAATTGGTTTTAATTACCAATCAAGATGGCCTTGGAACCAATGCATTTCCTGAAAACACATTTTGGCCAGTTCATAAATTAATAATGGAAACGTTTAAAAATGAAGGTATAATTTTTAAAGAAGAATTCATTGATAGAACCTTTGCCAAGGACAATGCGCCCACCCGGAAACCAAATACAGGCTTGCTTACCAAATATTTTTCAGAAGATTATGATTTGGCAAACTCTTATGTTATTGGCGACCGGTTAACGGATATAGAATTGGCTAAAAATTTAAACGCAAAAGGGATTTTAATTAATGGTCAAGCTAATTTAGGAGCAAATGAAATTTCACTGAAAGTGGACGCTTTACAGCCTTTTATCGCATTAGAAACGGATAATTGGGAAGCCATTTATACGTTATTGAAAGCAAAAGAACGAACTGGTTCTATTAAAAGGAATACCAATGAAACGGCAATAAAAATTGATTTAAATATAGATGGTACAGGAAAAAGCTCCATTCAAACGGGAATTGCATTTTTCGATCACATGTTAGAGCAAATAGCCAGACATGGTCAATTGGATTTAAGTATTCAGGTTGAAGGCGATTTAGAAGTAGATGAACATCACACCATTGAAGATACGGCCATTGCCTTGGGTGAATTATTTCAAACGGTTTTAGGGAGTAAATTAGGAATAGAACGCTATGGTTTTTGTATTCCAATGGACGATTGTCTAGCACAAGTTGCTATTGATTTTGGTGGGCGAAATTGGCTCGTTTGGGAAGCGGATTTTAATCGTGAAATGATTGGTAAAATGCCAACCGAAATGTTCATGCATTTCTTTAAATCCTTTACAGATGGCGCAAAATGCAACTTAAATATAAAAGCTGAAGGCACCAATGAACACCATAAAATTGAGGCCATTTTTAAAGCGTTTGCAAAAGCCATAAAGATGGCTGTAAAACGAGATGTTACAAAAATGATTTTACCAACCACAAAAGGCCTTTTATAATGAATGTTGTAATTATTGATTATGGAGTGGGAAACATTAAAAGCATTCAATTTGCTTTTGAACGACTGGGAATAACAGCTGTTTTAAGTCAAGATGTGCAAACCATTATAGCAGCGGATAAAGTTATTTTACCAGGTGTTGGAGAAGCGGGTTCGGCTATGAAAAAACTGAAAGACACACAATTAGATGTGCTTATTCCCAAACTTAAGCAACCTGTTTTAGGGATATGTTTAGGCATGCAGCTGATGTGCAATTTTTCAGAAGAAGGAAACACCAAAGGATTACAAATATTTGATACAGAGGTAAAACGCTTTTCAAATGCTGTAAAAGTCCCACAAATGGGATGGAATACCATTACATGCTTAAAAACAAATCTGTTTAATGGTATAAAAGAAAATGAATACATGTACCTTGTTCATAGTTATTACGCCGAAAACTGTGATGAAGCTATTGCATTAACGGAATACGATATAGCCTATGCCTCTGCCTTAAAAAAAGATAATTTTTACGGTGTTCAATTTCATCCAGAAAAAAGCAGTTTGGCCGGAGAACAACTATTAAAAAACTTTTTGGCATTGTAATTTGACAAGGCCTTTAAAGAATTAAAAAATTGGCTTTTAAAAGTCAAATTGAAAAAAAACAAAATTATGAGAATTATACCAGCAATAGATATTATAGGTGGAAAGTGCGTCCGACTCACCAAGGGTGATTATGATACAAAAAAAATTTATAACGAAAACCCATTAGAAGTCGCCAAACAGTTTGAAGATTCCGGGATTGAATACTTGCACTTGGTGGATTTAGATGGCGCCAAAGCGAGTCACGTTGTAAATTATCGCGTTTTAGAATTATTAGCTTCAAAAACAAGCTTAAAAATCGACTTTGGAGGTGGATTAAAAACTGACGACGATTTACATGTCGCTTTTAATTCGGGCGCACGGCAAATTACAGGAGGTAGTATTGCCGTAAAGAATTCGGATACATTTACAGGCTGGCTAGAAACCTACGGATCGGAAAAAATAATACTAGGAGCCGATTGTTACCCTAATGAAACAGGTGGAACAATTGCTGTTAGTGGATGGCAGGAACGGAGTAATCAGGAGGTCATTCCGTTTGTAAAAAGCTATCAAAAAAAGGGCATTCGCTATGTAATTTGTACAGATATTTCAAAAGATGGTATGTTAGAAGGTCCAGCCTTAAATCTTTATAAAAACATGTTGGAAGCTTGCACGAATAGCAGTGCGCGACAATCTATTAAACTCATTGCGTCGGGAGGTGTTTCTAATATAGATGATGTCATCGCCTTAAAAGCATTGGGTTGTGAGGGTGTCATTATTGGAAAAGCACTTTATGAAAACAAAATTCAACTCAAAGATTTAGCACGTTATATTTAGAAATTATGCTTACAAAACGAATCATTCCATGCTTGGATATTAAAAACGGACGCACCGTAAAAGGCATTAATTTTGTCGATTTAAAAGATGCTGGTGATCCCGTAGCTCTGGCAAAAAAATATGCGCAAACGGGTGCTGATGAACTCGTATTTTTAGATATTTCAGCGACATTAGAAGGTCGGAAAACACTAATTGATATGGTATTACAAGTTGCCAAGGAGGTGAACATACCTTTCACCGTGGGAGGTGGAGTAAGTTCCGTTGAAGATGTGGACTTGCTATTACAATCCGGAGCTGATAAAGTAGCCGTAAATTCTGCAGCTATTAAACGACCTGAATTAATTAAAGAATTATCTGATAAATTTGGAAGTCAATGTGTCGTTGTTGCCATAGATGCCAAACAAATTAAAGGCAAATGGAAAGTCCATTTAGCAGGCGGAACCATTCCAACCGATTTGGATTTATTTACATGGGCAAAAACCGTAGAACGTCTTGGTGCAGGAGAAATTCTTTTCACATCCATGGATCATGATGGTACCAAAAATGGCTTTGCAAATACCGCATTAGCACGTTTATCCTCTGAATTACATATTCCTATTATAGCGTCTGGTGGTGCCGGAACGACAGCCCATTTTGTAGACACTTTTCAAAAAGGGCTTGCTGATGCAGCTTTAGCAGCTAGTGTGTTTCATTTTGAAACTATCGATATTTTAGAATTAAAAAAAGAATTACAACAAAATAATATACCCATTCGCTTATCATGACAATCAATTTTAATAAATACGAAAACGGATTAGTACCAGCAATCATTCAAGATTATACTACCAAAACAGTATTAATGCTGGGTTATATGAATCAGGAAGCATTCAATAAAACTCAAAAATCAAAACGCGTTACATTTTTCAGTCGCTCAAAAAATCGGTTATGGACTAAAGGTGAGAGTAGCGGTAATTTTCTAGAAGTTCAAGAAATTCAGGTGGACTGTGATCAAGATGCTTTATTAGTTTCCGTAAAACCAGAAGGACCAACATGTCACACAGGATCGGATACCTGTTGGAACGAAAACAATGAATCTAATTTTGGTTTTCTTTCAGAATTGGAGCGTGTTATTACAGATAGAAAAGCTAATCAAAAGGAAGACACGTCCTATGTGGCATCGCTTTTTAAAGGTGGTATTAATAAAATAGCACAAAAAGTAGGAGAGGAGGCAATTGAAGTTGTTATAGAAGCAAAAGATGAAAACGACTCTTTGTTTCTCAACGAAAGTGCCGATTTGTTATTTCATTATCTTATTCTGCTGCAAGCAAAAGGATTTACTTTGAAAGATGTAGAGGCTATTTTAAAAGCACGTCAAAAATAAATCAAGAAATCCAGCCTTTAGCAATAGCTGATTTTGAAAACATAATTAAGTAAACGCCAATTACTAAAACCATAATAGGCATTATTAGAGCTCCTGGTCCATATACTTCCATATTATTACTGATGAAGAAATTATGTGACATTTGGATAATAATGCCTATTAATGAAATTAAAAACACGATTCTCGCCCATTTTTTGCGAAGCAGTAACCCTATGGCTCCAAATGTTCCACCAAATACAGCTATGGCAAAAGCTGCGGTAACCCAAGCTGGTAAATCTGCGTACAGAGTTTGTTCAGCTTCAGGTAATTTTTGCAGCGCATCTTCTGTCATGAATGCGTGTGTTAAATAAGCTGAAACACCCATTAAATTCCAAATTAATGCAAGGATGCTGATAATCCAAAAGGATTTAGGTGGTTTTTGTATTGTGGACATAATCGAGGTTTGATTGGTTAATATGTTAAACAAGATAAGAATAATTTGTAAACCATGATTAAAATAGTAATTTTCGGAACTCTTAAAAAAACTCCGAAGTGTTCGAAAAACGCCACTATTACTTAATTACTTGTCAATATTTAGGTTATCGATTTCATGGTTGGCAAAAGCAACCACAATTAAAAACGGTACACCTAATGATTGATAAAACGTTGAATTTTATTTTGGAAGGGAAACGGTTTAAAACCTTGGGGTCCGGTAGGACAGATGCTATGGTTTCAGCTAACGAGGCCGCCTTTGAGTTGTTTATTTATCATGAAATAGAAGATTTAGATGCTTTTCTTAAACTCTTCAACCACAATTTACCGCAAGATATTAGAGCTTTAACCATAACAAAAGTGGATGCCGATTTTAATGTGATTCAAGATTCCAAGGTTAAAGAATACCTGTATGTTTTTGCTTATGGCAATAAGTTTCATCCGTTTTGCGCGCCTGTAATTACAACTATTTTAGATCCATTGGATATAGAACAGATGAAAGCCGGGGCTAAACTATTTGAAGGCGAACATTATTTTAAATCCTATTGCTATAAGCCCACTGATAATGGTATTTACAACCGAGAGATTTTGACATGTGAGATTGTTGAAAACACCATGTTTACGGCAAACTTCTTTCCTGAGCAATCCTTTATTCTCCGGGTTAAAGGAAAGGGTTTTATGCGCAATCAAATCCGCCTTATGATGGGCGTTTTAATCGAGTTGGGTAGAGGGGAGAAATCCCTAGAAGATATTACGGAAAGTTTAAAACCTAATAATCATATAGCAGTTCATTATATCGCGCCAGCTTCTGGATTAATCCTTAATAAAATTGAATTTGAAACACTAAAAGATGCGACAAAGGTTTAATTTTTTAATGATGTAATTTGACTTTGTATCATTGATAGAGCTAATAATATTTTTGATAACGCCAAGCTAAATCTCCGTTTAAGCATAAATTTGAATTCCAAAGTGGTGGAGAACTAATAGCTCAAAAAACGGATGAGCGTTAAAATATCAGAATTTAATAATAACGCCATTTTAAGGAAAACGCATCAAAACAAATGGATGAACAATTTTCAGAAGCTTTAGATAACTTATATGATAAATTAGAAGGATGGTTTAATGCAATCATTGAAAATATCCCTAATTTCGGTTTGGCGATACTTGTTATATTTGCCTCATACTTTTTGGCTAAATACATTAATAAGTTTACATACCGCTTAGTATCAAAACAAGTTAGGCAAGATTCTGTTAGCAGAATGGTAGCCAAAATGGCGGCTGTTGTAATTGTTTTGATTGGTTTGTTCCTATCTTTAGGAATCTTAAATTTAAGTAAAGCATTAACATCTGTTTTGGCAACAGCAGGTGTTGCAGGTTTAGCTATTGGTTTAGCGTTGCAAAACACCCTATCTAATACAGTTGCAGGTATTGTGTTATCTTTTAGAGAGAAAATACAAATTGGTAATTGGATAGAAACCAATGGATTTTCTGGGGAAGTTTTAGATATTAATCTGAAAAATTTTGTCATGAAAGAAGCCGATAATAATGTGGTTATTTTACCTAATAAAATCATTTTAGAAAACCCATTAAAAAACTACTCATTAACGGATAAAATGCGAATTTTTATCAACTGTGGTGTTGGTTACGAATCTGATTTAGAACAGGTAATGCAACTAACCAAAGAAACCATTGCCAATGCTTTTGATCAAGTTGAAAAAGCGGACGATGTAGAATTTTTTTATACGGAATTTGGTGACAGCTCCATAAACTATTTATGTCGTTTTTGGGTAGAAGCCGTAAACAAAAAACAGGAATTGGAAGCACAAACCATAGCTATGATTGCCATTAAGAAAGCTTATGATGCAGAAGGCATAAATATTCCTTTCCCAATTAGGACTTTGGAATTTAATAATAAATTAGGACTGCAAAAAGAAAATCAAGAAACAACAAAACAAGAATCTTCAAAAGATGACACAGCGGAATAGTTGAAAACATTATTTGAAGTATTATAAAACTATTTAAAATTTTAAAATGAGTATTAATTTAAAATCAAACAACATGAAAAAGCTAGTATACATAGGCGTATTCCTTATCTCGGGAATCGTATTTGCACAGGAAAAATCAAGAGATAAAATGTCTACAACAGAAACTAAAACTGTAACGGTAGATGATGGACAGAAAGTTACTCAAAAGAAAGTTAAAGTAACCACAACAGAAGAAGGTGAAGTAAAGCTGTCTGAAGGAGATGCCGACAAAGTAAACCAAGAACGCATTGTAAATGGAACCGATAAAAAAGTTACGCAAACAATTGAAATTGATAATGATATGGATCCCTTTTACGACTCTAAAATGGAAGCTGTAAATTATCAAAAAGACGGGACGGATTATAAATTTGTTAAAACCTCAAATGGATTTGATGTTTCTTCAATAAAGCCAGACATGGAATATGGACGCGCTATAAAAAATGTGGAGTCTAAAAAATATGAATTTAAAACATCTGATTTTTCAGGTGTGGGATATTTTGATAGTGAAGGAAATTTTGTTCTAGAATATTATGATAAGGACACCAAAGAATACGTTACCAAGAAATTTATGAGTTTAAAATAATAGTAACCTTATAAAATAAATTAAAGACTGTCAGTTTATGACAGTCTTTTTTTATAATTTTAAAATAAAAACAATATGTTACCAATTGATAAGCGCGTATTCCCCTTTTTAAAGAAATTAGAAGAAAATAACAACAGGGAATGGTTTACAGAAAATAAAACGGAATTTAAATCGATTGAAAGTACCGTTAAAAAGTCTGTTAAATCCTTATTTGAAGCCATGAAGGTTCATGATGATATAGATCAGTTTAAGATATTCCGTATTTATCGCGATGTGCGGTTTTCTAAAAACAAACTACCATACAAAACACATTTTGCAGGATCATTTAAGCGTCGTAAGCCCGAATTACGAGGTGGCTATTATTTACATATTTCCCCAAATAACAAATCGTTTATTGCCGTTGGTTTTTGGGATCCTAATAAAGAAGATTTACTCCGAATTCGAAAAGAGTTTGAAATGGATGCTTCGGAAATGCGCGATATCATGACTGCCGAATCCTTTAAATCCGTTTGGGGAGATCTGGAAGGTGATGAATTAATTTCAGCGCCAAGAAATTTCGATAAGGAGCATCCTAATATTGATTTAATAAGAAAGAAGCAATACATATTCACAAGAAAATTCAGTGATACTGACGTGTTAGAACCCAATTTTTTAGAGGTGGTAAACGCTTCTTTTAAAGCCGTTAAACCCTTTTTTAATTATATGAGTGATGTACTCACTACCAATTTAAATGGTGAGCGTATTATTTAATCTCTAAAATTTTATGGGTAATATTATTAAACGTCACCGTATCGCCAATAACTTTGCTTTTTAATAATTGACCAATAGGAGATAGGAGTGAAATACCAAAATAGGATTGATTTCCGGTTTCTAAAACACCTATACTAATACTTATAAAAAAAGTATTCTGTGTGGTTTTTACAATACTTCCTAAAGAAACAGTATCAGAATTCTTTTTAGGATTAATTAATTTTAAGGTGTCTAAAGTTTTGGTAGCATCCGTTAAGTGTTGGGCGTTCTTTTCCAAATCATTAAATAACTTGCCGTTTCCTGAATCATCCTCCATATCATTACTTTTGTCATTGGCTTCAATAGATTCTTTTATGGTTTCTATTTCATCTTTATAACTAGCAATACGTTTATTTACATAGCTAAAACAAGCTTGTAAAAGTGCTTCTTTTTCATTCATAGTTAAGCCAACTGTGTTTCGAATAATTGAATGTTGCTTATTAATCGTTCTTTAACAATATTCATCATGCGTTTGTTTAAGGCAGAAGAATTGGTAATGTAATAATGATACTCATCAACTGTAAATTGACCAATAATAATTCCTTTTAAAGCGTTTCTAAATTTGATATCTTTTTGAATAGCATTTTCAATATAGTCCAGTTGCTTTTCTATAGAGAAATCATAAAAAACACCTTTGTGTTTATTGGCGTAATTTTTAAAAACTTCAATTAATAAATCGTTTTGAAATTTAATAACAGGCCTTAGCGTGGTATTCTGAAAACGCTCATCAAGACTCATGGCATCATGGAATTTAGCTGATGGAATTTCAGGTCTACAGGTTAAAAGTTGTTCAGATCTATTCATGACATAAGTTTTAATAAATGTAAGAATTCTATGAGCCCTAAAAGCTTTTACTATAACGGAATATCAACAGCTTTATTAACAAATAAAAAAATACTATAGTGCAATAACATGTTTATGTACTTTTTATAAACTTAAAATTTGAATTACCTGTATCTTTGATTGTAGAACTAAATAGAAATATAAAATATGAGATTTCATTCACGAAAATGGGTTAAACCAGAAGATTTAAATCCAAATGGCACTTTATTTGGAGGTCGTTTATTAGCTTGGATAGATGAAGAAGCCGCCTTATACACGGTTGTACAGTTAGAAAACCCTAAAATAGTTACCAAATATATTTCGGAAATTAATTTTATGAGTTCTGCCAAACAAGGTGATATTGTAGAAGTAGGTATGCAGGTAACTAAATTTGGAACCAGTTCCATTACTTTAAAATGTGAAGCTCGAAATAAAATGACACGCGAAACAATTTTGACCGTAGATAATATTATTATGGTTAATCTTGGAGATGATGGAAAACCTAAACCACATGGCAAAACGCAAATAGAATTTGTTAAAGACCGTTTAAGTTAAGTTGTTTTAGGTTAATAAAATTGTAAAAATGCTTGACATGAGTGGTTTAGTTTTGTAAATTATAGTAAATTTTACATTATGAAAACACTTACTGCATTACTGACTTTTTTTATATCCATAAACTTGTGGGCACAAGATCCCCTCTTGCAGAAAATTAATCCAGCCTTGGATAAGCAGGCCAAAGAATTAACCCAAACGTATAGTAAAGAATTAGCACTGAATGGTGAACAAATTGGCATGTTTGAAAATAAGGTAGAAGAATTCTTAATTCGCAAAGAAAAAATTGAAAGAGAATTCGAAGGTCGTGAAAAATTGAACATGTTATATACCTTGCAAACAAGAGAAATAGCTGAAATGGATAATATATTAACCCGGCCACAATTGGAACTCTATAAAAAAATTAGACCAACCATTCAACCCTTGGAGCAATTGGAAGAGGATAAAAAGTAGGTTTTCCAATTCGTTATAAGTATATCCGCCAAGAACTATTGTTTTTTATCGATAAAAATGTACGTTAATAAGAAACAAAATCCATTCAACGTAAATATTTTACGTTCATAAGATTTTTTATAGGCAAAGCAGTATAGTTGCTTAATTTTGAAGTAATTATCAATTGTTGTCTTATGAAAAATCTATTAACAAGCCTGCTTTTTATAGGTGCTATCGGTGTTATTTATGCTCAAAATTCAGTGCAAAAAACAAAATATTGTGACCATGTATCTAAACTTATAAAAAATCAAAACCCATTTTATGCTTATGATGAGGAAACTCTAAAAAGTGAAGCATCAATGGTGGATTACCAAACACAATCTCATAAACTTAAAATTACTGGAACGGTTTATCAAACCGATGGCGTTACACCAGCTCCAAATGTTATTATATTTATTCAACAAGCCGATGAAAACGGCGAATACTCCGTGGTGTCCAATTCTAAATTTACCTATGTTAAAAACAGGTTATGGGTTAAAACAGATGAAAATGGGCAATACACAATTAACACGTTTATTCCAGGTTCCACAACAAAGCCGTTAATTTATCCGCATGAATTGCAACCCATGCATATCCATGCCATGATTAAGGAACCAGGGAAACCTGAATATGCTATGCATAGGATGTTATTCGATACCGACCCTTTAATTACGAAGTCCTGCAGAAAGCGCCTAAAACGAAAAAACATTGATAGTATTTTAGCCTTAAAAACAGAAGGCGATGTACAAATAGCTACTAAAAATATTGTTTTGGAATCACAAAGTGAAAGTCTGTAATATTATATAAAATGCTATAATTAGTTGAAAAGCATGGCGTTTTAACATTTAAATTAAAAGGTTTTGTCGTATTTTGCATAGTCCAAACTATCAATAATCAAAACCTAACGAATGAGGCTACTTTACTTATTCTTACTTTTCGGAATTTTTTGTACCACGATTTTTTCGCAAACTACCACTATTCCTGACCCTAATTTTGAACAGGTTTTAATAGATCAAGGAATTGATACCAACGGTTTAAATGGAAACATATTAGATTCAGATGCCCAAGTAGTTACAATTTTAGACCTAGGAACAAATGGTATTGTTGATATTACCGGAATTAATGCTTTTATAAATATTACAGATTTAGATTTAGGAACAAATCAAATTGCCGATATTAATCTATCTACTTTAACCCAACTTATCACATTAAGATCGGAAGATAATGATGCTTTAACAACTTTAAACGTTACACAAAACACACTTTTAGAAGATGTATTTCTTGCTAGTAGGCCTTCTTTGCCCGGAATTCCACCAATAACCGTTATGGATTTTTCCCAAAACAGTAATATTATCTCCATTGAAATACGGTGGTTTAATAACGTGTCAGATTTTATTACGCCTGTAACCAACACCTTAACGCATGTAAATATTCGTGCTTTAGGGGACGCAACTTTAGATTTTTCGTTGTTAGATAATTTGGAAGATCTACAAATACGTGGAAGTTCTATTGCAACAAACATCACACTTCCCAATGTATTCACCAATTTAACGTACTTAAATATTACGAGTATTAATATTCCAACTATTGATATTTCAGATTATATTAACTTAGAAGCTATTTACTTTTGGGGAACCTATGTGGAGAATTTAATTTTACCCAACTCTACGACCTTAACGGATATTTTCATCATTCTTCATAATATTCAGATTCCGATGGATTTCTCCATCATGCCAAATTTAACGGATATTGATATTACATTAAATCAAACAACACCATTGGTTGTTGATGTAACTCAAAATTATCTATTAGAAGATTTGGATTTAGCCAATAATGATATGACATCTCTGGATGTGACTCAAAATGCAGTTTTAAGAAATTTGGATATCAGTCGAAATAATTTAACGTCTCTTGATTTAACCCAAAATTTAGAGCTATATAGATTAGATGCTTATGAAAATCAGTTGCCTAGCATTGATTTAACTCAAAATATCATTTTAGAATATTTAAATTTAAGACAAAACCTAATACCTATTTTAGATGTAACACAAAACATAATAATTAGATCTATAAATATTGCTAATAATTTGTTTACAGGTACGGGTTTAGATTTAACTCAAAACCCTACACTAGCTTCGTTTGTGGCTTCTTTTAATCAAATAGAATCCTTGGATATTAGTCAAAATGCTAATTTGAGTTATTTAGTTTTGGATAATAATCTATTTTCGGGAACGGATATTATGGATCAATTTTATACCATTCGTTTAAATGCTGGTGGGATTTATGGAGGTTCTTTAATATTGAGTCATAATTTATTGTCGGGACAAATACCGGACTTTGCTTCATTAATAGCTATGAGGTTAGGACAACCAATTGGATTTAATTTAGCTTTTGATAATAACTATTTTGAATTTGGTCATTTTGAAAATCAACATGCTGATTTAGTGCTGTATGATAACACATTTGGTCCACCTCCGCATTGGAACACCATTCCAAATATTCGCGATTATTTTTATGCACCACAAGCTAAAGTGGATGTAATTGAAACCTTAAATGCCAATGCGGGAGATGCTGTAACCTTAACAACAGCATGCGCTGGTACCCAAAATCATTATACCTGGTTTAAAAATGGCGTAGCTATTCCTGACGCTCCCGATTCTCCAACTTATACTATTCCGGCTGTTACTAGTTGTGATGAGGCTGTATATCATTCGGAAATCTTAAGTGATTTGGTACCATTTGAAAACGCAAGTCCGGCCGGAACTGGAGGAAAAAACTTGTTGCTAATTAGAAACGATATCACCTTAAATATTACATCACCTACAGAAGATTGTGTTAATCTTATTTCACCTGCACCTGGAAGTACAGCCATACCTATTAACGAAACACTTACGTGGTCGGACAATTTAGGCGCATGTGGTTATTTTATTAGTATAGGAACAACGTCAGGCGGAACAGACATTTTGGATAATGAAGATGTTGGGGATGTGAATAGCTTTAATTTAGGTACAGATTTTCCATTAAACACGGTCATTTATGTTACTATAACACCTTATTTTTATAGTGGAACGACTTTAACCTGTACGGAAGTTAGGTTTACAACAGCGGCAACTGCAAGTCCTACAGTTTGTACACTATTAAATGCACCAACTGCAGGCGAATTACATGTGCCCTTAATAGCCAATGTTTCTTGGAACTCAAGTCCATATGCAATGGGTTATATTATTTCCATGGGAACAACGCCGGGAGGAATAGATATTGCCGATACCATTGACGTTGGTAATGTTACGTCCTATAATCCACCAATGAATTTGCCTGAATCTACAATAATTTATGTAACCATATCACCATATAATAGTTTGGGAATTATTTCAGGTTGTACTGAAGAAAGCTTTACCACGGAAGGGTTTTATCCGCCTTGTACTAATTTAATTGCGCCGTTGAATGCGGATACAAATGTTGCTATTTCATCTGATATATCTTGGAATCCAATTTCTGAAGCAACGGGTTATATTTTAACTGTAGGAACCACATCTGGCGGAATTGATATTGTTGATAATTTAGATGTCAATAATATGACAACTTATAATTTTCCTGCGGATTTACCTTATGGAACCCAAATTTTCGTATCAGTTACGCCTTACAATTCAGCAGGAAACGCTTTGGGTTGTACCGAAGAAACATTTACAACAGAAATTATTCCACCAATGTGTACTGCATTAACAATGCCATTAAATGGGGAAACGAATGTGTTATTATCTTCTAATATTTCTTGGAATGCCATACCTACTGCAACAGGCTATATATTGACGGTAGGAACCACATCTGGTGGAATAGATATTGCCGATAATCTAGATGTAAGCAATGTAACGTCTTACAATTTCCCAACCGACTTACCCGAAAACTCCCAAATTTTTGTAACTATTACACCTTATAATTCCGCTGGAAACGCGACCGGTTGTGTAGAAGAAAGTTTTACCACAGAATTATTGCCGCCAATCTGTACACAATTAACAACACCAGTAAATGGAAGCACAATGGTTCCTGTTGCAACAGATTTGTTTTGGAACGCATCACCAACCGCCACGGGTTACATTTTATCTGTTGGAACCGCATCGGGCGGAACAGATATTGTAGATAATCTAGATGTAAATAATGTTACAACTTATAATTTACCAACAGATTTGCCTGCGGAAACAACTATTTTCGTTACTGTTTCACCATATAATTCATCAGGTACCAATTCAACCTGTTTTGAAGTGAGTTTCATAACCGAATTGCCTTTACCAACGTGTATTAATGTTGTTTTTCCTATGTATCAAGCTACAAACGTTCCTGTTAATACTAATATTTCGTGGGCTGCTAGTGATTTTGCCACGGGATACACCATTAGTTTAGGAACAACAACAGGAGCAACGGATATTCTTAATATAACCGATGTAGGGAATGTAACCACTTACAGTCCGCTAGTTGATTTACCTAGTAACACTACTATTTTTGTAACCATTGGCGCGTATAATGGCACAGGAAGTACTGTTTGCGGTGATGATCAATTTACTACAGAAGATTTAAGTGTAAATTGTGTGTCATTAACAACCCCACTAAATAATGCTACAAATGTGTCCTTATTAACAAATCTAACATGGAATCCCGATGTTCATGCAGAAGGCTATATGTTGACGGTTGGCTCATCGCCTGGTGGAACTGATATAGCAAATAATTTGGATGTTGGGAATGTTACCACTTACACTTTTCCAGCCGAACTGCCACAAAACCAACAAATATTTGTCACTATTCAACCTTATAATTTTATAGGAATTGCAACCGGATGTGCGGAAGAACGTTTTTTAACGGAATTACTAATACCAGATTGTACAAGTTTAAATTCACCCCAAAATAATGAAACTCAAGTGCCAATTAACACAACACTTTCTTGGTTGCCAACAGATAATACAACTGGATATATAATTTCTGCGGGAACCTCACCATTTGGCGCGGAATTACTAAATAATGTGGATGTGGGTAATTCAACAAGTTATAATTTCAATTCAGATTTGCCTAGTAATACCATAATCTATGTTGTTATAACACCTTACAATGAAGCAGGACTGGCTACGAGTTGTAACGAGGTGTCTTTTACTACCGAAGAAGTTATTCCATTATGTACGGAATTAATTATGCCATATTCAGGCGAAATAGATGTTTTAGAAAATTCAAGCATATCCTGGGTCGCCGTTAATAATGCAACGGGTTATGTTTTAAATATTGGAACGGCTTCTGGCGTAGCTAATTTAGTTTCCAATGAAGATGTTGGAAACACCACAACCTATAATCCAACAACTAATTGGCCAGAAGGAGAAACCATTTACATTTCAATTGCGCCTTATAATAATGTTGGAGTAGGTGTTGCTTGTAATGAACAATCATTTACTATTATAAACCGCGATATTATTACGCCAGCATTTTTTACACCAAATGGAGATGGTCAGAATGATGTTTGGCGGGTTGCCGATTTGCAAAACAAAATAAAACAGATTACTATTTTTGATCGTTATGGAAAATTAATTAAGCAACTTCATAATAAGTCTGCAGGTTGGGATGGTACATTTAGAGGGATTGAACAACCAACCAGTGACTATTGGTTTCTCATGGAATTACATTCTGGCGAACAAAGACGTGGCCATTTTACATTAAAACGCTAAAGGATGAATACTTTGAAAGTATTTTAGTGTGTTTATTAATAAGTCAATATCAACATATTTAAAGTTAAATCATCAATTCTCTTATTATTTTTACTATTCTTATTCTTTTGGTACTATTTCAGTTTATATTACCTTTGTTTTGGAAGATTATTAAATTGAATAATCTATTTAATTAGTAGTCGTGTTTTAAACTTACATGTTTACGAAATATGTTAATAGTAATTTCATAATGAAAAGTAAGCAGAACATGATTATTATAGTAGAGCTTAATTTATAGCGATATTTCAGTTAGGTATTAGAAGATATCAGTCTATATGGCCTCTAAAAATTCAAAAACAAAAAAATAAGATTACGCATGTTTAAAAAATGGATTAATAAATTATTTAATACGGGTTCAGCTGAAACATCACAAGCTGGAAGTACTAAATCAGGATCAACTAAAGAAGGTACTGTTAAGTTTTTCAATAGAACAAAAGGATTTGGTTTTATAAATGTAAATGGAACAGATGAAGAAATCTTCGTTCACAAATCAAACCTTATTGATAAAATAAAAAAGTCTGATAAAGTGACCTTTAAAATTGAAAAAGGGGATAGAGGATTAACGGCTACAAACGTTAAACGTTTTAAAAAATAATATCGTTTTACAATTAAAAACCATCCGAATCGGATGGTTTTTTTATGCTATTAATTGTTTTAATATTTGTAATAAAGTCTTTAAAATTAGGCTTATTTTTTGACCAGAATTGGTTTTAATTCAATAATTCCAACGGCATCCAATACACGAATTATAAGATAGGTCATATCAATCTCATACCATTTTACACCAAAATTAGCACGACTTGCAAACTTGTGGTGATTATTATGATAACCTTCTCCCATCATTAGAAAATCAAAACGGAAAAGGTTTTTGCTGGTGTTTTTCATTTTAAAATTTACATAACCATAAATATGCCCAAACCAGTTGATAATGACACCATGAATAGGCGCCATTAAAAATGTTATCGGCAAAAGCAACCATTGCCACCAAGCGGTTGCAAAGAACACAAAGAACAAGGTGTATACGCTAATCCATAATAATCTAGAAAATCTTGAACTAGCAAAAGTATCAAAGGACTTCCATTGTGGTACGTTTTTGGTAAACCGCGGATCTACGGCAATTCGTTCTTGATTTATATCTTGATATATAGTTTTGGTTTTCCACATCATGGCAAACAAATTGTCATCATACGATGGCGAATGTGGGTCTTGCTCCGTATCCGTGTAGGCATGGTGCATACGATGCATGATACCATAACCATAGGCGCTTAAGTAACTAGAACCTTGGAAAATCCAAGTTAAAACAAAGGTAATGCGTTCCATGGTTTTGGACATAATAAAAACTTGGTGTGCTGCATAACGATGTAAGAAGAAAGACTGAAAAAATAAGCCACCATACCAAAGCACTAAAACGAAAATAACGACTGCCATATCTTTTTTTGCAAAGATAATTTGTGGTCAGGTGTTAAACAATGAACCTAAATTAAGAAACCTATGTTTTGGGTGCAGTAATAACAGGAAATAAGCCAATCCAATAAGTGAAATTTCAAAAATAATTAAGCTTAAATACGTTTCCGAATGCGGCTTAATGCTTGAGGCGTAACACCAATATAAGAGCTTATATATTTTAAAGGGACTTCTTTTAGTAACTCTGGTCGTTCCTTAAATAATTTCAAATAGCGTTCTTCGGCTGTTAGGTTTAACAAGTGTTGCTCGCGTCTGGATTTGATTAAAAACAAACGTTCAGCAGTTAGCCTACCAATTAAATTTCCAATTTGGGTGTTTTTGTAGACGTCTTGTAAATCGGCATAGCTCATACTTAAAAGTGTGGTGTCCGTTAAAGCTTGGAGCTCATAAGCTGAAGGAGATTGGGTTAAGAACGAATCATAAGCACTTACAAATTGATCCGTAAAACTGAAACCAAAGGTAATTTCTTTTTCAGGGTTTTCCTTCGGAATAAATAAACGTACTACACCAGACTCAATAAAAGAAATATGATTTTCTATGTCATGTAGCTTTAAAAAAATATGCTTTTTGGGAATTACACGACGCGTTAATTTAGATGTGAAAAATGCCCAATCTGCATCTGATATGGTTGCTATTTGTTCTAAATACGTTTTAATTTGTTGCACCTATATTGCTTGTAAAAGTTGATTGGCGAAGGTAATAAATTTTGCATGACGATATAATGTTTTTGCTTTATAGCGCCAATTATGTGTCTTAATTTCTACAAACAAAAAGGTCATCCAAAAACGGACGACCTCTTAACTACTTACTAAAATAAACTTACTTTAAACTTTCCATAATTTTTTCTGCCACTAATTCAGATGATGCCGGATTTTGACCTGTAATTAAATTACCATCCTGAACAGCATAAGCCGCCCAATCATCCTTTTTTGAATAGATTCCACCATTATTATTAAGCATATCTTCAACTAAAAAAGGTACCACATCAGTCAGACCAACAGCAGCTTCTTCTGTGTTGGTAAAACCAGTAACTTTTTTCCCTTTTACTAATGGGTTTCCATCTGTACCTTTTACACGTTTTAAAGCAGCAGGTGCGTGACATACAAAACCTATAGGTTTGGCTTGGCTATTAAATTTTTCGATTAGTGCAATAGATGTTTCATCATTTGCTAAATCCCATAAAGGACCATGTCCGCCTGGATAAAATACAGCGTCAAAATCATCTGGATTCATATCGGATAATTTCTGTGTGTTCGCAATTCGTGCCTTGGCTTCCTCATCTTTATCAAAACGTTTGGTGGCTTCTGTAGCAGCATCTGGCGTGTCACTACTTGGATCAATAGGAGCAGCACCACCTTTTGGTGTTGCAATAGTAATGGTTGCACCTTTATCTAATAACGTGTAATAAGGGCTTGCAAATTCTTCAACCCAAAATCCTGTTTTCTTTCCGGTATCTCCTAATTTATCGTGAGATGTTAATACAAATAATATATTCATAGTTTTTTCTTTTTTACTGTTTAATGGTTCTTCTAAAACGCTTTCAGAAGTATTTTTCATTTTGCTGTCTTTACAGCTTGAAACTGAAAGAATGGTTAGCACAAATGCGACGGTTTGAATAAGTTTCATTTGTAAAACTAGTATGCCATTTTTACAATTTTTTCCACCTTGTCTGGAGATAAGGATTGGTGTTCACCTAATCCTAACCAACCACGATCCGTGAATCGTTGCGATATGGTTTCTGCAGTACCTTCAAAGTCTTTGGTATAATCAGAGAGTTTGGTATTAATTCCCAAAGCATGAAAAAATGCCACAGTTTTTTCAATAGCTAAATATGCAATGTCATCTGTGTTGCCTTCTGTAATATTCCAAACACGTTCGCCATATTGTGCTAATTTGTCTTTTTTCGCTTCAAAATTATACTTGTAATGACTTGGTGCAATAACGGCGAGAGTCCGTGCATGGTCTATGCCAAATAAAGCGGTTAACTCATGGCCAATGGCATGAACTGCCCAATCTGTAGGAACACCTTTTTGAATGAGTCCGTTTAAGGCCATTGTACAGCTCCACATGAAATTTGAAGCTGCTTGATAATCTGTTGGATCTTTCAATACCTTTGGAGCGACCTCTATAATGGTTTGCAATATACTTTCAGCAAAACGATCTTGTAATAAGGCACCACTAGGATAGGTCATATATTGTTCTAAAACATGTGTGAAGGCATCTGCTAAACCATTAGCCAATTGGCGCTCTGGAATAGAGGTTATAACCTGTGGATCCAAAATGGAAAACTCTGGAAATAAGCCAGGACCACCCATGCTTAATTTTTCTTTCGTTTCAGCTCGGGTAATTACGGCACCTGAATTCATTTCAGAACCGGTTGCAGGTAAGGTTAAAACCGTACCAAATGGCAAGCCTTTTTCGGTTCTAATATTATCGGCTAAAATATCCCAAGGCGTAAGACCTTCATATAAGCCCGCAGCTGATAAAAATTTAGTACCATCAATTACGGAACCACCACCAACGGCTAATAAAAAGTTGATATTTTCTGTTTTAATAATTTCCAATGCTTCCAATAAAACAGCATATTCTGGATTGGCAGGGATGCCACCAAATTCAATAACGGTTGCATTACCCAATGCTGCTTTTACTTGATTATAAATACCGTTTTTCTTAATACTTCCGCCACCATACAAGAGCAGAATTTTAGCGTTTTCAGGTATTTCGTTCTCTAATTTTTTGATACTATCCTTTCCAAATATAATTTTGGTCGGGTTTTTAAATTCAAAATTGTTCATAATATTTTTTTTATGTTTTTCTAAAATTTAGATTTTAACAATCATTTTACCTTTGTTTTTACCTTCAAATAAATCGATAAAAGCTTTTGGAATGTTGTCGAAACCATCTACTATTGTTTCTGTATAGGTAAGTTTTCCTTCGGATAACCATTCTGATAGTTGCTTCATGGCTTCAGGAAATTTTTCTGCATAATTCGAAACGATAAAGCCTTGCATGAGTGCGCTATTTTTAACTAGAAATGGTTGTACGCTTAAGCCTTTTGGCAATTCAGTGTTATTGTATACCGATATAGCGCCACAATTAATAATGCGTGCAAATTTGTTAATACTAAAGAATATAGCATCAGAAATTGGTCCTCCTACATTATCAAAATAAATATCCACGCCATCTGGAGCAGCTTCGGCTATTGCCGATTTCATATCGTCTGTTGTGTTATAATTAATACCTGCATCAAAACCAAATTTGGATTTTAGCATGTCAATCTTTTCATCTGTACCAGCTATACCAACAACGCGTAAACCAAGGATTTTCCCTATCTGACCAACAACAGATCCAACGGCTCCTGCAGCTCCCGAAACGACTAATGTTTCGCCAGCTTGCGGTTTACCAATTTGTGTTAATCCACAATAAGCTGTTAAACCGGTCATGCCTAAAATTCCTAAATATGCACTCAAGGGTGCTTTGTTAGCATCAACCTTTAAAAGATCTTCGCCTTTTGATATTTGTTGGGTTTTCCAATCCAACATACCTGAAACATAATCACCTTCCGAAAATTTGTCGTTTTTAGAGTCGATAACTTTGGCTACAACACCAGAGTGAATGGGTTTGTTCAATTCAAACGGAGGAACATAAGACTTGGCGTCACTCATGCGACCACGTAAATAAGGATCTACGGAAACGTATGCCGTTTCTAATAACATTTCACCAGAACTGATGGTTTCTTTGATGTCTTCTGTTATAAACTCGAAATCTGAAAGCGTTGGTTTGCCTTCAGGTCTATTTTTTAATAATATGGTTTGTGTTTTCATTATATGATAATTTTATATGTTGTGTTCAATTGTTTTTATACTGCTCCAAGCCGATTGAAAAGCTGCATCTATTTGTGTCTGGTCGAGTTGAAAATTACCACGCTTTTGTGCCATCATTAAAAAGGATAATGGATTAATAGCATAGGCATATAATATATAGTTGGATAGAGGCTTTATAACACCTTCTTGCTTTCCACGTTCCCAAAGGTCGAGTAGGGGTTGTAAATGTTTAATCCCTTGTTGCACGCTAGGTTCGTCAATCATGGGTGTGTTATCACATTGCGCTAAAAACATGGCTTTGTCAAGTTCGGTCTGTTTAAACTCGGCTATGCGTTTCCAAATGGTTTCAAATCCAGATTCAACAGAAACTTCATCACTATAGGTAGCAAAGGCAAAATCCGTAAATGCGGCTTTTACTTCTAAATAGGTTTTATTAACCAAATCCTGTTTGTTTTCAAAATAGAGGTAAATAGTTGCTGGCGATACATTGGCCATCTTCGCTATTTTACTCATAGGCGTGGCGTGAAAACCATTATTATTTACTAACTCAATGGTAGCTTTAATAAGGGCGTTTCGTTTATCGATACTTTTCTGAAGTTTTGCCATGTTTTTTAATTCTTGTACAAAGATAGGTTAAAAAATGAATGTTCATTCTTTTTTAACAAATGTTTAGGTTTAATGATTTAGGGTTGGGACAGGAATAAAAGGCGACTAACCATTAGGTAAAACAACGGTTAGCCGTAAACTTAGAATCAATTAATTCTAAAAAAGGTCTATTCTTGTAGAATTGACCTTTTAAATAATAGTTTGTAGTTAAATCTATTCAACCACACGCTCCACACGATTAACACTATCTGTTTTGGATAAAGATAAGCGCACAATACAATCAGCGGTACATAACAAATCATGAGGAACATGGGCTTCTAAAGCAATTAAATCGCCTTTTTTTAATTGTAATTTTTCGCCATTAACGCCAAATTCTATGGCGCCTTCAAAAATAGAAACCACAATAGGAGCAGGTGCTTTATGTTCTTTCATAATTTGGCCTTTGCGCATGACAATTCTAATTTCTTTAGAGTGATCGCTATCAAGTAGTACACTAATAGCAGGTTTATCTGTTTTATAAACCAATTGGTCTGTTATGGATGCTGTTTTCATAAATGTATATTTAAAGATGGATGTTTGTTAATAAAATGTTGGCTATAGCTTTATTGTATTTGTTTCACAAAGGTAAAGCATATTTAATAGCGGACAAAAATATCCGAGATAAAATATGCTTTTCTGATAATCCTATATTTAAGATAAAAATTTACTAATCGCTAATTAATATAGACTTAACGTTTACAAATTCTTTCATACCAAATCCACCGTGCTCACGACCATAACCAGAATCTTTTACACCACCAAATGGCATTGTAGGATCGGCCAAACCAAAGGAGTTGATAAAAACCATTCCCGTATCAAAATGTGTTTCAGCTAACTTTGTAGCACGATCTACGTCCTTGGAAAAAATTCCGCCTCCCAATCCAAAACGGCTGTCGTTGGCAATTCGCATGGCGTCTTCTTCATTTTTAGCTTTGATAAGTGATGCAACGGGTCCAAAAAGTTCATCATCGTAAGCTGGCTGTCCAGGTTTTACATTTTCTAAAACTGTAGCCGGATAATAATAACCGTCACCTTCTTGCGGTTTTCCACCACATAGAATTTTTGCTCCTTTTTCAACACTTTCCGTTACTTGTTTATGGATTTTTTCACGTAAATCTTTGCGAGCCATAGGACCTAACTCTGTCTCTTTTTCATTGGGATTTCCTAATTTAATTTCGCTCATAGCCTTTACAAAAGCGTCTTTGAATTTATCGTAAATGGCATCCACAGCAATAAATCGTTTGGCAGCAATACATGTTTCACCGTTGTTATAAATACGACCCATAACAGATTGTTTTACGGCATTTTCCATATCAGCATCCTTTAAAATTAGATAAGCATCATTACTTCCTAATTCTAAAACGGTTTTCTTTAAATTTTCACTAGCCAATTTACCTATAGCTTTTCCAGCAACTGGACTACCTGTAAGGGTAACACCTCTAACTAATTTATGTTTTATAACCGTATCTGATTGGTCGTGATCTATTATTAAAACGCTAAATAATCCATCTGGTAAGCCTGCATTTTTAAATATAGATTCTAAACGTTTAGCCGTTCCAGTAACGTTAGCAGCATGCTTTAATAACACACTATTTCCAGCAATTAAATTAGTAATAGCATAACGAATTACCTGGTAGCTTGGGTAATTCCAAGGCTGAATTCCGTAAATAATTCCAATAGGTGCGTAGGTAACAATACCTTTACCGCCGTTGGATAATTCGCGGGTTTCGTTTTTTAAATTATCTGCAGCAATAGAGGCGGAATAATCGCAAATACCAGCACACAATTTTACTTCCTGATGACTTTGTTTAATGAGTTTCCCCATTTCGTCTGTCATAAGCTGTGCTAAATCGGACTTTTGATTTATTAATTCTTTTTCTATTGCTTGAATTATTTTACCACGTGCTTCAATGGATTTTGAACGCCATGCTGTAAACGCTTTGTGCGATTTTTCTATTATTGACTCCACTTCAGAATCAGACATATAATTATAGGTTTCCAACGTTTTTCCAGTGGCTGGGTTTATAGTTTTAAAGGTTTTTGTTTCAGTTTTCATAGTTTTTATTTTTTATTGTTGTTCACTTGGCACGATATACACATCATTAATATTTACATGATCAGGTTGTGATAAAGCGTAGTAAATAGCATTGGCAATATCATCGGCTTTTAAAGTTGTCATGCTCTGCATGCCAGACATTTTCTCTTTAATGTCTTCATCAGTAATGGTATCAGTTAAATTCGTATCCACAGCTCCGGGCTCAATAGACGTTACATTAATACCGTATTTTGGTGCTAATTCTTGTCGTAGTCCTTCGGAAAACATCTTAACAGCAGATTTTGTAGCGCAGTAAACCGCACCTCCTGGGAAATAACGATTTGCAGCCATAGAAGAAATATTAATGATGTCACCGCCTTTATTTTTGATTAGAGTAGGGAGTACAGCTGACACGCCATTTAACACGCCTTTAATATTGACGTCTACCATGGTATTCCATTCATCAGTTTTTAATTTTTCAACAAATGATAAGGGCATTAAACCTGCATTATTAATTAAAGAATTAATGGTTCCATATTTTTCTAGTGTTTTAGTCACCACAGTTTCAAATGCTTTTTTATCTGTAACATCTGCAGTTACAACATATGCTTCACCTTGGTTATCTTCAATTTCTTTTTTTAAAGTGTTTAATTTATCTGTGCTTCTTGCCGTAAGAACCACTTTAGCACCTTTTTTAGCTAATAGTTTTGCTGTAGCTTTTCCAATTCCACTTGAGGCTCCAGTAATTATAATGACGTTGTTTTTCATAGTTTCATAGTTTTAGAATTTTTTAGGTTTTCAGGAATGTAATTATTATCAATGTATCAGACAGTCTCTAATAGATTTATATTTAACGCAATACAAAAAATATTAATGGTAATTACGGATGTTTTTGGAATGTTTGAAATTTTAAACCAAACCTATTACCATAAGTTTTCTTGTTACAACAGGAGAAAGAAGAATTTGCCTTGGCCTTTAATCAAAGGGGCTCATTATTTAAATTTCTGAAGAAAAAACACAATTAAGGAATAACCAACTTCAAGAGAAAACAGCATTTGGGCATCCAAAATTATAATTTGGTAGTAAATTCGTGCATTAGTAAAAACAATATTAGCTTGCTAAATCATGACACCATTGTGAAATAGTGATAATTCGGCAAGCTAATGTTGTAAAAGGGTTGATTAATAAGTAGGTTACTTTTTAATCACTTTATAGGAATAAGATTTTTCATTAGTATTAATAATCAAAACATAAACGCCTGTAGCAAAATTATTGAAATCTATGCGTTGCATTTGATTATTGGATGCTTTAGAAGTAATTAGTTGCCCTTGTACAGAGTAAATGGTATACTTATAATTTGTTAATTGGGTATTAATTGTTAAGAAGTTAGAAACCGGATTTGGATAGAAACTAACAGCATTAAAATTAACTTTGGTTAAACCTAATGTTGAACTATCGTAAATGCCTAAATCAATATCTAAATTGTTTGAACCACCTGCTGTTAGCGTCACATTGACAGTTTTGGTTATAGGATCAAAATCACTATCTACTGTGGGATCTCCACCTGCATTTTGAATACTAATATCTGGCAAGTTTAAGGTAGGTACTGCGGTTAAGGTATACGTTCCTGGTGTTAAAGCAGGTAAGATGTAAATACCGTTGGCATTAGATGTTGTAGATCCTAAAAAGCCATTTCCTGCAATGCGAATTGTTACACCTTCTACACCAGTCTCACCTGAATCCTTAATGCCGTTACCGTCCAAGTCATTCCAAACTAAATTGCCAATTTCAAACAAATCAAGGCTGTTTGAAACGGGGTCTGCTGTACTTGTAGGATTTCCTAATAATGTTGGTGCGCACGAGTTTCCTGAAGCAGCATAATTTATGATAGCTGTAGCTTCTAGAGTTGTTGTAGGTCTTGCAATAATAATACAATCTGTAACACCATTAAGATTGGTAATGGTATTGTTTGTTATTTCAGCATTAATAATATAATTTTCATCATCAATACCTGATGAATCTGTAATTAAAATTCCGGCTTGACTCATATCGGCAGGTGAATTGTCGGAATTTGGATTATCTATAGTATTATTATTAATAACTAAATTCCAAACATCTGTTGAAACATCATCGCAAAACGGCCTATCATAAATACCGTTGTTTATGATACCAGATATCGTGTTGTTATTAATTGTTAAGGTTGCTTGCACACCATTGGATGTACTGTCACCATCTATAAACATACCATTACTCGTGTTTAAATTATCACCTATAATGGTGTTATTTGATATAGTTCCATAAAGGGTGTTATTAATACCATCTAAATTAATTAAAAGCGCATCACCATCCACATTGGTTAACATGTTTCCAGCAATAGTAAAGCGAGCTTCTAAATTAGTAGCTGCAGGACTACCATTTCCTAGGTGTACATCTATACCGCTGCCAGATCCAAGCCAGTTGCTAAAATTATTATTGGTAATTACCAAAGTTGCATGGCTATTGTTATTTTCAAAAGCAACCTCTATAGCATCATCTTCTAATGTTCCTGTGTTGGAGTTATTATCAATCAGAATATTAGCATCTCCACCAATACCATTTTCACCTACACCAATTTTTATCAGGTCGTCATTGCCGAAATTACCAAAACTATTATTTAAAATAGAGGCACTCAATTCTATAGTACTATTAGAGTTCAGATAGATTCCGTTTGTGTTATCTGCTGAAAACGCGTTACCAATTACGGATATATGACCCAATACATTGGACATATGAATGATGCCTTGACTATTAGAGTTTAAAGAAGAGGTTAAGGTAAACCCAGAGATTGTAATATTTCCGGTATGTCCAGCCGCAAAAAAAGCTGGTGCCGAATTACCATTAATGATTGCATTACCTGCATTTTCTGCTTGAATAGAAATACCATTTGGTCCCGTAGCAAGATTAATACTTTCGTTATAAGTACCATTGGCAACAACTATTATATCATTATTGGATGCGGCATTTACCGCAGCTTGAACAGTAGATTGATCTGTTGGAACATGGATAACCGTTTGTGCTAAAGCAAACTCTGTTATACATAAGCAAATTGTAAAAATTGTAAACGTAATTTTTTTCATGTGTTTAAAAATTTGGGGTTATTAAAATTGGGGTCAAATATAACTTTTATATAAAATTATGCTAGGTTTAATGTATTAAAGGTTTAGGGTTTTAATATTTCGGCAAAATTTTTATGCGGTTTTAACCCTAATTTCAAGTAAATGAATAGTATAGACGTACATTTTAATTATTTATAAGCGCTTCAATGGCGTAGTAGAGCCTGTTTTGGGCATTAGCTTGAGACCCAAAAAAGGAACGGAACAAGGTGCCATTTTCTGTAATTAAAACCCATTGCGGAGTCCCTTCTGCTTCGAATTGATCATAGACTCTATGATGTTCGTCAATGTAAATTGGAAAGGGAATTTGACCATTTCTAAAAATACGCGTTATAGATGTTTTAGTTCCTTCTCGATTTTTAAAATCAGAATGAATACCAATTACTTGAATAACCGGGTATTTTGTTTGAAATTCATAAGCAAGAGGAATAGCGCGTCCTGTACATCCTAAACAGTCATTATTATAAATAATTAGTAATAAAATTTTGTTGTTGTACCTCAATATTAAATCAACAACAGCACCTTCTAAATCTTTAACATGAATGGATTGGATTTTTGAAGTCATATTTCAGTAAGATTTTAAGGATAACAGAATTTATTCATGGTTATAAAATTAATCATATTTAATAGATTAAAAACCAACTAAACATTATTTAATTATTAATGTTGTTTATGTGTTATTTACATGTACTTTTGCGCCCTCAAATAAATTTGGTATGAAGCGCATAAACGAATACAAGAAACTCTTTGGAGTTGAAAAGGAATTGGAGCTTAAGTCTTTAAAAAAGAGCTATCGTGATTTGGTTAAAGAGTGGCATCCAGACAAGTTTCAAGATGGAGACGAGCGTCAAGAAGAAGCTGAAATAAAAAGTAGAAAGATTATAGATGGCTACCATTTTTTAGTCAGTATTGCACCAGAAACTATTGCTGCTAATTTAGAAGCTTACACAGAAACCATTACCAATTCTAGTATTGCAGATTATACCCATAAAGGTTTATTACTTGAAATTTTCTTTCAAGACGGTTCGTCTTATGAGTATTTTGGTGTAACGAAACAAGTGTATATTAAAATGATTAATAGTGATAAATTAAACCGTTTTGCAAAACGTAGTATCTATCCAAATTACACCTATAGAAGAACACAACGCACGCTAGAAAACGCGTAACACATAAAATAGTTTTTAACTTTTAATAAAAATTTAAAACTCCAATAGCGGTCTGTTTGGTCATATCTATTGGAGTTTTCTTTTTATAAATACATGATTATTAACACGCCTGATAATTGTCATGTTATCTAATTATTATATTTTATACTTTAGTAATATCTTCATTCTCACGAAGAAATTTAAAAACTTGGGTATGCGAATATTTACAATTCTACTGTTCATTTTACTGCTGAACAGCTGTAAGTCTGAAAAAAAAATAGAAGAATCAATTGATAATTCTGTTCCCGAACGTACGGAATTAAGTTACGATTCTAAAATCTTTCTAGGTAATCGCTTATTTTCAGAAAAAACCTGTGTTACCTGTCACGACATAGACACCTATTTTAAAGCGCCATCGGTTATTGAAATTATGAAGGTGTACAAAGAAAACAACGCTGATATTGTGGCGTTTTTAAAGGGCAATTCCAAACCAATTTTAGATGTAACGGCAAGTGAAATTGCTATTATGCAAGACAATATTGATGGGTTCCTAAAAAATATTACCGATGAGGAACTAAATGCCATCGCTACATATATGATGCATGTTGATGAGTTGGTGAAAAATAGATAGCAATTTTTATAATAAAATGTGCATAAATCAAGCGTAATAAAAGCTATGACACATTGTGTTTATAAATATCAGCAATTTTCGGTCGGATTACTTCAAATGATTTGTATTTTTCAGAAAAATATTTTTAAAATGTCGAAAGAACAATTTATGAAAGAAGCTGTAAACGCAGCTTTAAAAGGAATGAATAATAACGAAGGTGGACCATTTGGTTGCGTTATTGTTAAAGATGGAAAAATAGTTGGACGTGGAAATAACAAAGTTACCTCTAGTAATGACCCTACGGCACATGCTGAAGTGACTGCTATTAGAGATGCCTGCAAAAATTTGGGCTCTTTTCAATTGGATGGTTGTGAAATTTACACATCTTGCGAACCGTGTCCTATGTGTTTAGGTGCTATTTATTGGGCAAGACCTGATAAAGTGTATTACGGAAGTAGCCAAAATGACGCCGCTAATATTGGCTTTGATGATGAGTTTATATACAAGGAAATTCCATTACCATATGCTGAACGTAGCATTCCATTTGAGCAATTGGCGCGCGATATTGCTATTGAACCTTTTCAGGAATGGACGAAAAAAACTGATAAAACGGCTTATTAAATTAGAGATAACGTCAGTTCGAGTGTTCCAAGTTTACGAGAAACGTATCGAGAACTTTTGTTTTAATAAAACCTTCTCGATACAAAATTTCTAAATTGAAATTTCACTCGAAGTGACGATATAGTTAAGAAGCAATTCTTCAATCGATAGAACTTTCTAAAACAAATTGAAACTAAAACATGATCACCTTCATACTAAATAACAAAACCATTAAAACGCCAGAACATGCGGGAATGACGTTATTGGATTTTGTTCGTTACCAACAACGACTCACTGGCACCAAAATAGGATGTCGTGAAGGCGATTGTGGTGCATGCACCGTTTTAGTCGGCACTCTAAATGAGCGTGGTGTTATGGAATACCAAACTATTACATCCTGTATTTCACCATTAGGAAATGCCCATGGTAAACATATTGTAACGGTTGAAGGTACTAATCTAAAAGACAAATTAACTACGTCTCAAGAAGCCATGAAAGCAAATTACGCCACGCAATGTGGTTTTTGCACACCAGGTTTTGTCGTTTCGCTAACAGGTTTTGCATTATCAAATTCGGAAAAAAACTATAGTAATGCTTTAGATGCTATTAGCGGAAACATCTGTAGGTGTACAGGTTACAAAGCCATAGAGAAAGCAGCACTTCAAGTGGTTGAAAAATTAGAAAATCAAGAAGTTCATTCTTTTGGTTGGTTGATTGATCATGGCTTTATTCCAGAATACTTTAAAAGCATTCCACAACGTTTACTAGATATTGAAGCAAAGGAATTAAATCAGCCCAAAGGAAAATTTGTTTCTGGAGGAACCGATTTATACGTGCAACAAGCCGATGATTTGGCGGATAACGATGTACACTTAATTGCTGAAAAAGGTTATTTAAAAGGAATTTCAATTAATGATGCTATCTGCACAATTGGAACCAATGCAACGGTTACCGATTTATGGAATCATACGGAACTAAACAGCTTGATACCCAACTTACGAAAACACCTGAAGTTGGTGTCTTCAGAACAAATTAGAAATATGGCTTCCTTCGGTGGAAACCTGGTAAACGCGTCGCCAATTGGTGATATGACCATTTTCTTTTTAGCGTTAAATAGTGAGCTTACTATTATTGACGAACATGAAAATGAACGAATCCTTGCACTTAAAAATTTCTACCAAGATTATAAAAAATTTGACTTAAACGATGGCGAATTACTAAAGGAAATCCGTTTCAATATACCGTCAAATCAGTCCTATTTTAATTTTGAAAAAGTTTGTAAACGTACACATTTAGATATTGCAAGCGTTAATTCGGCTATTCATATTGCAGTAAATGACGATCATATTTCAGAAGTTCATGTATCCATTGGTGGCGTTGCCGCTATCCCAAAATATTTGCACGAGACCTCTAAATTTTTAAGGAGAAAAGATTTGACTGTTGAAATCATAATGCAGGCTAACGAAATTCTACAATCTGAAATCTCACCAATTAGTGATGTTCGTGGCACTAGTGATTATAAGCGACTATTGGCAAGACAATTATTTTTCGCACATTTTACCACGTTATTTCCAAAACAATTCACTTTAAACGATTTTGTTCAACATGCATAAAAACAAATCACATACCAATTTAGATTCTAAACTTGATGCTGTAACCAAATCATTAAAAAACAGCGTTAAAAATAGGGATTCGTACACGCATGTTCGCGGCGAATCACTCTATGTAGATGATGTCAATATCAGACAAGGGACTTTTCATGCTGTTGTTTTTGATTCACCAAAAGCCCATGGAAAAATTATAAGTATTGATTATTCTAAAGCTGAAGCCTTGGAAGGTGTCGAACGTATTTTTACATATAAAGATATTCCTGGTATCAATGAAATTGGAGGTATCATTGCAGATGAACCACTTTTTGCTGAAAACGAAGTCCATTTTTGGGGCATGCCAATTGCTTTAATTGTTGCAGAAACTGAATTTATAGCCAGACAAGCCAGACAATTAATTGCTATTGAAATTGAAGAATTACCAGTTATTACAACGGCTAAAGAAGCCAAAGAAAAGGGCAGTTTTATAAATGCCCCACGATCATTCAGTTTAGGTGATACCGAAAATGCATTTGCCAATTGTGAGTATGTGTTTGAAGGCGAAACTTTTTCAAACGGACAAGAGCATTTATATATTGAAACACAAGGTGCGTACGCCGAACCTTTGGAAAATGGGAATATAAAAATAACATCCTCTACTCAAGGCCCAACGGCTGTACAAGCCACAACAGCTCGCGTATTAGGTCTTGCCATGCATAAAATTGAAATTGATGTTACCAGACTTGGTGGTGGTTTTGGTGGTAAAGAAGACCAAGCAACACCTTGGGCTGTTATGGCAGCCTTGGCAACCTATTATTTAAATCAATCGGTTAAATTGGTTTTGAATCGTCATGATGATTTACGCATGACAGGTAAACGCCATCCGTATGAAAGTACTTATAAAATAGGTTTATCTAAAGACTTGAAAATTTTAGCTTACCAAGCGGAGTTTCTTCAAAATTCTGGTGCTGCAGCCGATTTGTCGCCAGCCATAGCAGAACGAACTTTATTTCACGCCACAAATAGTTATTATGTACCTAATGTAAGTACAACCGTTTTAAGTTGCAAAACCAATTTGCCACCAAACACCGCGTTTCGAGGTTTTGGTGGACCACAGGGTATGTTCGTCATTGAATCTGCTATTGCAAAAGCGGCTCATGAAATTGGCGTGAGTTCAAGACAAATTCAAGAAGCGAATTTATTGGATGAAAATGATACGTTTTCTTATGGACAAATTGCCAAACAAGTAGAAGCGAAAAATTCATGGAATTCGGCAAAATTAGTATTTAATAGTGACGCATTGGAGCAGGAGGTGGCTGATTTTAATAAATTGAATTCTGACTTTAAAAAAGGCATCGCTTTTATGCCAATAACTTTTGGTATTTCCTTTACAAATACTCCAATGAATCATGCGCGTGCTTTGGTTCATATTTATTTGGATGGAAGTGTTGGTATCAGCACGGCCGCTGTAGAAATGGGACAAGGTGTTAATACGAAGATGATGCAAATTGCCGCTGATATATTTTCCATTCCTATTGAAAAAATCAAGATAGAAACGACCAATACAACCCGAGTTGCCAATACCTCGCCATCAGCTGCTAGCTCTACTGCAGATTTAAATGGAAAAGCTTTACAAATGGCATGTCATGCTCTTTTGGAGCGTTTAAGGTTAGTAGCGTCAGAAGAATTGAATAGTAAAGTTGATGATATATCTTTGCGATACGAATTTATTCATATAAATGACAAAAAATCCGAACTATCTTGGACAGAACTCATTAGTAAAGCCATGTTAAAACGTGTAGCTTTAACGGAAAATGCCCATTATGCCACACCAGAAATTCACTTTGATAAAACCAAGGAAAAAGGCCATCCGTTTGCCTACCATGTATATGGAACAGCTATTATTACCACTACAGTAGATTGCACACGTGGAACTTATGAATTTGATAGCGTGAAAATGGTTCACGATTACGGAAAAAGTATGAGTGAAGGGATTGATTTAGGTCAAGTTGAAGGTGCTTTAATTCAAGGTATTGGTTGGATGACGATGGAAGAAATTGCGTATAATGAAAATGGAAAATTACTTTCTAATGCCTTATCAACTTATAAAATTCCAGATTTATTTTCGGTGCCTAAAATTGTTGAAACCATTCCTTTGGAAACTGAAGGTCATGAGCACGCTATTTTAAAATCGAAAGCCGTTGGTGAACCCCCTTTAATGTATGGTATTGGTGCTTATTTTGCACTTCAAAATGCAATTAAAGCCTTTAATCCGAATTATAATTTAAAGTTTCATGCACCAATGACACCAGAAAAAGTTTTGATGAGTCTTTATCAAAAATAATCTCTTTTCAAATCTTCAGTTTTGATAACCGAATATTCAGAAATAGCATAATGTTCCAAAACAGCATCTAATAAATAATCGCGAACCACTAGAATTACATGGTGTTTCTCATCCAATTGAAATTTTGAAATCAATTGTTCAGCCGATTCATGCAACCCATCATTTTTCAATTCTAATTTTCCAATTTCATCAATAATGATGTAGGTATTAGGGTTATTAGAAGCTATTGACAATAAATAATTATTAGCTTTATCAAAGGCAGATTTTAAAAACCGAAAGCTTCCAATTTGAATAATTTTCTCACTTTCAACATCAGTTCCAGCTTCAAGTGCAACTTCTTCTTCAGATGGTATCTTTAAAAAATACCGTTTGCCAACCGAATTATCGGGACATAGTAAACCATCTACATCTTGTCGGTTTTTACACCAATTGAAAAGCGTGGTTGTTTTACCTGATCTAATGGCTCCTGTTAAGATGTAAATCATTCGGTAGGAATTTTAAAATGGATGCAATTAGAAATACTATTCGCCATAAAATACTCAAATCGCGCATAACCTTTTAAATGCTTGGTTTCTTTCCATGTATAGGCCATAATTTGTCGGAAATATGGAAACAAATCCATTGCATTGCTGATATCTTCTTGATACTTGGACTCCTTATGTTTAAGGTACTTTCGAATGAACTTCAAAAGAAAAGGCCCTAAAACTAGATACCAAATCATTAAAATAAAGAAACTACGTAGGATAATATAAATCGCTTTTTGCCAGCCAAATAAAGTACCGCCAAAAAAGGTTAAAGCTAAAACAATAATAGCAATGGTTATGAGCCAAACCCAAATGATTTTTGATGAATAATTGCGTTTTGGGGTGTTAGTATTTGCAGTTAGAATTACTGGTTCTAAATAAAAATCTGTGTTCGCTTTGGTTGCAATAATTCCAATCATACGATTGATAAAAAGTCCAGCCAGTAAGCCACAAACACCATAAATAAACAAATATAATCCAATCAAAACCGATGTCGTAGATGTTTCGGTAAGAAGATTTATTTTGTTCTGAATCCATGATCCATAGATGTTTATGGCTTCCCAAAATTCGGTACCATAAATTATAGTCAAGGTTAATAGTTTTTGCAGTGCCGATTGTAAGAAGGTAACCACGCCTAAAACAATTAAGGTAAAACCACGCCATGAGAAATTGGAAAATAAAAATGCTGCTAGAACCGCTTGAAAACTTACGGATATATAGGCTGTAAAAGGGGAGTAGGGACTAACCGCCATTTTTATAATTAATACAATAATTAAAGCTTTTAAAATGGATTGCCATTTATTTTCGGCATAGAAGGCAATCAAACTAATTAATAAAATAGCGATTCCACCAACAATCAATCCTGTAAATGGCGAATTGAATACATGTAAAAAACCACCTAAACCAGATTCGTTTAAAGCCCAAAGTGCAGTTAGTCTGTCTATAATGAGTTTGCTGTTTTTCATGTGTACCTCCTGCGAAAGCAGGAATCTCTTTAAGATTTTTGCTTTAACTTATAGTGCACTTGAAGCAGTTGAGCAACCACACTTATAGCAATTTCTTTTGGTGTATCGCCTCCAATATCTAATCCAATAGGACACACGACATGGGTCATACCATCCGGAATATTCATGTCTTTAATAAGCATGTTGTTAAAGCGGACCTTTTTGGTTTTACTGCCAATCAATCCCAAAAACTTGGTGTCTTTTAATAAAGCCATACTTATAATGTCAAAATCAATGGCGTGATTATGAGTGAGCACTAAAACATAACAATTTTCTCCCCACATTACCGCATCAGCAAACGTTTTGAAATCCGTTTCAGATACCTGGCATGTTGAAATGCGTGAATCTAATTCCAAATTAGAAAACCAATCGGTTCGTGAATCGATTAGCGTAACGTTAAACGGTGTGCCAATTAGTAATTTGGCAATCTCAACACCAATATGGCCTGCGCCAAACAAAAATAAGTTGGGTGATTGGTTCATAGGTTCTATCATAAATTCAACTTTTCCGCCACAGCATTGTTCAAACTCGGGTCCTAAAGTATAGTTGGATTCTATAATTCTATTTTCATTGAGTGCGGTCATGGCTTCTTTGGTAGCCAAAAACTCCAATTTGCCACCACCAATTGTTCCATACAGTTCTTGGTTGTTAGTTATAATCATTCTGGAACCTACCACACAAGGTGTTGACCCGTAACACTTGGTTACAGTAACAAAAGCAACAGGTTGTTGCCTTTTTTTAAATTCTGATAATAGTTCAATCCAATTAGTCATAGCTCATTAAATGAGACTTTAAAAGTAAGACTTTTTTAGTGTAAATTCTACAGTAGCAAGATCGGCTTGTTGTAAACCTGTTTTTTTTATGATTACTATTCAAGATTATGATGTTTTTTATAAGCAACCTTTCACAAAACATTAAGCTAACTAATTTGCCACGTTTCAGAACAAAGGACTACTTTTGCCCTTTGTTATCAGTAGGTCATTTCATGGCGACTGATAACAATATTTTCTAGATTTCGAAAGCAAGTGACTGCATTTTAAAAACTATGGGAAAACTAGACGAAAACGGATTGAATAAAGCCTCACGAATATGGTTACTCGTGGGAATTTTATTCATTGCCGTAAATTTAAGGCCTGCACTTTCAAGCATTGGACCATTAATCGATATGATTAGACAAGATGTTGGACTTTCTGAAACCTTACTAGGCTTACTCACTACGTTACCATTAATTGCTTTTGGTGTTGTTTCTACTATTACGCCCTTATTTACAAAGCGTTATGGAATTGGTAATACACTACTCGGCTCATTAATTTTATTGGCTGTTGGAATTATAATTCGCTCCATTGGCGGTGTTTTCGAACTGTATTTGGGAACTGTTTTTTTAGGAATTGCCATTGCTTTTGGAAATGTGTTAATTCCTGCCATGATAAAAAGAAATTTCCCCCATAAAGCCGGATTAGTTACCAGCTTATACTCTGGAATCATGTCACTAGGTGCTGCTTTTGCAGCCGGTTTAAGTGTGCCATTAGCTATGGAAATGAATTTAGGCTGGCGAGGCTCCTTGGGCGTTTGGGCCGGTTTAGCAATTATAGCAGTAATCATTTGGGTGCCTAACTTGAAACGGATTAATCGAACAGTTCCCAACCGAAGTTTTAAAGAGGCCATGAAGAAATTAAGTGGTTCCAAGTTGGTTTGGAAATTGGCTTTGTATATGGGGCTGCAGTCCTTTGCCTTTTATGTTATTTTAGCCTGGTTACCCGCCATACTTATGGATCGTGGTTATGATGCTTCTTATGCCGGTTGGATGCTTTCTTTATCTCAAGCTACAGGAATTATTGGTGCTATTTTTATTCCTATTTGGGCTGGTTCACGAAAAGATCAACGTTTGGTTATTGTATCATTAATTATCCTTGAAGTCATTGCTTTATTAGGACTCCTATTTCCTGAAATCGGTTTTACAGAAGTATGGGTTGGACTTATAGGGATGGTTTTAGGGGGTACATTTGGATTAGCACTGTTGCTAATTGTTTTGCGCTCTGATGATGCCGAAACAGCTGCCGAATTGTCTGGAATTGTTCAGTCTATTGGCTATTTTATAGCTGCAACAGGTCCGTTTATTGTGGGTGTTATTTATGATATAACAGATATGTGGAGTTATGCGTTACTATTACTGGTGTTAATTTCAATCATTAAATTGGTAATGGGTATTGACGTTGGAAAGGACAGAAAGGTGTAACTGGAACTAACAGATTAGATTTTTTAGAGATAAAATTTGCCTTTACGTCATAAATAGTTCGTAAATCAGTCAAAAGCAATAAATAATATCATAAAAACGTGCCATAAAGGCGTTAATTATTGGTGGTATGTTATTTGATGTTTTCTAGTTGAAATCCGCATAACGAATTTATTTCCTATGAAAACAAAACAAACAGCATATTCAATTTTAGACCTCGCTTTAGTATCTAAAAATCATACACTCAAACAAACCTATAATAACGCCTTAGAACTAGCTCAAAACGCAGAAATCTTTGGCTATACACGCTATTGGTTAGCAGAACACCACAATGCGCCTAATATTGGAAGTAGTGCAACAGCTGTATTAATTGGTTACGTGGCTCAAGGAACCAAAACCCTTCGTATAGGTTCTGGAGGCATTATGCTACCCAATCATTCCCCATTAATTATCGCCGAACAATTTGGAACTTTAGGGTCTCTGTACCCAAACCGTATTGATTTAGGTTTAGGAAGAGCGCCAGGAACCGATAGGGAAACAGCACAAGCCATCCGTTCCGATTTTATGCAAGCAGCGCATGCATTTCCAGTTGAATTAGAGAAATTAGAACAATACTTTTCTTCTGAAAATTCTAAATCTAAAGTTCGCGCTACAGTCGCCGAAGGTGTTGATGTACCACTTTATATTTTAGGTTCTAGTACAGATAGCGCTCATTTAGCAGCCAAAAAAGGATTGCCTTATGCGTTTGCTAGTCATTTTGCAACAACCCATTTGTGGGATGCCATTGAAATTTACAGAAAGGAGTTTCAACCATCCAAAACATTACAAAAACCATATGTTATGGCAGGTGTTAATATTATTGTAGCCGATACAGATGAAGAAGCACAGCGCCTTTCAACTTCATTAATCCGTATGATTTTGGGTATATTTACAGGGAAACGCGATTTTGTGCCGCCACCAACAGACATGACTGCTGAATATGAAGAGATATTACAGCATCCGCAAATCCATCAAATGTTGAAATATTCTTTTATTGGAAGTAAAGCGACTGTAAAAGCGGAAGTGAAAGAATTTATGGAAAAAACCCAAGCAGACGAATTGATTGCTGTGACCAATATTTATGATGGGAAAGACAGAATCCGATCTTATGAGTTGTTTGCGGAAATTATGAAGGAATTAAACGAATAAGAATGTCAATAGAAGCTAATCCTTATAAAAGTGTGATTATCTTTGCCCAAAAATAGAGTCATGTTAAAACAGTTTTCAGATTTAGGATTAAATACTCAATTGCAAAAGAGTTTACTTGCTTTAAAAATTTCCGAACCTACGGATATACAAAAAAAGGCGATTCCTATAATTCTCAATCAGAAAGATGATGTGGTTGTTTTGGCAAAAACTGGAACTGGTAAAACAGCGGCTTTTGGCTTGCCATTACTACAGTTAATAGATACTGAAAACGACACGGTTCAAGCATTAATATTAGCACCAACACGCGAATTAGGGCAACAAATTTTTGCGAATTTAGAATCCTTTGCGGCAAACAGTCCAAAAATTTCTTTGGCTTCCGTTTGTGGTGGTATTCCTATAAAACCGCAAATAGAACGTTTACAAACACCAACGCATATTGTGGTGGCAACACCCGGTCGTTTGGTTGATTTAATCAAACGTGGTGCTATTTCCATTAAAAACGTTTCCTATTTGGTGTTAGACGAAGCGGATGAAATGGTGAGTGCATTAAAAGACGAAGTAGACACTATTATAAAAGACATTCCAAAAACAAGAAGAACCTTATTGTTTACAGCAACCATGCCAGGAACCATCAAGCAATTGGTTCAAAATTATATGTCCAAAAAAGTGGTGCATATAGAAGCTGATATGGCAACGGTTGGTCATCAAGGAATCGATCATCAATATGTGGTGGTGGAACCCATTGAAAAACTGGAAGTTTTACTACATTTTTTGAATTCAAAAGAAGGTGAGCGTGGAATTATATTTTGCAAAACCAAAGCTGCTGTAAACAAATTAGCTAAAAAATTAGCCATTAATAAATTCTCATCTGGGGCTATTCATGGGAGTTTAACCCAGGGAATTCGCGACCGGATTATGGGTCAATTTAGAGAAGGCCATATTGATATTTTAGTGGCAACCGATTTGGCTGCTCGTGGTATTGACGTGAAAGAAGTAGCCTATGTGGTAAATTATCATTTACCAGACACCTATGATGCTTATGTGCATAGAAGTGGACGAACGGCTAGGGCAGGAGCCACAGGACTTTCATTAAGTGTGATACAAAAAGATGAAATAGAAGACATTCCGGAGTTCGAAAATGAATTAGGGATTACTTTTCATGAATTTAAAAAAGCAGACGCCCAAAGTATTGAAGAAAATAACGGATTAATTTGGGCAAAGAAAATTTTTAAAACCAAACCGAATCGGGAGGTATCTGAAGATTTTAAAGCCAAGATCAAAACCATCTTTCATCATCTAACCAAAGAGGAATTGGTCGATAAAATATTGGCAAATTATTTATCGGAATCGGGTGCAGAAAATATGAAAGTAGAAACACCAAAAAAGTCGAAAAACAAATAGTTATTTGCTTGTATAGCTATGTCAAAATATAATTTACAATACACTATTTAACTTATTTTTTCAACTCAAATATTCCATTTTTTGATATTTTAAAACATAGATAATATAACAATGTTTATATAAATGCAAAATCGGCCTACCGAAAATTTATCGTAAAATCTGAAATATAAACACCGTGAAATTTTAGGCTGTTTGAGCAAGAAAAATTTTTGAACCGAGGAATGTTTTTAATGCGAGTTCCTAAAATTTAGGTGTCGAATGATAAATTTAGATATAGATTCGTAAGCCTAGACTTTTTTGTTTCTTTTTTTCTCAATGAAAAAAAGAATAAAAGATTAGGGAAGCTTAATGATAAGTATTTATCTAATTGACAATTAGGGGCTCCAACGTTTCCCAAACGGTATTGGCAACAATCTTATGACCCTCCACATTTGGGTGAATCCCATCATTCTGATTGAGAGAAGCAATACCACCAACATCTTTCAAAATAAAAGGAATAAAGGCAATGTTATTTTGTTCAGCAACATCAATAAAAAGCTTTTTAAATTCCGTGGTATAGTCTTGTCCCATATTGGGCGGTAACTGCATGCCAGCCAAAATAATAGTGGTTTCTGGACTTTGTGCTTTAACCACATCTATAATGGCTTGTAAATTAGATTTCGTTTCGGTCAGAGCCACCCCTCGTAACCCATCATTTGCACCTAATTCTAATAGAAAAATAGAGGGCTTTTGTTTAATTACCCAATCAATTCGGCCTCTTCCACCTGCGGTGGTTTCACCACTTACACCAGAATTAATGACGGTATAATCTAAATTTAAAGAGTCAATACGTTGTTGTAAAACAGCTGTGTATCCATCATTTACATCATCTAAACCGTAACCTGCCGTAATACTATCACCAAAACACAAAATGGTTTTAGTGGTACTTTTAGGTTCTGGTGTGGTTTCGGATTGTTCAACCGTTTGTTGCATTTTAGGCGTGTTTCCAGTTTTAGCGTCACCACAGGAAACCACCAAAAGCGCCAAAATAAAATAACAAAACTTTATGAGTTTATAAGGGCTTGAGGTTGGCAGAACTGAATTCAATTGAGTATTTTGGGCATTGGACATGAGTCGCTATTTTAATTAAAAATTTATATGTCAAAGATATTAAAGATTACTGGTTTAGAAAAGACATATACCAGTGGTAACAAACAATTAACGGTCTTACATGATATCTCTTTTGAAGTTGAAAAAGGACAAACCTTTTCAATCGTTGGACCTTCAGGAAGTGGAAAAACCACTTTGCTTGGCATTTGTGCTGGTTTAGACCAACCAAATGCTGGAACTGTGGAATTATGTGGGCAGGATTTAAGTAGCCTAAATGAAGATGAACGCGCCCAATTACGAAATAAGGAGGTTGGATTTATTTTTCAGAATTTCCAATTACTACCAACACTTACAGCTCTTGAAAACATGAGCGTACCTTTGGAGTTGCAAGGATCAAAAGAAGCAACTACAAAAAGTATGACTTTATTGGAAAAAGTAGGTTTAGGAGATCGTGTTCATCATTACCCGTCACAATTGTCTGGAGGCGAACAGCAACGTGTCGCTTTGGCGCGCGCTTTTGCAAATTCACCTTCTATTTTGTTTGCTGATGAACCTACGGGGAATTTAGATGACGAAACGGGAGAAAAAGTCATTCAGTTGTTACTCGATTTAAACAAAGAAAACGGAACGACTTTGGTCATAATTTCGCATGACTTGGAATTAGCCAATCGAACCCAACAAATACTACGCCTTAAAGGTGGAAAAATAGTAACCAATCAATTGACTACGGCATAGTGAATAACTCCAAATTAAACTCAAAATTACAAGTAGCATGGCTTTTTAAAATGGCTTGGCGCGACGCTAAAGCTAGCAAAGTACGTTTGCTATTATTTATGGCGTCTATTATTTTAGGCATTGCTGCCGTTGTGTCCATTCAACTATTTAGCACCAACTTAAAAGATAATATCCAAAGCCAGTCTAAAACCTTAATGGGAGCCGATTTTATTATCGATTCCAGACAAGTGCCTACAGAGCGTGCAAAAACCATTATCGATTCCTTAAAACCAGATGCATCAGAGGTTAATTTTGTCTCTATGATTGCTTTTCCCAAAAATGGCGGTTCCAAATTAGTAAAGGTTCGGGGCATGCAAGGCGATTTCCCTTTTTATGGTAAAATAAAATCAGAACCAGCTACGGCTGCCAGGGTGTATCAAGAATCAGGTGGTGCTTTGGTAGATGCCACCCTGTTATTACAATTCAATATAAAGCCAGGTGATTCTATTAAGATTGGTGAGTTAACACTGCCCATTGCTGGCGCATTAAAATCCATTCCAGGAGGTTCAGCTATTGCCAGTTCGGTTGCACCACCAGTGGTGATTCCGTATCGTTTTGTTGAAGCTACGCAATTACTACAGTTTGGAAGTCGGAAGGAATATCAATATTATTATAAAGCATCAGATACGCTCAATTTAAAACGACTTGAAAATAAATTAGAACCTATTTTAGATTTAGAATATGCGGACATCAAATCGCATACAAGTAGCACAGAGCGTTTGGGTAGGCGCTATGATAATGTAGGGAAATTTTTGAATTTGGCCGCTTTTATTGCTTTGCTTTTAGGTTGTATAGGAATTGCCAGTTCGGTCCATATTTATATCAAAGAGAAATTAAAAGCCATAGCCATTTTAAAATGTATGGGGGCTTCTAGGCTTCAAAGTTTTCTTATTTTCCTTATTCAAATTGCTGGCATTGGAATTATCGGTGGATTAATTGGCTCCATAATTGGTGCGGCGTTGCAAACCGTTTTCCCCTATCTTTTAAAAGACTTTTTACCCTTCACCTTGGAAATATCCATTTCGGTACAGCCTATTTTAATTGGTGTGTTTTTGGGTTTATTTATGTCGGTATTATTTGCATTATTACCATTATTGCGTACGTGGTATGTGTCGCCTTTGGATGTACTGCGTGTGGATGAAAATGCATCACAAGAACCACGAAAAATTCGATTTTTAGTATTTGGAGCTATTCTAGTGTTCCTGTTTTTATTTTCACTTTGGTTGATTAAAGATGCACTTTATGCAGCCGGTTTTGTGGTTGCAACCGTTTTTACTTTTACCATGTTAGCCTTGGTAGCATTAGGTTTTATTAAAACCATAAAACAGTTTTTTCCAAAACACTGGAGTTTTACAGCACGCCAAAGCTTACTTAATTTATTCAGACCCAATAATCAAACCGTGGTATTGGTGGTGGCCATTGGTTTGGGTACGTTTTTAATTAGCACCTTATATTTCACGAAGGATATTCTGTTGGCAAAAACAGAAGTCGGACAAGCTTCTGAAAATGCCAATATCATCATTTTAGATGTGCAGCGTGATCAGCGAGACGCGGTTTCAAAAAACATTACGGACAAAAATTTGCCAATACTAAATAGTTTAGCCTTGGTAACTATGCGTATGCATAGTATAAAAGGCCGATTGGTAAATGACATTCGTCAAGACAGTACGCGGCAAATGCGAGGTTGGATTTTAAACCATGAATTTAGAACCACCTATCGGGATTCCCTAATAGCATCAGAAGAATTGTTGGAAGGCGAGTGGACACCACAATTAAAACCGGGTGACCCTATAGTCATGTCCATTTCTGATAATCTGGCTTCCGATGCCAAACTGTCCGTTGGTGATGCCGTTGTATTCAACGTTCAAGGTGTTTTAATGGAAACAACCGTAGGCAGTATCCGAAAAGTCGATTGGTCTCAAATGCAACTCAATTTTTCCATCGTATTTCCGGCAGGTGTTTTAGAACAAGCGCCACAATTTAATGTATTCACAACCAATGTTTCAGACGAAACGAGTTCCGCAGCATTACAACAGGATTTAGTGGCTAAATTCCCGAATGTATCCATAATTGATTTACGCCAGATTTATACCGTTATAGAAGATATTTTAGATAAAGTTTCATGGATTATTAACTTCATGGCATTTTTCAGCATTCTTACGGGAATCATTGTATTGATTGGCTCCGTTAGAACCAGTAAATACCAACGTATTAAGGAAAGTGTCTTACTCCGAACCTTGGGTGCTAAAAATAAACAGATTCTGCAAATCACGGCTTTCGAATATGTCTTTTTAGGACTTTTAGGAAGTTTGGTAGGAATTATTTTGGCACTAGTCAGCAGTTTGTGTTTAGCCGTTTTTGTTTTTAAAGAACCTTTTGTTCCATCACTAATTCCGTTTTTGGTGTTTCTGCCAGGAATAACACTATTGGTTTTAGCCATTGGCTTAAGCAATATTCAAACGGTTTTACGAAGTTCGCCTTTAGAAGTCTTACGACGGGAAGGGTAGACTTCATAATTTGCTATTAATTTTGTAACTTATCATTATAATTCAATTTAAAAAACATGCTAAATATATTGTCATTACGTTTTCAAATTCCCACACAATCTCAAAACCCAGGAGACAGTGGTACTATTGATTTATCACAACCTTTTGATTTAATTGTGTATATCATCTTACCTATCTTTTTCATAATCATTTACTTTTTATGGAAACGGATGAAAAAACAGGATAAGAATAAACAATAAAGAATAGCATATTAGGCCATCTCAATCAAGGGTATTCTCAACTTTAGCAATAATCTTTGACACCAATCCCGGTAAAGATTTATGTAATTCAGTTAAAACAAATCAACAGCAATCCATATATTATTGTGAATAATTAAAAAGATAAAACAATGATAAAACCAAGAGAAAAAACACCGGATTTGCATATTAGTTTAGTCAACAATACCACATGGAAATTAAGCGAGCAAGCGCCAGAAAATTTCACCATGATACTATTTTATAGAGGGAAACACTGCCCAGTGTGCAAATCCCAATTGGAAGAACTTCAAAAAAAAGGAAGTAAATTTACCAATCGAGGTGTAAACTTCATAGCCATTAGTTCAGACACACAAGAAGTTGCCAAAGAAACCTATAACGATTGGGATATAGCCGACATACCATTGGGTTACGGACTTCCTATAGAGGAAGCAAGAAAATGGGGGTTATTTATATCAAAAGGTATAAAAAAAGAACCTGAACACTTTACAGAGCCGGGTATTTTTATAATAACACCAGATCAAACTTTATATTGGGTGTCCATCCAATCCATGCCGTTTGGCAGACCAAGTTTTAACGACATATTAGGCGGAATAGACTATATTTTAAAAGAAGGCTACCCAGCCAGAGGAGAAGCCTAAAACACAGTTTATGGTTGTCCCATAAATAGAAGACAAAACGAATACTAAATGTAAAACCCATAAAAGCAGCATAACTGTTTTTATGGGTTTAAAAATAAGAAAGGTTTGGTTTATAGTAATAGGTGTATCCTTACAACCCGTTTTATGATCTATTGGATAATCGGTCAAATAGAGAGGCAGAACGGAATTCCAAAGTTCAGCGCAGATTATATCAAGAAAACACTAACCACATCTGGTTAATTAACCAGCACATCAGGAGTCCCCATTTAAATATTCGGAAAAATGAAATATTGATATACCACCAAAACAAATAGCAAAAAGTCACTAAAATTCCATTATCTTTAGCATAAACTAAACAAGCCCAAAACCCATTAAAACATGAAGTATCTCCAATTCCTATCTTGCTTATTTATCTTATTTGCATGCAGTTGCAATGAGGTTAACCCAAAAGGAGAAAAAGAGATCCGTGCCTTTGTTAAGCAGTGGAACGAAGCCCATACACAATTAAAGTCGCCTTATCTTGATAAGTATTATATGGCAATCGTAACCTATTACGGCAAGGAGCGCACCCGAACCCAAGTACAAGAAAGTAAAAACAGCTTATTTCAACAATTTCCAGATTATACACAACGAGCTTTAAATGACGAAATGGTCATTACAAAAGAGGCGGCCAACTATTTAGTAACCTTTACCAAACAAGTTTCCTACAGCGGGATTGAAGCCCAGTACACCTCATTTTTGTCAGTGATGTATAAAAATGGTGAGTTCAAAATATTACGCGAAAATGTTGCTGAAAATACCCAGGATTTAGATACGCGTATTTTCCCAAGTTCCTTTGATAATAAAGTAATCCAATCTAAAACAAGAAAGCTGTATGGCGATTTTAACGGCGATGGACTTTCAGATTATGCAACGGTTATTTCGCCGGAAATAATTACCTCAAGTAATCCAGTAGAATGCGAAGGCGGTTGTAATAGTGTCATTATGTTTAGCCATAAGGATTTAAACCCTATTACCATCCAAGGTGCTTACAAATCGCAATTAGAAAACTTAAAGGATTTGAATAATGATGAAGCAGACGAAATTGGTTTCTGGGATATTAAACCAACCTCCAAAACCCTATATGTTTATGATGCTACCAATAGCAGGTTACTTACCGAACCAGTTGTAATTAATACTACCGTACACAAAAACCTGAAATTGATTGATGTTTTTAAGAAAACGGGACCCAATAAAATTACGGTAACGCATAGTGCACAGGATCACGGAAAATGGATTTTAAAAACGGAAGTTATTATATTGGATTAAGTAATTAAGTTGGTTTTGAATCTGTGTTGGAGCCAAACGTATGGCGTTGTTCTGCTGTTGATGATGCCACAAGTAACTCATGAAACAGTTTGATACGATTAAAATCAGCGGTAATAGCACCAGAAACGGCAATTCCAGAAATTCCGGTTTCTAATATATCCACAACATCGTTTGTTGTTATACCACCAACGCCAATAATAGGCGTTTCGGTGGTCAAGCTTTTTAGTATTTCGGCGTAACCAGCCAATCCTAAAACAGACGGTAAATCTGTTTTGGTGTTTGTGAATCTAAAAGGCCCCAAACTAATATAATCCACGTCTTTGTTAATCAACGTTTCACAATCTTCCAAGGTATGTGCCGTTCCGCCAATCAGTTGCCAAGTATATAATTGTTTTCTAACAACAGTGGGGCAGTGGTCGGTTTTTCCTAAATGCACACCATCGGCTTTAACAGCTTTGGCAATCTTGTAATAATCGTTGATGATTAATCTAGTTTGAAAACGAGTCGTGATCTCGCGCGCTTCCTGTGCTATTTCTAAAACCTGCTTTTCGCTAAGATTCTTTAAACGTAGTTGCACCAATTCAGCACCAGATGTGCAGGCTTTTTGGATATTTTCTAAATGTTCAGCTGGTGAATTCCCTTGAGATATATAATGGAGTTTAGGTATAATCATGAAAGTTAATTTTGTTTTTGGAATATGTTTGCAAGTTAAATGGTTTGTGTGGGAAATGGGAATAAATTATTCATAACATATTAAGTTCTTACTTATTGATGTATTTGACTTTAATAATTTCCGATATAAATCTGAAGACGTTATATTTATGATTAACCCAAATACCGCGAAAAGCGTTATTGATTCACAAAACCACAATTATCTTGTACATAATCATCATCGATATAAGTCAGAAGACATTATATCTATGATTATGTCAAATACCGCGAAAAGCGCTATTTCGTTAATTGTTATAATTTGTTCTATAATTTATATTATGTAAAATAGAAATTTACAAGAATAAGGGATACCCATCAGAACACCCCTTATTATATGTTATTTCAAACTAGCCATGTCAATTACAAAACGGTATTTCACATCGTTTTTAGTAACACGTTCAAAAGCATCGTTAATATCTTGCATGTTAATCATTTCAATATCCGAAACAATATTATGCTCGCCACAGAAATCTAACATCTCTTGGGTTTCTTTAATACCACCAATTAAGGATCCAGCAACACGTTTACGTCCCATAACCAAACTTCCGCCATTAAATTCCTTCATCGGTTCAATAGCACCAACTAAAACCATAGTCGCATCAATTTTCAATAAACTCAAATACGGATCCATAGCATGGCCAACTGGAATAGTGTTCAAAATAAAGTCGAAACTATTCGCATGAGCTTTCATCGCGTCTTGATTTTTTGAAATCAACACCTCATGAGCACCTAATCGTTCGGCATCATCCGCTTTCTCTGGCGAAGTTGTTATCATCACCACATGAGCTCCCAAAGCATTGGCAAACTTAACACCCAAATGTCCAAGCCCTCCTAAACCAATCACACCTACTTTATCACCTTTCTTCACCTTCCAATGACGTAATGGCGACCACGTTGTAATTCCAGCACAAAGCAATGGTGCTGCACCTTTTGGGTCAATATTTTCTGGAACACGCAATACAAATTCTTGATCACAAACCACAGAAGTTGTGTAACCACCGTACGTTTGTCCGCCTAAATGCTTATCTGGACTGTTATAGGTAAAAGTGGCACCATTTTCGCAAAACTGCTCCAAATCATGTTGGCAGCTGTTGCACGTTTGGCAGGAATCTACCATACAACCAACACCCACTAAATCTCCTACTTTAAAATTGTTTACCTCTGTTCCTACTTCTGTAACACGACCAATAATTTCATGACCTGGTATTACGGGATATGTAGAGCCTTTCCAATCGTTTCGTACCGTGTGTATATCTGAATGACACACACCACAGTATAGGATATCTATGTTTACATCGGTTGCTTGTAAGTCGCGACGTTCAATAGTCATTGGTTCTAAATTGGCTGTGGCACTTTTAGCTCCATAAGCTTTTACAGTTTCTTTCATAGCGTTTATATTTCTTTTAATATTATTTTTTTGTGAATGGATAAGGTACTATTCAACAGGCGAACTTTTAAAAATCGTGTATTAAACTTATGTTATTTTTTCATAATCGGTATAGCCCTTTTTACCAGTGGTATAAAATGTATCAGCATCCCATTCTGCTAATTCCAAGTTTTGCTCAAAACGCTCCACCAAATCCGGATTAGAAATAAAAGGTTTTCCAATGGCGACTAAATCCGCATCGCCTCGTTCTAAAACCGCGTTACCACTCGCCTGCTTAAAATTCGTGTTTATCATGAGTGTACCTTTGTAAATCGGTCTGTATCTTTTGGCAATTTCTGTTTCCGCATAAGGCACGTCTGAAACATCATTAAACGGTTCGGATAAATGCACATATGCTAAATCGTAGTCATTTAATTTAGTAATAATATAATCAAATGTCGGTATGGTATCTTCATTAACCGTTACACCAAACAGATTATGAGCTGAAGGATTAAAGCGGACTCCTACTCTATTTTCAGGCATAACCGATTTGATAGCGTCCAGAACTTCAAAGAAAAAACGTGCTCGATTTTCAATACTGCCACCATAATTATCGGTTCTAATATTGGATGTTGTACTAAAAAACTGATGGAATAAATACCCGTTTGAGGAATGTATTTCCACGCCATCAAACCCAGCATCCATGGCATTTTTTGCTGCATTCTTGAAATCTAATATGGTTTGATCAATATCGGCTTGTGTCATTGCTTTTGGCGTTACCGTATCTTTAAAACCTGTTGGTGTAAAAGATTGTGACTTCGGGTTAATAGCCGAAGGTGCTATTGGTAAATTGCCATTATGAAAATCAGGATGCGACATCCGACCCACATGCCACAGCTGTATAAATATGTTACCACCTTGATCATGAACCGCTTTAGTAACCAGCTTCCACCCTTCTACTTGCTTTTGGGAATGGATTCCAGGCGTATGTATATAACCAACCGCCTGTTCTGAAACTTGTGAGCCTTCTGAAATAATTAATCCAGCCGAAGCACGTTGCGCATAATAAAGCGCCTGTAATTCTTTAGTAGGAACTTTATCTGGATTATCAGCACGACTCCGCGTCATGGGTGCCATAACCACGCGATTTTTTAAGGTAATACTATTGTTCAGTTTATAAGGTTCTAATAAGGCTTGTTTCATGGTCATAAATGTCTTTTGAAGTTAAATATGTATTGTTTTACAAAAATACAAAGCAATTCACACAAACACTGACTATAAACAGATGAAGCCTGTTAAACTTTCCTTAAGATTTATGGAATAGTATTACAAGATAGTAATCCGCACTTTCTTCTTTTTCAAACGTGAATTATTAGTCTTTTCAACAACCGCATTAGCTTTCTTTTTTGGAACGGCTACAAAAGCACAGTCTTGTTTTAATTCTATAACACCTAATTCATGTTTTTCTAAATGGCCTTGTTTAAAGAGTAAACCAGCAATATCACCTTTCGAAATTTTATCTTTTCGTCCTCCTGAAACAAAGAGTGTTACCCAGTCGGATTCTAACTTTTTAGGATTCCCTTTCAGTTTTACAATGTGGTTGGTGTCAATAAAATCTGGTAAATACTCATCTTCCCATTGCAACACATACGCGGTTCCTTCAGCATTCATTCTAGCGGTTCGTCCATTTCTATGGGTGAATTCTTCTGCTTTTAGTGGTAATTGATAATGAATAATATAGTTCAACTCTGGAATGTCTAATCCACGAGCAGCCAAATCTGTAGCGATGATAATTTGATGCGTTCCATTTCGGAATTTAATTAAAGCACGCTCCCGATCTATTTGTTCTAAACCACCATAAAAGCAACCATGTGCAATATTCTGACTGTTTAAAAAGTCGCTGACATATTGAATGGTATCCTTATAATTACAGAATATAATTCCGGGTTTAGTGCCTATATCATAGAGTAAATCTAATAAAGTATTGCGCTTGTCTTTTAGCGGCGAAATCACCTTTTTTATTTGAATATTGGATGCTTCCGAATCTGAATAATCAATCACCAATTCATTGGTAAGCCCAACGAAACTTGGTATTTTAACTCCTTGTGTAGCCGAAGTTAACACACGTTTTTCTATGTAAGGAAGGTGTTCAATAATCTCGCTCATTTCGGCTTCAAAACCAATTTCTAACGATTTATCAAACTCATCTAGAACCAAGGTTTTAATATCTTTTACAGAAAAGGTTTCTCTCCGTAAATGGTCAGCCACACGTCCTGGTGTCCCAATCAGGATGGCTGGTGTATGAGTCAGTTCAATTTTATCTTTTGAAAAGTGTCTGCCACCATAAACGGCATTGGCTTTAAAACCGGTTCCCATTTCACGGATTACTTGTTCAATTTGAATAGCCAATTCCCGTGATGGTACCAAAATTAGCAATTGCACGTTGGGACAATCCGCATCCAATTCCGCCAACGTAGGTAATAAAAAAGCCACTGTTTTACCAGTTCCTGTTGGCGACAAAAGCACAGTGTTTTCAGCATTGGCAATGGCTAACAAAGCCTCTTCCTGCATGTCATTAAGTTTAGTAATATGCAATTTTGCTAATATGTCTTGTTGTGCTTTTATGGAATTGGCCATGGTAATCTTCTATTTAGAGCGCCAAAGATAATGACTGTTAAATTGGTTATGGAATTTAATAGAAAAGAATTAATAACAGTTTAATTATCCATCTCTCTAGATTGTGCTTGTGTTCTATTAATTTCCCTTTGAATATCAGGTGGATAGGTGTTTGGGTGAAATTATAACACGACATCTAAACTCTAACAAAATTTTATGATTTTATATTGATTTATTTTTTATTTTCGGACGTCGCAAAAATAATATTTTGCGAATTTTAACGTTAACAGGTTTTTAATAGCACAAAGTAACCTATGAAATCATTTTTTGCCCTTATTTGTTTGTGCCTAGCTTCCAATAGCTTTGGCCAAATTATAAACTCTGGAGACCCATCTCCAAACCTTCTTAATTTTGTGGCCAGTAGTCACGATTTATTAGAAACCTATGAAGTTGAAGAAGCTGAAGACGCTGTTGATATTACAACAGATTATTGGGATACGAGTAAAATTCGAGTTGATTACGGCAAGGACATCAAATTTCCTATTCATTTACAATTTAATAATTCTAATTACGCCTCTCCTATTTCTAAAAATAAAGTAATTACCTCCCGCTATGGTTGGCGGAAAGGACGTGCTCATAAAGGTATTGATATTGATTTAGTAACGGGCGATAGCCTTTTTGCCATGTTTGATGGTGTGGTTCGTTTTGCCAATTATAGTTCAGGTCATGGTCGTTCGGTTGTGGTTCGTCATTTTAATGGTTTGGAAACGGCTTATGCACATTTATCGAGCTATGGTGTAAAAGAAAATGATTCCGTTGTTGCGGGTAGTTATTTAGGAAAAGGTGGTACTTCTGGAAATGCTCGTGGTAGTCATTTACATTTAGAAGTAAGCTATCAGGGAATTCAAATTAACCCAGAATATTTATTGCAATTTAACGACTCAAACGAAGTTCTTAATAATGAAATTTGGATTACACGTGATATGACACGTCCAGAATTACACAATAGCAAGCGTAAAGGTACGATAGATGTTCCAACTACAGAATCGGAAGCAATAGCGTTGGCCAACAAGCCAAAAACTGTTTATATTGTTAAGCGCGGGGATACCTTATCTCGCATTTCTTCTAGAAGTAATATGAGTTTAGCAGCTTTGTGTAAATTAAATGGAATTAATAAAAATGCGACGTTAAAAATTGGTCAGAAATTGATTGTTATTTAAGGCGAAAAATAAGAGGTGTAATTTTTAAAAAGGGATTACACCTCCATTTATTCACCGCTAAAATCTTGATTACAAATCCAAAAGAACTGTTTTTGTTTTTCTACCATTCTTAAGTACCACACGATATTTTATTTCAGTATCTACATCTTTATTGTATTGGATATTACAATACACCTCATTTAAGGAATAGCCTGGATTGGCTTTAATTATTTCAGAACTCAATACAAATGGTAATTTGATGTTTTGATACTGTTCATGACACTTTAAAAGGGTTCCATTTTTATCATAGACAGCCAACAAGTTGTTTTTTCCTTCCTTAAAATTCACTGTGTATGTGGTTGCGCTTTTCGAATTATAAACGTTATGTGCCTTGATATCATAGTTAGCTACAAGATCTTGAAGCTTTAATACTTTTTTAGATATATCAAAGTCATTCATAGTGGTTAAATAATCCATATTCTTAACCATTTTAATAGTTTCAGAATGGTTTGTTGGGTTGGGTGTTGCTAAAAGCGCTAAATCATTTTGAGCAATCATTAGGTTGGTAAAGCCTAGAAATAGTAGACCAATTACATACGTTTTCATAATACTAAAGTTTTATAAGGTTATACAAATGTTGCTACTAATTAGGAACCTTTTTTTAACTGGAACTAAAGTATAAGATAAAAACGTACAGAACCAAATATGCATATAGACAGGTAATGCACAGGCAATAGACATTTGATAGACAAGTGCGTTATTCGAGTCTAAATAATTTTAATTTGTTGTTTTTTAAGTAGTTACATGTTTTGAATAAAACTGTCTAAATCTTCATTCACTGAAAGATCTAATTTTTTTCGTAACCGATACCGACTGGTATTTAAAGAAGCTAGTGTAATATTTTGAAGTGTTGCTATACTTCTACTGTCCATTTTTAGACGAATTAGTGAACACAACCGTATTTCATTTTTACTCAAATTAGTAAATAGTCCGTTAAGTTTACTATAAAAGGCATCACTTAATTTATCTAGTTTTTCATAGAATTCGTGAGTGTTAGTATCAAAGGTAATCTTGTTTTGTATATCCTGTTCTAAATGCGCTAATAAGGCTTTTTTACCTTCGGAAGACGCTTCCATTATTATTTCTAATTTATTTGCCAAATCTTGAGCCCATTCTTGGTTTTGGGTCAGATTGATAGCAAAATCAGATAGGTCACGTTGTTTAGACTCAATTTCAGATTGTAAGTTTTCATTGTTTACACGTGAAATTTCTAATTTCTGTTCGGCTAAAAGTTGTTTGTTTTTCGCATTAATTATGTGTTGGCGTCTGCGTAAGAATAAAGACAGTAATAAAATTAAAATTATGGATGATGATAAAGTTACAATCCATAGTTTAGATCTTTGACTTTGAATTTTATTCTCTTTCTCTATTCTGTCAATTTTAAAATTTAGTGCAACTCGATCTAGAGATATGGTGTTCAGCTCATCTTGCCATCTTTGATCAGCAAGTTTGGAGAGTGTAGATAAACTATCTGAAAGTTTTCGAAATCTGTTTGCAACTTCCAAAGCTTCTTTAAATTTTTCTTGTTTGGTATACAATGCTTGTTCTGCACCTAGGATTTGTAATTGCGATTGACTTTGAATATGGTTGTTAAATGATGGACCTGATAAGGTTTTAAGAAGTTTATTAAATGTTTCTTCTGCTTCATTTAGCTTTTTTAGTTTTATTTCTGTTTCCACTTGTTGAACTCCAGCGCTTATAAGACGTGAAACATCAAATTGGTTTGATCTTTCATTTTTAATATTACTATACAAATTGAAATTTTCCCGATATAAAGGCAATGCCATTTCAGGTTGTTTCCTGTCTATATAAATATCCGCAATATTATCACGAATACTACCAAGTAAGGTGTGCTTTGGGAATTTTTCTTTAGTTAGTAAATACGCTTTATTGAAATAAACTAATGCGGAATCTAAATCCTTTTTGTGCCAATAAAAAAACAGCCCATAATTATTAAATGCCGACGGCTTAGTTATAATATTATAATCTTTAATAAAGGCTATGTTTTTTTTATGTTGTAATGTAGCGCTATCTAATTGACCAATTCGCGCATAATTATCGGCTTGTATACCATAAGAATACGTAATTATTTCAACTAAATTATACTTTTCTTCAGGAGATAACTTTTTGAAATTCGCATCGTAATACTCGAAAAACGCCTTATACCATTTTATGGATTCTTCAGGAAATCCAATTTCACGAAACCAGTTCCCGGAATGCAAATAGCTCTGCATTTTAAAAAGATAATGGTCTTCAATAAATGGTAATAAGTCCAACCGTTTATAATGTTGCAACAAATACGTTTGAAGTTGTTGTTCCGTAAAAGATTCACGTCTGTATGTTTTGAATTCATTTTCAGGAAATGATTCAGACATAGTAGCTGTTATGCTCTGGTATTTTTTTAAAGCTTCATCACTAGTCAAGTTAATTTGAGCACTGCATTTTAAAGATAAAGCAATGCTTACTATAAAAAACAATTGTCTTAAGCGTATCACTAGATAAAAGGTAATTGGTTAGTTTACTCAAATATACAGATTTATAAGAACTAATGTTTTAAAGTATTGAAAATGAGATGTTAATAGTATTTTTTGCGTAACCAAAACGCGACACGAACCAGTAAAATCAATGCAGGAACTTCTATCAGTGGTCCAACCACACCTGTAAACGCCTGGCCAGAATTAATTCCAAAAACAGCAATAGCTACAGCTATGGCTAACTCAAAATTATTACCAGCTGCAGTAAAGGATATAGCTGTATTGGTGGTATACGATGCACCAACTGCTTTGCTCACAAAAAAGCTGATAACAAACATAATAACGAAGTAAATTATTAGTGGAATACCAATGATTAGAATATCAAATGGTATGGTCATTATCATTTCACCTTTTAATGAAAACATGACCACAATAGTAAATAATAAGGCTATTAAGGTGATGGGTGAGATTCTAGGAATAAAAGATTCATTATACCACGTTTCACCTTTCAGGGGTACTAAAATAAAGCGACTTAAAATGCCTAAAGCAAAAGGAATTCCTAAATATATAAGTACACTTTCTGCTATAGTTGCAATAGAAATATCAACAATAGCACCTTCATAACCAAAATAAGGTGGTAAAACAGTAATAAATAACCAAGCATAGAAGCTATAAGCAAACACTTGAAATATACTGTTTAAAGCTACCAAACCAGCACCATATTCGCTGCTTCCTTCCGCAAGGTCATTCCAAACTAGTACCATGGCAATGCAACGCGCAAGTCCAATAAGAATAAGGCCTATCATATATTCAGGGTAATCCTGCAGAAAGGTAATAGCTAGCACGAACATTAAAATGGGGCCAATAATCCAATTAAGAAATAGAGAAATAGATAATACTTTGACGTCTTTAAAAACAGCCGGTAAAAGCTTATAATTAACTTTAGCCAACGGTGGATACATCATTAAAATTAACCCAATAGCAATTGGATAATTGGTAACGCCATGGCTTAATTGATTTATAGAGTTTGGGATAGCTGGAATCAGGTTACCAATAGCCACACCGAACAGCATGGCTAAAAAGATCCAAAGTGTTAAATAGCTATCTAAAAAGGATAATTTTTTAGTCATTTGTTTTTATTTGAGAAAACACATATAATAATTCAGAGGCAATTTGAAGACTTCGTTCCAAATATTTTTCCTTTTGCATCGGCGTGTTATCAAAAGCCTTTGGGTCTTCATATGTAATGGGAATACGTTGTTCTGCGCCTGCAATAAACGGACAACCTACGTCCGCTTGCGAACATGTTAAAATAGCGGCAAATTCAGATTCTGGATTAAAGGTATTGTCATAGGTTTTAGAAAATGCAATTATAGCGGGTTCATTTTTCGCATATTTCATACTGTAAATAGGATTGTCGTGTTCAGTTAAGTGTTGAATCTCAAAGCCTTGATCAATCAATGTATCAATTACAACAGGATAAACGGCGGTTGCTTCGGTCCCACCTGAATAACAAGTTATATTTGTTATTCCAAAATAATGCGCTAAAGCTTGAGCCCATATTTGGGATAAATGACTCCTTCGGGAATTATGGGTGCATATAAAATTTAATCTAATTGCTTGTTTTGCAATGTGTTTATGTTTTATGAAATCAATCAAAGGTTTAATTGTTTCCTGTCGTTCACGACTAATAGAATTCTCTTGTAAACTCGTAATTGTGGCTTTTAACTTTGTATTCATCAGTACTATTTATAGAGGTTTAACAACATCCAGAACCTGGAGCACAGCTATCTATTTTTTCTATTTCAGACAATTTAAGTTTTGATTTTCCAGCGGGAATACCGCATTTATCTTTAGCCAAACAATCCGTTTGTTTATTGGTTAATAAAAAGTTCGTACCATCAAAATCTAGATCGTATTTTCCTATGGTGCTTCCTTGGTATTCCACCTCTATTTCTAAATCTTCTAGGTTTAACATCTTTTCAGATAATTCGATTATGGAAACTAGTTTTTCAGGATGTAACCTATGGTCATAATCATTGGCTTCCCATAATTGAAAGTTGATGACGTTTTCCGTTCTTACAGTTCCACCGCAATCAATAAAATGTTTATTAATTTTTCCGATTTCCGTTACGTGAAAATGATTTGGCACTAATTGCCCATTGGGTAATTGAAACGCAATAGTTTCTAATTGACTTAAATGTTGTTTGATTTCTGATAGTTTCATATCTGTATTTTTTACGTTTATAGTTTAGCAGCAGTCGCCTACGCCTTCAATTTTCTGACTTAAAAATTGGCTTAATAATGCGGTTATTTGTTGCCATTCATCTTGATCAATACAATAGCAAACACTTGTTCCCGATATATTTCCTTTAATAATGCCCAAGTTTTTTAGCTCTTTCAAGTGCTGTGAAATGGTGGGTTGAGCCAATCCAATTTCGGTAACCAAATCGCCACAAATACAGCTGTCTATTTTAAATAAATGCTGTAGTATAGCTATACGAGCTGGATGACCTAGTGCTTTAGCTATTGTTGCTAATTTGTTTTGCTCATCTGTAAACTTGTCTGTTTTAGTAATTCCCATAACTTTGTATTTGTATATTGCAATATTACGATTAAATAATTAAACTGTTTTATTTTTTTAAATTTTTTTCAAAAAACGAAATTCTATCATTAGTAAAGGCTGTCATGTTTTCATAAATTTCTGTACTTTGCGCCTTCCTAAAAAATCCGTGAATAGTGAAAGTTTGTATTGCCGAAAAACCAAGTGTTGCCAGAGAAATAGCATCTGTATTAGGTGCTAATACGCGGCATGATGGTTATTTTGAGGGTAATGGTTACCAAGTAACTTTTACTTTTGGGCATTTGTGTACTTTAATGGAGCCTAATGATTATAAACCCTATTGGAAAAGCTGGGATTTAAACAATTTACCTATGCTTCCGGAAAAGTTTAAAACGAAAGTGGTTTCCAATTCGGGAATTCAGAAGCAATTTAAAATTGTAAAACGCTTATTTGATAAGGCCGATTTAGTTATAAACTGTGGTGATGCTGGTCAAGAAGGTGAACTTATTCAGCGTTGGGTCATGGATCAAGCAAACTACAAAGGACCTATTCAGCGCTTGTGGATATCATCTTTAACAACCGAAGCTATTAAAGAAGGTTTTGAAAACCTAAAACCATCAGAAGATTATGATAACCTGTATTATGCTGGATTTTCTAGAGCTATTGGCGATTGGCTTTTAGGAATGAATGCCACCCGTTTATATACGTTAAAGCACGGTGGATACAAGCAAGTGTTATCGGTGGGACGTGTGCAAACACCCACTTTAGCAATGGTTGTTAATAGGTTTAAGGAAATTGAAGATTTTAAGCCTCAACCCTATTGGGAGCTGCAAACCTTATATCGTGATACACTTTTCAGTTATGAAGAAGGGCGTTTTTTAAAAATGGAAGATGGTGAAGTTTTAGCGAATAAAGTCAAAGAATCTGAATTCGAAATTATTTCAACCTCCAAAAAGAAAGGAAAAGAATATGCACCAAAGTTATTCGATTTAACAGGATTGCAAGTACATTGTAATAAGCGTTTTGGCTTTACAGCCGATGAAACCTTAAAACTCGTTCAAAGCTTATACGAACAGAAAGTGGTAACCTACCCTAGAGTTGATACCACGTTTCTACCCAATGATGTTTATCCAAAAGTGGCTGGTATTTTAAAGAATTTAACCAATTATGCCGCGTTAACACAACCGCTTTTAGGAAAAAAAATTAAGAAGTCAGCCAAAGTTTTTAATGACAAGAAAGTAACTGATCACCATGCTATTATTCCAACAGGTGTGGAAATAAGGTTGCAATACAACCAACAACAGGTTTACAATAGTATTGTAAAACGGTTTATTGCTGTTTTTTATGATGATTGTGAAGTGTCCAATACAACCGTAATTGGTCAAGCTGCAGACGTAAATTTTAAAACAACCGGTAAGGAAATTTTGAAGAAAGGTTGGCGAATTGTATTTGAAAATCCTGAAAAGGAAATTAAAACAGCAGATACATTACCGTCCTTTGTAGAAGGCGAAAAAGGACCGCATGAACCTTCTTTTTTAGAGAAACAAACGAAACCACCCAACCAATTTACAGAAGCCTCCCTCCTACGTGCCATGGAAACAGCAGGCAAACAGGTAGATGATGATGAATTACGGGAGTTAATGAAGGAAAATGGTATTGGTAGACCATCTACACGTGCTAATATTATTGAAACGCTTTTTAAACGCAAATATATTATTCGAAATAAAAAGCAAGTTTTACCAACTACAACAGGCATTCAGTTGATTGATACCATTCAGAATGATATTTTAAAATCGGCAGAATTAACCGGAACCTGGGAAAAGCAATTGAAGGATATTGAAAAAGGAACCTTTAAAGCAAGTACGTTTATTAATAATATGAAACGTATGGTGGATGAATTGGTTTATGAAGTCCGGAGTGAAACTAGACGAGCTAATATATCGCATGTTGTTACATCACAACAAAAAGCGGCAAAGCCAAAGGCTAATAAACCGAAAACAAGTAAAGGAATTATATCGGAAACCTGCCCTAAATGTAAAAAGGGTACACTAATTAAAGGAAAATCTGCTTTTGGTTGTTCGGAGTATAAATCTGGATGCAAATTGGTTTTACCCTTTAAAATACACGATAAGAAAATTTCTGAAAAACAATATATACGATTACTTCAAAAAGGATCAACCGTAAATTTGAAAGGCTTCAAGACAGATTCAGGTACTGTAGAAGGTTTGTTGCGTTTTGACGAAAACTATAAATTAGTCTTAGAACCTAAAAAGGAAAAACAAAAGCCCGTTCCGGAAACTATAGTCTGTCCTAAATGTCAACAAGGTACTATTGCTAAAGGTCAAACAGCCTATGGCTGCACCAAGTATAGTAAGGGTTGCGATTTCTTATTAACTTTTAATGACTTAAGAGAAAAGGCTCAAGGAAAAAAAATGACTAAAGAATTGGTATTTGAAATTATTCAAAATCATGCTAAATAGCATATAATTTCATAAATTGTGATAAATATCATGTTTAGAAAGGGTTCTAACCCATATTTTTACCAATTGAAAACCAAAACTTACAATTATGATTTCTCAATCCCTTGCACTGTATAACTGGAACAACGGCGTAATAATGATTGGCATTTTTGCCCTCGTTTGTGTCGTTCTAGTTGGAATTTTAATAAACTTCATGATGAGTGGTAAACCTAAAGAAGATGTAGAAGAAACGGACGATACGGCCACTAATTTATAATTTTTAAACAATTCATTCTTGCAATGAATTGTTTTTTGTACATTTGTTAACCAAACGGTTAAACTATAAAGTTAATGACAGCTAAAAAGAAAGACGAAAACACGGAGGAGCAAATTTTAGATGCTGCTAAAAAAATATTTCAAACTAAAGGAATGGACGGCGCCCGAATGCAAGAAATTGCAGATGCTGCCAATATAAACAAAGCAATGCTTCATTATTACTATCGTAGTAAACAACTACTTTTTGAAGCGGTTTTTAAGAATGCATTTTCCATGCTTGCACCACAGTTAAATACAATTTTAAATGATGACTCGTCTATTGAGGAAAAAGTAAAAAACTTCACCTCTAACTATATATCATTTATAATAAAACATCCTTATTTACCGAATTTCATTATTCAAGAGTTAAATAGAAATCCAGATTTCCTTCAGAAAATTCAAGAGAATTCAACACTCTTAAATATCGAGAAGTTCAAAAAACGAGTGGATTTTGAAATCAAGGAAGGGATTTTAAACCCCATTTCTGGTGAGCAGCTATTCATTAATATTCTGGCTTTAAACATCTTTCCCTTTGTAGCAAAGCCATTGGTTAAGGCTTTTACAAAAGAAGATGATAAAGGTTTTAGGCAGCTTATGGAAAACCGAAAGACAGAAGTTGCGGATTTTATAATCAATGCCATAAAAATATAGTACCATGAAAACACGTTTTAGTATATTGATTCTTCTTTTTGTTGGCTTACAAAGTTGGTCTCAAGACATTGTAACCTTGGACAAGTGCTACCAATTGGTGTCGGAAAATTATCCTCTAGTTAAGCAACTAGCTTTATTAGAAAATCAAAATGCTTTAGAATTAGATCTTATAGATACCCAAAAACTGCCGCAATTGGACTTTGATGCGCAAGCTGCCTATTTATCAGATGTGACTCAAATACCACTTCCAGACACTGGCATTGAGCCACCAAATAACGATCAATATCGGGCAACACTTTCTGTGAATCAATTAATTTATAATGGTGGTGCCATTCATGCATCATCTAAAGCAAAATTGGCTCAACTAAAAACCCAGCAAAAGCAATTGGAAGTGTCTTTGTATCAGTTAAAGCAGCGTGTTAATCAACTATACTTTTCTATTTTGTTACACAATGAATCTTTGGATTTATTAGTAGCCAAAAAAGAGCAATTAGAAAGTAAGTTACGTGAGATCACAGCAGGAATTGAATACGGAACCATGTTGCCAGCTTCTGATAAAGTGCTGGTAGCCGAACTATTAAAAATAAAACAACAGGTTACTGAAATCACTAATAATAAAAAGGTGCTAACTGAAACCTTATCGGCCTTAATAGGTGTGTCTTTAAACGAATTTACCACATTTCAGAAACCTTCACTTGTAATAAGCCTCTCGCCTGCACTTCAACGACCAGAATTAGAATTGTTTCAGTTAAAAAAAGATGAAATTGAGAGTCAACAGGAATTAATTCAAAAAAACAATATGCCTAAACTATTCGGATTTGCATCGGGAGGTGTAGGAAATCCGGGTTTAAATATGTTAGACAATTCCTTTCAACCATTTTATACAATTGGTGTCAAGTTAAACTGGACTGTTTTTGATTGGAATGCCAATAAAAGGAAACGTGAATCCTTAATGATCAATAAAAATATTATTGAAAATGAAACGGAGATTTTTGAATTAAACACCAATATTGAACTTAATAAGTACGAATTAGAAATAGCTAAAATTGTAGAAACGATATTGATAGATACAGAAATCATCAACCTTCGAAAAGCCGTGTTATTAGCAACCGAATCGCAGCTACGAAATGGTGTTATTACGGCCTCCACTTATGTTACGGAATTAACAAATTTATATGAAGCCGAAAACAGTTTCGCAAACCATAACATTCAATTGCAATTAGCTAAAGCAAATTATAACATAACTCAAGGACAGTAAAAATGAAACGACAATATATATATTATTTAGGAATTAGTTTCGGACTATTAACGTTGAATTCTTGTAGCAATTCTAATGGTAAAGCCGATGGATATGGAAATTTTGAAGCAACAGAAATCACCGTTTCTGCTGAAAATAACGGAAAGATTATGGCATTTAATGTACAGGAAGGCAATGCGCTTAAAATAGATGCCTTTGTTGGTTATATAGACACAATCCCTTTAGCGTTAAAGCGCGAGCAATTACTAGTTTCTAAAGATGTTATTAGTAGTAAATCACAAGGTGTTTTATCTCAAATAGCCGTTTTAAAGGCGAAATTAAAAACAGCTAATATCAACAAAACTAGAACAGAAAATTTAATAAGAGATAAAGCTGGTACACAAAAACAATTGGACGATGTTCAAGGTGAAATAGATGTTATTAAGCAGCAAATACGCAGTGTAGAAATCCAAAATGCACCTGTAGTAAACGAATTGAAAAATTTAGACGTTCAACTTAAACAAATTGATGATCAAATTAATAAATGCAAGATTATAAATCCAATAAACGGCACAGTATTAACCAAATATGCAGAACCTAGTGAAATAACAGCATTTGGAAAACCACTTTACAAAATTGCTGATTTAGAAAACATGGAATTGCGTGTTTTTATTATTGAAACCCAATTAGCCAATATAAAAATTGGGGAATCCGTAACCGTTAAAATTGATTCAAATGATACCATGAAGGATTATGAAGGAACCGTAATATGGATTGCATCTGAAGCCGAATTTACACCCAAAATTATTCAAACTAAAGAAGAGCGTATTGCGCTTGTTTATGCCGTAAAAATAACCGTTAAGAATGATGGAAGCTTAAAAATAGGCATGCCAGCAGAAATGTGGTTAAATAATTCCAATAATAATTAAAAACTAAAACAATGAAATATGTAATTTTAACATTAAGCCTATTGGCTTTAGTAAGCTGTAAAGACAGCAAAAATCAAGACCTAAAAACGGAAACTGCTGAACAACCTGCAGAGACCGATAACCATCATGATACCCATGAAGCTTCTGGTATTTATGCCAATGCATGGGTAAGCGAAATACAAATTGATTATGGCGAAAAGTGGCAAGCCGATGCAACAACGAATGAAGGTGTTCAAAAACTTCAAAACACAATCAATACACAAACAGCTAGCACATTAGATGCCTTTCATAAACTAGCAGAACAACTGAATGATGAGAAAAATTTTGTTGTAAAAAATTGTACAATGAAAGGCCCTTCTCATGACAATTTACACATTTGGCTTCACCCATTAATTGAAAAAATTGATGCGCTTTTAAAAACAGAGGATGTTGATGATGCTGAAAAAATTACGGTTAGTATCAAAGAAAACATCAATGCTTATAACACCTATTTTCAATAATAACTTAAAAAATTTTTTACCATGGAAAAGCATACATATAACGTGAATATTAATTGGACACAAGACCGAAAAGGTATAATGTGTTCACCAGAGTTACACAATAATGAAACCAATGAAACCAACTGTTTGGAAGTTGCAACACCACCAGAATTCCCTGGAGGAATGCCAAATATTTGGTCGCCAGAACATTTATTTACTGCCGCTGTTAGCAGTTGTTTAATGACTACTTTTTTGGCGATTGCAGAATTTTCCAAATTAGAATACGTGAGTTTTACATGTGATTCAAAAGGTATATTAGAAAAAGTAGATGGCAAATTTGTAATGAGCGAGGTGTTATTATTTCCTGAAGTTGTTATTACAGACGAGTCCAAACGTGATCGTACAGAACGTATTGTTGAAAAAGCAGAAAAAGCCTGTCTAATTTCAAATTCTATTACATCAAAAGTTACTATGGAAACTAAAATTATCGTTCAAAACTAAAGGGTCATGGGCATTTCAATTAACCATATCAGCAAATCTTATAAACATGTAAAAGCCTTACAGGATATTTCTTTTGAAGTAAAACCAAATGAGCTTTTTGGTTTAATTGGTCATGATGGCGCAGGAAAAACAACCCTTTTTAGAATTTTAACAACCTTGTTAATTGCCAATGAAGGTAATGCAACTGTTGCAGGTTATGATGTGCTGAAAGACTTTAAAGAAATAAGAATGCACGTAGGTTATATGCCCGGGAAATTCTCATTATATCAAGATTTAACGGTTGAAGAAAATTTGAGGTTTTTTGCAACTATTTTCGGAACCACTATTGCCGAAAACTACGATTTAATAAAAGATATTTATGTTCAAATTGAGCCCTTTAAAGATCGTCGTGCTGGTAAATTATCTGGAGGTATGAAGCAAAAACTGGCTTTGTGTTGTGCGTTAATTCACAAACCCAAAGTATTGTTTCTTGACGAACCCACAACAGGAGTCGATCCCGTTTCCAGGAAAGAATTTTGGGACATGTTAAAACGCTTACAACAAAAAAATATAACCATTTTGGTTTCTACGCCTTATATGGACGAAGCTGCCTTGTGTGATAGAATAGCGTTAATTCAAGATGGCGAAATTTTACAGATTGATACACCGGAAGCCATTGTAAAGCAGTACCCTAAAACTATTTATGACGTTAGTGCAAACAATATGTATCAATTAATAATGAGCTTAAAAGCTTACCCACATCAGCATAGTGTATATCCGTTTGGTGAGTTTATACATTATACAGATACACGTGCTGGATTTAATCCTAACGAATTGAAACAGTATTTACAAACCCAAAACCTATCAAATATTACCATTGAAAAAACCCAATCAACCATAGAAGATAGTTTTATGGAATTAGCAAAATAAAAATATATCTACAAACGTAACAGGTTTATAAAACGCGATAGGTCTCAATTCTGAAATTTCTGGAATTGATAATACTGAGACTCCCACCTATGGGGGAGATAAATATGAATAATAATAAAGTCATACAAGCTGAAGGTTTAACTAAAATGTTTGGCGATTTCACCGCTGTAAATGCCATTACATTCGCCGTTGAAAAAGGTGAGATTTTCGGATTTCTTGGGGCCAATGGTGCCGGGAAAACAACCGCCATGAAAATGCTGATTGGAATTTCAAATCCAACATCAGGTTCAGCGCAGGTAGCCGGTTTTGATGTCTTTACTCAAGCGGAAGACATCAAAAAAAACATTGGCTATATGAGTCAAAAATTTGCATTATATGATGACTTAACCGTTAAAGAAAATATTACATTTTTTGGAGGTATCTATGGTTTGACCAAGCAAAAAATCAAAGAGAAAACAAAAGAAATGATAGACGATTTAGGCCTAGAGGATGTTGCCAAACAATTAGTTGGTTCGTTACCCTTGGGCTGGAAACAAAAAATTTCATTTTCGGTAGCCTTATTGCACGAGCCAAAAATTGTTTTTTTAGATGAGCCTACTGGTGGTGTAGATCCTATAACTAGGCGTCAGTTTTGGGAAATGATATATAGAGCAGCACATCAAGGCACGACTATTTTTGTTACAACGCATTATATGGATGAAGCCGAGTACTGTGATCGCGTGTCTATAATGGTAAATGGAAAGATAGAAGCTTTGGATACACCAAAAAAATTAAAGGAACAGTTTCAAGTTACTAGTATGAATGATGTGTTTTTAAAACTAGCCAGAGGATGAAACGATTTATAGGTTTTGTTACCAAAGAATTTTATCACATTTTTAGAGATAGGCGTTCCTTGTTTATTCTCTTTGGAATGCCTATTGTCCAAATTTTACTATTTGGTTTTGCCATTACCAATGAAATTAACAATGTGGATATTGCTATTTTAGATCACTCAAATGATGCCACCACAAAGGAAATCATTAATAAAATATCAGCATCAAAATACTTTAGTATCAAGCAACTTATTGAACGTGAAGATGATATAGAAGCTGTTTTTAAAAAGGGAAAAGTGAAAGCTGTTTTAAATTTTGAAAAAGATTTTAGTAAAAATCTTATAAAAGATCGCCAAGCTACCGTTCAAATAATTACAGATGCAACAGACCCAAACACGGCTAACACCATTAGTAATTATGTAAATTCTATTTTAAAAAAATACCAGCAAGAGCAAAACAAAGCTATAACTATTAATTATGTTATTGTTTCAGAACCAAGAATGGTCTATAATCCAGTACTAAAAAGTGTGTATATGTTTGTTCCTGGTGTAATGACTATTATATTAATGCTGGTTTCTGCTATGATGACGTCCATTTCCATTACACGAGAAAAGGAATTAGGAACTATGGAGATTTTATTAGTGTCACCTATAAAACCTTTTCAAGTAATTGTTGGTAAGGTGTTTCCGTATATTTTCTTGTCGGTAATTAATGCTATCGTAATTGTTTTGTTAAGTATTTTCATCTTTAAAATGCCTGTCCAAGGGAGTTTAATTTTATTGGCGTTTGAGAGCATTTTATTTATTGTATCAGCTTTAGCTTTAGGAATTTTAATCTCAACCATTTCAGCAACACAACAAACCGCGATGATGATTTCATTAATGGGTTTAATGCTTCCCGTAATTCTGCTATCCGGCTTTATTTTTCCCATTTCAAGTATGCCAATCCCTTTACAATTTATCAGTCATGCCATTCCGGCAAAATGGTTTATTATCATATTAAAGAGTATTATGCTTAAAGGTGTTGGGCTGGAATTTATATGGAAAGAAACACTGATTTTAATAGTCATGACCGTTCTCTTTATGGGAATAAGTGTAAAAAAATATAAAATTAGATTAGAGTAAAAAACGGTGACCAGTTTAAGAATGATAAAGATTCTGGGCTGAATAAAAAAAGAATTAATTTAATAAATAGATTCCCGCTTTGCTGGGAAATGATATGAAAACAATACGATATATCATCCAAAAAGAATTCAAGCAAATCTTTAGAAATAAAGGGATGCTACCAATCATTTTTGTGTTACCACTACTCCAATTAATTATTTTATCTAATGCAGCTACTTTTGAAGTCAAGAATATCAAATTCGCATATATAGATAATGACCATAGTAAATCATCAAGAGCACTAATAGAGAAATTTGAGGCTTGTACATATTTTAATGTTTTAACAGCCTTTCCAACTCAAAAATTGGCAAATTCAGCTATGCTAAAAGGAGAAGTAGATGTTGTTTTAGAGATTCCCTCTCATTTTGAACGTGATTTGCTAAAGGAAAAAAAAGGTGCTTTGGGAGTTACTATTAATGCTATTGATGGTGCTGCTGCCGGTGTTGAAAACGTATATGTTTCTCAAATAATTCAGAATTATAATAGGCACATTAAAACGGATTTGATGCAATTTTCAGAATCTCAAATTCAACCTGTTGACATTGCTACCATCCCACTTTTTTGGTATAATGAAACGTTAAACTACAAAACGTTTATGGTACCTGGTATATTAGTACTATTAGTTACCATGATCACGTTATTTCTTTCAGGAATGAATATTGTTCGCGAAAAAGAAATTGGAACTTTAGAGCAAATCAATGTAACGCCTATAAAGAAAAGTCAATTTATTATTGGTAAGCTTTTTCCGTTTTGGGTTATTGGAATGGGCTTGTTAACTATTGGATTAATTCTTGCAAGGCTCATTTTTAATGTGCCTATGGTAGGAAGTTTATTACTTATGTACCTCTATACTTCTATTTTTATTTTGGTGATACTCGGCATGGGATTATTTATTTCCAATTTTACCGATACCCAGCAACAAGCCATGTTTATCGCTTGGTTTTTTGTAGTGATTTTTATTTTAATGAGCGGACTGTTTACACCCATTGAGAGTATGCCAGAATGGGCCCAAATACTTACCGAATTTAATCCTATTAAATACTTTGTTGAAGTGATGCGTATGGTGATGCTTAAAGGTTCCGGTTTTATGGATATTGTGCCACAATTGGTTAAAACACTTATTTATGCATTAATTATGAATGGTTTAGCAGTTTGGAGTTATAAGAAAACGACTTAATTCCCTTTTACACGAGTCCATAGTTCAGACATTAATTTCTTGGCATCGCGACCACCTTTAGGTTGTTCAATAAAACTAATGTTTCCAGTCTCATCATCTTTATCAATCAAAAATTGAAAAACAAAACTTTCGGAGGCGGGTTCTAAACTCAATAACCCAAAACGTAAATCATTGTAATATAATTTTCCGTCTTGTTGTGTTATGGTGTACCATCCTTTTGAAATGTGAATCATGCGTTGCATTTTGTCATTGGAAAGCAAATCGGCTATCAATTCATGGTTTTTAGGATATGACACGAATGAAATAGGCTGCGTATCGAAAAAAGAATAGTTTCCAAGCAAGTAGGCGTCCTGTGTTTCTACATTAGCACTCCATAATATGGAATTTAGAGGTGACGGTCTTGTGTCAATCTGCAAATAGCTTAAATGTTGTTTTTCCAAAGCATTTTCAAATTTTGTGAAAGCGGTCCACTTTAAAATAAATGTAAGTACTAGATACGCGGTACTTACTAATAATCCTGTACGATTGTAAAATTGACGTTTTTCTGATGTTCGTTTTTGAAACATGGTCAAAATCAAGAATACTAAAAATGGCAAGGTATATAAGGGATCAACAACAAATATGGTTTTAAAGGCCAAGCGTAAATCAAATGGCCAAAATAGCTGCGTTCCCCAAGTGGTATGTGCATCCAGAATAGGGTGCGTTACAAAAGCCCAAAAGAAAAGCCAAGACCAACCTTTAACACTTTTATATTTTTCATATCGTGATACCAACCATCCAAGAATTGGTGCAAAAATGATAGAGAATAAAATGGAATGTGTAAAACCTCTGTGAATTTCTAAAGCTGTAACGGTATCTGTAAAATAGGAAGACAGGATATCTAAATCAGGAATTGTTCCCGCAATAGCCCCATAAAGCATGGCTCTATTACCAACTTTTCTACCTAAAACGGCCTCACCAACAGCAGCGCCTAAAACTATTTGCGTTAAAGAATCCATAGGCTTATAAGAAAGTTAGAATTAGGTAAAGTACTATTTAGAATGATATATCCCATTGAATTCGAAAACGCCATTCTTTCTGCTCCATCCTTTCTGGGCTTTCATAATCAAAATGCGTAACTTCCATGGTGAGTTTATTCCTATGTTCTTTAAAAAACCAGTTAAAAGCCATACCCATTTCTTGCTCCTTGCTGTAACCAAAATCCGTATTTGGCGTGTAATGTGCGTATATTCCAGCAACCTCTAAGGGTTTAGGAACAAAGTCTAAAATATTTGAGAAAAAATAACCTGCTTGCAGATAATAACCTGTTAATGTTCTGTCTGTATTGGTTTTATAATCTGTAATTTTTTTGATGTGATTTTCATTTTGCCAAGAAAACCCCCGATATTTCAAAGCCGTTTCAAATAAGGCTTGATTTATACGATATTGACCCGGTTCATTACTATCATAACCTACCAAATTACCACCACCTGCTGAAGAAAACCGGGTGTACTGGCTTCTATTAGTTGCTGCGGCAATAGCCAATAAAGCAGTGGGTTTTTCATGAAATTTGATATCAGATCCGGTCATTTCTAATTCACGACCAAATAAATTGTATTGTAATCTACCAACATATAATAAATGATTATTGTCATTAATTGTGGAACCTCTACCCGTTCCTGTCAATACTGATATATGATATGTAAAGTCATAAAACGTTTCTGGAAAAATACGGCCGTAAAACTCAATTCCTTGTTGCCTATCTATTGTAAAAGGCCTGTTAATGATGGAGCGATCTACCATTTGTTGTTTACCAGATGATATAATTCTTTCTCGACTATAATAGGTTTTCCATTGCCCAATTTTAATTTTAAAAAAGTCCCAACGCTCAATCATAACGCGAAAATCCAAAAGATTCCCTTGGGCAAGTTCATATTCAAAATAATATTTAAGCCATGGTTTATAGGCATTTCCACCTATTTTTAAACGGGCTCTATTTATCTTGAATGATGTTTTATTATCTTGAAAAAAATAATCAAAATTAACGGGGCTTTGGTCGTTAGGTGTGGCAAAACGAAACTGTAATCGTGCTTCTAAATGAAGTGAGTAATTTTTATCAGGCGTACTAAATTGAAACCCTTTTTTGGTGTATTCAACATTAATTTTTTCTGAAGAAATAGAATCAGTTTGTGCTATAAGTGTATTAATAGCAACAAACTGAAGTAAAATAATTGATAAAAAAGTAGTCGATTTAATGGACATAGCTATTAGAACTCAAAGTCTTTTTAAGATTTTAAGTGATTTTATGGTATCAAAAATTAAATACGGGTTACTTTAACAGCGTTCATACCCTTCATACCTTTTTCTAATTCAAAAGATACGGCATCGTTTTCCGCTATTTCGTCAATTAAGCCACTAACGTGACAGAAGTATTTTTCTTGATTTTCAGAATCAATAATGAACCCAAAACCTTTGGAGTTATCATAAAAAGAAACTTTCCCTTTTCTTACGGGATCAAATTCTTCAATATCACTGTCATCACGTTTTGGAATGCTTACTTCAATACTTTCTGCATCAACTTTAACACGCATATTTGGATCTGGTGGTGTATCCGTTAAATTTCCATTGAAATCAACATAAGCAATAGGAATACCGTCACTTCCGCTTTCTTCTTTATCAAGTTTTCTAGCTTCCATTTTTTTACGTTTGTCCTCACGTTTCTTTAAACGCTTCTTTTCCTTTTCACTTTTGTTAAATGTCTGTTGCGATTTTGCCATTGTTATTTTATAGTAATTTTTTTAGGGTTAAATTGAAGAAATAAAATAATAATAACATGGTTTAAAAAGAACTATGGTCGTATTATAAGCCTAAATTCAGATTTTAGGTTACTCCTGCAATGCGTACAAATATAAGATATTAATTTCCTATTTGAAAGTTACACATGGAATTCTGCAAATTCGATGCCTAAAGTGTTTTCAATATTCTGAATTAACTTGCGCTCATCGTCTAAAATTAAAGCTATAGAACGCCCTTTTTTACCAGCTCTTGCTGTTCTTCCACTTCGGTGTGTATAATATTCTAGTTGTTCTGGCAACTGATGGTGAATAACAAATGCCAAATCGTTTACATCAATACCACGAGCAGAGACATCGGTAGATACCAATATTTGAACAGATTCATTTTTAAACGCACGCATTACTTTATCCCGTTCTTTCTGTTGCATATCGCCTTCCAAAGCACCAACTGAAAATCCTTCATTCAATAACGCTTCTGTTAAGTTTTGGGTTCCAGCTTTTGTTTTGCAGAAAATTATTCCACGTTGTTTTTTAAAGCCTTCTAATAAATTAATTAAAACTGAAACTTTACTTTTTATGGAAGTTCTTATAAATTGATGTGTAATATTGGCGTTTACCAAACTATTTCTATTTACTTCTATTTTAATCGCTTTTGGGGACATATAGGTTTTTATCATTTTCTGAATTTCTTCAGGCATGGTAGCCGAAAACAACCACGTAAAACGCTTTCCAGATGTAAATGTTAATATGCGATTTAAATCCTGTTTAAAACCCATGCTTAACATTTCATCAGCTTCATCTAAAACCAATGTTTTAATGTTTTCAATATCAATATCACCACGATCAATTAAATCTAATAAACGTCCTGGTGTTGCAACAATAATATGAGTAGTTCGTTTTAAAGCTTTAATTTGTTTGTCAATTTTTTCACCACCATACACACCTTCTGCAAAAATCTTATAATCGCAATATTTGGTAAATCTGAAAAGTTGCTTTTGAATTTGTTGTACCAACTCACGTGTTGGAGCTAAAATAAGCGCTTGAATTTCCGATTTGTTAGGATCTATTTGATGTAGAATAGGCAACCCATAAGCAGCCGTTTTCCCAGTTCCTGTTTGCGCTAAACCAATTAAATCGGTTTGTTTTTGCAATAAAACAGGTATTGCTTGGGCCTGAATTTCAGTTGGCTTTTCAATGTGGAGTTCTTTTAAGGCTTTTATATATTCTTTACGAATGCCTAAATCGGAAAATGATGTCATAATAATTTTATTGAGCTGCAAAGGTAGATTTATTTCAGCACTATTGTATAATTAAAAAAGGGAAACTGTTAAGCCATACATTAAGCTTATATTTGTTGTATAATTCCTGAAGTTATTAACCATGCATCCAAATAATAAACATCTTAAATCTTATGATTTTGTAAGATTAATTCATGCAAATCCAGATTTAAAACCATTTGTTTTTACGAATAAGTTTCAAACAAAAACTATTGATTTTTCTTTATCAGATGCTGTTTATCAATTAAATAAAGCCATTCTTATTTCGGATTATGGATTAACGGATTATCAATTACCTAAAGGTTATTTGTGCCCACCTATTCCTGGTCGTGCGGATTATTTACATTACCTAAACGATTTAATTACTTCTGAAACTTTACCTGTTAAAGGCTTAGATATTGGCGTTGGCGCAAATGCTATTTATCCAATTTTAGGAGCAAAACTGTATCAATGGCGCATGGTTGGTGCAGATATTAATAAGCAATCTGTTGAAATTGCTCAAAACAACATCAATTTAAACTCGAGTTTGGAGGGTTTGGTTGAAATTCGTTTTCAGGAAAATCCTGCATATATTTTTTCTAATATTATAAAACCGGAAGAATATTATCATTTTACCATGTGTAATCCACCGTTTCATGCGTCCGAACAAGAAGCTCTAAAAGGAACACAACGTAAACTGAAAAATCTGAACTTGGATAAAAAAGCAGCTCTTAATTTTGGAGGTCAATCGTATGAATTATGGTGTAATGGTGGGGAAGCTTTATTTATAAAACGCATGATTAAGGAAAGTAAAACATTTAGTAACCAAGTAGGTTGGTTTACAACATTAGTTTCTAAAGCGGCCAATTTACCCAAGCTAATCAAGCAATTAGATAAATTGGAAGCAACACATCAAGTTATTGATATGGCCCAAGGTCAGAAAGTATCCCGAATTTTGGCTTGGCAATTCTCCAATTAATCCAATTGGTAATACCCACATTTTAAGTAAGCACCTTCTGGAAAACTAATAGGATGATCGGAGTCATGTTGTGTTTTTAAAACCAATGTATAACGCCTTTTGGCCTGGGACAATGTTGCTTTATTCACATCAAAAAAGGCATCGGCAATAATTCGAGACGAACAGGACGCTAAAACCAACATACCACCTTTTGCAGTAAGCTTTTCTCCTAGTTGTGCTAATTGGGCATATTTCTTTTTGGCTAACTGTATTTCGGACTGTTGCTTGGCAAAACTAGGTGGATCAATTACCACCACATCAAAGGTTTTACCAGATTGGATGAGTTGTTCCATTTCAGCAAACGCATCACCTGCAATAATATGATGTTTCCCAGTATAGTCGTTCAACCTGCCATTTTCTAAAGCTATTTCAAGCGCTTGCTTACTTATATCTAAACTTGTGACTTCTTTTGCGTGATTGGCTAAAGCATGAACTGAAAATCCTCCAGCATATGAAAACACATCCAACACCGTTTTACCTGTACTTAATTTGCCCACACGACGTCTGTTTTCTCTGTGATCTAAAAAGTAACCCGTTTTATGACCTTTAATGACATTGGCGGAAAAATGGACACCATGTTCAATGAACTTTACGACTTCATTTTCTAAAGTGCCGTAAATTACGGAACCATCAACCAAACCGAAATCTGCTTGTTGCAAATTTCTGCTTAAGCGCATAACAACCGTCTCAACATTGGAAATAGTTATAAGCATTTCGGTTATATCCTTAATGTATCCTAACCAAATTTCAGAATATACTTTAATTACCAAAACATTGGCATATACATCAGCAATTAATCCTGGAAAGCCATCGTTTTCACCAAATAACAAGCGATAACCTGTAGTATTTGTTTTTAAGAGTGAAGCTCGTTTTTTAAAAGCAGCATCTATTTTACTTTGGAAGAATGCTGAATTAATCGTTTTGGGTTCACCATGATGTAACATTTTAATTCTAATTGGCGAAGACGCATCATACAAACCTACACCAATAAACGCATTATCGCGTTTTCTAAAAATTACGGCAACATCACCAGATTTTCCGTCTTTATTAATTTTTTCAATACTATTTTCAAAAACCCAAGGATGACCTTGAAGCACAGAGCGTTCACCATTTGCGTTTAACTTGACCGCCAATCGTGTGGTTGATTTTTCAAATTCAGGAATAGTAATAGAAGACATGTTGATTATGGTTTATGCAAAAATAGAAAATGCATAGCAGCTAACAGCTTACTATGCATTTAAAATTATTAGTTGGAGGGTTTTATAAAATTACTTGGGATTTCCAAAAATATCCAACTCCACAACTGGTTTCCCTAACTTTTTAATTTCAGACCATTGTGTGGCTTTATCACCAACTATAACATAAATCATTTCAGGTTCCTGTAAATATTTATTGATGATGTTTTTATAATCCTCCAAAGTCATGGCAATTAATGCTGCTTGATTCTTTTCAATATAATCATTGGAGTATCCATACTTACTAATATTACGAAGGATAGCCAATTTAGCACCTAAACTTTCATAAGCACGTGTATTGGCTTTTAAAAGCTTGTTTTTGGTTAATTCAACGTCAGCTTCTGTAAAATTTTCAGCATAATTAGCAACCATATCTTGTATGATTTCCAATGATTTTAAAGTGGCATTTGCACGAACGCTCGATCGCACTGTAAAAGGAGCCACTTCCAAACTAGTTCCAGTTCCAGAATAGGCGCCATAGGTATAGCCTTTTTCTATCCGTAATGTTTGGAATAAACGACCGCTAGAACCACCACCTAAAATTTCATTTGCAAAGTCTAAACTTTGAGCATCGTCATTGGTTGCAGATAAAGCTAATTTCCCAATATTTAAAACGGATTGTTTAGAATCTGGAACATCAATAAAATAAATGGTGTTTTTATTATTTTCCGAAGGTAATTGAAACGTTGGAATTTGTGGCGCTTGACCTTTCCAAGTATTTAAGGTTTCTAATACGCCTAATGTTTCAGATTTTGACATAGCACCTGCAATATGAAAATTCGCATTTTCAGGAACTAAATTGCTGTAATATGCTTTCAAATCGTCTAAACTAATATTTTTAAACGATTCTAACGTACCGCTTCCAGGAATAGCGGATGGATGGTTTTTACCATATAACAATTGGTTATAAGCCAAACTGGCTATAGCATTTGGATTGGATTCTCTGTCTTTCAAATTAGTTTCCAAACCTTGCATAAGGCGCTTGTATTCGGCCTCGTCCCAACGTGGCTCTAGGATAATTTCCTTGACAAGTGCTATGGTTTCTTCAAAGTTTTTTTCTAAACAAGTACCTGTAATATGAAAATCCTCATTGGTACTGTACATATTAATAGTGGCACCTAATAAACCAATAGCTTCTTCTAATTCTGCTGGCGTTTTATTGGCTGTACCTTCAAGCATTAAATTACTTAACATACTGGCAACACCTGCTTTATTTTTAGGATCTAATAGTTGTCCACCAGGAATAGTAATGTCAAACTGTACTAATGGTGTTTCGTTGTTTTCTATACCAAAAACGCGCATGCCATTTTCTAAATTTTCAGTCCAAATGGCTGGCATTTTAAATTTTGGTAATTCGCCAAAAGCAGGTTCGCTTCTATCATATTTGCTAACTGTTTTTTCGTATTCAGCTTCTTCACCTTGACCAACTTCCTCGCTAGCTACGTCTTGTTTCACCTCTTCAATCCAAACCGTTGCTTCTTTAGCATCTAAAACCACTAAATCAAGTTGCCCTTTTGGCACAACACTGGTCATTACGTAATTTTTGTTTTTGATATATTGCTTGTAAACGCGCATAACATCATCTGCAGAAACTGCATTTGTAAGTTTAGCTGTTTTGGTAATATAGCTAGGGTCGCCTGCAAATTCATTATCCTGACCTAATTGGAATGCTTTATTTAAAACCGTACTTACGCCTTGGTATAAATTGGTTTCCAATTCCGCTTTTATACGTTTTAAATCACGTTCATTGACACCGTTTTTCTCAAAACGTATTAAACCTGAATCGATTGCTTTTTTAACAGCATCTAAATTAGTTTGCTCATTTGCTCTGACGCGAAACACAAATTCCCCAGCCAATTCGCTACTGTATTGGTATGTGCTGATGTTTGGTGCTAATTTTTGCTCTTCAACAACGACTTGATATAAAGGTGCGTTCTTACTCCCACTTAACAATTGTCCTAGAATTTGGAGTGCATACGAATCTTTGTGATATTCCTCCACGGATGGAAATACCATACGCAATTCAGGAAGTTTAGCGAAATTATCTTCAAAATATAAAGACTTTGTTTCAGCTAAAGTTACAGGTTGTGGTTGTAAGGATTCTACTTCAGGACCACTTGGAATTTCGCCAAACCATTTTTCGACTAACGTCTTGGTTTCTTCAAAATCAATATCACCTGCAATTACTAAAGTAGCATTGCTGGCTCCGTAATATTGATTGTAAAATTCTTTAACATCTTCTATGGTAGCCGCTTGTAAATCGGGTAAAGATCCTATAACCGTCCAGTTATATGGATGGCCTTCTGGATAGAGATTGGAGCGGATAATTTCATCTGTATATCCATAAGCAGCATTATCCACACGTTGGCGTTTTTCGTTTTTAACAACTTGTTTTTCACGTTCCAAGGCCGCTTTAGTAACCGTATTAATCATATAACCAAACCGATCAGAATCTATCCATAAGATTTTTTCAAAAGCGTCTTTTGGAACAACTTCGTAATAAACCGTATAATCGTTGGAAGTTCCGCCATTACGACTTCCACCCCATTCCGGAATCATTTTTCTGTTAGCACCAACTGGTACATTTTCTGAATCATTAAAACTCATGTGTTCAAAGAAATGAGCAAAACCTGTTTTACCTGGTTTTTCGCGGTTGGAACCTACATGCATTATCGTTGCTACAGCAACAATTGGATCACTGTTATCTTGATGAAGTATCACCTCTAGACCATTGTCTAAAGTAAATTTTTCGTAATCAATAGCGAAATCTTTTTCAATTTCTTGAACGGGTTCTTTGGGTTTTTCTTCGCATGACATACAAAAGATGAATAAAGCTATTAAGCTGTAAATTTTTGGTTGCATAGTGTTTAGTTTAGAGTTTAAAGATACTTAAACTCTATAAATGCAATCCGTAAGAAAGCGTTAAAATTATCTATAGCTTTGTAGTGACCTAAATAGAATAGAGCTAACTTTGATTCTAATTTATGAGGATTTTTTTGGTAATTGATTGATTTAAGTAGGAAACCTTAACAACATATAAGCCAGAGCTTAAAGATGAAATGTTTATGCTATTTACTTGAGGCGTTGAAGTTTGCTGTTTTACCAATTTACCGTTTACTGAATAGATATCAATATGGGCATTAGAATTTAAATTTTTGATATGCAAATAATCCGTTGCTGGATTTGGATACAATAAAACATCTAAATTTTGGGCAACCTCTTCCCTACTTAATGAGTTACAATCTGTTTCATTAGCAACGAAATGTGAAGCACTATCAATTATCCAATTGGCTAAATAACTAGCTTGAACATCATCTACAAAAATACAAGTCAAATTAGCATTTCCTTCGGCATTGAAGCTTGAGATTCTATGATTTCTAGTGTTCCGGATATCTAACGTATTTAAGTTGTTATTACCCAAACGTACAAATCGTAAATCATTGTTTGCAGATATATCAATGTCTTCTAATAAGTTGTTGCTAGCATGTAACAATAATAATTGAGGTGCATTAAAAAGCTCCAATTCCGCAATGTTATTGTTTTCACACATCAATCGTTTCAAACCGCTATTAGCGCTTAAGTCCAATTCGGTAAACTGATTATTACTAATATCGACATAGGTAATATCAGAACATTGACTGAAAGAAATGGTATTTAAATTATTACCTGAACATAACAAGCTGCGCAAATCATGATTGTTTGAAATGTTTAAAACATTTAAATTATTAGTACCACAATTTAAAGATTCCAATTCCTGATTATTTGTAACATTTAAAGTGTTTAAATTATTAGAATAACATGAAAGCACCTCAAGTTCTAAATTATTTGAAACATTAAGTGTTGATAAATTATTTAAACTACAAGCTAATAACTCTAAATTAGGAAGGTGGGAAACCGTTAATGTTTGTAATAAATTATTACTAACGTATATTTCTTTAAGAAGGAGATTTTGAGAAATATTTAGTGTTTCAATACTGTTATTATCAATATCCAAAACTTCTAAAAAGGCATTATTAGATAAATCTAAAGTCGACAAATTATTAAAATAAGCATTTAAATATTTCAGGTGAATGAAAGCTTCAATACCAGTTAGATCCGAAATGTTTTTATCATTAATATTCAAATTGTTTACTAATTCGGCATCACTATTTAGTATATTTCCAGTAAAGCCATTAGTATCAATACCTTGATTAATGAGCGCTTGTTCAAAATTTGAATCTGGAATAGCGGTTGTAGTTTGCGCATTGGAGAAACTAGCAAATAGAAACATCATGCAAAAACACATGATAAACGTAAATTGAGATGTAGGTTTAATTAATGACAAAATTTAAATAATTAATAGCGTTTGGTGCGTTAAATTTATTATTTAATTGTAGCTGAGTCTATTATATTCGTTATGTTAAACATAAAAATCGGTAATCGGCTAATTGGTTGTTATTTAACGCAAAAATTGATCGATAATTAATTGTTAAATCCACGAACAGATTGTTTAAGGAATTGTATTTTTGCAGCTAATTTTACAAACTATTTATATGTTACCATTATTTCGCATTATTGCTTTTTTAGAAGGTGTTTCTTATATTTTATTACTTTTTATTGCTACACCAATAAAGTATCTATCAGACGATCCTCAATATGTTAAAATGTTAGGTATGCCACATGGTATATTATTTATTGCATACATTATATTAGCTATAGTAATTAGCAAAAAAATGGAATGGAGCAATAGTACTCTTGCTAAAGTTTTACTGGCCTCAATTATCCCATTTGGTACATTTTACGTGGAATACCATTACCTTAAGAAAGCTTAAAAAGTATGCAAGATTTACAATGTTTAATTTATGATTATAGTGTAGCTGCAGGTTCATCTGAATCCTATGCGAAAGCTATTAATATGCTAGCTCTGTTAGTAGGTTTGCTTATTATAATTGTAATTGCGGATTTTGTTGCTCGTAAACTTTTAATAAATGTATTTAATAGTTTGGCGGCAAAGTCGAAAACTAATTTTGATGATTTATTAGTTAATCACAAAGCACCAAGAAACATTGCGCATATTGTTCCCTTAATTATTACATTAAAACTCTTCCCTTTTGTTTTTTATGATTACCCCGAATTTGAAAGTCATATTATAGTATTAATTAAGGTTTATGGAATAGTTTTAACCGTATGGATTATTAGAAGTGTTTTACAAACCTTTGAATCTTATTTTAAAACCTTACCACGACTACGAGACAAACCTATAGATAGTTACATTCAAGTAGGCATGTTGTTTATTTGGATTATAGGTTTCGCATCCATTTTAGCGGTTGTAATTAATTTGTCCTTTCTTAAATTTTTCACCACATTAGGTGCTGCATCAGCCATTCTTTTGTTGATTTTCAAGGACACCATTATGGGATTTGTTGCCAGTATTCAAGTGGCAATTAATGATTCTGTTCGTATTGGCGATTGGATTACTATGGAAAAATATGGAGCTGATGGGGATGTTATCGAGATTAACCTTTCCACAGTTCAAGTTCAAAATTTCGATTTAACAATTACCCATATTCCAACATTTGCACTAATAACGGATTCGTTTACAAATTGGCGTGGTATGCAATCCTCGGGAGGAAGACGTATAAAACGATCTATCCTTTTAAAGGCGAAGAGCATTCATTATTTAACAGATGAAAAAATTGAAAAACTGAAGGATATTCAGTTAATAACTGCGTATTTGAATCAAAGACAAAATGATATTGTTAATTTCAATACATCTAACGCCATTGATAAATCCACTTTAATAAATGGAAGGAATTTAACAAATTTAGGCGTATTTCGTAAATACATGCAAAGTTATATTGAAAACCATTCAGGAATCAATAAAGACATGATGATTATGGTACGTCAATTAGCACCTACCTCTCAAGGATTGCCTTTAGAGATTTATGCCTTTAGTGCCGATAAACGTTGGGCTAATTATGAATATATTATGTCAGATATTTTCGACCATGCTTTGGCTGCCGTTCCTTATTTTGATTTGGAAGTTTTTGAATTATCCACGGTAATTGGTACTTCAAACCAATAGAAATTATGTTAAATAAATCAAAAAACAGAGATTGAAACATCTATAACCTGCATCTAGTCGTAATTATATTGAACTAAAAACTTAACTATAATTATGATTAAAAAAATTTCAATTCTTGTATTTACAAGTGTCGTAGTCATGTCCTGTGTTTCAAAAAAGAAATATGTTGCTTTACAACAGGAAAATGGCGAATTAACAAGTGAACTTCAAAAAACACGAGTTGCTAAAGAAGATTTAGAAAATAAATTCGCCGAAATTCAAGCGCGAATAGACACCTACAATTCCAAATTAAATCAATTAACCGAAGAAAATGATGCCAAATTTGTTTCCGTTGGAGATGATATGATTATCTCTAATGATACACGTAAGCAAATGAATGAGACCTTGAAACATGTGGATCCTGTGGCATTACAAAATGCGGAAACATTAAAAGACTCCATGAATTTAGCTGTTGGTTACAATTTGCGTAAATCCATGGACACAAGCAGCTTAAATGAAGATGATGATATTGCCATTAATATAGATGAGACGGTAGTTATGATTTCCATTTCGGATAAATTATTATTCAATACCGCTAGTTATAAAGTGAGCAATAAGGCCAATAATATTTTACAAAAATTAGCCGATGTTATCAATTCAGAACCAAGTATTGAGGTTATGGTTGAAGGACACACAGATGCTAGAAGTATTAATACAGGGGCTGTTAAAGACAATTGGGACTTGAGTGTATTACGTGCAACATCAGTTGTACGAAAATTACAAAAGGATTATAATGTTGCTCCTGAAAAACTAATTGCTTCTGGTAGAAGTTTTTACTTACCTGTTGCCGAAAATGATTCGGCAGATGGTCGTTCTAAAAACAGACGTACACGTATCATTATTTTACCAAATATCAATAAGTTTTTTGCCTTAATGGCATCAAACGACGAATAATTAGCTAATATTTTTTTATTAGTCCATATTAAAGGCTGCCTACTTTGGCAGTCTTTTTTATTTTGTTTATTTGTATTACTATGCATTCAGAATTAGACTCAATAGAACAGCAATATCAAGGCTATAAACAGACACCCGCTTTGTGGCTGGAATCGGCTATTATGGGAATTTCACAATTAACCTTACCCAACAATTCAATAGATTCTTATATTAAAACCTTACCCAAGAATTTACGTTTAGGAAAACGTGTGGAACAGTTTGTTTTTAATGAACTGGAACAAAATGACGCCGTTTCTATATTAGTTGAAAATATTCAAATACAAGAACTAAAGCAAACTATTGGCGAACTAGATGCTATAATTACTTTAAATAACGAACCAATTCATTTAGAAATTGTCTATAAATTTTATGTGTATGATGATTCTGTAGGAATTACAGAAACAGATCATTTTATTGGACCTAACAGAAAAGATAGTCTCGTTGAAAAACTTACCAAGCTAAAAAACAAGCAGCTTCCACTACTCTATAAGCCGCAAACGAAAACATTACTGGCAAATTTAAAATTAGATGTGAGTAAGATTCAGCAAAAAGTTTGTTTTAAAGCACTATTATTTTTGCCCTATAAAAAAGAAATTATGCTAAAGGAATTAAATCCAGATTGTATTGTGGGCATTTACTTAAGAAAAGAACACGTAGCGACATTTGAAACCTGTAGTTTCTATTTTCCGAGTAAACCGGATTGGTTAATTCAGCCGCACCACGCTGTAAATTGGATAGATTATGAGGCTTCGCAGGAAGACCTGAATAGAATTTATATTGAAAAAAATTCAGCCTGTTGTTGGATAAAACAGGCTGATGATTCTATTATAAAAAGTTTTATTGTATGGTGGTAAACACGCTAATCTTCAGGCGGTTTTCCATGAACTTTTAGATATACTTCATCAAAATTACTACGCAAATAAGCCCGTAATTTTTTACGATAATCATCCTTTAGCCATTCCACAAAATTAAAGGTACTCTTGCTAATACACTTCGTGTAGCGGTGAATGCGATAATCAATATCATCACCTAGCTGTTTTGCTAAATCTAATGCATCCCATAAATCCTCACTGTTTTCCACACAAATTTTTGCATGATGTTCTATGGAGCGTTCAAGAACTACTTTGGAGGATTCACCAGCTCTTACCGCTGCTATATATGTTTTTTTTATATCGAAATAAACGTCTTCTGACTTGGCAAATGCTTCACGCAAATCATCCGGCATTTCATATCTGAAATTTTCCTCAATTTCTTCATCCGCTAAAATACCATCTAAATAGAAATTTGGCGATCTAAAAATACGATGCCAATCTAAATCTGCTCCCCAAGGACCAAAACGATGTAAATTGTTGCCTAAATCTAATACCGTAAACTTGCTCTTATTTTTTAATATTCGCGAACCTCTACCAATCATCTGGTAATATAAGGTAAGGGATTTTGTGGCACGATTTAAAATAATGGCATCAACGGTTGGCTCATCAAACCCTGTGGTTAAGATACTAACTGATGTTAAAATTGCATCCGGTGTTTCCTTAAACCATTTTAATATTTTTTTGCGTTCTTTTTTTGTGTTTGTATTATCCAAGTGTGCTACGGGATATCCCGCTATTCTAAAGGTGTCATATACATGCAAGGATGTATTAATACCATTATTAAAAATTAAGGTTTTCTTTCCCTTTGCACGCTCTTCATAAGCTTGAAGTAACTTGGAAAGCATATCATTATTGGTGTATAAATCTTCAGAAGATTTTACCGTATAGTCACCATTAGCACCAACAACTAAAGATGTTAATCCTACATTATAACTGTAGACTTCCGCTTTTGCTAAAAATTCATTTTCAATAAGGGATTCAATGCTCTCACCTACAATTAATTCATCGTAATTGTCCTTCATTGGTAATTTAATGTTGGAACTTAAAGGTGTAGCAGTAACGCCCAAAATAAAGGATTTTTCAAAAAACTTAAATAGTTTTGTAAACGAGTTATAGTGAGCTTCATCAATAATAACCAAACCAATATCTGAAATATCCAGTTTATCTTCGTTTAAACGGTTATTTAATGTTTCAACCATAGCAACAAAACAACTGTATTGCGCTTGGTCGTCCAGGTTGGCTTTACTGTTTACTACTTTATTCTCCACACCAAACTCGGTAAGCATACCAGAGGTTTGACGGCACAACTCAATCCGGTGAGTCATTACCAATACCTTCTTTTTGTGATGTTTTAAATACTGTCTTACTATTTCCGAGAAAATGACGGTTTTACCACCTCCCGTTGGTAGTTGATATAGTAAATGGTAGTCTTCAGGTGCTTCTTCAAAACTTTTAAAAATCTTGTTGATAGCCCCTTTTTGATAACTATATAGGTTTTTACCTTCTTTTCTGTCTGCTAATTCTGATAATGAAATACTCGTGCTCATAAATTTTTCCAATGCGCAAAAATACGTTCTTTTCAAGGTTATTCAAGAATTTTTTAGAAATAATTACAGAATCTTTTTCAACAACTATGGTTTAAAACTTATTTTTGCAACCTCATAGCTTTTTCCTATTTTATATGCACATGTCAAATTCGCCAAATCAACATTTCAAACTCTTTAAACCTTATGGTTTTATTAGTCAGTTTGTTATTAATGGGAAACAAAAACGTAACAAACGCTTATTGGGTGAATTATATAATTTTCCTGAAGGCACAATGGCAATTGGTCGATTAGATGAAAATTCCGAAGGCTTGTTATTACTTACTACTGAAGGCCAAACTAGTACATTTATTACTAGTAGTAAAATAGAAAAAGAATATTATGTACAAGTGGATGGCATCATAACGCCTGAAGCCATGCATATTTTAGAAGCTGGCGTTCCTATTACAGTGAATAGCAAACCATATATTACCAAACCAGGAAAAGCATTTGTTTTGGAAGCAACTCCCGACTTTCCTGAACGCGGAAAGAAAATACGCGATGCACGCCATGGTCCAACCACCTGGATTTCTATTACTATTACGGAAGGAAAGTTTAGACAAGTCCGAAAAATGACATCTGCTGTTGGTTTTCCAACCTTACGATTGGTTCGCGTTCGCATTGGAACAATAATGTTAGGAGATTTAAAAATGGGAAGCGTTGAATGGTTAGAAACTATTCAATAAAATTATTCTTTAACGATAATAAGGGTTGCTTTTACTCCTTTTGCCAACCACCAGCCAGAAGAAGCAATAATCTCATCATTTTCATCCATGATAACCACTTGAGCGGTGTTTGCGCCAACTGCCCCTCCTGTTAAAGCTAAAAAATCAATGACGTTAAAGCCTGTTTTTAGCTGCAAAACAAAACCTCTATAATCTGAAGTTAAAAGTGCATAAGGCATCATGATATCTTTATCAACAAAAACCCGAATATCATCACCATCAATAGAGCCATGATCACGATAAAGCACGCGAACTTTTGAAGACTTTGTCTTATAGTCACCTAAATATTGATCTGTTTTAGAACCTATTTCATCTGTTTCAAAAATATTATCGAAATTTTTTTCTTGCTTTTTAAAGCGCTCTTCATAAAGCTCTCCTGGATTACCAAACTTTTCACCAAACATAGAAAATGGTTTCTTATCCATATTTAAAGTCGAATTATTAGGAACCGTTAACCCATTCACCTTTCCAGGATTAGGATTTGAAAAGCCGTTATTTTCTATAGGAGAAATACTAATACCACTAGTACCTGAATCAGTTTTTATGGCAGGTATGGAAGTCGAAGTATTTGGATTGCTATCAATTTGCGCATGTATAGGCGAACAAATCAACAGTATAATTCCAACAAGCATGATGTAACGGACTATATTCATTTTATAGGTTCATGAAAATTTATTAGAGCTTACAATTCAAAAACTATACCTAAATGTTTTAAACACGATAAATATATAGCAAATATGAGAAATATATAAATCATAAGGTACAATTTAGGATAACATTAATAATGGTAGCTGTTTTCAGATTATTCAAATGACTTTTTATCCTATTATAAAATGTTAAAATATGTTAAATAACTACTTTGTAATGCATAGTACTGTAACAAAATATTTTATGTGTCGTCTATTAAGTATACAAATCCAATAAATATTAATATCATGAGAACTTTAGACAGCAATCCCGCCTACCAGCAGGCATGGCAATTATCGAAAAGAACGAACACTACAAATGGCTTTACCTGGAACAGTAAGAGACGCTTTAGATAGTAATTAGGTAAACAATTCATCAATCAATTAAAAATCAAATATATTATGAGAACTTTAGACAGTAATCAATTATCAAAAAGAACGAGCAGTACAAAAGGTTTTACTTGGAATAGTAAAAGACGTTATAGATAGTACTATCATTTAAAGAATTAACCAACAATCAATGCTGCCTACAGGCAGAGAAGCAAAAACCACCATATCATGCACGCATTAATAAAGATTTCCCGAGATTCCAACGCCTTAATAACGTTTGCTCAAAAAAGAATTACCATACGGAAAAAATGCATTCAGCATGGCACATTATGGACCGGAATTAAACGTTATAAACATTAGTTTGAATTAGTTAAAGTTGAAAAAAAACCAGCACAAGTTGCTGTTTTTTTTTGTAATTATTTTCGTGGTATTGTTTTTGTGTTTGTAAAAATCTAATTCTTAACTTGTTAGCACTATGAGACATCACAGAAACTCCGAAAACGTAAATGCAGGTTCCATGGCAGATATTGCTTTTTTATTACTTATCTTCTTCTTAGTAACAACCACGATTTCAACCGATGCTGGCATTAATAGAAATTTACCTGCCTTCTGCCCTACCAATGATTGTGCAACGCTAACGGCTGATAACAACGTATTGCGTATTGTTTTAAATAATTCGAATGACATATTAATGAATAATAAATTAGTCCCTTTGAATGCTATTAGTCAACAAGTTTCAAATTTTGTAAATAATAATGGGGATAACTCTTGTAGTTACTGTTCAGGTGAGCAACTTTTAACCGCTTCCGATAATCCCCAAAAAGCTATTATTTCGTTGGAACACAATAGGCAAACATCTTATGAATTGTTTATTCAGGTTCAAAATAGTATTTCAAAAGCTATCACTGATTTGCGTGAAGTCTATTCCCAAAATAATTTTAGAAAATCTTTATCAGATTTATCCTCAACCGAAATAGAAGAAGTTAGAAAGGCTTATCCGCTTATAATTTCGGAAGTAGAAACAAATTAAGATTATTTATTAGGGAGTTGTTTTAACTCTGGTTCTTTCTTAATTCCATAAACAATATCAACTTTTTTTCGTCCCCAATTTTTAGCCGCTTCAATATTTAACCCCATATAAATATCTATTTGATTGCGTTTTCGTGCGTGCATTTTGTCCTTCACTAAATATATACCTTCCAAACCTTGAATGGAAACAGGTGTATTATGCTTTAATCCTAGTTTAAGTAAATCTCGGGAAACAGCAATATATTTAAGACCTGGTTTTAAACTATCACCAAACGCTGTAATATGCGGATTAGAATTAGTTTGATAAGAAACAGAATTATAGGCCGTTGCCGTAACCCGGAGACTCTTCCATGTGTATTCTGAAGGTTTATCCGTTTTACAATTAAAAACCAACAGGAGTAAAATTCCGATTATCGTTTTTGTATTCATAGAAATTGGTTGATTAAAGATACAATTTTTTGAAGATTATTGAACACGTCTAACTTTTTTGTAACTTGACCAATAGATACTAAAACAAACTACAAATGAAATCTATTCTACTATTATGCCTATCCTTTTTACTTGTTATGAGTTGTAAAGATGAGCCAAAACAAGAACAAATTATTGCAGAGGTTAATGAAGACGTAATTGTAACGCCCGAAATGATGGAACGTGCTAAAGACATTCATAAACGGGTTATTACCTTAGATACACACGATGATTTTAATGTGAATAACTTTACTGACTCCATAAATTATACTCAAGATTTAAAGTCGCAAGTTACACTTCCTAAAATGAAAGCAGGCGGATTGGATGTTGCTTGGTTTATTGTTTATACGGGTCAAGACACTTTATCTGCAGAAGGGTATGCCAAGGCATACAAAACCGCTATGGGTAAATTTGATGTTATTCATAAACTAGTAACAGATATTGCCCCAGATCAAATTGAATTGGCACTAACATCGGATGATGTTAGACGTATTGACGCTTCTGGAAAGAAGATAGCTATGATTGGTATTGAAAACGGTTATCCTGTTGGAACAGACATCAAAAACGTGGAAAAATTTTATGATTTAGGTGGTCGTTATATGTCGCTTGCTCATAATGGTCATAGTCAATTAAGCGATAGTAATACGGGTGAAAAAGATGATGTATGGCTTCATAACGGTTTAAGTCCATTAGGAAAAGAAGTGATTGTTGAAATGAATCGTTTAGGAATGATGATTGATGTCTCTCATCCTTCAAAAGAAGCGATGCGTCAAATGATTGAATTGACTCAAGCACCAATAATAGCCTCGCATTCATCGGCAAGAGCACTATGTGATCATAGTCGAAATTTAGATGACGAACAATTACAATGGATGAAAGATAATAACGGTGTAGTTCATGCCGTAGCGCTTGATGCTTATGTTAACGCTGAAAAAGTAGCGGCTCGTGATGAGGCTTTAAAAAGCATTCAAAAAGAAGCAGCCGATTCGTTAGGTGTCAAATGGTACACATCACGTGACGAGGTTATGGCTTTAAGCAATGAAGACCAAGGTAAATTTTTTGAATATTATGGCGAAGTTGTACGTCTAGCAAATGAAAAGGCTAAAACTATTGAAGGCTTTCCTCCTGCTGTAAATGTTGCTGATTTTGTAGACCACATAGATTATATGGTTGATAAAATAGGCATAAACCATGTAGGAATCAGTAGCGATTTTGATGGTGGTGGCGGAATTGAAGGCTGGCGCGATGCATCAGAAACGTTCAATGTAACATTAGAGTTGGTAAAACGTGGCTATACCGAAGCTGAAATTAGCAAGCTTTGGAGTGAGAATCTTTTACGCGTTTTAGACGATGTCCAAGCTGTTGCTAAAAATATGCAAGCACAGAGTAACCCGTAAAAAAAAGGGAGTCATTAAATAATAAAAAACAGCATTGAATTATGAAATTTCAATGCTGTTTTTCTTTATATAAAGTTTATTTACACTTTTAGTAAGCCAACAGTTCTTTCAAGGCGGTTTCAAATTTTCCTTTTCCTAAATACTGTACTTCCAATTGATTTATAAATGGAATTGGTGTTTCCATGCTAGCCACACGCTTAACAGGCGCATCTAGGTATTCAAAACATGTTTCCATAATTAGGGATGAAATATCTGAAGCAATACCACCAAACAACGAATCTTCTTGTAATATAATGGCACGACCTGTTTTTCTAACCGATTCAAAAATAGCTTCGGTGTCCATGGGTTGTAAGCTTCGTAAGTCAATTAAGTCGGCTTGAATGTCTGGATTGTTGTTTAAAGTTTCTAAAGCCCAATGCACAGCTGCGCCATAGGAAATGATGGTAACATCAGCACCTTCCCGTAAACGTGCTGCTTTTCCAAAAGGAATGGTGAAATAATCTGTAGGCACATCCTGACGAATACTTCTGTATAAAGCTTTGTGTTCAAAGAAAAGAACTGGGTTTGGATCGTTTATAGCAGTTGCTAATAATCCTTTGGCATCATGCGGAAAAGCCGGATACACCACTTTTAATCCAGGTGTCTTGGTAAACCAAGCTTCATTGGTTTGCGAGTGAAAAGGTCCTGCCGCAACACCAGCACCACATGGCATTCTCACAACTACATCGGCGTTTTGATTCCAGCGATAATGGGATTTAGCCAAATAATTTACAATCGGGTTAAAACCAGAAGTTGCAAAATCAGCAAACTGCATTTCCATAACGGCTTTCATTCCATATATAGAAAGTCCCATGGCAGCTTCCACAATAGCAGATTCGCAAATAGGTGTATTTCGAACACGTTCTTTTCCAAACGCGTCTACAAACCCATCGGTTATTTTAAAAACGCCACCATATTCTGCCACATCTTGACCCATAATAATGAGGTTGTCATGACGCTCCATGGACTGTTTTAAACCTTCAGAAATAGCATCAATTAAGCGTATTTCTTCTGTGTTTGAATTTGGTTTAATTTCCTGATAATCAAAATATTTATAAACGTCATGTAATTCCGTGCTTTCATTTGGAATTATTGCCTCTTCATCAAAAGCCATTTGTAAATGTTCATTGATTTCAGACACAATAGCCTCTTTCATTTCCACGTCATTTGCTTCTGTGAGAATATTTTCATCTTTCAAAAATGTCTGAAAATTTTCTAACGGATCTTTCTTCGCCCACATATCCATTAAATCTTGTGGCACATATTTGGTGCCACTCGCCTCTTCATGGCCACGCATTCTAAAGGTTTTAAATTCAATTAAAATTGGACGAGGATTTTGACGAACACTTTCCGCTAAATCGCGCATCTTGGTATAAACTTCTATAATATTATTTCCGTCTATTATGTGTGACTCCATGCCATAACCAATGCCACGATCCGCAATATTTTCACAATTATATTGTTCGCTAGTTGGTGTAGATAAACCGTATCCATTATTTTCTACACAAAATAAAACCGGCAATTGCCAGACTGAAGCCACGTTTAATGCTTCGTGAAAATCACCTTCACTAGTTCCTCCTTCACCTGTAAAAACAGCTGTAACTTCCTTCGTGTTTTTTAATTTACTTGCTAATGCAATCCCATCGGCAACACCTAATTGCGGCCCTAAATGCGAAATCATACCAACAATTTTAAATTCCTGTGTTCCAAAATGAAAGGAACGATCACGACCTTTGGTAAAACCATTGGCTTTTCCTTGCCATTGGCTAAATAAGCGATATAAAGGAATATCACGCGTGGTGAAAACACCTAAATTTCTGTGCATAGGCAATATGTATTCATCAGAATGCAAAGCCATAGTGACACCTACAGAAATAGCTTCTTGGCCTATTCCTGAAAACCATTTAGAAACCCTGCCTTGGCGTAATAGAATTAACATTTTTTCTTCTATTAAACGTGGTTTTAGCATACGCTTATAGAGTTCTAATAACTCACTACTATCAAGACCAGTTTTATTATAGGTTATATTACTCATAGATGAGGCTGTATTGATCATAAAATTCGTTTGTCAAATATACTATAAATTGATTATTACAAATAACAATCTAACAATAAATAGTATTCCAAACTTTATAATGTTTTCGTACATTTGTAATACATACGCATTAAAAACTATATCCTTATGAATACGATACCAAGTGTTAATTTAAAAGATTTTTTATCCGAAGACCCAAAACGCAAACAACAATTTGTAGATGCTATAGGAAAGGCCTACGAAGAAATTGGTTTTGTTGCTTTAAAAGGGCACTTTTTAGATGATAAACTAGTCGATAATTTATATGGAGAAGTAAAAAACTTCTTTGAACTCCCTTTAGAAACCAAGCAAAAATATGAAATTGAAGGCATTGGTGGCCAGCGTGGTTATATTTCATTCGGAAAAGAAAGCGCTAAAGGTAAGAAAGAAGGCGATTTAAAAGAGTTCTGGCACTTTGGACAATTTGTAGAAAACAATCCAAAATTAGAAGCAGAATACCCTAAAAATGTAGAAGTTAAAGAACTACCGGAGTTTAATAAAGCTGGAAAAGAAACGTACCGCATGTTGGAAAAAACAGCTAAATATGTGTTGCGTGCTTTAGCATTGCATTTAAAATTAGAAGAAACCTATTTTGATGATTACATACATAATGGAAATAGTATTTTACGTCCAATCCACTATCCACCAATTGTAGATGAACCTAAAAACGCAGTTCGTGCTGCTGCCCACGGTGATATAAATTTAATTACACTATTAATGGGTGCTCAAGGTCGTGGTTTACAAGTTCAAAACCATAAAGGTAAATGGTTAGATGCCATTGCAGAACCTGATGAATTAATGATAAATGTGGGTGATATGTTATCAAGACATACCAATAATAAATTAAAATCCACCATCCATCGCGTTATCAATCCACCAAGAGAACTTTGGGGAACTTCACGCTACTCCATTCCGTTTTTCATGCATCCTATAAGCGATATGAAATTGGACGTTTTAGAAAGTTGTATTGACGAGGATAACCCAAAACAATTTGATGACATTACGGCGGGCGAATTTTTAAATGAGCGTCTTATTGAATTAGGGTTAATTAAAAAGTAAATATGGATTTACAAGATCAATTAAAGAATCTTTTTCCAGAACATATTGAAGAAGAATCTGAAGCTACAGCAGATACAAGCAAAGGTTTGTGGATTCAAGATGATCCCATTTTATGCAAATATGAAAAACGTAAAGGTAAGCCAATAACCATTCTTGATGGTTATACTGGTGCTACCGAAGATTTTAAGGCCTTGGCAAAAGAACTAAAAACAACCTTAAGTGTTGGAGGCAGTTTTAAAGATGATAAAATTATTATTCAAGGCGATTATCGCGATAAAATAATGACCATTTTAAAAGAGAAAGGGTTTCAAGTTAAACGTGTTGGAGGCTGATGAAAAGAGGTTCCCTTCATATAACTAATGGCACGCATTTAACAAACTATTTACAAGATTTGGATGTTAAAGGCACTTTTTTAACGTGGCAAGAAATGTTGTGTGATGGTCCTACACCTGTTCAAATTGATTCACAACGTTTTATAGATACCCGAAAAGCGTTTCTAAAAAATGTGTATGGTATTGAGATTAACGAAGAAGAAATAAAAAATGAATTAGCGGTTTTAGACCAAGCAGACATGTTTTCGGAAATAGTTCTTTGGTTTGAATATGATTTGTTTTGCCATATTAATTTATTGGGTGTTATAAAATTACTTCAAGAAAGGAAAGTAAATTTACCCCTCTATTTAGTCTGTAGCGGACGTATAGAAGGTGAAAAAAACTTAAAAGGATTATCAGAATTAACGGCAAACCAGCTTTTAGATCATTATGATAAAAAAGTGTTGCTACAAGATTCAGATATTGAAATAGCAAGATCCGTTTGGCATATATACTGTGGCAAAGATCATAATTTGCTAAAACCATATATTGTTAAAAAATCGTCATTTCTTTATTTGAATAGTTGCCTTAAAGCCCATTTAAAACGCTTCCCAAATTTAAAAAGTGGTTTGGGCGTACTAGAGAAAAACATTTTAACTATCGTTCGTGATAAAGATGTTAAATCTAGAGGTCATTTAGTTGGTTATGCCTTAAATTTTCAAGGATATTATGGCTATAGTGATATTCAAATTCATGAATTAATTAAAACATTGTCCCTGTTTTTTGAGGAAACAGAAAACAGTATCACATTAAACCGAAAAGGTCATGAAGCCCTTATTGGTTTACGAAACTTTGCTCCAGAAATTAACAACAATACGGTATTTGGTGGTGTTAACCGATTAGATTTTTATTACAGCACCAAACATAACGAACTTATAAAAAAATAAAACATGCCAATAAAAGAATCTGAACTGATATTAAATCCAGATGGAAGTGTTTATCATCTAAATTTAAAACCAGAGAATATTTCAAACACCATAATTTTTGTTGGTGATCAGGATCGTGTAGAGAAAATTACTAAACATTTTGATTCTATTGAATTTACCACTCAGAAACGTGAATTTAAAACGCAAACTGGTATTTATAGAGGAAAACGATTAACCGTTTTATCTACCGGAATAGGTCCAGATAATATTGATATTGTTATGAATGAACTGGATGCCTTGGTAAATATTGATTTACAAACACGTCAGCCAAAAAAGGACTTAACATCGTTAAACATTGTTAGGGTTGGAACATCCGGCTCTTTACAACATGACATACCAGTTGATAGTTTCGTTATTGGCTCCCATGGGTTAGATTTAACTGGTTTACTTCATTTTTATCAAATAGATGAGTTTACGAATCCTGAAATTGAAACGGCGTTTATTAATCATACAAATTGGCATAGTAATAAATCCAGACCTCTTTTTATTGCCAATAGTGCCAAATTACAAAACCATTTTTCTTCAGAAAAAACGTTCACAGGTATTACAGCAACAGCTGTTGGTTTCTATGGACCACAAGGTCGCGTGTTGCGATTACCTGTTCAGGATGCCGATTTAAATTCTAAAATGGATTCATTTGATTTTGAAAACAATCGGATTTCAAATTTAGAAATGGAAACATCTGCCATATACGGATTGTCAAAATTATTAGGCCATCAGGCGCTATCACTAAATGCCATAATTGCAAATCGGGCGAATGGAACGTTCAGTAAAGACCCGAAAAAAGTAGTTGAGAATTTGATTATTTACACCTTGGATAAAATGATAACATTATGAAAACGGTAAAAATAGGTGGTGTTCCAGAACATTTCAATTTGGCTTGGTATTTAACATTGAAAAATGGCGATTATAAACAAGAGAACATCAATTTACGTTGGCATGATTATCCTGGTGGGACTGGTGCAATGAGTAAAGCCTTACGCAAAGGGGATATTGATATTGCTGTTATTCTAACGGAAGGAATTATTAAAGATATTATAGAGGGAAATCCTTCTAAAATTGTTCAAACCTTTGTAGAAACCCCATTAATATGGGGAATTCATGTCGGAGCAAATTCACCACACCAGTCACTTAATGATATAAAAGGAACTAAAGCTGCTATTAGTCGGTATGGTTCTGGATCGCATTTAATGGCTTATATCAATGCTCAAAATAATAATTGGGATACTACTAAAGACTTACACTTTGAAGTCGTAAAAAATTTAGAAGGTGCTGTTGAAGCACTTTCAAATAATTCGGCAGATTATTTTATGTGGGAAAAATTTATGACTAAACCCATAGTAGACAAAGGCGTTTTTAGACGATTAGGTAATTGCCCTACGCCTTGGCCTTGTTTTGTAATTGCCGTTAGTGATCATTTTATTGAAAATCATTCCACGGAATTACAAACCATTTTAAATATTATAAATAAGTGTACAAAAAACTTCAAAACACTTCCGAATATTGATCAAGTCATTGCATCACGATATGATCAGAAATTAGAAGATGTTAAGGAGTGGCTATCATTAACGGAATGGTCGCAAAGTGCCATAGATGAAGCTACTATCAACAAAATCCAAGAGCAGTTATTAGCCTTGGATATTATTTCGAAAACGGTTCCTTTTGATAGGTTAGTTCATAAATTACACTAAAAACTAAACGTTTATTACAATTCGGTTTTTTAAGCACAATAATTTGCAATTATAACAATTGTAACTTTTTATGGATTTAAGAATCTCATGTAAATTTTGTTAATTTAACTTTACATTTGTGTTTAATTTTTTCCAATTTTTAACATATTCGCAATAAAACAAGACTAAAGCGCCTAGTAATCACGTCTTTAAAAAGTAACCTTACATCGATAAATGTTAAAATTATTATAATTCTTAAGTTAAATGCATTATATTTGACCCCTTGAGATCAATTAAATTCATCGCTTATGCTATTAACGATTACTTTTTTACTCTCTTTTTTGGTTGCAGTTAATTTTTTATTATTAATTTTTAGCTGTAACAAAACCACGAAACGTGTTAACCAAAAAATTGAAAACCGACCAACATTTGTTGTTACTAAAAACCGAGTTGTTTCTACTGAATCAACCCAACTAGCACCTACAGGGAGTTAATTATTATTTTTCTTTTTTACGCAACCTTTCCCTGACATTTGCATCTACTCATAAATGACATTATGAAAATTGCATCGATTATAATTCTCACGGGAATTTCTCTATGTGCCTCTATTTGTTGTCCTGGTGAGGACGATTATCTGTATTCCAACACAAATGTTAGAAATGATACAGTTATTCAAATAGAAAACAATACCATTGATTTTCAGGTTAATGATACCATTTATATTTCAACAATGCTTAATAATGAGCAAGTTTCAGTAAATAATAATACGGTTTTACTAACCGATTATATTCTTCTAAATTCACAAGAGAATTTCTATTTTTACAATTTAAATTTATATAAAGAAACGGCCTATGGCACGTATGCTTTAATTGAATTAAACGAAAACTCATTAAATGTACTTGAAGGTATAACAACAGTAGATTATCAAAGTTTATTTGTTCGTTGCAATCTGAACAACACTATTTTTAGGAATAAATTTGGGATTAAGCTTTTGGAACCTGGTAAGTATTACCTGTCTGGTTCGCATAATTATTATAATGAGGGTGAAGAATTAGTCCATATTTCAACTAATTCCTATAATAATGATCATATTTCTATAAGCTCAAAAATTATGGCTTCGGACACAGCGGGTCGCTATTATTTTACCGTTAATTAATTACCAGCTTATTGGTGAATAGCCTTTGCCTTCTAAAATAGCATTCGTTTTACTAAAATGTTTATTTCCAAACCAAAAACCTCTATTTGCGCTTAATGGAGAAGGATGACCGCTAGTTAGAATAGTATGCTTATTGGTGTCAATTAATTTTGATTTCTTTTTTGCAAACCCGCCCCAAAGTAAAAACACAACATCTTTCTGATTATCACTAATAGTTTTAATTACCCTATCTGTAAAGGTTTCCCAACCCATCTTTTGATGACTACCAGCTTCATGAGCTCTAACGGATAATGTAGCATTTAATAACAAGACACCTTGTTTTGCCCAATGTAATAAATTGCCGCTTTCTGGATACGGTTTATTAATATCGGATTCCAATTCTTTGAACATATTTCTTAACGATGGAGGATGTGCCGTGTTTTCATTGACACTAAAACATAAACCATTTGCTTGCCCTTCGCCGTGATAAGGGTCTTGACCAATTATAACAACTTTAGTTTCTTCAAATGGACAAGTACTAAACGCCTGAAAAATTTCAGATACTGGCGGATAGCAGGTGTTTTTTTGATATTCGGATGTCACAAAAGCCATTAATGCCTTAAAATAATCTTTTTCAAATTCCGCCTTTAAAAGCGGTTTCCAACTATCATGAATTTTCACTTCCATTTTTAGAACATTTTTTATGTCACCACTAAATTAATATTATCTTTAGCACCATAAAACAATATGTCTTGAAAAATTTAAAATTTCCAACAGCACAAACAATTTTACTTATTATTGCTGGACTCGTTGCCTTGCTAACATGGATTATTCCTGCGGGAAAATATGATACGCTGACCTATAATAAAGCAGGTAATAGTTTTACTAAAACACATTTAGAAACAACAGAAACATTACCAGCAACTCAAGAAACATTAAAAACTTTAAATATAAATATCCCTTTAGAGAAGTTTACAGAAGGTGATATTTGGAAACCAATTTCTATTCCAAACACATATCAAGTTGTAGAGGCCAAACCCCAAAGTATGGTGGAATTTTTTCAATCACCAATCAAAGGAATCATTGAAGCTTCTGATATTATTTTTCTTGTATTAATAATAGGTGGATTAATTGGTATTATGAACTATACTGGTGCTTTCGATGCTGGAATATCCTGGCTAGCCATAGCGCTTAAAGGCCATGAGTATATATTAATTATATTGGTTACTACACTTATTGCTTTAGGAGGAACCACTTTTGGTTTAGCCGAGGAAACCATAGCCTTCTACCCTATTTTAATTCCCATGTTTTTAGCTGCAAAATATGATGCCATGGTGCCATTAGCCACTATTTATTTGGGTTCATCCATTGGAACTATGTTTTCTACTGTTAACCCATTTAGTACAATTATAGCTTCGGATGCTGCCGGAATTAATTGGACAACTGGATTAACAGGTCGTGTTATCACATTAATAATAGGTGTTATAATTTGTATTGTATATATTTTAAAATATGCCAATAAAGTGAAAAAGGATCCTACTAAATCCATAATTTATAGTCAAAAAGAAGAAATTGAAGCACATTTTGGAACTAAAAGCGAAAACATTGTAAAATTAACCACTAGACTACGCTTAACCCTCATTGTATTTACACTTTGTTTTGTTGTAATGATTTACGGTGTTTCTCAATTAGAATGGTGGTTCGTGGAAATGACAACGGTATTTTTTGTTGGAGCTATTTTAATTGGATTTATTGGAAAAATTAAAGAAACAATTTTTGTGGAAACCTTTGTTAAAGGCGCGTCAGATTTACTAGGTGTGGCTTTAATTATTGGGATTGCTCGTGGCGTTTCCGTGTTAATGAATGATGGATTAATTAGCGATACCATGCTCTATCATGCAAGTACGGCAACCGAAGGTATGAATAAAGGCGTTTTTGCAAACGCAATGTTATTTATTTATAGTGGACTATCCTTTTTTATTCCTAGTTCTTCTGGAATGGCTGTTTTAACCATGCCAATCATGTCGCCTTTGGCTGATACCGTTGGGTTTGGTCGGGAAATTATTGTTAACTGCTACCAATATGGCATGGGGTTATTTGCTTTTATTAATCCAACGGGGTTAATTCTAGCCTCTCTAGCCATTGTTAAGGTGGGTTATAACAAGTGGCTAAAATTTGTTTTACCGCTACTACTTATACTAACTATTTTTACAATGATTATTATTACACTTCAAGTGTATTTATAATCTTGAAATACTTTATTTCCTGTTGTCAGCTTTTAAAAAATCGAGAATTTTTGTGTTTACAACATCCGCCTGGTCAACGGTTAAAAAGTGTCCTGCATTACCAATTATTTCACCTTCACCTTTAGGGATTAAGGTTTTAGCCATTTGAACGGTTTTGGAGTTGTTAATAACATCATCATCACCAATTAAAACTAATACAGGCATTTTCAACGACTGAAAATCTCGTTTGGAAAACGGGCGCATATCCAAAACAAATTTATTTATAGAATCATTGCGTTCCGATTTATAATATTGCTTTAAATACGTTTTATTAATATTAGCCACATTACTAGACATAGACTTTAAGCCCTGTTCTATTTGTTTCTCTTCCGAAGAAAAAAGTGATATTAAATTTTTCAATAAATCAGCACTTGGTCTAATCCAGATAAAAGTTTGTGCAGGACTTAATAACACCATTTTCTTGATCCGATCTTGGTTAAATAAGGCTATTTTCATAGAAATCCACCCACCTCTTGAAGCACCAACAAGCGTAAACTCGTTCAACTTTAGCTTATCAAAAATTTCATTATACCAAGTTACAATCTGTTCAACATCATCAAAAGTTCCGGTTTTAAGAGATTTTCCGGGTTCCAAAATAAAATCGATTGCTAAAAGTCTATAATCTTTTGAAAGTGCTTTAGCATTTGGATACCAACTCGTTGAAGTTGCGTTCATACCATGCAATAAAACCAAGGGTTCGCCATTACTAGGACCGCTTACAACCACATGGGCCGTTCCAAAGCTAGTCGGAATATACAATTCTTCAACCGGAATATCCCACAGTTTTAAAGAGGCATCATACGCATCAAAGTATGGCTTTAAATTAGCATTTGGTTCTGCTATATAATCCGGTTTTTCCGTATATTTTAAATAGTCTTTTTTACAAGATGTTAAGTTCACAACTATAATAAGTAGGATTAGGGCTTTTAATATTCTCATAAATTTATTTCTAAAAAGCCAAAGCTACATAAATATAAAATGAACTTATACTTTTTAACTTTAGATTAGTTTTAAAACATAATCCGTATTTTTGTTATCCTAAAAAAAAGTTATGCCTTTCCATAAGGACCATTTATGATACATATTCACGAAAAAACACTCCAAGATCTTGAATTTTCTACAGTTTTACAACAAGTAAGTGAGTTGTGTATTACTCCTTTAGGTCATGAAGCTACATTACAAATAGCGCCTTTAAACAATAAAGAGTCTGCTATAAAAGCTTTGGTATTAACCAATGAATATTTAGCATCTTTAATAAATGATAACCGGATTCCCAATCATGGTTTTGAAACCATTGCCAAGGAATTAAAGCTTTTAAAAATTGAAAACACCTATTTAGAAGCGCATAGCTTAAAAAAAATAGTATCTATTTCTATTACGGCTAATGATAGTATTCTTTTTCTAAAGAAATTTCAAGAGTATTACACCAATTTATATGAATTTGCCTCAGAAATTGAAGTGACCAAAGTGTTAATTGAAGAAATTGATACAATTATCGATCGCTTTGGTGATGTAAAGGACAATGCATCGTCATTATTATTTGAGTTACGACATGATATTAATAAAATTAAAGGGAAAATTAATCAGAGTTTTTCTTCGGCACTTCACACATATCATCAATTAGAATATCTGGATGATATACGAGAATCTGTAGTAGATAATAAGCGTGTATTAGCAGTTAAAGCTATGTACAGGCGTAAAGTGCGCGGTTCCATAATGGGAGGCAGTAAAACAGGAAGCATTGTTTATATAGAGCCCGAAACCACATTGCAATACACACGTGAGCTAAATAATTTGGAATATGAAGAAAATGAAGAGGTTGTTCGTATTTTAAAATCCCTAACCGATTTCATCAGACCGTTTTTACCTCTATTAAAGCAGTATCAAGAATTTTTAACGCAAGTTGATGTTATTTCTGCCAAAGCCAAATATGCCAAATCCATGGATGCTATTTTGCCAGAAATTAGTGATAACCGCGAGCTATATTTACGAGACGCTTTTCATCCTTTACTATATTTAAGTAATAAAAAGAAAAACGAAAAAACATATTCCCAATCTATTAAATTAACTCAAGAAAATCGGATTATTGTTATTTCTGGTCCCAATGCAGGTGGAAAAAGTATCACGTTGAAAACTGTTGGTTTATTACAAATTATGCTCCAGTCTGGATTTTTAATTCCGGTTCATGAACGTAGTAATGTATTTTTATTTGATAGGGTTATTACAGATATTGGTGATAATCAGTCTATTGAAAACCATTTAAGCACCTACAGTTACCGCTTAAAGCAGATGAATTACTTCTTGAAGAAATGTAATAAAAACACCCTATTTCTTATTGATGAGTTTGGAACAGGATCAGACCCAGAATTGGGAGGTGCGCTAGCCGAAACATTTTTAGAAGAATTTTATCATCGTGAGGCATTTGGAATTATTACTACCCACTACTCCAATCTTAAAATTCTAGCCAACGAATTACCGTATATGCAAAATGCTAATATGATGTTCGACGAGAAAACTTTGGAACCCATCTATAAACTAGCATTGGGACAGGCTGGAAGTTCGTTTACTTTTGAAGTGGCTCAAAAAAACGGAATTCCTTACAGTTTAATAAATCGTGCCAAAAAGAAAATTGAACGCGGGAAAGTTCGTTTTGATAGAACGATAGCCAAACTGCAAAAGGAACGCTCAAAATTAGAGAAAACCGAACAATCCTTAAAAGAAAACGAGCGCAAGAAGCAAACTGAAGCTGAAAAGCTAGAGGAAATAAATATAAAAATCCAGAAAAAATTAGAGAGTTATCAAGAATTGTATGATAGCAATCAGCGACTCATATATTTGGGTCAGAAAATTGATGATTTATCCGAGAAGTACTTCAATAATAAGCAAAAACGCGAATTGATGAATGAACTATTTAAACTGGTTCAAATTGAAAATTCTAAACGTAAAAAAACAACGGTAAAAAAACAAAAGGCTGAAAAGGCCAAATTTGAAAAAGTTAAACAAGAAGCCGAGAAAACAGTTGCTGTTATTAGGAAAAAGAAAAAAGTAGCCAAGGAAAAAGAAAAAAACAAACCCGCTGCTCCAAAGCCTATTTTAAAAATTGGGGATCGCGTTCGCATGCAAGATGGTCGTGCCGTTGGAAGCATTGATAGTATTGAAAAAAATAAAGCTATTGTAAATTATGGTATGTTTACTACCAACGTTAGCATGGACCAATTGGAGCTGGTAGAGGCCATTAAGAAATAAGGGGTTGGAATTAGGATAAGTGTTTTTTTTGGTCACTCATAATTAATTCTTGCGTATTTTTGTAATATGATAGACGGATTACCAGATAATAAGCAATTAATTCTCTTTGATGGTGTTTGCAATTTATGCAATAATGCCATTAATTATGTTATAAAACACGATACACAAAATGTATTTATGTTTGCGCCGTTACAAGGTGAAACTGGTAAACAAATAATTGAAAAATTTAAAATTGACACAAGCAAAATAGATTCTATTTTGCTTTATTCTTCAGAAAATAAACTGTCCTACAAATCTACTGCTGCACTCAAAATAGCTTGGAAACTTGGATTTCCACGTAATTTATTAGCCTTTTTTTTTATAATTCCAACTTTTTTAAGGAACTGGGTTTATGAATTTATAGCTAAAAACAGATATAAATGGTTTGGTAAAAAAGATGCCTGTATGCTGCCTACAAAAGAATTACAAGCAAAGTTTCTAAATTAACTGATTTATTATTTTTTTATTATACTTTTGATTAATAAGAAAAACCTAACCAAACATATCGTAATCTTGGCCGCTTTCATGGCTTATAATCAGGCTTTTTCACAGGAACTAAAGGATACTAATAGCTTTAAAACTCATAAAAATGAAGTATCTCTTGAGCTATTACAATTACTTAATGGTGTATATCAAATATCTTATGAACGTAGTTTTTTCGATAATTTTTCGGCATCACTGGCAGCAGGTTATAAAGGAAAATCAGGGTTAATAGGCTTTTCTGGAATTGATAAACCAAAATTGAAAACTGGTGATATTTTTTATACAGGGTTTCAAATTATACCAGAAGTCAGATATTATTTACCTAAAACTTCAAAAACAGCTTTAACCGGCTTCTACATTGGTGCCTATTATAAATACTCTAATTATAAATCAGAATTAGACGGCTCTTATACAGGCACAGATGGGTTTATTTACGATTTGGAATTCGATATGAAACTTGATATTAGTTCCGTAGGATTAATGATTGGTTATAAGCTACCAATTACCAAACATTTAAATATCGATTTTATAATTGCAGGTCCAGGTGCTGGGAATTATAATTTTAAATTTATAAATAAAAAGGATTTACCAGAAGAGTTTTATGAAGATTTTAATCAAGCTTTAGAAGATTACAGTATTTTAGATTTTATAAATGGAGATTTTAGATTCTCTCAAGTCAATAATAGGTCGCAGTTTAATGCTTTTTCGTTCAGATATGGTATTTCATTGGGCTATACATTTTAATATCCGATAATTAATTAAATCAAAAACAATGAAAACACGCTTAAATTAACAGCCATCTTATTAATGGTAATTACCTCTAGTTGTTCTGGAATAAAAGTTTTAGATGCTTGGAAATCAGATTCATCTGCAAACATTAAGGATAACAACATTCTTGTTATTTCAAGAACAGAAAATAAACAAGCACGTATAGCTTTTGAGCAAGAAATAGCAAAACAACTACGAGCAAAAGGTATGAAAGCTACTGAAAGCTTTAAGGAAATGCCAAACTTTAATCATGATACAGAACTAACGGAAGCACAACAAAAAAACTTCAAGGCATTTTTAGAAAACGAGGGTTATGATGCGGTTATCGTTACTGTTGTAAAAGATTACCAAGAGCGCACAGAAACAACGCAAGATGGCGGGTATTACGCTGGTGCTAGTTATTACCCATCCTACTTCCCTGGCTATTATGGTGGTTTCTATGGTTATTACGGAAACAGAATGTCCTACTCAACTTATGGAAGTTATGTGCCTATGAGCTCTACAACCCAGGTTGTAAAAACATACATCGTGGAAACTGTGGCTTATGATTTAACTCAAGAAGATGGTAAGCAACTTGCTGCTGTGGTAACGACTAAAATAGACGACCCACAAAATGTAACTAAAAACGCGGTGGAATACACGGAGAAAATTACAAAAGCATTAACCTCTAAATAAAAAAGTAATTTATTAGTATTTTTTAAAGCCTTGAAACTTTCAAGGCTTTTTTCTGTTATAAAGCGAAAATTATAACACTAATTAACAACTATTCTAGACTAATTAAAACTACTTTTGCCGATTAATTATTTCTGCCAATGAACACAACAAAGTATTATATTGCTGCCACTCTTGCCTTTACCATTTGGGGGTTCTTTAGTCTAGTTTTAAAACCGTTATCTAACTTTTCTGCGTTTGATATTTTGAGCTATCGCTCGATTGTTTCTGTTGCAATAATGTTAATAGTTACCTTATTTTTTAGACCAAAGGTTTTAAAAAAGAATGTAGGTTTATTTAAATCATTGGAAAAAAAGGAACGAATTAGGATTCTTGTAATTAATATGCTTAGTGGTTTCTTTTTAGCCTTTAATTGGTATATTTTTATTTATGTTATGAACAATGTTAGCGTGAAAGCCACATCTTTAGCCTATTTAATTTGTCCAATTCTAACCATGGTTTTGGCCTTTATTATTTTAAAGGAAAAACTCTTCAAACTTCAATGGTTTTCAGTAGTATTGAGCTTTGCGGCCTGTATTCTACTATCGTTGGGCAACTTTACGGATTTACTTTACAGTATGATTATTGCATTAACCTATGCTATTTATTTAGTCTTGCAACGAAGAAATCAGGAGTTAGATCGGTTTTTAATTCTTACAGTTCAAATTGTTTTTGCAGTCATTATTTTAAGTCCATTTTTCCTAACCTACGAGTATCAAACGCCTAAAACAAGCTTTTTTTATAGCATGATTGCTTTAATAGCAATAGGATTTACCATTATACCCATGTTTTTAAACATCTACGCGCTGCGAGGTTTAAATTCCTCCGTGGTTGGTATATTTATTTATTTGAATCCTTTGATTAATTTTTTCCTAGCAGTCTTTTATTTTAAAGAAACAATTACTGTCATGCAAGGTGTTAGTTATGGACTAATTATTATTTCCATTATTATATTTAATATACCAGCTTTAAAACATCGTATTAATAGAAGGCGTGCAGCACATATTCAATAAAAAAAGGTCCTGAAGTATATCAAGACCTTTTTTTAAACTAACCTAAAATTAAACTTAAAATAAAAAAACTAAACTAAACTAAACTAAACTATCGTTAAAGTGTTTAGCACCACTGTTTTAATTATTCAAATGTACTTATCTTAAAGCAAAGAAACTTTATATAATCGTTAAACTGAATTTATATTTGTTAAGACAAACTTTTTTGTAAAAAATATCTATGAAATACCAATTACCGTTTCATTTTATTTGTTTTATGGAGATACTCGAAGTCTTTTAATTTTATCAAACAAACTAATAATGGTAATTTTGACTTTCATTATTTATTAAAAATTTTAAACTTCAAGCGTGGCAAAAAAGCTCAATAAAACAGAACTGAAAACCTTTTTAGATGAAAAAGTTGCACAATATAATACACGTGATTTTCTTGAAACGGATCCTATTAAAATCCCGCATACCTTCTCTAAAAAAGAAGATATAGAAATTGCAGCCTTTTTAACCGCAACCATTGCTTGGGGAAATAGAAAAAGTATTATTAATAATGCGCAACGCATGATGCAGCTATTAGATCAAGAACCCTATCAATTTATCATAAATCATAAGGAATCGGATTTAAAAGCACTGGAACCGTTTGTTCATAGAACCTTTAACGGTTTAGATTTTATTACTTTTATAAGTGGTTTACAGCATGTTTATACCAATCACAACGGGTTGGAAGCTGTTTTTGAGAAACATGCCGAGGCTTCAAGTCTACAATCTGCTATTCATCATTTTAAAAAGGTGTTTTTTGAAATTGAACATTTGCCTAGAACCCAAAAACATATTTCAGATCCTTTAAAGAATTCAGCAGCCAAACGCATTAATATGTTTTTACGTTGGATGGTAAGACCTGAAAATACAGGTGTCGACTTCGGAATTTGGAAATCCCTTTACACCAAACAACTATCTTGTCCGTTGGATGTTCACTCTGGGAATGTAGCTAGAAAACTAGGTTTATTAACTAGAAAACAAAATGATGGTAAAGCATTATTAGAATTAGATACCAGTCTCCGAAAGTTAGATGCTAATGACCCTGTAAAATATGATTTTGCCCTTTTTGGGCTTGGCGTTTTTGAAAGCTTCTAACTAAATTCAGTATCTTTAAATTTTATATTAATTCACAATCCTTTTTATGAAAAAACTATTTTTTATTTTCAGTGTTTTATCGTTTATCCAAATTCATTCTCAAAATAGAAAAATCCCGGTAGACACCATGGTTGTTACTAATCACAGTACAACTATTAATGGTATTGGTATGAATTATTCAGCAACAACAGGAACACAACCTGTTTGGAATTCGGATGGAGAACCTATGGCCACATTATTTTACACCTACTATCAACGCAGTAATGTGAAAGACAAGGCAAACCGACCTTTGGTAATTTCATTTAATGGTGGGCCAGGCTCGGCTTCTGTTTGGATGCATGTTGCTTATACAGGACCACAAATATTAAAAATTGATGATGAAGGTTATCCTGTTCAGCCTTATGGCGTAAAAACGAACCCATACTCTATTCTAGATGTCGCTGATATTGTTTTTGTAAATCCCGTAAATACTGGCTATTCACGAATGGTAGAAGATAAAGATGGTAAACTACCAAACCGGAAAAACTTTTTCGGAATTAATGCCGACATTAGTTATTTGGCTGAATGGATAAATACGTTTGTAACACGACATAATCGTTGGGAATCGCCCAAATATTTAATAGGTGAAAGTTATGGTGGACCAAGAGTTATGGGTTTAGCTGAAGAGTTACAAAACAACCAATGGATGTATTTAAATGGTGTTATTTTGGTGTCTCCTGCCGATTATAAAATTTACTCTACCGATCAACCTATTTATTCCGCTTTAAATTTACCATACTTTACAGCTGCGGCTTGGCATCAAAAAGCGTTAGCTCCTGCCCTTCAACAAAAGGATTTATCGGAAATATTACCAGAAGTTGAAGCCTATGCTATAGATAAACTTATGCCAGCCATTGCAAAAGGTGGATTTATTTCTGAAGCAGAACGGAATGCCGTAGCTGAAAAAATGAGCTTATATTCAGGTTTAAGTCAATCATCAATTTTAGATCATAATTTAAATATCCCGACTAGTTTTTTCTGGAAAGAATTATTACGTGATCGTGGTTATACTATTGGAAGATTAGATTCTCGCTATTTAGGCATTGATAAAATGGCTGCTGGAAATTCACCAGACTACAATGCGGAATTATCATCTTGGTTACATTCCTTTACGCCAGCAATTAATTATTATTTGCGCGAACATTTAGATTTCAAAACAGACGTAAAATATAATATGTTTGGTGATGTGCATCCTTGGGACAGACAACATGATAACACTAGAGATCGGTTACGCCAAGCAATGGCTCAAAATCCGTATTTAAAGGTCTTGGTGCAATCTGGTTATTATGATGGTGCTACCACCTATTTTGCTGCTAAATATACGGTTGGACAATTAGATCCTTCTGGCACTATGAAAGATCGTTTTATATTTAAGGCTTACAGAAGTGGACACATGATGTATTTACGTAAAGAAGATTTAAAATCGTCCAACGATGATATTCGTGACTTTATTAAAAACTCATTATCAAATGGTAAATCGGCTAAATATTAGGTTCTAAATTTTACCAAGTTTCTTAAAACAAAAAACACCTGATGAAGCGAATCATCAGGTGTTTTTTTATTTTTAAATAATTAAATTAGCCTTTCAACCACGCATTACGCAATTCTTTTTGCGCTGCTGTAGCATCTGCTTTATTGTGTAAACTACTTCCTTTAGTATAGGCTGGCGTTAAAGCTGTTTTAATAACAACTTCTTTTCCATCACGACTTAAAACCACATTTACGTCTTGTCCTTCTTCCCAAGAAAATACTTCTTGGAATACCTTATTTGCATTTTGTAACGAAACTGGAGTTCCATCAATAGATTTAATCACATCGTTAGGCATGGCACCTTGATCTTTCCAGAAACTATTTCCTAAAACATTGTCTGTAAAAAAGATAGTTCCTTCACCTTGATTTGCAGTAACAATTAAAGCGCCATTTCCTTGAATATAATTTGTTTTAACTTGACCCTCGCCAATTTCAATACCTACTTTTTCAAAAAACACATTATAATCAATTGGCACATCACCAATTACGTGGTCGTCAAAAAAGGTGCGCAATGACGGATATGTCATTGCTACAATTTCATCAATAATTTTATCATCATCAAATGGCTTATTTTTACCATATTTCATAGATAACTCTTTCATAAGTGATAAAATTCCACGATTACCATCGCTTCCTTCGCGAATTAGAATATCCAAACACATCCCAATTAACGCACCTTTTTGATATACGTTATAATACTGACTTGCATAAGGCTCATCTAATACGTTTTCACTCATAACCGTAAAACTCATAGCATCATTCATGCCTTTTGCAGCACCAATTTTATCCATGATTTTCTTGTAAAACTCATCTTCCGGAACTAAACCTTGATTTAATTGAAAAAGTGTAGCAAAATATTCCGTTACACCTTCATACATCCATAAATGTTTTGAAAACGTAGGGTTATTATAATCGAAATAATGAACATCGTCAGAATGTACACTTAAAGGAGTTACAATATGAAAAAACTCGTGAGATACTATGTCAATCATACTTTTATCCAATGCACTTTGTGGCATAGATTCTGGCATAACCACAACCGTAGATGTGTGATGTTCTAAAGCACCAAAACCTTTAGGCGAACCTTCTTGCCCATCTGATAAATACACATAAATATCATAACGAGGTGTGCTATCCACATCACCTAAATAAGTTTTCTGCCCTTCCATCATAGTCTGCATGGCATCTTTCATGGATTTCGCGCTATGCTTTTTATTTGGGGAATATACACTCAATACAACTTTAATTCCACCTACTTCAAATTCTTCAACATCTAACTTTCCATACATCATTGGGTTATCAGTAATATCAAAATAACGAGGCGCAAAATAAGACGATGTCATAACTTTACCATCAGCACTTGTAGTGGAATCTGACATTTGTAAAGCTGAAGTTCTAACAAAATCGGCTGGAGCAATGACGTCCAATTTATATTGACTGTTTTTAAGCGAATCAAAATACCCAATAAATCCATGTAAATTCAACACATAGTTATTAGGCTCAATATTTGTTCCTGCAGGAGAAAATGGCACATCACCACCAATACCGCCAACCACTTCTTGGTCAAATGTATCATTTACATGATAAGTAATGTAATCTAATTGTGATGCATTAGCAATAGTCCAAGAATTGGTGTCTATCTTATTTGCTGGCATAGGATTTCCGTTATAATCAAAGGCTAGGAAGGTATCAATATATTTTCCAAAATCACTAACAGAATAGGTGCCTTGAACAACTTTTGGAAGTCTATAGGTAACGGTTTCAACAGTAAAACGTCCTGGGTTAATGGTTACAGGCACTTTATCATCAGATACTTTGGTGATATCTATTACGGTTTCAATGGGATTGCTAGTGGCTAAATCGTCACTACTTGTTTTGGTTGAAGATCCACAAGCTACAAGCAATGCAGAAAAACCAATAATGGCTAGAGTTTTTTTCATTATTAAAAAATTAAGTTTTTTTACTTGACGCTCAAATGTACAATGTGTTACACATTTTTGCTATAACTTTTTGTTAAAATGAAGTTTAACTATATTCGCAATATGTCCAAATCCTTAATTAGCATTGTTACACCTTTTAAAAACACGGAGAAGTTTCTTCCTGACTGTTTGCTGTCCATTTTAAATCAAACTTATACCAATTGGGAATTAGTGATTGTTGATGATGGATCAACGGATAGTAGTTATAATATTGTTGCGCAATTTGCTAATCGCGATCAACGGATAAAAGTTTATAAAAATCCAGGTTCTGGTATTATTCAAGCCTTGCAATTTGCTTTTTCTAAAACTTCAGGTGATTTTATGACGCGTATGGATAGTGATGATATCATGACTCCTAATAAACTTGAAGTTTTGCACGCCAATTTAATAGAATATGGCCAAGGACATGTAGCTGTTGGACAGGTAAAATATTTTCGAGAAGATGGTATAAGTGATGGTTTTGCCAAGTACGAAAACTGGCTAAACCATTTAACAGAATTTGGAACCAATTTTAAAGAAATTTATAAGGAATGCGTCATCCCATCGCCTTGTTGGATGGTGTATCGCGCCGATTTTATAGCTTGTGATGCATTTAATCCCAACACATATCCCGAAGATTATGATTTAGCATTTCGCTTTTACAAATATAACCTAAAATGTATTCCATGTTCTGAAACCATTCATTTATGGCGAGATTACAACAGCAGAACATCGAGAACGCATGAAAACTATGCGCAAAATAATTTTCTAGAATTGAAAGTAAATTACTTTATAGAATTAGATTACCAAACGTCTAGACCCTTGGTAATTTGGGGAGCCGGAAAAAAGGGTAAAACGGTTGCACGATTGTTACAAGAGCAAAACATTCCATTTTATTGGATTTGTGATAATCCTAAAAAAATAGGAAAAGAGATTTATGATGTGAAATTACACCACACTAACCATCTTAAAACATTGATAAATCCACACTGTTTAATTACGGTTGCCAATAAAGTAGAGCAAAAAAATATTAAAAAACAATTGGCGGAATTAAGGTTAATACCGGCTTCAGATTATTTCTTTTATTGCTAATCCTTTAATTTGTTGTTAAAAGGTTTTCTATTTCGCTGTAAACACTATTTTTGTAGGAAACAAATCAAGGAATGCAGTTTAAACATCCAGAAATACTTTACGCTTTATTTTTGCTTCTTATTCCTATTATTGTTCATTTATTTCAATTGCGTAAATTTCAAAAGGAATCCTTTACCAACGTAGCTTTTCTAAAGAAAGTAACACTTCAAACGCGTAAAAGCTCTCAAATAAAAAAGTGGATAACCTTACTAACACGTATGCTACTTTTAGCCTGTGTTATTGTTGCATTCGCACAACCTTTCACCTCTAAAAATAACACCTTCAATACGACACCAGAAACGGTTATTTATTTAGATAATAGTTTTAGTATGCAAGCCAAAGGTGAAAATGGTGAGCTTTTAAAACGTGCCGTTCAGGAATTAATTGAGAATTTAGATCCAAACGAACCCATATCTTTAGTCACAAATACGGAAGTATTTAAAAACACGACGCTTAAAAGTATTCAGAATGATTTGTTGCAAATGGAATATGCACCAAATCAATTACCATATGATGCAGCTGTATTAAAAAGTTCCAAATTATTCAGCAATACAGCTAATTTGAATCGAAACTTGGTGTTTATTTCAGATTTTCAAGAACAAGACAAGGCATTTGGTGTCCATTTGGATTCACTTTACAACATGCATCTTGTTCAATTAAAACCAGTAAACACCCAAAATATTGCTATAGATAGTTTAAGTGTTAATAACGCAACTGCCACGAATACAACACTTCATGTGTTTTTAAAATCTAGTGAAGGTGTGTCAAGAAATGTGCCCATTTCCTTATTTGATGGTGAAAAATTATTAGCTAAAACTACAGTCAATTTAACAGATCAGGCGATTGGCGAGTTTACACTGACAGAAAAAAGTATCGCCAATGGTCAAATTGTTATTGACGATACCAGCTTGCAGTTTGATAATACACTGTATTTTAATATTGATGAACCTTCTGCTATTAACGTGTTAACGATTCAAGAAGATACATCAAGTTCATATTTAGAACGTTTATTTGCTTCCAATGAATTTCAGTTAACCACAACAAGCCTGAATAAATTAAATTATAGTGCTATTGAGAAGCAACAACTCATTGTTTTAAACGAATTAGGATCAATTCCTGGATCTTTAGCAAATTCCTTAACTACTTTTATGAAACAAGGTGGATATGTGGTTATTATTCCAAACTTAACCTCTGAAACAGCTAATTATAATGCCATTTTAGGTTTATACGGAATAAAATTACAAAATGCTGTAACCACCGAAAAACGTGTTACACGGATTAATTATTCGCATCCTATTTATAAAAACGTATTTGAAAAGCAGGAATCTAATTTTCAGTATCCGAAAGTAAATACCTTTTTTCCAATACAATCGGCATCAGGCCCCAATGTATTAGCTTTTGAAGATGGAAAACCATTTTTGGTTACCAACAATCAAATAGCCCTTTTTACAGCCGCTTTAAATACAGACAATTCTAACTTTAGTGAATATGATTTAATTGTGCCTACATTTTACAATTTAGCGCGACAGAGTTTACAGAAAGCCCAACTCTACTATACCATTGGTGTTGAAAACAGTTTTGATGTTCCGGTTAATTTGGAACAGGATGGTGTACTATCATTAGAAAATGAAAACGGAAATATGATTCCTATGCAGCAGTATTTTAATGATAAAGTAACTATTACCACTATTAATTTACCAGAAACAGCAGGTGTTTACAGCATAAAAAATAAAACAACCACGATTACCAATGTCAGTTTTAATTATAACAGACAGGAAAGTGATTTAAACTACCAAGATTTAAGTCTATTAAAGAACATTAATATCAGTAATTCTATTAGTGATATTTTTGAAACTATAAAAAGTGATACGAAAATCAATGCCTTATGGAAATGGTTTATTATTTTTGCATTAGCTTTTATAATTATTGAAATGCTCATCTTAAAATATTTTAAATGAACGTACTCATAAAATCTGCCACAATAATTGATTCTAAAAGCGATTTTCATAATCAAACGGTCGATATTTTAATTGAAAAAGGAACTATTTCTCAAATAGCTTCAACTATTAAAAACACAAATAACTACAAAGAAATTAAGTTAGATAACCTCCATATTTCCCAAGGATGGTTTGATAGTAGCGTGAGCTTTGGAGAACCAGGTTATGAAGAGCGTGAAACCATTGCTAATGGCCTTAAAACAGCAGCATTTTCTGGATTTACAGCAGTGGCATTAAATGCTAATAGCAATCCTGTAATTGATAGTTTTGCTAATATTTCATTGGTTAAAGCCAAAGCGCAAAACCATGCCGTTTCCCTCTACCCTATTGGTTCTTTAACCAAGGGAGCTTTAGGAGAAAACATGGCTGAATTGTTTGACATGAGTCAAGCTGGAGCTGTTGCTTTCTATGATTACCAGAAACCGATTGAGAATCCCAATCTGATGAAAATTGCGCTACAATATGCCAGTAATTTTGATGGTTTAATTATGTCCTTTCCACAGGAATCTCGTATTTCTCGTTCCGGTGTTATGAATGAACATGTTTCAAGCACACGTTTAGGATTAAATGGAAATCCAGCTTTAGCTGAAGAATTACAAATAGCAAGAGACTTATTTTTGTTAGAATATACAGGAGGCAAATTACATGTTCCAACCATTTCAACGGCCAAATCGGTTGAATTAATTCGCGACGCTAAAAAGAAGAAATTAGATGTCACTTGTAGTGTTGCCATTCATAACTTATACTTTACAGATGATGCACTTGAAACATTCAACACGAACTTTAAGGTATTACCTCCAATTAGAACACAATCAGATGTTAACGCATTAATAGAAGGTATAAAAGATGGTACTATTGATATGGTAACTTCCGACCATAATCCGATAGATATCGAGCATAAAAAAATAGAATTTGATCATGCAAAATATGGCACAATTGGATTAGAATCTGCTTTTGGCGCACTACAAACACTATTCACTAACAAGAAAACAATTGCACTTTTAACCAATGGAAAAGAACGATTTGGGATAGAGCCAAGTTCCATTTCAATTGGAGAAAAAGCAAGTATAAGCTTGTTTAATCCTGATGAAACCTACACATTTAAGAAAACAAATATCACGTCTACTTCTAAAAACACCATTTTTGAAAATGCCGAATTAAAAGGACAGGTTTATGGCGTAATTTCTAATAATAAAATAATTTTAAAATAATGACAGATCAAACCATACAAGAAGGCAGAACCATGGCTATTGTAGCTTATTTTACGTTCGTTGGTTTAATAATAGCCATCGTTCTTAATATTGATAAAAAGAACCCATTCACATCATTTCATATTAGGCAAATGTTGGGACTGGTAATTATGTTATTGGTTTCTAATATTACCGAAGAATATTTAAGTTCTTGGTTAGGAACCATTTTTTGGGCCATAACTTTTGTTAGTTGGCTGTTTGGGTTGGTTTACGCCATTAAGTCTGAAATGAAACCGATTCCTGTTATTGGTGAAAAATTTCAGGAATGGTTTAGAAATATTAATTAAAAAAAAGACACATTGAATTTACACTATATCACAAGACCCTCATCATTAAAAGAAAATGCACCTTTATTAATTCTATGTCATGGTTATGGCAGTGATGAAAACGATTTGTTTTCCTTTGCATCTGAACTTCCCGAAGAACTGTTTATTATTTCACTTCGTGCACCGCAAGCCATGCAGCCCTATGGGAATGCTTGGTATGCTATAAATTTTGATGCCGAAAAAGGAAAATGGAGCGACGATGAACAAGCCAAGGAATCACGTGATAAAATCTCCGAATTTATCGATTATGCTTGTAACACCTATCCTGTTAATAAAGACAGCGTGAATTTATTGGGTTTTAGTCAAGGAACCATTTTAAGTTATGCCGTGGCATTAACTTACCCTGAAAAGGTGAAAAATATAATTGCATTAAGCGGTTATATTAACCCAAATATTATTCCAGAAAACCCATTAGGCAAAGATTATTCTAACCTAGATTTTTACTGCTCACATGGTAGCGCTGACCAAGTAATTCCAGTAGATTGGGCGAGACAAGCACCTAAATTTTTAAATAGTCTGAACATTAAAAATCAGTATGCCGAATTCCCGGTTGGTCATGGTGTAGCACCTCAAAATTTTTACGACTTTAAAAAGTGGTTAATTGAAAGGATATAAGAAGGCTTCCGCTACTTTAAATGTTAGTTGTTCATCTTCAGATAAATCATAGGTAATTAATATTTCACCCCAATATTTTCCATCGGTAAAATTGGCTATAATCCATTTATGGTTTAGTACGCGTATTTGGTCAATCATCATTTTACCACCATTTAGTGCGGGATAAGGAATTAAAGGATGCTCCTCACCTTTTACTAAATTAAGTTCGTATAACTCATCTTTAATAAACGGAATCAGCTCACTTACACGATAACCTCTATCTTCAAAGTAACTTAAAGCAGACTCTGTATTCATTACCGAAAATTCAGATAAGTTTAAAACCTGATCGCGTAACCCCGAAATGGTATCATTATATTTTTGAGCATAGCGTTCAAAATGTGCAACTTTTTTGTCTATGATGCCCTCATAAGAGTCTAAAATACGTTTGGAGTTTACATATTGAAACACCACTAAAAGAAGTGCGAATATAAACAGGTACATAAAAATTTTATTCTTCATTATATGGTAATTTGTAAGTTATCGTAAGCTAAAAAAACGTTTTCCGGTAAGGTTTGTTGTACGGCGTCATGAAAACCTAATAAATGACTAATATGTGTTAAATAAGCACGTTTGGGATTTAAATATGCTATTATTTCCAATGCTTGTTCCAAATTTAAATGGGATGGATGTTCGGTTTCACGTAACGCATTAATCACTAAAACATCTAAGCCTTTTAATTTCTGTAATTCAGAATCTTCAATTGTTTTAATATCCGTTAAATATGCAAAATTTTGAAAACGATATCCAAACACTTGAATATTATAATGCTTGGCATTAATAGGAACAACCTCTATATTGCCTAAAGGAAATGCTTCGTTTTTCACTTCATGTTGTACCACACTTGGTGCACCTGGATATTTATTTTCGGTTGTAAATATATAATCAAAACGCCGTGTTAATTCGCCTAAAACACGTTTATGTGCATAAATTGGAATAGCACCTTGATTAAAAAAATATGGTCTAATATCATCTAATCCAGCCGTATGATCTGCATGTTCATGAGTAAAAATAACCGCATCAATTTTTGTGCATTTGGCGCGTAACATTTGCTGTCTAAAATCCGGCCCACAATCAATGACATAGGTATAACTATCCCATTCTACTAGAACAGAAACACGTAAGCGTTTATCTTTTGGGTTTGTACTTAAACATACTGGATTTGTACTCCCTATAACAGGAATTCCTTGAGATGTCCCAGTACCTAAAAATGTAATTTTCAATCGTATTTATTTTGAAACAAAAATAGGGTTAATTTTTTGTTTGACCACCCGTTTTAATACCTTTGTCACTTATAATTAATTGAAATTCCCAATGGAAATTAGCTTAAAAGGTGATAAAGAGTTTGATGAAATACCGTCATTAAACACCAAAGCACTCCGTATAAATTTAAATGAAAATATTTACGGAACATTTGCTGAAATTGGAGCTGGTCAAGAAACCGTGCGTCAGTTTTTTAGAGCTGGTGGAGCTTCTGGCACAATTGCTAAAGCCATGTCTGCTTATGATAAGGATTTTAGTGATGCCATTTATGGCATAGAAACCGATGGTCGTTATGTTACTGAAGCGCGTTTATTAAAAATGTTATATCATGAAATTGATTTAATGGAAAAACGCTTACCTCGTGATAAGCACCCTAATAAACTATTCTTTTCCTATGCCAATACGGTTGCTACAATAGATTTTGCTAAAAAATACAAAGGTCATGGTTGGGTAGGTATTCGTTATCAAATTGATCCCGATGAGCATGAGTATAACGAAATTTCATTGCATTTACGGTTTAAAGAAAACGACGCGCGTTTACAACAAGAAACACTGGGTATTTTAGGCACCAATTTAATTTATGGTGCTTTTTATAAGCATAATGAACCTAAAAAATTGCTCCGTTATTTATACGATCATTTAGATAAGGATCAACTAGAAATTGATACCATTAACTTTTCTGGTCCTGCATTTAAGGATGTGGATAACCGATTAATGAGTTTGCAATTAGTTAAAAATGGCATGACGGATGCCGTTATGTTTGCACCAGATGGTAATAATGTATTACCAGCACGTGTACTTTATAAGAAGAATATTTTAGCATTGCGCGGTAGTTTCAGACCTGTTACAAAAGTAAATATAGACATGTTTGAGAAATCTCACGCCATGTTTTTAAAAGAAAATAAAGTAGATCCTAATAAAACACAGGTTGTTTTTGAAATTACCCTATCTAATTTACGTGCAGAAGGTGAAATTGATGAGCAAGATTTTATGGATCGGGCCAAATTACTATGTTCATTAGGACACACAGTTTTAATTTCTAATTTCCAAGAGTATTATAAATTAGTAGAATATTTTTCACAATATACCAAGAGCCGTATGGGTTTAGCCATGGGTGTCAATAATTTGGTTGATATTTTTGACGAGAAATATTACCGCCATTTAAGTGGTGGTATTTTGGAAGCTTTTGGAAAATTGTTTTTCAAAGATTTACGTGTTTACCTCTACCCTATGCAGGATGAAAATGGCGAGCTTACCAATAGTGAAAACTTAAAAGTACATCCACGTATGAAAGAACTTTATAAGTTTTTCAAGTATAATGGTAAAGTTGTGGATATTACAGATTATGACAGTTCTGTTTTAAACGTGTTTTCAAGAAATGTTCTTAAAAAAATATCAGATGGTGAAGAAGGTTGGGAAACCATGTTGCCAGAAGGTGTTTCCAGATTAATTAAAGAAAAAAGTCTGTTTGGTTGTGAAACAGAAGAAATGATTCACCCAGATGATATATAAAAATCCATTTATATGAACCATAAATTAATAGTAATTCTGTTTTTCTGTTTTGGTATTTTCTTTACGTGTAAAGCACAAGTTGTGTCATCTGAAGCTGAAACAACTCCAAAAGATTTAGTTGGTGAAATTTCTAGATCTGAATTGGTTAGTAATTCCGTGTTTAACTTATGGTTTTCTGATAGTTTCGAAAATTATCAATTAGATAGCCAGACTATAGAAATGCTAAAGCGTATTCCAACTAAAAATTTAAGTTTTAAAATAATTATGGGCACTTGGTGTAGCGATAGTCAGCGTGATGTTCCGCGATTTGCTAGAATATTGGATGAATTACATATATCTGAAAGCGCCATTGATTACTACGCGTTAGATGCTAATAAATTATCACCAGAAAAAATTGAAGAAACCTATCATGTAAGTCACGTACCTACTTTTATTATTTATAAAAACGGTGAAGAACTGAATCGGATTGTTGAAATGTCTATTCGGACTTTAGAAGAAGACTTACTTATTATTCTTACAACTAACGACTATCAGCATATTTATGCGGATTAGTCCGTTTTAGCTTATGATTCTGAATAAAAATCATTTTTATATTATTTTAATAAAAGCGACCTAACAGGTCGCTTTTTAATTTTTAATCCAAAATCTGATCCGTATGCGCTTTGGTTTTTACCTTGGTAATAACATCTTCAATTAGTCCTTTTTCATCAATAATAAAGGTGGTTCTATGAATGCCATCATATTCCTTACCCATAAATTTCTTGGGTCCCCAAACGCCATAGGCTTCAATAACGGCTTTATCTTCATCGGCTAATAAGGGATAGGGAAAATCGTATTTATTTTTAAAATTTGATTGTCTTTTTTCGCTATCTGCACTAACGCCTAAAATATCATAACCTGCCTTTTGAAAACGGCTATAATTATCACTTAAATTACAAGCCTCCGCTGTACAACCTGGCGTGCTGGCTTTTGGATAGAAAAATAACACGAGTTTTTTACCTTTATAATCACTTAAAGAAATGCTATTTCCATCTTGGTCTTTTGCTGTAAAATCTGGTGCTTTATCTCCGGGTTTTAAATTTGTCATAGTATCTTTGTTTAAAATCAATTTCTGTAAAAATACAACTTATGACCAAGCAAGAAAAGGTAGATTTCGTTATAAAAACGTTAAAGGAACTGTATCCAACTATTCCAGTGCCTTTAGACCATAAAGATCCATATACCTTGCTGATTGCCGTTTTAATGTCGGCTCAAAGTACCGATGTTCGTGTTAACAAAATTACACCACTCCTTTTTGCAAAAGCCGATAATCCGTATGATATGATAAAACTTTCGGTTGAGGAAATCAGAGAAATTATCAAGCCTGTCGGTTTATCGCCCATGAAAAGTAAAGGAATCTATGGCTTATCTCATATATTAATTGATAAACATAATGGTGAAGTTCCGAGAACCTATGAAGAGCTTGAGGAGCTCCCTGCTGTTGGTCATAAAACGGCGGCTGTGGTATTATCGCAAGCGTTTGGTATTCCAGCGTTTCCAGTGGATACACATATTCATAGGCTTATGTACCGTTGGGGATTTACAAATGGTAAAAATGTGGTACAAACTGAAAAAGATGCCAAACGTTTATTTCCCGAGGAACTTTGGAACGATTTGCATTTACAGATAATTTGGTATGGCAGGGACTATTCACCTGCTCGTGGTTGGGATTTAAACAAAGATATTATTACTAAAGCAATAGGCAGAAAAACGGTGTTGAATGATTACTACTCTAAAAACAAAAAATAGAATATAGATCATTGAAAAAAAAGATTGCTGCCACTGCAGAAATGTAAAAAAAAGTCCTGAGACTAATCAGGACTTTTTCAAAGTTTAGTTGAGAAGCGCTTCAAACTTCATCTTATTACAATTTATAACACTTAAAGCCTTCGAATAATCAAGAAGAAATTTTACAGTTTCCTCTTTTGGGTTTAAATTAACTTGATTTTGAGGTTTCTTTTGAGAGTAAAGTTTTGCCATTAAAATTCATTTTTTTTGGTTTATACTCTACTTAACGCAACAAGTTAAAATATATTGTATCAATTAGTTAAAACTATATTATGTTTATCTATTATCTTTCTCATATTGATTAGTGCGTAACGCATTCTTCCTAAAGCTGTATTGATGCTAACACCTGTTTTTTCTGATATTTCTTTAAAACTCATGTCGTTATACATACGCATCATTAATACTTCTTTTTGATCTTCAGGTAATTCTTCAATCACACGACGCACATCATGTTCCACTTGGTCTTTAATTAAACTTCTTTCTGCATCTAAAGTACTATCACTTAAAACGGAAAAAATATTAAAATCACCCGTATTACTAAATTTAGGCATACGGTTGTTTTTTCGGAAATGGTCTATAACCAAATTATGAGAAATACGCATAACCCATGGTAAAAACTTCCCTTCCTCATTGTATTTACCCATTTTTAAAGTTTTAATAACTTTTATAAAGGTATCCTGAAAAATATCATCGGCAATATCCCGATCATAAACTTTTGAATAAATAAAACTGAAAATACGTTGTTTATGCCTATTGATTAAGACCTCAATAGCTTGCTCATTTCCCTGTATATAACTGGTAACCAAGGTAGCATCCGTGATAAGATTGTTTTGCATAATCATTACTTTTATACCAGAAAAAATCTGGTTTGGGGTTAAAAAGATATTATAAAGTAATGTTAAACGTATAGGCTACTCTTGTGATTTTTAGGTTTATAGAACCCAAATATAACAACATATCTTTTAAAAAAACAAACTTATTTTCATTTTTCACTAAAATAATTTGCAATACATTCTATTTTTTAATGGTATTTTGTTGTAGTATCTTTGCACAATTAATTCTGCCAATAGCTTATGAATACTAATATTTCCGAAGTCAACCCTAAAGAAAACATCATCATTAAGGGTGCTAAACTGCACAATTTAAAAAATATTGATGTCGTTATTCCTCGGAATAAATTGGTGGTAATTACAGGATTATCAGGATCCGGTAAATCAAGTTTAGCTTTTGATACACTTTATGCCGAAGGGCAAAGACGTTATGTAGAAAGCTTATCTAGTTATGCCAGACAGTTTTTGGGTCGTTTAAATAAACCTAAAGTAGACTATATTAAAGGTATTGCGCCAGCTATTGCCATAGAGCAGAAAGTAAATTCTACCAATCCTCGCTCTACTGTTGGAACAACAACGGAAATTTATGATTATTTAAAATTACTGTTTGCTAGAATTGGTAAAACCTATTCGCCTAAATCTGGTAAAGAGGTTAAAAAAGATACCGTTGCTGATGTTTTAAACCATATTAAAGCCTTTCCTGAAGGTGAAAAACTCCTCCTTCTCGCTCCTATTTTTTTGGAAAAAGACAGAACATTAGCCGATAAATTAAAAGTACTTAATCAACAAGGTTACGCCAGAATTAAAGTGAATGACTCTGTGGTGCGAATTGATGAGGCTTTTGATATAAATGAAAAACCGGAAAATATCTATTTGGTTGTAGATCGTGTCATTACCAAAAACGAAGAAGATTTTTACAACCGGTTAGCCGATGCTATTGAAACGGCCTTTTTTGAAGGAAAAGGGAATTGTTATATTGAATCACTTTCCACAAATACACAAGAACATTTTAGTAATAAATTTGAATTAGATGGTATTGATTTTTTAGAACCAAATGTTCATTTATTTAGTTTCAATAATCCGTATGGTGCTTGTCCAACCTGTGAGGGTTATGGCGATGTAATTGGAATTGATGAAGATTTGGTTATTCCAAATACGGGTTTATCCATTTATGAAAGCGCTGTATTTGCATGGCGCGGTGATAGTATGAGTTGGTATAAAGATCAGCTGGTTAATAATTCGCACAAATTCGATTTCCCTATACATAAACCTTATTATGATTTAACGCCTGACCAAAAACAATTAGTTTGGGATGGTAATGAATATTTTGAAGGCTTAAATAGCTTTTTTGCCGAATTAGAATCCAAAGCCTACAAAATTCAAAATCGGGTAATGCTTTCTAGATATCGTGGAAAAACAAAGTGTAAAACCTGTAAAGGAAAACGTTTACGTCCTGAAGCGGATTTTGTAAAAATTAGCAATGCCACCATTACCGATTTGGTAGACATGCCTTTGGATTCGTTAGCCGATTTCTTTAAAAACCTCGAATTAAATGCGCACGATACTCAAATAGCAAAGCGTTTATTAAAAGAAATAAACAACCGATTAAGTTTTTTGGATAATGTGGGCTTAAGTTATTTAACCCTCAACCGAAAATCCAATACACTTTCGGGTGGTGAAAGTCAGCGAATTAATTTAGCTACCAGTTTAGGAAGTAGTTTGGTTGGTTCCATGTACATTTTAGATGAGCCTAGTATTGGTTTACACCCAAAAGATACCGAACGTTTAATTGATGTTTTAAAAGCTTTGCGCGATTTAGGTAATACCGTAATTGTAGTAGAACATGATGAAGATATCATGCAAGCTGCAGATGAAATTATAGATATTGGCCCTGAAGCAGGCACATTTGGTGGTAACGTGGTTGCCACTGGAACGTTTCAGGATATTTTAAAATCGTCGTCTTTAACGGCACAATATTTAAATGGTGATTTGGAAATTAAAGTTCCTGAAAAAAGACGCACGTCTAAATATGCGGTTGAAATTATTGGCGCCAAAGAAAACAATTTAAAAAACATTGATGTCACACTCCCGCTTGGTATGCTAACCGTTGTAACAGGCGTTTCTGGAAGTGGAAAAAGTACACTGATTAAAAAAATTGTGTATCCTGCTTTACAAAAGAAAATAACGGACTTTGGTGATAAACCAGGGCAATTTTCGGAATTAAAAGGAAATTTCAATAATGTAAAACATATTGAATTTGTAGATCAAAACCCTATAGGAAGATCGTCACGTTCAAATCCGGTGACTTACATCAAGGCTTATGATGATATTCGCGCGCTTTTTGCGAGTCAGAAATTAAGTAACATTCGGAATTACCAACCCAAGCATTTTAGTTTTAATGTAGATGGTGGTCGTTGTGAAACCTGCAAAGGTGAAGGTGAAGTGACTATTGAAATGCAATTTATGGCAGATGTGCATTTAACCTGTGAAACTTGTAATGGAAAACGCTTTAAGAAAGAAGTATTAGAAGTTCTATTTGAAGGCAAATCTATTGATGATATATTAAACTTAACTATTGATGATGCCATTGATTTTTTCACGAAGACCGAACAGAAAAAAATTCAAACAAAACTACAACCCTTACAAGATGTTGGTTTGGGTTATGTAACACTAGGACAAAGCTCCTCTACCCTTTCTGGTGGTGAGGCTCAACGCATAAAATTAGCTACATTTTTAGGAAAAGGTAGTAAAAGTGATCAAGCCTTATTCATTTTTGATGAACCCACAACAGGTCTACATTTTCATGATATTCAGAAACTATTGAAATCCTTTTATGCCTTAATTGAAAAAGGCCATTCCATAATTGTAATTGAACATAATCTAGAATTGATTAAATGTGCCGATTATATTATTGATTTAGGACCAGAAGGTGGTGAACGTGGTGGTTATCTTATTGCTGAAGGTACGCCAGAAGAATTAGTTAAAAATAAAAAATCCATTACGGGTAAATACCTTAAAGAAAAGCTTTAATAATATAAAAAAGCAAAAAACCCCAAGAAAAAAGTTATTGGAAATAATAAAGTGAAAAATATAAAAACAATGACGTTACACTTTATAAAACTCAAAAACCACCCTTGTTTATAAAACCGCTTTAATGCAATAAAAAGGTATATAAATGTGAATAACATAACCAAAAAGGTCAACCAACCAGGGAATCCTTCCCAAATAAAATTACAAAGTAAAAGAATACTAAACACCGTGAACAAATAGGCAAAGAAGTAAAAACTAAAAACCAAGTGAATAGCGTACGTGCCTTTTTTAAAATAGAAAAGTTTAAGTAAGAGTGCAAAAATTGGCAGTAGGAAAAACATAGCAAACGGAAGCGTATCATAAAAGCGTTTTAATATAGAACCACCACTTTTAGTTTTAAAAAACTTGAGCGCTTGCTCATAAGAACGTTTTTTTAAATATCCAGCATCTTCCTCAAGTCCCATGTGCTTATAAATGGTTTCATTGGATGCGCCTATTCTAATTAATGAATCAATTTCTGTTTGATTAAAACCAAAATTAAACACTGGCTTTGTGCTCTCTCCTTTTTTTATAATAGAATCTAAATTTTTAAGTTCTTTATTTGAAATGCCCATTTTCTCATGTTTTTCTAAATAGGGTTTCATATAATTTTCAAGTTGTAAAGAATCTACAGGTTTTAATGTTAAAGAATCCACTACCACTTTAGCTTGCTCAAAACTTTTCTCCATAGATGAATCAATGGTTTCTGCTTGTTTATTAGCAACAAATGAGAACAAGAAGAAAAATACAACCGACATAAACAAATACAATTGTGCCGGATGTAAATACAGCAGTCGTTTGCCTTCTAAAAAACGTTGGGCTAAATAGCCCGGTTTAAACATTAAGGGGATAAAACTTTTAAAGAATCTAGCATCTACTGAAAAGTAGTTACTTATAGTATTACTAAATAGTACACCTAACGTAATGTTATCTTTAGATTTTTGCCCACAATTTGGACAGAACTTATAGTCCTCATTAAAAGATTCTTCACAGTTTTTACAGGTGTATTTTGTAGTTGGCATATATGAAAAAGTTGGTACAGATAAAAGTAAATAAATTATTCGTCTTTAACACTTATATATATTCCTGAATGTCAATAAGTTATTATTTTGGCACGACAATTGAATACTATTTATAACATAGCGAAAGCCGAAAAGCTTATGAGTAGGCATAATCAAAATCCTAATACGATGAAAAAACAAGTACTTTTAATTACAGCTTTGTTAATAGGATTAACAACTGTAACAGCAAACACAAATCGGTCTGTTTCTACAGCTGATGATTTAGTAATTTTGAACCCTAGCTATGCGCAGCCAATTATTTTTATAGAACGTGGCATTGAATTCATGATTTTTCCAAATGGTAGTTTTGACTTCAATACAAATGCGAATTCACAGGCAAGTCACTTTGAAAGTAATTATTACTATAGGAGTTCAACACATACAAAACGGGGTTCTGTAAATATTACCTATGGTGCACCTGCAACCAATAACCGCGTACGATATGCAGCTCCAAGAAATCAAGGTGTCATTGTAACGCATGATGCCAACGGACAAGTAAGACGAATTGGGAATGTATTTATTAATTACGACCGCAACGGAAAAATTAAACGTGCTGGCTCAATCTATATGAGTTATAACCGAAATGGCTTGTTAAAACAAGTAGGCGGATTACATATTAATTATAACCATTGGGGCGAAATTATTAGTCAACATGGTTTTGTAAGTCCATTTAGTAATATGTGTCACCTATGTGGTATATATGGCTGTACTATAAATCATGGCTCTACAAATACACATTCTGATTATAATTATAATGACCATAATTCAGAAGATTTCTATTACTACAGAAAAGACAAAACAGATAATTCTAAAATAAAAACGCAGCCATTAAAGCGGAAAAGATAAGTTTTAGTTAGTTAGTTTGTTAGTTAGTGAAAAATCCCAAGTAATCCGAAAACGATTATTTGGGATTTTTGTTTTTTCATGAGTTGTTCAATTAGTAGAAATTATAAACACCAACCTTTCAATTCTAAAGTTCTAATTAAATTTTAATTCATTGAATATCACCAGCTTACTAGTTATGTAAGTATTTTGGCACGTTGTTTGTTTTATTACAAATGAGTTTAATTAATACACAACAATTATGAAACAGTTAGCATTTTTACTTTCGATACTATTTGTGTCAAGTACAGCAGTCATGGCCAATACAAACGATATACCAGACCAAAAACCTTATGAAATAAACAATAGCGGATTTGGTAATGGGAATAATTTCATTTTTGTTGAAGGCGGAATCGAGTTTTCGTTATTTCCGGATGGGCAATTTGATTTTCATATGCCGAATTACACGAATAATGTGAATGTAACCGTTAATACACCCAATGTAAGCATTAGTTTTAATACAGGTTATGATTATAATGGCTTTGTACAATACGATGAGTTTGGTGCCATAATTCAAATTGAACATGTTCTTGTTTATTATGATTATTACGGTCGTGTAACTCGTGTTGGAGATGTGAACATGCGCTACAATAGTTTTGGTTATTTGGTGAGTGTTGGCGGTATGTATGTTCATTATAATAGATATAACCAATTCACGTACTGTACAGGTTTTATCAACCCTTATAACCGCATTTATGTATATAGACCTTGGCACAGGTATTACCGCGTTCCGGCTTACGATTATTGCGTAGTTTATAAAAGGCCATACAGACAGCATTACACACCTGTTCGTTATAGTTATTCTACACCCTTCACCAATAATTACAGACGTACGAGTGCCGTTGCTAGTCGAAGAGGCAATACTATAACTAGGCGTTCCGAATTAGCAACAAGAACACCAAATAGACGTGGAAACTCGGTTTCACAACAAGCTCCTAGAAGTAGAAATAATGCGGTGCAGCAATCGCCTAGAAGTCGAGCTAATGAGACTTCCGTTAGAGGAAATACAAACTCAAGACGTTCTAATACTTTGAAAACAAATGGTAATGCACGAAGTAAAACCGAAGCAAGCTCAAAACCAAGAACTCGTAGCAATAGTAAGGCAAGTACAAGAACTAACAATAGAAAAGTTTCTGCGTACGGCTCAAGGGAAAACAGTACAAGGAAAAGTACTAGCTCTAGAACCCAATCTAAACGGGTAAATAAAAAAAATCAGGCATATAAAAAACCAACGGCTCCTAAATCTCGTACATATAGTAAAGAAAGAAAAACTACTAGTAATTCCAGACAATCGGACACTAGTCGAAGAAGATAAAAATTTTGGTTGGTTAGTAAGAAAGTCCTGCGATTTGTATGCCTCAAAGCTACATCGTGGGATTTTCTCTTTTAATACGTTTGATGATGTTATTGATGAGCTGGGTAATATCTTCAGAAAAATGCATAGTATAAACAACCGTTCCATAAAAGGCAGTTAATAAAAAAGATTTTAATCCAATATTAATTATGGGGTGCCATGGAAAATCCCAGAAATAAAATATACCTAGACTCACAAGTAAGAGAACTAAAACTTTAACGGTATTCCAGGTAAATGGTTGCATTTTCAATTTAACATTTACAAACCATAGTTTTGCAATATTGTACAATAATATAGCTAAAAAAGTTGCAAAAGCAGCGCCATTTATGCCATATATAGGAATAAACACCATGTTTAGAAGAACGGTTAGTACAGCTAAAAATACACCCAAAACAAGAACCATTCGGTAATAATCACTATTAAATAAAATAGCATTGTTATTCCCTAATAAACTATCGGTTAGTTTAGAGAGACTTATTATAAAAACAACCAGAATTCCATCCGCATAGTTTTCATTAATAAAATTATATAATTCATTAATATTTAAGATAATAAGCAGGAAAATAAACCCACTAATTATAAATAAACTCAACGAGCTTTTTTTGTATAATTTATCTAACTCTGTTCTGTTTCTTTCATTCAAAAATTTAGCCGTTAGCGGACTAATTATCTGATGCATAGAGCGGCTAGGTACACCAATTACTGACGCAATATAAATAGCTACACCATAGTAAGCTACATATTCAATAGCTACATATCTATTCAACATAAACTTATCCACTTCCAAAATAACATTAGCAACGGAACCTGCTATAATTATAAGTGAAGTATATTTTAAAACAGATGAAAGATTTGGGATTTTAACCATGTTAAAGGACGGAAACCGCAAACTAAACGCGTATAACTTCATGATAACCACACGAATAATATAAATACCTGTTATACTATAAATAAGTTGCTCAACATCTATAAAACCAAGATACAAGCAGAACAATAAAATCATGGTTCCAGCTCTATGAAAAACTTCCTTCATGAAATTTCCAAAAACACTTTGCATTTGCACTCTAGACCAAGCATAAAACACTTCAAAATAAGAAAAAGCAACGGCCGAAATAAAAATGAGCCAAACATAATCTACAACTATGACATTCGTTCCAGCTAACCATGTGCTAATACCATTAAAAGCAAAAAAACCAATAATGGCTGTGGGAATAATAATTGCTAATGGTAAAAACAACATGAGTATTAAAAATCCATTCTGTGTTTGTCGCGTTTTATAAGTTGAATAGAATTTTATAAGCGTATTGTGGACGCCAAATGCTAAAATAGGCATCATAACATTGGCTGTAGAAAAGATATAAGTAATTAAACCGAAATATTCGTCACTTATAAATTCAGTAAATAAAAACAACACATTTATGGCACCCAATCCAAAACCTAGATAGGTGATAATTGTATTTTTTATAGACTGACTGGTTACGATTCCCATTTAAAATAATTCGGATAATGATTTGGTTAATGCTTTTCTACTATATTTTTGTAATCCAATTCCATGCGCTTGTAAACTTCCTCTTTTAAACGAATCATAATGCAATTCTATTTGCATCTTTAAAGCGTTATAATCATCATATTTAAAATAGCTACCTGTATTCGTTTCTTTTAAAATAGATGCTACGTCTGATCCTTCAGGACCTATTGCAATTGTAGGTCTTTCGGAAACCATATATTCAAATAGTTTCCCAGGAATTATACAACGTGTATCCGGCGAATCTATTTCAATTAACAACAATACTTGTGAATTTTTTTGAAATCTAACTGCTTCTTCATGTGATACATAACCAACTTCATTTATATAATGACTTAAGCCATACGAATCTATAGATTGCAACACATCTTCACTCACAAAACCGACTAAATTCAATTTGAAGTCTGTTGCGAAATTTGGTTTTTCAGCAATCAAATCGCTTAAGGCCTGCCATAATATTTTCGGATTTCGTTTGGATAGTAAGGAACCAATATGTGCTAATGTAAATTGCGCATCCAATTCAGGTTTGGCTACTTGATTAACATCATAGCCATTAGTAATTACCGAAATTGGCTGGTTTGTTTTTTCTTCAAATTCTGCTTTGGTAACATGACTTGTCACTATAATGCGATCGGCACTTCTTAAAACATCTTGCTCTAATTTCTTATGCTTGTTTTCAGCACCTTTGGTAAGCTTTAATTGTTTATGGTAGCCAATGGTTGTCCAAGGATCTCGGAAGTCCGCTAGCCAAGTTAAGTGTAGTTTCCTTTTTAGTTCCAAACCAATTAAATGTAAACTATGTGGTGGACCTGTTGTTATAATGGTGTCTATCCCTTCTGCTTTAATATAACTAGATAAATAGGCTACAGAAGGTTTCACCCAACGCTTCCGCGCATCTGGAATAAAGAAATTACCGCGAATAAAAAGTAAAGCTTGCTCTAAAGCTGTTTGTTTATCATCATTGGTAATAATGCCTTTGCTGATTGTTGTTGTTTTCTTTTTTGAAAACAAACCAGCTAATTTATAAGGTTCTGAAATAGGTTGTTTAATGATGGTTACCGAATCAGGAATTTCGGATAGTAAGCTATCATCAACAATGGGATAATTAGGATTTTCTGGAATATATACTACAGGCTCTATATTAAAATCTGGTAAGTATTTTACAAATTTTAACCAACGCTGCACACCTGGACCTCCTGCTGGTGGCCAATAGTATGTAACGATAAGAACCTTTTTGCGCACACTAGTCTGTTTTTCGTTTAAATCCATAAAACAAGCCACCTAAACATAATAATGCAAAAACAACAGAACTTGCTAAAGCAATAGTGCTACCTGTTTGTATTACTTCTGGTTCAAACTTAAATTCAATTGTATGTTTTCCGGCCGGAATATTCATGGCGCGTAGTACATAATTAACACGTGTATATGGCATTAATTCGCCATCTATATAGGCATTCCAACCATGATTATAATATATTTCAGAAAACACAGCAAAACCATCTACAGCGGATTCCGATTGGTATTTAATATAGTTTGGTTTATATATTTCTACTTGGATCTTTGCCGATGAATCTATAGGAAATGTTTTGCTTTCTAATCCTTTCATCGAGGTAATTGCAATTTGCTTCGTATTTAAACTATCAAGCTTTAATATTTCAATATTCGGATCATTAACCTGTTCTAAACTGCGAATAAACCAAGCGTTTCCATTGGCATCCGTATTTGTGTATGGGAATATATTATCATCATCATCTTGCGCTATAATATACTTGGCATTTAGCATATTCAACACATTAATGTTGTTTTGTGAAATATGAAAATCATACAACTCATTAAAACGCTTCAACTTTGCAGCGTGGTAGCCTGAAATTGAATTATGGAAATACGACGCTCTTGCGCCACCTGATGTTAAATCTAAAACTCTAAAATGTTCAGGGTCTTTCAAAATCGCTAAATCCGCAGCATTAGCTTGATACGGCTTGTTTACTTGAACGGATGAAACAAAATTATCATTATTTACATAGCGTCTATCTACTCCAACCAAATCGAAAACTATTAAACCTGCAAAAATGAATATGACTATTTTTTCAGATAGTTTCTCCTTAATAAACATAAAGATCGTTCCTGCTGAAAGTAGCACTAAAATTAAGGTTCGTAAGGTGTCTTGTGTAAAAAATGCTTTTCTGTCTTTTATAACAGCATCAATAAATTGAGGGCCATAATTCTGACGGTACAACCCATCATTAGCACCAACAAAATTAAATAAAGACGATTTAAAGAGTAAAAATACCACAGCTAATCCCGCAGTAATCATAGCCGTATATTTTAAAGCATTTAGCTTTTCTTCTTGTTTTTCAAGTGGATTAAATAACCGTACCAACCCGAAAATAGCTAATATTGGAATACACAATTCTAAAATAACTTGAATAGAACTTACTGCTCTAAACTTATTATACATAGGTACAAAATCAATAAAGAAATCGGTTAAAAACCCGAGATTCTTCCCATAGGATAATAATAGTGATAATACGGTTCCGCCAACTAACCACCATTTCAAGCGGCCTTTCACTAAAAACAAGGCCAGAACAAACAAAAATATAACCACTGCTCCAACATATGCTGGTGCTTCAACTATGGTTTGATTTCCCCAATATGTTGGCGTTTGTTTAACTTCTTGCATAGCCTGAAGTGGCGTGGCACCAAGAGTAAGGTAAAAATCATAAGTAGCGGAATCTTTCCCGACGTCTTCATAACTTCCACCACCTAAAAATCGAGGAATATATAAATTAAAAGTTTCTAAAAGTCCGTAGCTGTATTCTGTTATGTAAGCTTTATCTAAACCAGTTGTAACTTCTTTAGGCGAACCATCAGGATTAATGGTTAAATCACTTTGACTGCGCGTACTTTCTGCCGCATATTCTTGGGTAGCAAGGATATTGGTAGCATTTAATCCAATAGCCAAAATCACAGCAGCTACCAAGATGCCCACAGATTTAAAATAATGCGGTAGCATTTTTTTCTTATACGCATCTACCAAATATGCAATACCAATTACCAGCACTAAAAACATCAAATAATAGGTCATTTGAAAGTGATTGGCTACCAACTCTAAAGCCATAGCAACAGCAGTTAATAAAAACCCTGCAATGTATTGTTTCCGAAATGTGAGAATGATGCCGCTTAAAACTAAAGGCATGTAGGCAATAGCGTGTGCTTTACTATTATGGCCCACTCCTAATATGATAATTAAATAGGTGGAAAAACCAAAAGCCAAGGCACCTAAAGCCGCTAATTTGAAATCGACCTTTAATGTCAATAACAATATGTAAAACCCTATAAAATAGAGAAATAAGTAATCGGCTGGTCTGGGTAAAAAGCGTAAGGTTAAATCGAGCTGTTTAATGTAATTATGAGGGTATTTTGCACCTAATTGATACGTTGGCATACCACCAAAAGCACTATTAGTCCAATATGTTTCGTCTCCAGTGTCTGCTTTAAAGTCCTTTTGCTGTTTGGACATACCAATATACTGCTTTATATCGCTTTGGTAAATTTCTTTACCTTTTAAAACAGGACTAAAATAAGCTAATGAAATACAAATAAAGCCTACTAAAACAAGAATATGAGGCAGGCATTTTTTTATTGAAAATTGCATGAAATTGGATTAATCAATGAAGGCGAAAATTAATCAATTTCTTCGTAATCTACATATTCGCCAACGTTTTTATTTGAAGTATTTGATTGAGGAACTTTATCAATAACCGTTTCACCTTCCTTTTTAGTAGGTTCTTGCGGTTGTCTCTGATTAAATTGTTGTCCGAATTTTGCTTCCGCTTTTTTAGCTACATAGCGCATTAATGCAGGTGCAAACAAACGCGATAAAATTTTCATCCCGTACCAAACTAATAATATGATTAAAATTGTTTTAATTAAGCCCATAAATGATGCGTGTTGAAGCATATCACTAAATTTTTACAAAAATACAATTCTTACTATTTAAATTACCTCTTAAATACTTAAAAAAAATATAAAATATCTATATTTGAAATCAAACAAAAACTTATGAAATCAATTAAAGCCTATTTATTTCTACTTGTTTCGTTTACAACAGGTTATTCGTACGCGCAATATACCGAAGTTATAAATTCCAACAGACCTGGTGTTTCAAGAAGTGCATTTTCCGTAGGAACTAATGTGGTTCAGTTTGAAGTTGGCCCTTATATTTTAAATGAAAACCACAACCTTTTAAACCGAGAAGACAAAAGCTTTGGTGCTGATTTTGCCGTTCGCTATGGCTTTTTATTCCCACAGTTAGAAGTTAATGTGGAAGGGACCTTTCAATCTACTAACAGGACTGAAACCTATATAGCCGGAATAGCCAATGACGAAACCTTAAGCAATTTTAAAACGCTAACGGTTGGTGCTAAATATTTGGTATATGATCCTTATAAAAATGCCGGTGAAGAGAAACCAAATTTAAGAAGTTGGAAAGCTAATAATAAATTCAAATGGAAGCAATTAATTCCAGCGGTTGCCGTTTATGCAGGTGCCAATTTTGATCCTAAAGACAATCCGTTTACGGCTTATGGTGTTGAAGGCTTTAGTCCAAAAGTTATGGTGGGAACGCAAAACAACTTTTCAAGCGGATGGGTATTTGTTACCAATTTTATTTTAGATAGAATAGGAACAGATCAGTCTGATTTCTCATTTATTTTAACCCTAACCAAATCTATAACAGACCAATGGGTTCTATTTGGTGAAACGCAAGGTATAAGCAGTGATTTTTATGCAGATAATTTAATTCGTTTTGGTGGAGCGTATTTATGGAGTAAAAATTTCCAACTTGATACCGCTTTAACTTTTAATACAAAAGATACGCCTACTGTATTTGGTGTTACTATTGGCGCATCCTACCGATTGGATTTTCATAAAGACAAAGAAGGAAAAGACGGTACATCAGCCGATGAAGAGTTGGAGCGTCGAGAGAATAAAGCGCGAGGTAAAAATAAAAACAAACGCGAAAAAGAAGATACTGATTTTGATGAGGGTTTAAATTAGATGCCGAAAGCCATATGATACAATTACACGAAGTAAAAAACAAAAAAGAGTTAAAACGTTTCGTAACATTTCCATTTTCATTATACAAAGATTCAAAATATTGGGTGCCTCCCATTATATCTGATGAAGTTGGTACATTAAGTGCCGATAAAAACCCAGCCTTTCTTCATGCGGATGCGCGCTTTTTTTTAGCTTATAAAAATAATGAAATTGTTGGTCGTATAGCCACTATTGTGAATTGGACAGAAGTCAACGAACAGAAAGTTAAAAAAATGCGTTTCGGTTGGTTTGATATTATTGATGATATTGAAGTATCCAAGGTCTTATTAGATAAAGTGGCCGAAATAGGCAAACAGCATAATCTTGATTATATGGAAGGACCTGTTGGTTTTTCTAATTTAGATAAAAATGGTGCCTTAACCGAAGGTTTTGATCATATTGGAACTATGGCAACTTGGTATAACCATCCCTATTATATTGATCATTTTAATCAATTGGGTTTTGAAACGGAAAAAGAATACATAGAAAGTAAATTCGCTTTTAAAAATTTACCAATAGAACGTTTTGTTAGAGCAAACGACATCATTTTAAAGCGTTTTAAATTAAAAGCTGGCAGTTACACGAAAACCAATGAAATAATACCACACCTAGATAGTATGTTTGATTTGTTTAATCAATCCTATTCTAAACTTTCCTCATTTGTTCCAATTTCTAATCCACAGCGCGATTATTTTAAAAAGAAATTTATCAACTTTATCAATCCAGAATATATAAAATTTGTATTTGATGAACATGATAAAATGGTAGCCTTCGCCATCGTTTTACCATCATTTTCGGAGGCTTTACAAGAAGCAAAAGGTAAATTATTTCCATTTGGATTTTTGAAACTATTAAAAGCGAAAAAATCCAGTAAAACAGCTTTGTTCTATTTAATTGGTGTGGATGAGCAGTATCAAAATAAAGGTGTAACGGCTATTATTTTTAATGAATTTCATAAATCGTTTACAAAATTTGGCGTTGAAACTTGTATCCGACTGCCGGAATTAGCGGATAATCATGCATCACATCAAATATGGAAAGATTTTGACACCAAGATTATTAAACGACGAAAGACTTTTAGGAAAGCATTATAAAAAAAGGCCGGTTTTAAATTAAAATCGGCCTTTTTGGTTATGTTATATTTATTGAATTACTTTTCCATAGCAGCAGTAACTGCAGCAGATAAACGCTTATAGGTTCCGTTTTCTAAACGGGTTCTTATCGCATCAAAAGCATCCAACGTAACTCTTACATCTTCCAACGTATGTGTTGCAGTTGGAATCATTCGTAGTAAAATTAATCCTTTAGGAATCACTGGATATACAACGATAGAACAGAAAATACCATAGTTTTCACGCAAGTCTTTTACTAATGCCATAGCTTCAGGAATACTTCCTTTTAGGTAAACTGGTGTTACACAACTTTGTGTTGTTCCAATATCAAAACCACGTTCTTTTAATCCAGATTGTAGCGCATCAACAATTTTCCAAAGGTTTTGCTTTAATTCTGGCATGGTACGTAACATGTCCAAACGTTTTAAAGCACCAACTACTAACTGCATTTGCAATGATTTCGCAAACATTTGCGAACGTAAGTTGTATTTTAAGTAATCTATAATTTCTTTATCAGCCGCAATAAAAGCACCAGTACTTGCCATAGATTTTGCAAAGGTTGCAAAATAAACATCTATACCATCCTGAACGCCCTGCTCCTCACCTGCTCCAGCTCCAGTAGCACCAAGTGTACCGAATCCGTGTGCATCATCCACAAAGAATCTGAAATTATATTTTTTCTTTAATTCTACGATTTCCTTCAAACGACCTTGCTCACCACGCATACCAAAAACACCTTCTGAAATCACTAAAATTCCACCGCCAGTTTGTTCTGCCATTTTAGTAGCACGCTCCAAGTTTTTCTCTAAACTTTCAACGTCATTGTGCTTGTATGTAAAACGTTTACCCATATGCAAGCGCACACCGTCAATAATACAGGCGTGAGCATCCACATCATAAACAATTATATCATCTTTAGATACCAAAGCATCAATAGTTGATACCATTCCTTGGTACCCAAAATTTAATAAGTAAGCCGCTTCTTTATCAACAAAAGCTGCTAATTCATTTTGTAGTGTTTCATGAAGTTCCGTGTGACCGGACATCATACGTGCACCCATTGGATATGCAGAACCATAAGCTGCACCAGCTTCAGCATCTACTTTACGAACTTCTGGGTGGTTAGCTAAACCTAAATAATCGTTTATACTCCATGTTACCACTTCTTTTCCTCGGAATTTCATACGATTAGAAATTTCACCTTCTAATTTTGGGAATACGAAATAACCTTCGGCATGGGAAGCCCATTTTCCTAGAGGCCCTTTATCTCTGTATATTTTATCAAATAAATCTCTCATAAAGCTATTAATCTAGTTAGATGATGCAAAATTAGATATTTAAAATTTCACAACATAATAATTTTACGTTCTATTATTAACAACACATGATAGTTAACTAAAAATGTTTAGAGCTAACTATCATGTGTTATATATGCGGACATCCTTAAATAAATTCGATGTCTTCTTTATCTTTTACTTTGGCAGTATCTAAAAAGCCTTGTTCCTTCATCCATGTATCGCTATAAATTTTACTCATATAACGTGAACCGTGATCTGGAAAAACAACAACAATGACATCATTTTCACCAAATGCATTTTCTTCATTTAATTGTTTGATGGCTTGCATAGCTGCGCCAGAAGTATACCCTACGAATAAACCTTCGGTTTTAGCAATTTCACGAGCTGTAAGTGCACTTTCTTCATCGGTTACTTTTACAAATTCATCAATTGCATCAAATTCAGTAGCTGTTGGAATTAAGTTTTTTCCTAAACCTTCTATACGGTATGGATAGATTTCTTTCTCGTCAAATTCCCGTGTTTCATGATATTTCTTCAACACAGAACCATAGGCATCTACGCCTAAAATTTTAATATCCGGATTTTGTTCTTTTAAATATTTAGCAATTCCAGAAATAGTTCCTCCGGTACCACTACACGCCACTAAATGCGTGATTTTACCTTCGGTTTGACTCCAAATTTCTGGACCCGTAGAATGGTAATGGGCGTCTATATTTAATTCGTTAAAATATTGGTTGATATAAATAGAACCTGCTGTTTCTTCATGTAAACGTTTGGCAACTTCGTAATAGGATCTCGGATCGTCTGCAGCTACATGTGCTGGACAAACGTATACTTTGGCTCCCATGGTTTTTAGCATATCAATCTTATCTGGAGACGACTTTGAACTCACCGCCAAAATACATTTATATCCCTTTATGATACTCACCATAGCTAAACTAAAACCAGTGTTTCCAGAGGTTGTTTCTATTATAGTGTCGCCAGGTTTTAAAATACCTTGCTTTTCAGCTTGTTCAATGATGTATAGTGCAATTCTATCTTTGGAAGAGTGTCCTGGATTAAAGGCTTCTACCTTTGCAAAATAGTTACCATTAAAAGGTGCTGTAATTGTATTCAATTTTATTAAAGGCGTGCTACCAATAAGATCTAACACGCTATTGTAAACTTGATTTTTGTGTCCCATATTTGCTATTTGAGTAACTCCATTTTTTGGTAAAATGCAGCTTAAAACCTCGCAAAAATACAACTTTTTTTTTAACTATTGGTTAATTCCCTCTAAATCCAGTAAAAACGCGTACTCCAATGCCACTTCTTTTAAACTCTCAAATCGTCCAGAAGCACCGCCATGCCCCGTATGCATATCAACTTGTAACAATAATATGTTTGAATCGGTTTTTAAATCGCGTAATTTGGCAACCCATTTGGCGGGTTCCCAATACTGAACTTGAGAATCGTGAATTCCTGTTGTAACCAAAAGATTTGGATAGTTCTGTGCTTTTACGTTGTCATAAGGTGAATAAGATTTCATATAATGATAATAGGTTTCTTCATTAGGGTTTCCCCATTCGTCATATTCGCCTGTTGTTAGTGGAATGGAATCATCCAACATTGTTGTTACAACATCTACAAATGGAACAGCTGCTACCACGCCATTATATAATTCAGGATTTCTATTAATAATAGCTCCCATAAGTAAACCACCTGCTGAACCGCCATTAGCATACAACTGTTTTGTTGTTGTATAATTTTGTTCAATGAGATACTTGGAACAATCTATAAAATCTGAAAACGTATTTTCTTTCTTTAATAATTTACCGTTCTCATACCAATCGCGCCCTAAATATTCGCCGCCTCGAATATGAGCAATGACATAAATAAAACCGCGATCCAATAAACTTAAACGGATAGTAGAAAAATAAGGATCTATTGTAGCACCATAAGAGCCATAAGCATATAACAACACCGGATTTTTTCCATCTTTTTTTATCCCTTTTTTATGAACGACAGACATCGGAATTTTTTCTCCATCTCTGGCTGTTGCCCAAATGCGTTCAGAGGTATAATCATCCTTATTAAAGTTACCTAAAACATCTTGTTCTTTTAGAATGGTGTTTGTTTTCGTTTTAAAATCAAATTCCATTACAGAACTTGGCGTTGTCATAGCGTTGTAACCATACCGCAAAACATTTGAGTTAAACTCTGGATTATTTCCTAAATAGGCTGTATAGGTTTCACTGTTAAAAGGTAAATAATAATCTTCGGTACCACTCCAACTAATAACACGTAATTTATTAAGACCTTTAATGCGTTCGTTAAGTACATAATAGTCGCGAAATATTTCTATATCCTCTAAAAGCACATCTGGTCTGTGCGGAATAACATCTACCCAATGCGTTTTACCTGTATCAGTTTCTGGGGTTTTTTGAAGTTTGAAATTAATGGCTTTATCATTATTTGTAATAATATAAAAGGCATCATTATAATGCGCTATAGCATATTCCAATCCGCGTTCACGTTCCTGAAACATCTTAAATTCACCATCCGGATTATCAGCTGACAATATGCGATACTCAGACGTTAAGGTACTTGAAGAGCCAACAACAATATACTTCCTAGACTTTGTTTTATATACAAAAGCATTAAAAGTTTCATCTTTTTCATGATAAACCTCTTTATCTTCTGACGCTTTCTCATTTATATTATGCTTAAATATTTTATAAGCACGTAAGGTCACAGGGTCCTTTACCGAATAAAAAACTGTTTTATTATCACTTGCCCAAGTACAACCACCTGTGGTGTTTTTAATTTTATTAGGATGTAATTTCCCTGTTTCTAAATTCTTTATTTGGATGGTGTATTGACGTCGGCTTACCGTATCCACCGAAAACGCAGCCATAGTATTATCTGGACTTATAGAAATACCACCTAACTTAAAGTATTTATGTTTTTTAGCCAGTACATTACAATCAAACATAATGTACTCTTCAGCTTCTAACGACTCTTTTTTACGCGTATAAATAGGATAATCCTTTCCAGTTTCAAAACGTGTTATGTACCAATACCCGTTATAGAAGTATGGCACAGACTCATCATCTTCCTTGATTCGCGCTTTCATTTCCTCAAAAAGTGATTTTTGAAAATTTTCCGTAGGCTTCATTACGGCTTCGGTGTAAACATTTTCGGCGTTCAAATAGTCTATAACTTCTGAATTCTCCCGATCGTTAAGCCAGAAATAATTATCTATACGTTCATCTCCATGTATAATTAGAGATTTCGCTATTTTTTTAGCTATTGGAGGGTTGGATATTTTTTTCAAAAAAAGAGGGTTTAATCAGCTGGCAAAAATAGAAAAATTAAATAGCTTTGTATCTAATAAAAATTGATATTATTATGTTTGGAGATCTTATGGGAATGATGGGTAAAATTAAAGAAACCCAAAAGAAAGTTGAAGAAACAAAAATGCGTTTAAATTCCGTGCTTATTGATGAAACGAGCGCAGATAATAAATTGAAAATCACGATTACGGCCAATAGAACCATTAAAGATATTAGTATTGACGAAGCGCTTTTAGAAGACAAGGAAGCGCTTGAAGATTATTTGGTTCTAACCTTAAATAAAGCCATTGAGCGCGCTAGTCAAGTTCATGAAACTGAAATCGCGGCGGTTGCTAAAGATGGCATGCCAAACATTCCTGGAATGGATATGTTTAAATAAAGGGTGGATTAGCGTTTCCTTTAATCTTGCCTATTTCTGAATGACAATAAAATACTTTATACCGTTGCACCGCTTAAAACCGTCATAAAGTAGTCATGCATGGAATCGGTGTAATCTAAATGGGTAACTATACGCAACTTTCCACTTCCCATACCACTTAATCGAATTCCTTTTTCTGAAAAATAGTTTAGAAACTTGGCTTCTTTTTCACGTTCCGCTAATTCAAAAATAACAATATTAGTTTCAACAGGAACGACTTTCTTTATAAATGGTAAGGACTGTAAAACAACGCCCATTTCTTTAGCTTTTTGATGATCGTCAGCTAAACGCTCCACATGATTATCTAAAGCAAATAAGCCGGCAGCGGCCAAATAACCAACTTGTCGCATACCACCTCCAAGAATTTTTCGGATTCTAATGGCGTTTTGCATGATTGCTTCATCGCCAATTAAAACGGAACCAATTGGGCAACCCAATCCTTTACTTAAACAAACTGAAATGGTATCGAATACCTGACCATAATCTTGAGCGGTTTCATTTTTAGCTACCAATGCATTCCACAAACGAGCGCCATCTAAATGAAAACCTAATTCATTGGTATCACAAACAGTTCGAATTTTTTTCAATTCTTCAAAATCCCAACACGAACCTCCACCTCTATTTGCGGTGTTTTCAACTTCAACGAGTTTGGTTAAAGGACTGTGATAAAAATCCGGCGGATTAATGGCATCTATAACTTGCGCTGCGGTAAACATACCATGATTGCCTTCTAATAATTTACAAGAAACACCACTATTAAAGGACACCCCTCCACCTTCATAATGATAAATATGGGCATCTTTATCGCAAATCACCTGGTCGCCAGGATTGGTATGCAGTTTTATGGCGGTTTGGTTCGCCATAGTTCCTGTAGGAAAAAATAAGGCTTTAGGCTTTCCAAATAGTTTGGCTAACCGCTCCTCTAGTGCATTTACCGTTTCATCTTCTTTATAGACATCATCGCCGACTTGAGCAGATAACATAGCGTCCAACATCCCTTTTGTTGGTTTGGTAACTGTATCGCTTCGTAAATCAATTTTCATAAAAACAACTATTAAATTTGGCTTAAAATTAATCCATTTTAAGTTTTCTGTTGGCGCTTTTAATTATATTTTTGTTAAAATTTAAAAGCTATGATTACTTCAGATCAAATTAAAGATCTAAAAAACCGCCTTGAGAAATTAAGGCACTATCTTTGACGTAGATGCCAAACTAATTGAAATTCAAAACGAAGAGGAACAAACCTTCGATCCTAATTTTTGGAATGACTCCAAGGCTGCCGAAGCCATTATGCAATCCTTAAGAAATAAAAAGAAATGGGTTTCTGGATATGAAGAAGGTGTCTCACTTCACGAAGATTTAGAAGTTATTTATGAGTTCTATAAAGAAGGTGAAGCCACGGCCGAAGATTTAGAAAGTCGTTTTGAAAAAACCGAAACCCTTATTGAAGATTTAGAGTTTAAAAACATGCTTTCGGAAGAAGGTGATAGTTTAAGCGCTGTATTACAAATTACGGCTGGAGCCGGTGGTACGGAGAGTTGTGATTGGGCAAGCATGCTGATGCGTATGTATTTAATGTATGCCGAAAAAAGTGGCTTTAAAGTTAAGGAGTTAAACTTCCAAGCAGGTGATGTGGCCGGAATTAAAACCGTAACCTTGGAACTAGAAGGCGATTTTGCCTTTGGATGGCTGAAAGGTGAAAATGGGGTGCATCGTTTGGTACGGATTTCTCCTTTTGATAGTAATGCCAAGCGCCATACTAGTTTTGCTTCGGTTTATGTGTACCCTTTAGTTGATGATACGATTGAAATAGATATTAACCCAGCAGATATTGAAATTACTACAGCACGCTCTAGTGGTGCTGGAGGTCAAAATGTAAATAAAGTTGAAACGAAAGTTCAGCTAACCCACAAACCGTCAGGTATTCAGATTTCTTGTAGTGAAACACGATCGCAACACGATAACCGCTCACGTGCAATGCAAATGTTGAAATCGCAATTATATGAAATTGAATTGCAAAAACAGCTCGCGCAACGTGATGATATTGAGGCCGATAAAATGAAAATTGAATGGGGAAGTCAAATTCGTAATTATGTGATGCATCCTTATAAATTAGTTAAAGATGTAAGAACCGCTCATGAAACTGGAAATGTAGATGCCGTTATGGATGGTGATATTGAACCATTTTTAAAAGCCTATTTAATGATGATGGGGCAAAAAACAGAAGAAACGGATAAACTATAAAAATAAATTATGATAACAATTTATCACAATAATCGCTGTAGCAAAAGCAGAAGTGGATTGGAAATTTTAGAAAATTCAGGGAAACCGTTTGAGGTGAAAAAATATTTAGATGATGTGCCTTCGGAAGCTGAACTCAAAAATGTTATATCCTTATTAGGTATAAAACCTATAGATTTGGTTAGAAAAAACGAGGCCATTTGGAAAGAACAGTATAAAGGTAACGATTTGTCGGATGCCGAAATTGTTTCAGCCATGGTTAAAAACCCGAAACTAATTGAGCGCCCGATTGTTGTAAATGGTAAGCAAGCTGTAATTGGCAGACCACCAGAAAATATCTTCGAAATCATTTAAAATTAAAGGCTTTGATTGTTAAAATTGAAGCTTTTTTATTTAACAAATTTTTAACCAAAACCCTTTAAACCAAAGGCTATTTTTGCAGTCTTATACGCAAAAATAGATTCATGAATAAACTAATTTTATCATTCTCCCTAATCGTTTTAGCAGCATTCAACCTGACTGCTCAAAACAACAAAGAAGTTACCATAACAGGTAAAGTATTTGAAAAAGCAACTAATTTTCCACTTGAATACGCAACTGTTGCCTTTATTAATAAGGCTGAAAATCGAATTGTTACAGGTGGTATTACAACAGAATCAGGCGCTTTTAGTATTCCTGTTCCTAGTGGAACCTATGATGTTACCATAGAATTTATTGGCTTTGACAAATTAACAATTCCAAACCAAGTTCTTACTTCAGATAAAAATTTAGGCACAATTGGATTAGCTGAAAATGCGCAAGCACTAGACGAAGTAGAGATTATAGCCGAAACAACAACGGTTGAAATTAAGCTAGATAAAAAAATATACAATGTAGGTAAAGATTTAACGGTAAGAGGTGGTACTGTTAGTGACGTATTAGACAATGTTCCCTCGGTATCTGTGGATGTGGAAGGAAATGTAGCTTTACGTGGTAATGAAAATGTAAGGATTTTAATTAACGGAAAACCATCTGGATTGGTAGGTTTAAATAGTACAGACGCCTTACGTCAATTACCAGCCGAATCCATTGAACGCGTAGAAGTTATTACCTCGCCTTCTGCTAGATATGACGCTGAAGGAACTGCTGGTATTTTAAATATTATTTTACGTCGTAGTAAACTTCAAGGTTTCAATGGTGCGGTTACAGCAAACTTTGGTCACCCAGAATCGGCAGGAATTTCAGGAAATATTAACTATAGAACTGGAGATGTTAACATTTTTAACACGACTAGTTATGACTACCGTAAAGTTCCAGGTAACTCATCTACCTACACACAGTTTTATAATAAAAAATATGATAGTATGGGTAACTTAATAAGCGATTTACCAGATACTTTTGTAGATGAAACCAATGATTATGACCGTATTCGTAAAGGCATAAGCACCAATTTTGGTGTGGAATGGTATATTACAGATTCGGCATCTTTAACAGGATCTATTTCCTACAGAAATGGTGATAATGAAAGTAATACAACAAATAGATTAACACAGTATGACGTTAATGGTGCTTTTGTTTCCGAATCTAATCGTTTTGATCCAGAAGAAGAGGAAGATAAAGTTATGCAGTACGCATTAAACTTTATGAAAGATTTTGACAACAGTGGACACAAATTAACATTAGATTTTCAATATGAAGATAATTCAGAAGATGAGTTTTCTGAAGTATTTGTTGAAGGTATAAATTCTGAACGAGTTTCTACTATTGAAGATCAACGTCGTATTTTATTACAAGCTGATTATGTATTACCAATCGGTGAAAAAAGTCAATTTGAAGCAGGATATCGCGGAAACTTTAATGACCAAGACACAGATTATAATGTAGCGCTTTTAAATACGAGCACCAATGAATTTGAAAATGCAACAGGCCTAACCAACTTTTTAAACTATCGTGAATATGTGAATGCGGCTTATACCCAGTTTGGTAGTAAAATTGGTAGTAAATTTTCGTTCTTATTGGGATTACGTTTAGAAAATACACGTATTACTATTGACCAACCTACAAGTGGTGATTTTAGTAAAAAAGACTATAATGGTCTATTTCCAACGGTAAATTTAAGCTATGAGTTAAGTGATAATGAAAATGTAACTATGGGATATAGCAGACGTATTCAACGTCCAAGATCATGGTTTATAAATCCGTTTCCTTCTCGTTCTAGTGTTACCAGTATTTTTAGAGGAAACCCGGAGTTGGCACCTAGTTATTCTGGTTTATTTGATGTGGGCTATTACAAGAAGTTTGGTAAAGTATCTTTAAATACCTCCGCTTACTACCAACACGCTACAGATGCATTTAGCTTTGTAAGTTTCGATACAGGAAGAACAGAAACTGTTGATGGTCAAGAATTAGCCGTAATAGAACGTACGCCAATTAACCTAGCAGAAGAGAATAGGTATGGTTTTGAGTTTACCGTAACGTATAACCCAATGAAAAAGTGGAATGTAAATGCCAACTTTAATATTTTCCAACAATCAGTTATTGGAACCACCCCTAACGGTTTATCTCTAGATAATGATAATACAAGTTGGTTTGCACGTTTAAACAATAAATACACATTACCAGGTCAGATAGAATGGCAAACAAGTTTAAATTATAGAGGACCTTCTTCTGATGCACAAAATGAGCGTGAAGGTGTTTTCTCTGCAAATATGGCATTTAGCAAAGATTTATTTAATGAAAAAGCATCTATTGCTTTCAATGTAAGTGATTTACTTAATAGTAGAAAACGTACTATGAATACATCAACAGATACGTATTATAGTACATCAGAATTTCAATGGCGTGAGCGTAGTTTCAACGTATCATTCACTTACCGCTTTAACCAACAGAAGAAACGTCAAGACCGTGGCGGATCCAATGGTGGCGGTGATTTTGATTACGAAGGCTAATTTTAAAACCCACTATAAATTAAAAGACTGTCTGAAGAGGCAGTCTTTTTTTTGGCTTTAATTTGATTTGTGTACAAACCATACGGCGTTTAGATGAAAAACCATAAAAACTGGTCATAAAAAAACGTCCAAAATTTCTTTTAGACGCTTGTATATATGTGTTCTAATTTAAGATTAGCTCAACGCTTCTCTTTTGGCTTTCTTCTCTTCACGAATTTCTTTCATACGTTCAATTAAAGCACCTCCAATCCAATAAGGAATGACAAATGTTATTAAAAAAATCATTAACCAAAAACCGATTGTTAAAATGGTTAAAAATGCTAAAAACCCTAAATATTGGTCAAAATCGAACATAATAAAAATTTCTTTTGTTGATAACTATGGCAAATATACGTGAAATGCTTTTTTTACACAACAGTAAATTCAAGATTTATTAACATCTTTTATTTCCTATTGTTTAATAACTTTTAAGAATGTCTCATTTTGTAAATGTCCCTCTAATTTTAAATAATAAAGTCCTGCACTTAAACTACTCATATTTATTTGGCTGTTAGGCTTTACAGTTCCATTGAGCACTTTAGCACCACTAATAGTGTATAGTTCGAATTGCTTTTCTTCCTGCAAACCTGATAACCGGATAAACTGTGTGGTAGGATTTGGATATATTCTTGGAAGAATAACAGACTTATTACCTTTAATACTCAACAAAGTTCCTAGATTTTCCACTTTAAAAATTTTATCTCCCTGACCACCAGCAATAAAAAGTTCGTTGTTATGGACTAACAAGTTTAAAGGCTGGCCACTCAAGTTTGATAAGAATTCTTCAGCTACTAAAACAGGTTCATTCATATCTACAGTCATCAATTTATAACTTAATCCCAAGCCTACAATTAATGTGTATTCAAAAAAGGCTAATGAGTAAATATTAGATTCGAAATCGGAAATAACATCTTCAATTACCGGATTAGCGTCTGTAATATTAATTTTTGAAACTTTATTGGCATAGCCAAAATATAACTCATCTCCTTTTAAGGCGAAAGCCAAAATTCGCGCTTCAATATTCTGAACAACTATTACAGCATATGGATTGGTAGCATTTAAATCTATTTTAGAAATTCTATCTTCACCTGAAATAAATAGTTCATTTTCTGTAGCTATTAATGCGCGCGGTATGTTGGAGTAAATTACACGGGTTTCTGTAGGATTAGGATCATTGATATTTATTTTCCATACATGTTGGGTTGCAAAATACAGTTCATCACCAACCAAGCAAACAGCCCGTGGATATGTTAAATTAGTAGCTATATCTTCCTTCACAGGATTACTAATAGATATATCAGCTTTGGATATTACGCCTGAATGTTCCGCAATAAATATCTCTTCCCCACTTATGGCAATTCCAATGGGATGATCTAATCCGGTTACAACATCCACTGTTTGAGAGAATAAATTGTTAGTAAATAGGAATACAACTACTACGAGTAAATTTTTAATCATCAATTGTTTTATTTTAATTACTAAACAAAGAAGCACCTTTTAAATTAAAATTTAAGAATTCCCTAAGCATTATTTTTGTTTGATTCCTGTTTCTTGTAGAAATATTCGAAGATAAAACAACTAAATATAATTGCTAAAATGACTACGACTCCAACCAAATTTGATTGATATTGCTGAATGACTAAAGTAACAAAAGCTATGGCGCACATTAGAAACCCTATTAAGGGAATTAATTTTTTCCCTTGTATTTCACGAGATAATTTAAATGCCACATAATTTACAATGGCAAAAATTAATAAAAATCCTGCGCTTCCAGCAGTAGAAATACTTTCAAGCTCTAAAGTATTTGCTATCAATAAGGTTAACACGGCCGTAATAAGTAATCCAATAGGCTGATTCCAGAGTTTACTAGTTAAGTGATGTGGTAATTCATCATCTTCCGCAACTTCAAAACTCACACGACTTCCACCATAAAGGGATGCATTTATTGCCGAAAAAGTTGAAATTAAAGCAGCTACCGTAATAATGGTAAATCCTACTTTACCAAGCATGGGTTTGGCTGCTTCCGCTAACACATAATCTTCTGCCTTTGCTATAGTTTCAAATGGTAAAGAACCTACTGTTACTATTGCAATAATAACATATAGAAAAACCACAAACCAAACGGAATAATTATAAGCTTTAGGGATATTAATTTCTGGATTAATAATATCTGGTGCCGCATTGGCAATAAGTTCAAAACCTTCATAAGCTACAAAAATAACCATCCCTCCCGTTAATAATAAAAGTGGACTTTCCCAATTAGAAACAGCAAGTTGCTCAACGTTAGGATTGCCAAACAACCCATACAGACCAACAACTATAAAACCTAGTAATATAAGTAGCTTTATTATTACAGCATAAGATTCTATTCTACTTACCACTGCAATACTGTAGTAATTTATAATAGTCGCTATAATTATAATTCCACTTAAGTATACATGCGAATCCAATGAAGAATCTCCTGTAATTTCAAATAAATTAGGCGCATAAGATCCAAAAGCAGAAGCATAAAGCGAAAGCATAATAATATAACTCACCCACAACAAATTATTGATTGCGCCACTAAAAACAGTTTTCCCAAAACCCTGATTTATAAACTTAACAGTGCCACCTCTATCGGGAAAAGCTAATGATAATTTTGAATAACTATAAGCTGTCAAACTCGCTATAATTCCAGCAAAAAGGAATGCAATGGGAGTGCCACCTTGTGCTAATGAAACGGCTAATCCTAACACCGCAAAAATACCACCTCCAACCATACCTCCTATTCCAATGGATATGGCTTCACGTAAACTTATTTTAGCATTGGAATTTGTGTTGTTTTTCATAAAATCATGGAATCGTTATAATTAAAAGTAACATTTTTTATTTATTGGTAACCTTTAAGGGAAGATTTTCTAACAAATAACACCTTAACAGCTACTGGATTTAGTCATAAAATCGTAATTTTGCAGAACAACTAAATTTATTTCAACTTATATATATCATGAATTTTAGAATAGAAAAAGATACCATGGGCGAAGTTAAGGTGCCTGCGGAAAAACTTTGGGGCGCACAAACAGAACGCTCCAGAAACAACTTTAAAATTGGTGCACCTGCATCTATGCCATTAGAAATTGTTTACGGTTTTGCTTACTTAAAAAAAGCAGCAGCCTATACAAATTGTGAATTGGGTGTGCTTGCTGAAGAAAAACGCGATTTGATTGCGCAAGTTTGTGAAGAAATTTTAGAAGGCAAACACGACGACCAATTTCCTTTAGTTATCTGGCAAACCGGTTCTGGTACACAAAGTAATATGAATGTTAATGAGGTTATTGCCAATAGAGCACATCAAATTGCTGGTAAAACCATAGGTGAAGGTGAAAAAACCATTCAACCAAATGATGATGTCAATAAATCGCAATCGTCAAATGATACCTTTCCTACAGGCATGCATATTGCAGCTTATAAGAAAATTGTGGAACATACGATTCATGGTGTTATTCAATTACGAAATACACTTCATAAAAAATCATTAGCTTTTCATGATGTAGTAAAAATTGGACGTACCCATTTAATGGATGCTACACCTTTAACTTTAGGTCAAGAATTTTCGGGTTACGTATCCCAATTAGATCATGGTTTAAAGGCTTTGGAGCATACATTACCTCACTTATCGGAATTAGCCCTTGGTGGAACTGCCGTAGGAACAGGCTTAAACACACCTGAAGGTTATTCAGAATTAGTAGCGAAATACATTGCTGATTTTACTGATTTACCGTTTGTAACAGCACCTAATAAGTTTGAAGCTTTAGCGGCTCACGATGCTTTGGTTGAAACACATGGCGCTATGAAACAATTAGCCGTTTCTTTAAATAAAATTGCTAATGATATCCGAATGATGGCTTCAGGACCACGTTCAGGGATTGGTGAAATCACGATTCCAGCAAACGAACCTGGAAGCTCCATTATGCCAGGAAAAGTAAATCCAACACAGTGTGAAGCATTAACTATGGTGTGCGCTCAAGTTATGGGTAACGACGTGGCTGTTACTATTGGCGGCATGCAAGGTCATTATGAATTAAATGTTTACAAACCAATGATGGCTGCCAATGTTTTACAATCGGCACAATTACTTGGTGATGCTTGTATGAGTTTTGATGAGCATTGCGCACAAGGCATTGAACCTAACCACGATGTTATTAAAAAATTATTAAATAACTCATTAATGCTTGTAACCGCTTTAAACACCAAAATAGGCTATTATAAAGCTGCAGAAATTGCAAATACAGCTCATAACAATGGTACAACCTTAAAAGAAGAAGCTATTAATTTAGGCTATGTAACTGCGGAAGATTATGATGCTTGGGTTAAACCAGAAGATATGGTAGGCAGTATAAGTAAATAAAAATCAATATATTACGCTATTAATAACAAATTTTAAAAACATGAAACAAAATTTACTCCTATTTACAGGATTGCTTTTTATGAGCTTTTCTGTAAATGCACAAATATCATTTGTAAAAAGCACAATTGATGCGAGTACAAGTGCAGAACCATATACCATAGCCTCTGGATATTTAGATGGAGATGCCTATTTAGATTTGGCTGTAGGATCCGATGTTACGGGTGAAGTAACCTGGTATAAAAATAATGGTGATGGAACATTTGCAACCGGTATCATTTTAACAGCTGTAGGTCCTAATGCTTTATCTTATGTTGAAGGATTAACAATTGCCGACATAAATGGTGATGGTGATAACGATATTATAGCAGCAAGTTATGTTGGTGGTAATTTAGTATGGTTTGAAAATAATGGTGACGATACCTTTCAACCTGCTGTGACAATTTCATCCAGTATTGCTGGTGCAGGAACGGTTATAGCAGCTAACATTGATAATGATGTAAATGGCTATTTAGATCTTATAGTCACTTCTTATGATGGCCATAGTGTCGTATATTTCTTAGGAAATGGCGATGGTACCTTTGGAACACTTCGTTATGTAGTTCCAGTAACGCCTGGTAGTGGTCCTGGGACAATGGATATAGCTGATTTTGATGGCGATGGCGATTTGGATGTTGTTGTTGGATTCACAGGAAATGGCGATGTTAAATTATATGACAATCGTTTAATTCCAGATGGTCTAGATGGTTCGGGCAACGTACCTTTTATAGCTTATACAAATAATGTGGATACCGGAAATGGTTTTTTGTTTTCAGTTATATTTGCAGACATCAATGATGATTCTAATCTTGACATTGTGAGATCAGACAATAATCCAGGTGCAAACCCGGCCATTGCTTGGTATTCAAATGATATAAGCGGAACTGGCACCACATTTACAGAAACCACCATTGCAACCACTATAAATAGATCCGCTGCCATAGGTGTTGCCGATTTTAATAACGACTCTTACAATGATTTAGTTGTTGCTAATGGTCGTGCAACAGATAACGATTTTATATGGTTTACCAGTAATGCCACTGGTGGCTTGGGAAGTGAAATTCTTATTGATGATAATAGTTCTGCAGCTTTTGATTTAGAAATTCAGGATTTTGATAATGATGGCGATCTAGATATAGCAAGTATTAGCTATTTACAAGATGACGTTTTTATTTTTAAGAATGATTTATTTACCTTAAGTACTCCAGAATTTCAAGTTAGTACATTTGGTATCTATCCAAATCCAACTTCTAATACCTTAAATTTTAAAACAACAAATCAAGAGCCTTTCAAAATTCTAGCATACAATATTTTAGGTAAAGAGGTTTTAAATACAACAGTTTTGAATAATTCTTTAGACGTTTCCATACTTGCAAATGGCGTATACCTTTTGAAGGTTGAAAACTTAGACAAAACATTCAAATTTGTAAAGCAATAACAAAACGTCCATTTATAATATCTAAAACGCTAGTAATAATTTTTGCTAGCGTTTTTTTATTACCCAAAATTTAAGCAACTTTGAAAAAACTACTATCGTGACGACATTAATAACAAACATTCAAGAATTACTTCAAGTTAGAGACACAAACATTTTAAAGGTTTCTGGAAAAGACATGAAGCAGCTACCAACCATTAAAAACGCCTATCTTTTAATAGATGATGATACCATTGTAGGCTATGGCTATATGGAAGATTGTAAAAATATTGAAGCAGATACAGTAATTGATGCCACAGGAAAAGTGGTTTTACCTACGTGGTGTGACTCTCATACACATATTGTTTATGCTGGAAATAGAGAACAGGAATTTGTTGATAGAATTAACGGTTTAAGTTATGAGGATATTGCCAATCGTGGAGGTGGTATTTTAAATTCTACTGAAAAATTACAACAAACCAGTGAAGACGATTTATTTGAACAATCTGTTAAACGATTAAAAGCCGTTATGAAATTAGGAACTGGCGCCATAGAAATTAAATCTGGCTATGGACTAACAGTAGAAGCCGAATTAAAAATGCTTCGGGTTATCAAGCGATTAAAACAAGATTTTCCTCTAAAAGTCAAAGCAACACTTTTAGCAGCACACGCAGTGCCAAAAGACTATAAAGACAATAAAGATGGTTTTGTTGATTTAGTTATAAATGAAATGATTCCAAAAGTTGCCAAAGAGCAATTGGCAACCTATATTGATGTGTTTTGCGAAAAAGGTTATTTCGATTTAAACGATACAGAACGTATATTAAAAGCTGGTAAATCACATGGATTAATTCCTAAAATTCATGTAAATCAATTCAATGCCTTTGGTGGTATTGAAGTAGCTGTAAAAAACCAAGCCCTTTCTGTAGATCATTTGGAAGAATTAAACGAAAGCGATATTGCCATGCTGAAAACAGGTAATACCATGCCAGTCGCACTTCCATCTTGCTCCTATTTCTTAAGCATCCCTTACACACCAGGACGCCAGTTAATTGATGCTGGATTACCACTAGCATTAGCTTCAGATTATAACCCAGGCTCCACCCCTAGTGGAAATATGAATTTTGTGGTTAGTACGGCATGTATAAAAATGAAGTTAACACCAGAGGAAGCCATAAACGCAGCCACAATAAATGGTGCTTATGCTATGGGAATAAGCGCTATGTACGGCAGTATAACACGTGGAAAAAAAGCAAATATCATTATTACAAAAGCCATTCCTAGCTATGCTTTTTTACCCTATGCTTTTGGTGATAATCATATTGACACGGTCATGATAAATGGACAAATTGTTTAATTTCAATTTAACACAACAATCTAAATTATCTCAAGAACTCTTACATATAGGTGTTTCTAATTTTAATGACGCGCTTACCTATGTTCAAAATTTACCCTATGGAAGGAACAGCAATAGAATTGAATATACGCTAATACTAAAAGAACACAAAGGAACCTGCTCTACAAAACATGCCTTTTTAGCAGCACTAGCAAATCAAGAAAATATACCTCAAGTAAAACTCTTTATAAGTATTTATAAAATGTATGAAGAAAACACAGAGGGTGTTTCAGCAGTATTAGAAAACTACCAGTTACCTTATACTCCAGAAGCTCATTGCTATTTGAAAATAAATAATAACATAGTAGATGTTACAAGAAATAGTAACAATCACATTTCTTTTGAAGCCTCATTACTTTATGAAGAAGAAATTGTATCACATCAAATTGGTGATTATAAAGTAAAACGTCATCAAGATTATTTAAAGGACTGGATTGTTTCAGAATCAATCACTTATAATTTTAAAACCATTTGGAATATCCGAGAAGCTTGTATTCAAAGCATTTCAAAATAATTAAATAAAAAACCCGAAAGCCTAAACTTTCGGGTTTTACTAGTATTAGCTCTATGGAAAACTATTACTAGTTTATTTTAATCTAATATAAATTCTGAAGTAGCTACTAAATCTTTCTGATTAAAAACATTAACCATATAGCGACCTTTTTCAAACTTGTTATCACCATTTGGTGAAACAAATTCACAAATATTTAAACTAGAATTTTCATAATTAAATTTACTAACAAGACTGTAATTTAATACCTTTTCACCAAATTCAATTTGCTCATTAGCTCCCATGGTATTGTTTTTTGGGTCAATAACCTGAATATATAATTCTTGATCACCGCCTTGTACTAATGTGTTTTTTGGAACGGTAAAACATACACGAATTTTATCAGCACGTCTTGCACTTTCAGTAGGAATTAATTTTCCTGAATTTCGTTCAATAACACCATAACCTTTTAAGCTAACGGCTCCTAAAACGGCTGCATTACTAACTACTTCAGCTAATGCTGTATTTTGAACCATTAAGGAATCCGTAAACATAGTACGTTCTTCCAAACGGATTTTAGTACTATCTAAAGAGGTCGCTAGCAACTCATTTTCAATTTTCAATCGGTCATTTTCAGTTAATAACACATTCATTTCTTTCTGTAATGCTGTGTATTTAGACTTGTAGCGGTATAAACTCTGTACGTTCGTTTCAGATACTTTAAGCGAGTCAATTAAACCTTGAATACGTCCTTTGGCTTCAACTAACTTTTCATTGGCTATAGTATTATCGCCAATGACAATATCATATTGCTTGGCCATATTGCTCAAATCGTTCATCACCATTTCCTTCTCTTGCAATAATTGCGTTTCCGTTTCCTTTTTTTCATTGTAAAGCTTGGAAGTATAAATTCCTGTAGCTACAAATAAAACTAAAGCAATTCCTAATGCCACTTTTAATCCTGTACTGTTTTTATTAGATTCCATAAATAAATTCGTTTTTTAAAAAATTAAAGTTACTACTAATTTTGTGCTTTTTTAAGCAATTGTTTTTAAAGTTTCAAATATAAAGTACATTTATACTTTATATCTAATTTACATCATTTATGGATAAACTGGTACTGTTTAATGAGTCAAACCTCAATTCGCTAATTTATAAGCGTCCAGATGAATCCAAATTTGGAGAGCATATTAAAATAATTCCCAAACCTACAGATATATACGAGCAACTTAAAAATTTGGACGTTCAGTATATAATTTTTGGTATTCCAGAAGATGTTGGTGTATTTGCTAACCTCGGAAAATCGGGCACTTCCAAGGCTTGGGATGCCTGCCTTAAAGTTTTGTTAAATATTCAAAGTAACGCGTTTACACATGCACATAAGGTTTTAATTCTAGGCCATTTGGATTTCTCTGAAGAACTGAAAATGCTATCACAGCTGAACCAGGCCAATCCAAAAAATCTTCAAAAATCTCGTAAATTGGTAAAACAAATAGATATCCATGTCGCCCAATTAATTTCCACAATTGTTAAATCTGGAAAAACACCCATTGTTATTGGTGGTGGCCATAACAACGCTTACGGAAATATAAAAGGAACATCACTCGCTTTGAAAAAGCCTATAAATGTTATTAATTTTGATGCACATTCAGATTTCAGAGCTGAAGAAGGCAGACATAGCGGAAATGGTTTTAGTTATGCTTATTCTGAAGGTTTTTTGAAAAAATATTTTATTTTCGGATTACATGAGAACTATACGTCTGCTGCTATTTTTAAGCAATTAGAAAATAATTCACACATAGATTTCAACACATTTGAAGCACTGGAAATACGAAAAGAAGTAAAGTTTAAAACCGAAATAAATCGCGCCTTACAATTCATTAACTCAAAACCGTATGGAATTGAATTAGATTGTGATGCTATTCAGAATACGCCAAGTAGCGCCATGTCACCTAGCGGATTCAGCGTTAGTAAAACACGAATGTTTTTAAATGCTGTAGCACAAAGTAAACACGCCATGTATCTTCATCTGTGTGAAGCTGCTCCAACGCCAGAAACTGAAGCCCAAGTAGGTAAACTCCTAACGTATTTAATAACCGATTTTATTAGAGCACATGCCAATACTTGAAATCATCCCATTTGAAAAACAATACGCTAAAAATTTTTATGCGTTGAATATGGAGTGGCTTGAAACCTATTTTTATGTAGAACCGTTTGATGAAGAAGTTTTAAGCAATCCGGAAACCTATATTATTAACAAAGGAGGTCATATATTTTTTATTCGAATAAAGCATAAAATAGTTGGAACGGTTGCTCTTATGCCAACGCCTAATAAAAAGGTTCTAGAACTTACTAAAATGGCTGTTTCACCAGAATTGCGCGGTCAAAATATGGGACAGAAATTAATGCAATATTGTATTGAGTTTGCCAGAAAAGAAAACATCAAACAACTACTGCTCTACTCAAACACAAAATTAGTAAATGCTATTTATATTTATGGAAAATTTGGGTTTGTAGAAATTCCTGTTGAAACCAATTCGCCCTATAAACGCGGTAACATAAAGATGATTTTAGATTTGTAGTTTCGGCTTCTTTTATAATAATCGTATCTTTATTTTCTAATACGGTCTAATATGAAAACTAAATATCTTTCAATCTTTTTCCTTACCATTTTATTTTATGCTTGTAAATCGGATAAAGAACAATCAGCGCCTATCTTGAATGAAACTGAAATAAAAACCGAAACAATGGTTAAGGTACCGTCAAAAACAGATACACCTAATTATTACGTTGAATCTGATATCAAAATAACACCCATTGAACATGCCAGCATGGTTATTACTTTCCATGACACCTCAATTTATGTGGATCCTGTTGGTGAAGTAGTTCGTTATGCAGATTTTAAGAGTCCATCTTTTATTTTAATCACAGATCTTCATGGCGATCATTTGGATATTAAAACTTTAGAAGCAATCAATACCACAAACACCATTATTATAGGTCCTCAAGCTGTTAAAGATAAATTACCGGAATCTTTATTGGCCAATTTTACCGTTTTGGAAAATGGTCAGAAAAAAGATGATTTCTTGAACAAAACGGCAATGTATATTGAAGCAATTCCCATGTATAACTTAAGAGAAGAGGCTTTAAAATTTCACCCTAAAGGACGTGGAAATGGCTATATTTTAACTATAAATAAGACGCGCATATATATTTCTGGTGATACAGAAGATATTCCTGAAATGCGAAACCTTAAAAATATTGATATTGCTTTGGTTTGTATGAATTTACCCTACACCATGCCAATTGAAGCTGCGGCTGATGCTGTTTTAGCTTTTCAACCAAAAACGGTTTTGCCATATCATTATCGTGGCAAGGAAGGATTTAGCAATGTAGAAAGTTTTAAAAAACGTATTAACGACCAAAACAAGTCCATTGAAGTGATTCAATTAGATTGGTATAAATAATCACAATATTTTCATTTTTAGTTGATTAGTCAAAAAAATATTTTATATTTGACTAGCTATTAACCCAATCTATTACCTACTATGTTTCTTAAATGTACTACCTATCTGTACCACAGTTTTGTTTTAATGGAACAAATTAGCATTGTAAAAATACTTGCTATTACTGTTGTATTCTTTTTAATCCTACTCATATTAGGTGTTAGAAAATCAATAATTTTAAAAAAAGAAAATGAGCGTTTAAGCAAATCTTCACCATCTATAGATAAAGATATTAATAAACCTTATAAGGATTTTACCGAAGGACACATGTATAATAACCATTAAGTTACAGTAATGGAAATACTTATTTACATGGTCATTTTTAATTTTTTAGTTTTAATGATTGCTTTTAAAACGAAAATTGGGTTATATACTATTTCTCCAGAAAAGCGATGGAAAAAAGCCAATGATAAATTTGAAAAAAATTTAAGCGCCTTAAAAAAAAATAGAAGTTGATAATTTCAAAATGGATTCCGGGCATATGTATGAATCCGAATAACAAATACTAAAAAAAAAGCCTCGTAATTACGAGGCTTTTTTTTAAACAATTAGCGAACTAATTTTTTATACTTAATACGTTTTGGCATCATATCGCCACCCAAACGTTTTTTCTTATTTTCTTCGTAATCGCTAAAACTACCTTCAAAAAAGTAGACTTCACTATTGCCTTCAAACGCTAAAATGTGCGTACAAATTCTATCTAAAAACCAACGGTCGTGACTAATTACGACGGCACAACCTGCAAAGTTTTCTAAACCTTCTTCTAATGCACGTAATGTATTTACGTCCAAGTCGTTTGTAGGCTCATCCAATAATAAAACGTTACCTTCTTCTTTTAATGTCATGGCTAAGTGCAAACGGTTACGTTCACCACCAGATAATAATTTCACTTTTTTATTTTGTTCACCACCTGAAAAATTAAAACGACTCAAATAGGCTCTAGAGTTAACTTCTTTTCCACCCATCATTATTAAATCCTGTTCATCACTAAAATTCTGCCAAATGGTTTTTTCTGGGTCTATATTAGAATGACTTTGATCCACGTAAGCAATTTTTGCTGTTTCACCCACTACAAATTCGCCTTTATCAGGTTCAATTTCACCCATAATCATTTTAAAAATCGTGGTTTTACCTGCACCATTTGGACCAATAATTCCAACGATTCCTGCTTGTGGTAAATTGAAATTTAAATCTTCGTATAATAATTTATCATCATAACCCTTACTCACGCCTTTGGCTTCAATAACATTGGTTCCTAAACGTGGACCATTAGGAATATAAATTTCTAATTTCTCATCCAATTGTTTTTGGTCTTGACTCATTAATTTATCGTAGTTATTTAAACGCGCTTTTTGTTTGGTTTGACGACCTTTAGCGCCTTGACGTACCCATTCTAGCTCACGTTCCAACGTTTTCTGACGTTTAGAAGCTACTTTACTTTCTTGAGCCATTCGTTTTGATTTCTGGTCTAACCACGATGAATAATTTCCTTTCCATGGAATACCTTCCCCTCTATCTAATTCCAAAATCCATCCAGCTACATTATCCAAAAAGTATCTATCGTGCGTAACGGCAATTACAGTTCCTTTATATTGCGCTAAATGATGCTCTAACCAATGTACAGACTCTGCATCCAAGTGGTTCGTTGGCTCATCTAATAATAATACGTCAGGTTCTTGCAATAATAAGCGACATAAGGCTACACGACGGCGCTCACCTCCTGAAAGAATGCCAATCTTTTTATCGCCATCTGGCGTTCTCAACGCATCCATGGCTATTTCTAATTTAGTGTCTAATTCCCAAGCATCTGATGCATCAATTTGATCTTGAAGAATAGCCTGACGATTCATCAGCTTTTCCATTTTATCGGCATCTGAATATACTTCCTCCAGACCAAACATATCATTAATTTTATTATACTCGTCCAAAATAGCTACAGTTTCGGCTGCGCCTTCCCGAACAACTTCCATAACCGTTTTCTCATCATCTAATTGAGGTTCTTGCTCTAAATAGCCCACTGAATAATCTTGAAGAAAGGTAACATCACCTTGGTAGTTTTTATCTTGACCTGCAATAATTTTTAATAAGGTGGATTTTCCAGACCCATTAAGACCTAGAATTCCAATTTTTGCGCCATAGAAAAAACTTAAATAAATGTTTTTTAACACAGGTGTGTTGGCACCTGGAAATGTCTTGGTTAAACCAGACATGGAAAAGATTACTTTTTTATCGTCACTCATAATATTGTTCTGTTATTGAGTTATGTTTTTATAATGTTATAATTTAAATAGGACTCTATAAGGAGCTTGAATACAGACTAAACACGCCCTTTCAAAGCATTGAAAACCCAAGCGATTGCGAAAAAACCGATTCCAACAGCTGCAAATCCCCAACCTGCTACATCATCATATCTAAATGCACCAAGTGCTATTAATGCCAATCCTACGAAAATCATAATGGCAGTCGCCCAAGCTAAAACCGTATTTTTATTCATTGCCATAATTTGTTATTTTATTTAAAAGTTAACAAATACAAATATCGTGATTTTTAACAGAAAAAGCAGCCTTTAAGCTGCTTTTTAATTCTATTATCTCATGAAAATTATCATATTGGAACCTCGATAAATAGTAATCCCGAATCTTTATTTGCTTGAATTAAAAACGTATCCGTTTCTGAAATACCCAAAGCATCTCTAGTTTCCAATGTTTCTTTTTCTATGGTTACATTTCCAAAAATATTCATAATATACACCCCATGATTTTTACTTTTTAGTTGATATTCAAATGTTTTGCCTCCATCTAAATCCATTCTTGAAATAATGGCATCTTGATGAATTTTTAAACTACCTTCATGATTAGCATCAACCGATGTTACTAATGTTTGTAGCGCATTTTTCCTATCTAATTCATTAAACGCCTTTTGTCCATAACGTGGTTCTACATTTTGCTTGTTGGGAATTACCCATATTTGAAACAAGCTTAAATGTTCATCATTGGACCCATTTATTTCAGAATGATGCACGCCAGTTCCAGCACTCATTACTTGAACTTCGCCAGGCAAAACCGATTGCCAGTCTTCCTTCATGTTGTCCCGATGTTTTAAAACACCACTTAAAGGAATGGTAATAATTTCCATGTTTTCATGTGGATGTGTTCCAAATCCCATTTTAGGCGCAATAACGTCATCATTTAAAACGCGTAAAGCGCCATATTGCATGTTATCTTTATTAAAATAGTTAGCAAAACTAAATGAGTGATTTGCTTGCAACCAACCATGATTGGCAAACCCTCTGTTTTCGGCTTTATGTAGAAGTGTTTTCATTTTAGTACCCACGAAAGTGAGTGGTTTTAATTTTTTAATCCAACCAAAGGAAGGACATTATTAAATATAAAATTGAAAAATATGCTATCGTAATTTATCTAGTAAATCACTTAAATGTCCCGCTTCATCCTCTGTAAGATTTTCTAAAAAATCTAGATTCAAATCGGCAGAAATTTCTTGAATGAGTGCCAATCCTTCTTTTGTAATATGAATATAAACTACTCGTCTATCATAATCACATGGCATACGCTCTATCAGGTGTTTTGCCGATAGTTTATCCATGAGTCGTGTAGCATTTGGTGCGCGTTCAATCATCCGATCCTTAACAGTTTGCGCCTTTAAAGGTTCTCCTGCACCTTTTAAAATTCGTAATATATTATACTGCTGTGGTGAAATACCAAAAGGCTTAAAAAAAGCATTCTGTTTATTGGTAATCCAACCGGCTGTAAACAGGATATTTATTAAAGCTTTGACTTTATTATTTTCAAAACGTGAATTGACATCATCAGCTATATTTCCCATTATCTCAAATTTAAAATCTATGAATTTTTATCATAAATAATATCTCTATAATCTTCTTGTTTCTTTTTAAAAACATGTTGCGCATAGGAACAACTAGCTACCGCTTTTAAATTATTTTCACGCATGAATGCAACAGCGGCATCAATAAGTTTATAACCAACACCTTGACCGCTTAACGAGGCATCTACTTCAGTATGATTGATATCAATAACATCATCAGACTGAAATCTATATGTCATTTCGGCTTTTTGCTCGCCATCTATTTCAATATAAAATTTGCCGCTTTTATCTTGTTTTTTATGTTTAACTTCCATGATTAATCTCGTTTTTAAATAATTCAACTTTATTTTTTAATTCTATGTTTAGGGCTTCTTCAATCAGTTTTCCGCCTTGAAAATTGGTTCCAAACATGGGTAAAGAAAATTCTGCTATAATGTGCGCTTCATGTCGTGGAAATCGATCTTTAGCAATGGCTAAAACAGATGCACCTCCTCTACCGCCTGGTGATGCTGCCATTAAAAACATAGGCTTATTAGCAAATGTTTTTGGATTAATTCGTGACATCCAATCGAAAGCATTTTTAAATACCGTACTGTAAGCCCCATTATGTTCTGCTAATGATATTAATAAACCATCGGAATTTTGGATGTGATTGAATAAATTTTTAGCTGAATCCGGATGACCATCTCGAGCTTCCAAATCAACACCAAAAAGCGGCATTTCAAAATCGTTTAAATCTAGAACAGTTACTTCAAAATTGGCGTCTTCTATTAAACCCGTTGTGTATTCCACTAACTGTTTGTTAATGGATTTCTTACTGTTACTTCCGGCAAATGCAATAATTTTTTTCATATTAATTTTGTAGTCTTTTGTTAAATATATACGACACCACCAATAGAATAATTGCTAGTACGGCCGCTACTTGTTCGCCGTCACCTATCATGTAATGCGCAAAAAACGCCAAAATAAATGCATAAAAATAACCTGCATACGCCCATTCTTTTATGGTTGTTAAACTTGGTGTCCATAATGCAATTAATCCCAGCAACTTAATTACCGCATACGGATAAATTAAATAGGTTGGATAGCCAAAATTGGTAAACATAGTAGCTACATCATCATACATAAAAAAATACATGCCTGCAGAATACAATAATAAAATAGACAGTAGTCCAGTAGCAACGTAATAAATAATTTTATCCTTTTTCATTTTAATGGTTTTAATATTAGACAGCAAATATACGAAACTATAAATTAGTTTCCAAGGAAACTATTTCCATGTAATGTTATTTAACAAAATAATCACTTTCAAACCTAAATCTACTTTCGTAAATTCGTAGCAAAGAAAAAATTCTATGGATATCAACTTCAATAAAAACGAAGATCATAATAAATTGCTTGTTTCCGAACTAAAAAAACGTCTCACCTATGTGAAACTTGGTGGTGGAAAAAAAAGCATAGAAAAGCAACATGCTAAAGGAAAATTAACAGCAAGAGAGCGTATTGATTATTTATTAGACGCTAAAAAACCAGCCATTGAAATTGCTGCTTTCGCGGGAGACGATATGTATGAAGAGCACGGAGGATGTCCATCCGCTGGGGTGGTTGTAAAAATGGGTTATGTAAAAGGTAAACAATGTTTGGTTGTTGCTAATGATGCGACCGTAAAAGCTGGAGCCTGGTTTCCAATAACTGCTAAAAAGAATTTACGCGCACAAGAAATTGCTATTGAAAACAGATTACCCATCATATATTTAGTGGATTCTGCTGGTGTTTATTTGCCTTTGCAAGATGAAATATTTCCAGATAAAGAACATTTTGGTCGTATTTTTAGAAATAACGCCATTATGAGTAGCATGGGAATTACCCAAATTGCTGCTGTTATGGGAAGTTGCGTTGCTGGTGGTGCCTATTTACCTATTATGAGTGATGAGGCCTTGATAGTTGATAAAACAGGAAGTATCTTTTTAGCTGGTAGTTATTTAGTAAAAGCCGCAATTGGTGAAACTATAGATAATGAAACACTTGGTGGCGCAACAACACATTGCGAAATTTCTGGTGTAACCGATTATAAAGCGAAAGATGACAAAGATGCTTTAGATAAAATTAAAAATATCGTTGATAAAATTGGCGATTATGATAAAGCAGGATTTAATCGTGCTGATGCTAAAAAACCGAAAGAAAACCAAGAAGATATTTACGGAATTATTCCAAAATCGCGTGCTGATCAATATGATATGTATGACATTATCAAACGTTTGGTTGATAATAGTGAGTTTGAAGAATACAAAGCCGGATACGGCCAAACCATTATTACCTGTTACGCACGTATTGACGGCTGGGCTGTTGGTATTGTTGCCAACCAACGTAAACTGGTGAAAACTGCCAAGGGCGAAATGCAGTTTGGTGGTGTAATTTATAATGATTCGGCTGATAAGTCTACCCGTTTTATTGCTAATTGTAATCAGAAGAAAATTCCTTTAATATTTTTACAGGATGTTACTGGTTTTATGGTTGGTAGTAAGAGTGAACATGGTGGGATTATAAAAGATGGTGCTAAAATGGTAAATGCTGTTAGTAATAGTGTGGTTCCCAAATTCACCATTATTTTAGGAAACAGTTATGGTGCTGGTAATTATGCCATGTGTGGAAAAGCGTATGACCCACGTTTAATTGTGGCTTGGCCAAGTGCTGAACTTGCCGTAATGAGTGGAAATAGTGCTGCTAAAGTCTTATTACAAATAGAAAAAGCATCGCTTAAAAAGAAAGGTGAAGAAATAACGCAAGATAAAGAAGATGAACTCTTCAAAAAAATTAAAGACCGTTACGACAAACAAGTATCTCCTTATTATGCAGCGTCGCGCATTTGGACAGACGCCATTATAGATCCTTTAGATACCCGAAAATGGATTAGTATGGGAATAGAAGCGGCAAACCATGCGCCTATTGAAAAGCCATTTAACATGGGCGTATTACAGGTATAATGTTTAAAAAACAATCAGCTTCATCAGCCTTTACTATCATCTTACTAATATTAGCTGGTGAAGCTGTTTTTGTTTTACCCTTTGTTTTAGCACGCATATTTAGACCTACTTTTTTAGAAGTCTTCGCAATCAACAATACGCAATTGGGGAGTTGTTTTTCGGTTTACGGCATTGTTGCATTTGTTTCTTATCTTTTTGGTGGTCCATTAGCCGATAAGTTTAAACCGAATAAACTTATGGCTGTGGCCTTATTTCTCACAGCTCTTGGCGGATTTTATCTTGCTTCTTATCCGTCTCTATTTTTACTCCATGTCCTTTACGGTTTCTGGGGATTTACTACCATATTTTTATTCTGGGCTGCCATGATTAAAGCAACTCGAATTTGGGGAGGCACCAATAATCAAGGTATTGCATTTGGTTTTTTGGATGGTGGTCGTGGTTTAACAGCTGCCCTATTTGGTACTTTAGGAGTATTGTTGTTTTCATTCTTTGTAACATCCAATATTAATGACACAAGCTTAAGTGAAAGACAAAGTGCTTTTAGAATGGTAATAATTGCTATATCTTTAATAGTTTCAGTAATTGGAGTTTTAGTTTATTTCTTTCTTAAAAATGATACTTATTCAGAACAAAACAGCAAAATTTCCCAAAAACTAACACTTCAAAACTTTAAAGTAATTATGAAATATCCAAGTGTTTGGTTGCTCATGATAATTATTTTATGTGCTTATTTTGGGTATAAAATGACAGACGTTTTTAGCCTATATGCAAAAGACGTGATGAAATACGACGATATCGATTCGGCTCAAGTTGGAACGTACCTTTTATACATGCGACCAATTATAGGTGTTACCATTGGTTTATTAGCAGATAAAACACGAGCCTCTTTTTGGATTGTTATTGGATTTCTATTGATGCTTTGTACAAGTTTAATTTTTTCGACGACCTTCATAAATAGTAATGAAACAATCCTATTTGTTTTATCTATTGTTATCATGGCCATTGGTGTATATTCCGCACGCGTTTTATATTTTGCCACGTTGGAAGAAGCTAAAATACCATTGGCGCTCACTGGTACTGCTGTTGGTTTTATATCTATAATTGGCTACACACCTGATATCTTTGCTGGTCCTATAATTGGATATTTATTGGATGCATCACCTGGTGTTTTAGGACATAGACATGTTTTTATGACCATGGCTATTTTTTCTTTTATTGGTTTATTAGCAGCTTTTGCATTCTATAAAATTTCAACAAAAAAGAACGCTTAATTTCTTAAGCGCTCTTTATTTATTTTTTAATTATACCATAAAATTATCACAGACTATTATATGCATTTACCAATCGAACAAACTCGGAACGGTAACCATTCCCATCCTGGCCTCTACCCTGTTTTGCTAAATCCAATACATCATTCAACTTGGAATTATTATCATATTCTGAATGACGCAATTGCATACCGTATAACGCAACAGCTGAAGCAAATTTCATATCAACTGATGCGTTTTCAACTTTATTTTCATGCACATGAACCATCTCGATACTTTTATCACCATCTGGTTTTTTGTATCGGAATTTCACGGTGAATAGTTCATCAGAGAAACTAGACGCATTTTCATTTTTGGTATATTTTAAATCAGAAATATCTTTTAAATAATGGCTTTTCACACCAACTGGAATAACTTCATATAAAGCCGTTACGGTATGGCCACTGCCTAATTCACCAGCATCTTTGGTATCATCAATAAAATCTTCATCAGCTAACAACCGGTTTTCATAACCTATTAATCGGTAGGCTTGAACAACCGCAGGATTGAATTCTACTTGAATTTTTACATCCTTAGCAATCGTAAATAAGGTTCCGCCAAATTCCTTTCCAAAAACTTTTTGTGCTTCCTGCATCGTATCAATATAGGCATGGTTTCCGTTGCCTTTATCTGCTAATGTTTCTAATTTTGAATCTTTGTAATTCCCATATCCAAACCCTAAAACGGATAGGAACACACCTGTTTTGCGCTTGTCTTCAATTAGTTTTTCCATATCTTTATCGGAAGAAGCGCCCACATTAAAATCACCATCTGTTGCTAGAATTACGCGATTATTACCGTTTTTCTTAAAGTTCTTTTCCGCCAAACTATAAGCCAACTCAATACCTTGTCCACCAGCTGTAGAGCCTCCAGATTGCAACTTATCTAAAGCTGCTATAATTTTCTCTTTCTCAATGCCAGATGTTGGTTCTAAAACCACACCAGCTGCTCCAGCGTAAACAACTATAGAAACATAGTCTTGAGGACGTAATTGATTCACCAATAATTTATAAGCTGATTTCAATAAAGGCAATTTATTCGCATTTCCCATAGAACCTGATACATCAATTAAAAAAGTTAAATTGGATGCTGGTAATTGGTCATTTTCATACGATTTTCCTTGTAAACCAACACGTACTAATTGCGTATCTGTATTCCAAGGCGTTTGAATTTGTTCGGTGTTTATGGAAAATGGATGTTTACCTGTTGGTTCCGGATAATCATAGTCAAAATAATTTACCATTTCTTCAATTTTAACTGAATTCGCTGGAATTTCTTGTCCATTATTAATCATCCGTCTGATGTTACTGTAAGATGCTTTGTCAACATCTATTGAAAACGTTGACAACGGTTTTGTTTTCACATTTTCGAAAGTGTTTTCAACAATTTCTTCGTAAATATCATTATTATCATACGTATTCGGTTGAATTATATGATGTTTGACTTCTTTAGGTAGTTTATAATTACTCCCTTTTGTTGTTACAATAATAACACCATTTGAACCTTGGGAACCATACAAAGCGCTACCACCTGCTCCTTTTATAACATTTGTACTCGCAATATCTTCAGGTTTCATTTTTGATAAAGTTTCCGCCGAAACTATAGTGCCATCAATCACAATAAGCGCTTGATTGTTTCCCGTTACCGAGCGATTGCCTCGTAAAACAATTCGAGTGCTTTGGTTAACACCTTTATTGTTAGTGTTTATTTGTAATCCTGATACTTTTCCTGACAAAGACTGAACTATATTTGGGTTGGAACTTTGTGATAGTTGTTCCGTACGAACACGCTGGTAAGACATCGTTCTTCTTGTAGCTTTTCGTTTGATACCTAAAGCAGTCACAACAACTTCTTCCAATGATTCAGAATCCACTTGCATGGCGAAGGAAATAGTGTTTGTGTTTTTCTTGATTTTTCGTTCTGCAGTTATATAACCGATAAATGAATAGGATATAGTAGCGCCTTCAATGGCTTGAATGGTATATAATCCGTCAAAATTGGTTTGAGTACCATCTGAAGTTCCTTTAACTATAATATTCACACCAGGTAATGGCAGTCCGTTTTCATCTGTAATAGTTCCCGAGATTGTTTTCTTTTGCGCGTGTATTTGCAAACTTATAAAAGCCACACATACAATTAGTAATAGATTTTTCATGGTTTTGTGTTTTAAATTCTAGGTAAACCTAAAACACTACAACCATAATAAAAACTAGGAATTCGTGAATGGGTTATTTGATTGAGGCAAGTGTCTTTTTTCGCTGTATTTTTCCAGAATGGGTTTCTTGAAAATGATTTACAAAGAAAATATCTTTAGGGATTTCATGTTTATGCAATCCTGTAAAGACGTCTTGTTTTATGGTTTTCTCTTCACCCTCAATAACTAAAATAACACGTTCGCCTAAATCGTTATCAGGTTGTGAAGCAATAAAAAATCGTTCATCTAAATGAGCTGTCAGTGTATTTTCAATTACTTCGGGATGGACTTTGACACCTCCAGAATTAATAACATGATCTATACGTCCTAACCATTCAAATGTGGATTTGTCTTGAATTTTAACCACATCATTCGTAACAATTATGGCTTCGGAAATGTTTTTAGCATCAATAACCAAACAGTCACGATTATCTTGTGAAATTATAACGCCCGGTAATACTTGAAAATACGGTTTCGGTGTTTCTTCAGAAAAATTATTAAGTTGCTTTACGGCAATATGGCTAACGGTTTCAGTCATACCATAGGTTTCATAAACTGTTGGTTTTATAGTCTGAATAATCTTCTTTAAATCTTTTGAAACCGGAGCTCCACCAACAATGATGGTTTTTATTTTGGCAACTTTAGCCAGATTCTTTTGCAATTGCATGGGAATCATAGCAGCAAATTGGTATGTTTTACGCGGATTAATTTCTAGTATTTTTTTTGGTGGAATACTATCTAAATGTAAACCCAACATCAAAGCACGAATTAACATCATTTTTCCGGCTATCGTTCCGGCAGGCAAACATAAAAGTGCGCGATCTTTTGGTTGCAATTCGAAAAAATTACCTGTGGTAAGTGCTGAATGCACCATAGCTTGTTTACTAACACCAATAGTTTTAGGTGTTCCAGTAGAACCTGATGTTTGTACCGTAAGTGTTTCATTTGAATCCAACCAATCTGCTAAAAATTCGCCAATAGCTATTTCAAAATCGTCACCTTCCTTGATGAAACTATAAGCGACTTCCTTTAAACCTTCACGATTATAATGAATACCATTTAGTTGAAAATGATTGTGAACTTTATCAAATGTTGGTGTCATGATTAATTAGTTGTTTGTTATATTTTCAGATTCTATTATTGGAGCTTCAACAGTACCAAACAATTTTTCTTTCCAATTGTTCCAATTATATTTTTTTGAAAACACAAAAAGTACAACTGGAAAAATTACAAAAACAGGCATAAACACATCCATAAAACCAGCTGCTCCAGGTAATGATGTGTCTTTAAATACGGAATGTGTTTGCAGTGCTGTCCAATCTGCAGTTACCAATAAAGCTGTAAACAAATTGTTGGCGGCATGAAACCCTAAAGCTAATTCTAAACCTTCATCCATTAATGTTGCAATACCTAAAAACAAACCTGTGCCTATATAATAAACCATGACGATGTAGCCTAATTGTTTAACTTCCGGGTTAGCTATATGTAAAAGTCCAAATACCACGGATGTGGTTAACAACGGCACCCATTTATTTTTAGTAATAACACCCATACCTTGCATTAAATACCCACGAAATAAGTACTCTTCAAAACTCGTTTGAAGTGGAATTAGTGCAATTGCAATAACGCATAGAATGATAAATGGGACGAGTTTAAAGTTTAAAACATAATCTTCCGGCGACAAAAAATAATCTAAAAAAATAAAACTAGTAGATACAAATCCCCATAAAATAAAAGCGAACCAAAAACGCTTCCAGTCAATTTTATCACGCGCAGTTGTTAAAGAAACGATGGATTGTTTATGAAGATATTTAGCCACAATAAAAACCCCTACCAAACCAGCTGCAAAAGATAGCAACATGAGGAACAGATTTAAATTTGGTTCCAATACTGTCATCATTTGCGCTTCCGTCATGCCAAAAGCATTACCACCATCGGAAACGGTTTTAAATAAAACAGCCAAGGTAAATGGCATTTGTCCTATCACGACCGCTAGAAAAATAATGAGGATTCCAATTATATATCGCCACCATTCGTGCAGACCTTTAAATGCTTGTGCTATGTACATGTTTTATAATTGTGTTAGTGTTAAACTTAAATTAATTGCTAGTTGTAGCGCTTATATTGAAGTGCCATAACTTGTTATTATCATAAAATAAAGAACCTGTGTTTATAGTTAAAGGACTCTCAAAATTATTAGTAAATAAACTTCCTGTTCCTAAACCTTGAGGCATATTTGCGTTTAATGTATATGTCCATTGGGCAATAGCATTCAAACCTACATTACTTTCCAAAGCACTTGTTATCCACCAACCGATTTGATTGCTTTCGGCCTGTTGAATCCACTCTTGACTCCCTTTCCAGCCTCCTACAAAACTCGGTTTTAAAATAATGTATTGCGGTTTAATGTGATTTAAAAGCAATGCCTTGTCTGAATTTTCGAAAACGCCAATTAATTCTTCATCTAAAGCAATTGGAAGCGGAGTTTCCAAACATAATTTTGCCATAGCTTCTATTTGGCCCGCTTTTATTGGTTGCTCAATAGAGTGTAAATTTAAATCGGATAGACGTTTTAGTTTTTCTAACACATCGGTTTCAGAAAAAGCGCCATTGGCATCCACGCGTAATTCAATATCATTAGCTGAAAATTCATTCCGAATAGACTTCAGCAAACCAATCTCCGTTTCAAAATCAATTGCACCAATTTTCATTTTAATACAGGTAAAACCTGCTTCAATTTTATCTTGAATTTGCTGCTTCATAAAAGCATCTGTTCCCATCCAAATCAAACCATTAATAGGAATAGATTTATTGTTTTGAGTAAATTGTGACGAAAATAAATCGAAAGGTGTTTTAGCATCCAAAGATTTAAAAGCCATTTCCAAACCAAATTGAATACTTGGGAAAGTTTTTAATTTAGTATATAAAACGGCGAGACCTAAATGGATGTTTTTGCACGTCCATTGTAATTGTTCTTCATAATTAGGAACATCATCCGCGCTTAAACCGCGTAAAATACCACATTCACCAATCCCTTGTTTTCCTTCATGTTCTAGAATAATAAACCAAGTTTCCTTCGTTTTTAAAACCCCTCGAGACGTACCACTTGGCTGCTTAAAATTAAGAATATATTTATGATAAGATGCTTTCATATAGTATTCAAAAGTACTCAATTTATTTTGTATTTTAGACAACATAAAACAATCCTAATGCCTGAATTTCCAAACATTATTGTATTTGCCATTCCGTTTTTTGTTTTAGCAATGTTGCTTGAAATGTATGTTACTACCAAACAACAGATTAGGACCTATGAAACAAAAGATGCCTTATCGTCTATTGCTATGGGATTGGGTAATGTTTTCTTGAATTTTTTAAGCAAAGCTATTGTGCTTTTGGTCTTCTTTTGGATATATGACAACTTCCGATTGTTTACTATTCCTGTAGCTTGGTGGAGTTTTGTATTAATTTTCTTTGCGGATGATTTCTCTTATTATTGGTTTCATCGTATTTCTCATGAAAGTCGTTTGTTTTGGGCATCACATGTGGTGCATCACTCATCGCAAAAATATAATTTAAGTACTGCTTTACGCCAAACATGGTCCGGCGGATTTTATTCGTTCGTTTTTTGGCTTTGGATGCCTTTATTGGGTTTTCATCCTGCCATGATTTTATTACAAATGTCTATTAGTTTGTTATATCAATTTTGGATTCATACCGAAGCTATTGATAAAATGCCTAAGTGGTTTGAAGCCGTATTTAATTCACCATCTCATCATCGGGTTCATCATGGCAGTAATCCGTTGTATTTAGATAGAAATCATGCAGGTATTCTAATTATTTGGGATAAGTTATTTGGTACGTTCCAACCAGAATTAAAAGAAGAAAGAGTTATTTATGGTTTGGTTGTTAATATTAACACGTATAATCCCGTAAAAATTGCTTTTATAGAATGGCGAAATATGCTAAAAGATGTTTTTTTCGGTAGAAAATCTTTAAAAAATCGGTTTCTCTATTTAGTGAAACCACCTGGTTGGACGCATGATGGAACCGGAAAATTGAGTGATGATTTACGTCGGGAGTGGCTGGAGAGTAGTTTGCAGTCGCAGTCGCAGCTTAAAGAAGATTAGTTTTAAATAAAGAGACACCCGTTTTGGCGAGCATTATTATGAATTTCAACAACAAAGTTATATGGATTACGGGAGCTTCCAGCGGAATTGGTAAAGCTTTGGTTGCTAGTTTGGCAAAACAGAAATGCCAACTTATTATTTCATCCCGACGTTTAACAGATTTGGAAAACGTAAAAAATGCGCAACCCAATCCCGAAAATATTGCCTGTGTGCCTTTTGATTTAGCCGATTATAATAATATGTTACCAATTGTTGAAAGTGCCATCGGCAGTTTTGGCACGATTGATATTTTAATAAATAATGGTGGCATTAGTCAACGGTCGCTCATTATTGAAACCGATATTGCTGTTGATAAAAAACTGATGGAAGTAGATTATTTAGGAACTGTAGCCCTTACAAAAGCATTGCTACCCTATTTTGTGCGTCAGAAATCTGGACAGTTTGTAACCGTAACGAGTTTAATGGGGAAGTTCGCATCACCTTACCGTTCAGGATATTGTGGAGCCAAACATGCGCTTCATGGCTTTTTTGATGCCTTACGATTAGAACATGAAAAAGACGGAATATCTGTCACTTTAATTTGTCCAGGTTTTGTAAATACTGATATTGCACGCCATGCCTTAATTGGCAATGGTGAGCAACAAAACACCCAAGATACAGCTACAGAAAAAGGGCTTCCAGTAAACGTTTTTACTGAACGCATGCTGAAAGCCGTTTATAAAAATAAATTTGAAGTTTATATTGGTAAAAAAGAAGTGTTAGGCGTTTTTTTAAAACGTTTCTTTCCAAAATTTCTGCATTGGTATACCTTAAGAAGCGCTGTACGTTAAATTAATCTATTTTTACAATTTCCACGTCACCAAATGATAAGCCGTTTTCTACTCTAGCACTTCCTTTATAGGTAATTGTTGGTTCGCCGTAGGACCTTATTTTAAGCTTATCAGACACATTGCATTGATAACTACCATCGCCATAAGCCGTTATTTTGGTTTCCTTATTATTTACCTGTGAAAAATAGACCGTACTTTCACCATAACCAATTATTTTTTGGTTTTCAATACTACCCTTTTCAATAACTAAATAACTTTCGCCATATATGGATACTTTTAAATCTTTTAAGGTTACGTCTTTCATGGTTACTTGAGATTCACCATAGATACTAAAGACAATTTTATCGGATATGATGGCATCTTCAAAATTAAAACGCTCTTCGCCTCTTAAAGAAAACGATTTTACTTTTTTATAGTAAATAGTTGCTCTTGCCACGGTTCCTTTATAAGCCTCAACCGTTCTGTGTTTGGTGCTTTTTTCTTTATCGTTTTCGGTGATGATTTTAGCATCATCCAAATAAACTTGCAGTGTTTTGTTTTTAACTTCTACATTAATTTCATTTAAAGGTTCGCTTATCATTTCAATAACCACTTCTTCCTTATCACCAGTTTTAAAAACAACTTCTATATGTGGACTGATAATAACTTTGTCAAACGTTTTAACGCTAAAGGTTTTATTTTGTCCAACAACCAAGTGGGCACTTAAAAAAGGGTAACAAAAAAAATAGTGATAATTGGTGACGTACTTTTTAAAAAGGAATTCATAATGCGTATTTTGATTAGTATATCCTTAAAGACAAGCACTTTTTAAGTTTGTTACAGTTTTGATTGAGTTTTTTAATTACAATTCCAAACTATCGCCAATTTTCAATAACATTAAATCTTTATCTTTTTCAAAAAATTTGCGTTTTGCAACTTCATGATCAATTTCTATATATCCGAAGGTATCAAAATGGTAGCCTAACACTTTATCACATTGCACAAAATCACTGGCTAAAATAGCATCATCAATTCCCATGGTGAAATTATCGCCAATTGGTAAAATGGCTAAATCTAACTTGGTACGTAGTGGAATGAGTTTCATATCCATGGTTAATGCTGTATCTCCAGCAATGTAGATGTTTTTATGTTCGCCTTCAATAACAAAACCTCCTGGTTGCCCACCATAGCTGCCATCAGGAAACGACGAGGTATGAATAGCATTTACATATTTCACAACACCAAATTCGAAGTCCCAAGAACCTCCATGATTCATAGGATGTCCTTCCAACCCTTTATTTTGAAAATGGGTTACAATTTCAAAATTAGAAACTATAACAGCATCCGTATTTTTAGCAATGGTTTCTACATCTAAAATATGATCTTGATGAGCGTGTGTTAGCAGAATATAATCAGCTTTTAAGGTACTAATATCTATATGTTTAGCGTTCTCGTTACCACTGATAAAGGGATCTACTAAAATATGAACACCATCTACTTCTATTCCTAAACTGGCATGACCGTAAAATGTAATTTTCATTGAAAGAGGGTTTTAAATTCGGTATTGAAAAATACAAAATCTAAAACAATTTTATGAAGTGATAGCCATAAAATCTACTAAATAATATAGCCCACTCCCATTAAAATGGCGAGTAGAAATGTAGAAATAGCCACTTTTTTTAATTCTGAATCTAGTAAGGAAGGGTTAGTCGTTTTTCTAACATAGAATAAATGCTTCACCAGTGGAATATACATAACCATAAACATTAAATTATATGGTGAAACATAATACAAAACTGCAAATATGGCGGAAAGAAGAATAGCACCACAAATTAAAATATAATGATAGCGTTTGGCATTTTCAAAACCGAGCTTTACGGCTAACGTAATTTTATTTGATTTTTCATCCGAAATAATATCGCGCATATTATTTAAGTTCAAAACCGCCACACTCAATAAACCAATGGTAAAAGCCGGCAAAATAATAACGTGATCTATTTTTAAGGTGTATAGAAAATACGTGCCTAAACCACTTACTAATCCGAAGAATATAAATACAAATACATCACCTAGACCTTTGTAACCATAAGCAGAATCGCCAACGGTATAATTAATTGCCGCATAAACTGAAAGTGCTCCCAAGGCTAAAAATAGCATGGTATATAAAAAATGACGCATACCAAAAGCGCAAAAAAGTAAAGTGACAACTAAAGCTATAATGACTAAAATATTAATTTTTATAGCCATAAACATTTGGTCTGCAGATACATTTCCACTTTGCAAAGCACGTTTTGGACCTACACGTTCATCATTATCGGTACCTTTAACACCGTCGCCATAATCATTAGCAAAGTTGGATAGCACTTGTAGTGCAACCGTTGTTAAAAGTGCTAAAACAAAAATATACCAATTTACATATCCATTATAGGCTGCAAAACTAGTAGCAAGAATAATTCCTGAAATGGATAATGGTAAGGTGCGCAATCTTGCTGCTGAAACCCAATGTTTTATTGATGGCATAGACTGTATTTAAGGAATCCATTTTTTTGGAAAATTAGGCTTACGTTTTTCTAAAAAGGCATCACGACCTTCTTTGGCTTCGTCTGTCATATAGGCTAAACGCGTAGCTTCTCCAGCAAAAACTTGCTGACCAACCATACCATCGTCTGTTAAATTCATAGCGAATTTGAGCATTTTTATAGATGTTGGCGATTTGGCTAAAATTTCTTGAGCCCACTCATAGGCCGTAGATTCCAATTCGTCATGTGGAATAACTGCATTTACCATGCCCATATCAAAAGCTTCTTGTGCCGAATAGTTTCTACCTAAAAAGAAAATTTCACGCGCCTTTTTCTGTCCAACCATTTTAGCTAAATAAGCAGATCCGTAACCACCATCAAAACTGGTAACATCGGCATCCGTTTGCTTAAAAATAGCGTGTTCTTTACTAGCTAATGTTAAATCGCAAACCACATGTAAACTATGTCCACCACCAACTGCCCATCCCGGAACAACGGCAATAACGGCTTTTGGCATAAAACGAATTAAACGTTGTACCTCCAGAATATTAAGTCTATGATAACCATCATCACCAACATAACCTTGATGACCACGTGCTGTTTGATCGCCTCCTGAACAAAAACTATAAACACCATCTTTGGTTGAAGGCCCTTCAGCTGATAATAATACGACCCCAATATTCACATCTTCATGTGCATCATAAAACGCATCATATAATTCACTAGTCGTCTTTGGGCGAAAGGCATTTCGAACATTTGGTCTATTAAAAGCTATGCGTGCCACACCATCAGATTTCTGATAGGTGATGTCTTCATATTCCTTAACCGTTTTCCAGTTTGCTACACTCATTTTCTTTATTTTTGTCAAAAATAATTATTATTTATCTAACAATTCAGTACCATGAGAAATATTCTGTTTTTATTCGCCTTTCTTTTTACAATCACAACCAGTTTTTCACAAAGTTACACCTTTGAATCGGTAATCGATTTAGATGCCACCGATGTGATTAGCCAAGGAAATACGGGAACATGTTGGAGTTTTTCAACATCCTCATTTTTAGAAAGTGAAATCATGCGGTTAACGGGAAAACAAATTGATATTTCGGAAATGTTTCAAGTCCGTCACACCTATCCTAAAAAAGCATGGAATTATGTTATGCGTCAAGGAAAAGCACAATTTAGTGAAGGTGGTTTGGCTCATGATGTTATGAACAGTATTCGCGATTATGGTTTGGTACCACAATCCGTTTATAGTGGCATGGAAACTGGGGCAACTGGACACAATCATGCTGAAATGGTAGCCGTTTTAAATGGCATGTTGGATGTTTATATTGAAAATCCAGGAAGACGATTATCCCCTAAATGGCAAGCAGTTGTAAATAGTACTTTGGATACCTATTTAGGAAGAGATATTACCTCCTTTACATATGAAGGTGTGGAATATACACCAAAATCGTTTCAGGCAATGACGCAAATTAATCCTGATAATTATGTAAGCATAACCTCATTTACACACAAGCCGTTTTACTCCCAATTCATTTTAAATATTCCCGATAATTTCTCCAATGGTAGTTTTTATAATGTGCAATTAGATGAACTGATGTCCACCATTAATCACGCTTTAGAAAATGGTTTTACGGTTGAATTAGATTGTGATGTGAGTGAAAAAACATTTTCTGCTAAACACGGTATTGCGGTAATTCCTAAAGATGATGCAACCGCTGCTGAAGCTATTATTAGCGTACGTCCGGAAAAAACAATTACTCCAGAATACAGACAACAAGAATTTGAAAACTACGCTACAACAGACGATCATTTGATGCATATTACTGGTATGCTAAAAGATCAAAATGGTACCTTATATTATAAGGTAAAAAATTCTTGGGGAACGGATGAAAGTCGCGTAGCCAATGACGGTTATATATATATGAGTGATGCTTTTATGCGTTTAAAAACCATTTCAGTCATGGTGCATAAAGATGCTGTTACTAACGATTTAAAGAAGAAATTGAAATTGTAATAAAAATAAGAACCAAGACTTAAATTTTGCTGACTTGACAACCTAGTTATTGAATCGGGAAATGTTTAATTATATAGACTTTCAAGCAACTAAAAAAACAAAAGTCATCAACTCCTAAATCGCTGTTGATGACTTTTTTATAATAGTTTCAAATTGTTGGGTATACTAGAGGATTCCTATTCTACCAAATAAATCCCATCATCTTTAATTTCGATCAATTTTTGTCTGTATAAGGTTCCAATAGCTTTCTTAAAGCTTTTTTTACTCATTTGAAGCGCATTTTTTATAGTATCTGGATCAGATTTGTCTGTAAGGTTTAAATAACCACCATGGTCTTCCAGTTCCTTCATTATTAAATCCGCATTCGGTTCGATACTTCGGTAACCCATTTTACCTAAACCAATGTCCAGTTTATTATCAGGTCGGATTTTCTTAACATAGCCTTTTAAGCGGTCGCCAATGGAAAGGTCTTGAAAAATATCATCGTTAAAAATTAAGCCTTGATGTTTTTTATTCACTATCACATTCATACCAATATCAGATGGATGTGAAACTATTAAATCCACTTCTTGAAAAGCTTCAACCGTTAATTCTTTATTATCTAAAAACTGATTGGTTTTACTAGAAGCAACTAAACGATTAGACGTTTCATCAAGAAAGCAATACACCAAATACCAGCCGCCTTTTTTCATACTAAAGGCCTGTTCTCTAAATGGACAGAATAACTCTTTAACCATTCCCCAGTCTAAAAAAGCACCATGTTCGGTAACGGCATTACAACGTAATACAGCAAATTCACCACGTTGAATATACGGCTTATCGGTAACGGCAACTAGACGTTCTTCGTTATCTAAATACACAAATACATCCAGTTTATCCCAAATTTTAAATTCTTTCGGGACATAGCGGTTTGGCAGTAAAACCTCATTTCCATCCGCGTCTTCCAAAAATAATCCTGGTTCGGTTTCGCGAAGGATTTCTAATGTATTATATTCTCCAATTTTTATCATATGGCAAAGGTACTATTTTATGAGATATCTTGTGTATCTGTTTTTATGGATTTAGAAATATCCTCAATATTTTAAATTTAGGTATAAAAAAAGCCACTTGAAGAAGTGGCGTTTTAAATATGTTATGAAGATCTAGTAAACAGACTCCTTTTTGAAATGTTTGGTTAATAGGTAATATACAACTGCTCTGTACTTATTACGGTTGGATTTACCGTATTGTTCCATAACTATTTCAATTCCTTTATCTAATTCCGGACTATCTTTTAATCCAAGTTTTTTAATTAAGAAATTGTTTTTTACCGTTGCTAATTCCGATGCATCTGAACCAGAAACCGTTGCTGCATCCGCATTATAAATAGATGGTCCACAGCCAATAGTTACTTTTGTCAGTAAATCCATATCTGCATTTACACCTAATTTATCTTTTAAATCGGCTGCATATTTAGCTATTAATTCGTCTCTTTTACTCATGTTTATAAAAATTAATTTAAAGATTAATATGAGCCCTTAATATACTTAATAATGAGGTATTTAAAAAATACGACGCCATTTTTAACAATTACTTAATAAACTTGAAATAATTCAATAATACGTCGTCATTCTCTGTACGTGGTGTGAATATTTCTAATATTTTGGGTTGATCTGATTCTTTATAAAAATCTTTTAATTTATTTTTAAGCTGAGTGGCATTCGCTGCAGTTCCATATTGAAAGCCATACATAGCAGCCAATTGTTTTGCTGTAAAATTATGAGTGGTTTCAAAAAAGTTTTCAAAATTTTCTGAATCCTTATTTCCTGGCAAAATTCTAAAAATTCCACCGCCTTGATTATTAACAATAATTAGTCTAAAATTATTAGGAATGTAATTATTCCACAGTGCATTGCTATCATAAAAAAAGCTTAAATCGCCAGTAATAAAAACCGTTTGTTTTTCTTGGCCAACGGCACAACCTATAGCTGTAGAAGTACTGCCATCAATACCACTTGTGCCACGATTACAAAACACGTTTATTGATTTATGAATATCAAAAAGCTGTGCATATCTTATCGTGGAACTGTTACCCAATTGCAATGCGAGATTATTTGGTAAACTTTTAAATACTGTCTCAAACACCTGAAAGTCACTAAAAGGAATTTCGTTTAAATACGCACTATGTTTTTCTTTTCTATAAAGTCTAACCTGCTCCCAAGTGGCTTTGTAATCACTTTTTACAAAATGCGTGATTTGGGGTAAGAAGGTTTCAAAAAAATTATTAGGTGTTGTTTCAATATGTTTCTCCAAACAAAAAAATGTGTCATTTGCATAATCACGATCTATATGCCAATGTTGCTTTGGCTGGTAGCTTCGTAAAAAGGCTTTAATTTTTTTGGAGACTACTAGTCCGCCAAAGGTTAATAAAATATCAGGTTGCAAGGCTTTAAAATCATCATCTTCTAAAGGTGCAATCATGGTGTCTATACTATTGAAAAACCCTGGATTGTGGATATTAGAAGTTGTTTCCGTAAACACAATTACGCTATTATCTTTTACCAATTCATCCAACCATTTTTGTTCTATTTCGTTTGGTGGATTTACGCCAACTAAAACCATTTTTTTGGTTGCGCTATTCCAGGCATCAAGGCATTCATTATAAATAAAGTCGTCTACTTTGCTTGCGCGTTTGTTTATATCAATAATTTTTGGATTCACACTTAAGCTATCCGTTAACTCATAAAGGGGTTCGTGAAATGGCATATTAATATGAACTGGACCACGCTTGGACAAAGCTTTGTTAAGCGCTTTATTGATTTCCGTTTCATTTTCCTGCTGTAACTCCTGTTTTCTTCCTAAAAAGCGCTCTAATTTGTTTTCTAGTGTTTTAAGAATGGCTGGTTCATCTTCATCCCGATTTTTAAATTCGGCATCCATTTGTGAACTTAAGTTTGCCGTATAAATAATATGATTTTTATAAACATCGGTTTGGTTAATGGTTTGCCCATCACCTATTCCTATCAAGTGTTTCGGTCTATCAGCCGATAAAACAACCAACGGAATATGACTGTAATAAGCTTCAGCAATAGCAGGATAGTAATTTAAAAGTGCACTACCTGAACTACAAACTACAGCTACTGGCTTTTGGATTTGTTGCGCAATTCCCAATGCAAAAAAGGCAGCACAACGTTCATCTACAATACTATAGCATGTAAAATAATCATCGTGTGTAAAGCCGATAGTTACAGGTGCATTTCTACTACCTGGTGAAATAACAATATGTTGAATGTTTTTAGCTTTGCAAAGCAGAACAATGGTTTGCGCAAGCGGAATTTTTGGGTATTGCATGTAAGATTGAATCTAAGCGTAAAAATAGCAAATAGCTTCCTGATAAAAAATTATTGTAATACCTTTTTCATTGTCACCGATTTAGCCATGGTTTCCTCCCATTCTAAATTGGGATTGGAGTCTTTTGTGATGCCTCCTCCAATGTATAAAAGGGCTTCCGTGTTTTGAATTTGCATGCAACGCAGATTAACAAACAGATTTGAAACCGTTTTAATACGCGTGTAAGCATTATTTTCAACATTGCGTCTGTTCGGGTTTCTTGAAATGGATTTCTTAATATTTAGTTCACCTAAAAAACCTGTATAAAAATCGCGTTTATACGCTTCATTTTCAAGGATAAATTGTTTGGCTTCTTCTTTTGGCATACCGCAAACAGCAGGTGTGGGATGCAAAATTTCAATAATATTTTTTAAGCTCGAAGTATCAGAATTCACCCGACCAGAAATGTGCGTTTTTAAATGCAGTAAATTTCCAGCTTTTGCAGTTTCCACCTCGGAGATTTTTAAATTATCTAACTGGCTTTCTAGATTTGAAACGATGAAATTGGTAACAATTTGTTGTTCCTCCAATTCTTTATCCTTCCAAACCACATCTATGGTGTTTTTATAAACTTGCGTTCCCGCCAACGCCATGGTGCTGAATTGGTTATTTTCAATATGAAGCAAAGTTTCTGGCGTAGCACCTAACCACAATCCTACTTTAGGATGAAACCATACATACACATAAGCGGTTGGATAGGTTTCTAATAACCTTTTATAAATTTTAATAGGATTTGTTTCTGAAATAGTAATCGATTCTTGCCGGGATAATACGACTTTTTCAAATGTGCCTTTATGAATAGCTTTAATCCCCTTTTCAACTAATGCAATATGGTTTTGCTTAGCCACAGTTATATCAAATGTCTCAATAACTTTGGAAGTACATGAGTTTATGGATGGTTCTTCAATAGTTTCACTTTCAAATTCTAAAATTAATGATGTTTCAACAGGAATTAAAACACTAGTTTCTTTTATGTTAAAAGGCGAAAAAACAAATCCACTTTCAGAGAAATTCGTGGTTTTATAAAGTGTATCATCTTGCTGTAAAAACGTTTTAATTATAGTCTCATTAGGGTTTCTATAAGCTACAAAGGGCAAGTTGTTTACATACTGATCTTGAAGGTTCTCTAAAAAAACAGAAAATGTCATGTTTTATTTTTTTCTTGGTAATGAAATAGTTGATAAGCGGCAAACTGAAATCAAGTTGTCATGGTCATCAGTAACACGAATATCTATTAATTGCGTGGTTCTTCCTTTATGCAAAAAAGTGGCTTTAGCAAATACATGACCGTCCGTTACACTTTTTAAATGGTTGGCTGTAATTTCGGTGCCGCGAACAAATACCACGTCTAAATTTGAAAACAAGTGGGATGCAAAACTACCAACACTTTCTGCCAATGCTGCTGTTGCTCCACCATGCAACACACCATCTGGTTGATATACGCGCGAATTAACCGGCATTTTGGCTATTAAATAATCATCGCCAAAATCGGAAATACTAATTTCTAGGGTTTCCATCAAGGTGTTTTTGCAAACCGCATTGATTTCCTTAAGTTTGGCTTCTTTAGATATGGACATAAAATTCTGTATTTTTAAATCGAAATGTAAAAGTACAAAACACCAATAACAAATGAATCTAACTGAAAAGGAAATATCTTACACCACCACGAATAGTTATGCCACTTTAAATACATTATCGGCAACTACAAAAAACGTTTGGTTTGTTTGTCATGGGATGGGTTATTTAAGTCGATATTTTTTAAGATATTTTCAGGGCTTATCTGCTGAAGAAAATTATATTATTGCGCCTCAAGCACCAAGTAAATATTATACACCACCAAAATTTAAACATGTTGGAGCTAGTTGGTTGACTAAAGAAAACACGGTTAAAGACACCGAAAATATTATGCGTTATTTTGATTCTGTTCTGGAAGTGGAAGACCTTCCTGACGGAATAAATTTAATTGTTTTAGGGTATTCTCAAGGTGTGAGTGTGGCAACGCGATATCTTGCCAAACGCCAACTGAAATGTTCCCAACTGGTATTGCATTCTGGCGGAATTCCAAAAGAATTAGTGTCTGCTGATTTTCAATATTTAGATGCATCAACCAAAGTATCGCTTATTTATGGTACTGAAGATGAATATTTAAATGACGAACGCATCCATCACGAAGAAACGCGCGCTACCGAATTATTTGGAAACCGGTTGCAATTAGTCCCTTTTGAGGGCAAACATGTTGTAAACGTTGAATTAATTAACGGTTTGGTGTAACTATTAATTAGTCAGATTTTTAATAATCTCACGTATCGGCAAAATAGCTTTGGTATGTTCAATACTAGGTCCAGCAACCCAAACTGTTTTGTACGTTGCTTGTAAGGCTGCTTTTTCAGTGGCTTTCATCCCAATATAAAACCGAACCATTTTTACCCATTTTTTTAGTGTTTTATTTTTATTTAGTAGCTTTTCTAAACCCGTTGATTTTGTACCAATTTTCTGAACATAAGGCGTATTAATTACTGTACACGGTGTTCCTGAAATACGCTCTGTCATCACTATATCATCTGAACCATAATCTACACAGGCTTGTTTATAGTCGTCCGTAACACCAGCCTCAATAGAAGCAATAAACGGACTTCCTACAGAAACACCTGCTGCTCCATAGCTTAACATCGTGTCAATATCTGATTTGCAACCCACACCTCCAGCGGAAATGACTGGAATATTTAATTCTTTATGCAATAAACTGGTTAATTCTTGTGGCGATAAATTACCACGATGCCCACCAGCTTCACTATTTACAGCTACAGCAGCATCAGCACCTAATTGTTCTACTTTTTTGGCGAAATGTAAATCGGTTACATCACAAAACACTTTAATACCAACGGCATGCGCTTCTCTAATGGTTTCTTCTGGATTTCCTAAAGAGGTTAAAATGAAATCGCAACCTTCTTCACAAATCACACGTAATTGTTCTTTATATTTGACATTGGATTTATTCACAATTAAATTATAGCCAAATGCGCCTTGTGGAAGATTCGATTTTGCCTCTTTTAATTCAATTATTGATGCTCGTAATTCATCCAAGGTTCTATAATTTAGAGCAGGAATACAGCCAGCAATACTGCTTTTCATACCTTCGATTACCATGGCTGTATTGGAAACCAAAAACATAGGTGCCATGATGATTGGGTGTTTTATTTTGAGAAGTTTGGTGAGTTGGGTTGACATGTAATCTGAATTTGTTTGCGCCACAAATATAAGAGAATTTATTATGCGTGCATAGTTTATGGTTGTAAATTTAGTTTCCTCAACGAGTTGTTTCTGACGCCTAAAATTAGTGGTTACAAAAAACCTAACAGGTTTTGAAAACCTGTTAGGTTAAGACATAAAGAAAACGCAACCAAATTAATGATTGCGTTTTAATTTTATCAGAACCCAAAATAAATTTGGGATTAGTGCTTCGCACAATCCCGATTAAAAGATCGGGATTGGCTCTCTGTTTACTTCACTTCTTCGAAATCCACGTCTTCTACGTCGCTTCCTTCGTTAGCATCTGTTCCTGCATTGGTATCAGGACCTGCTTCTGGACCACCTTGTTGCCCATCTGCTTGTGCTTTATACATTTCCTCGCTTGCTACTTTCCATGCTTCGTTAATTTTCTCTAAAGCTGGATCAATAACGGCAAGATCTTTAGTTTCGTAAGCTTTCTTCAATTCTTCAAGTGCTTCTTCAATTGGCTTTTTCTTATCATCAGATAATTTTTCGCCAAATTCTTTCAGCTGACTCTCCGTTTGGAAAATCATCGCATCAGCAGCATTCAATTTTTCAGCAGTTTCTTTTGCTTTCGCATCGGCATCGGCATTGGCTTCAGCATCTGCTTTCATTTTTTGAATTTCTTCTTCTGATAATCCTGAAGAAGCTTCAATACGAATATCTTGTGTTTTGTTCGTCGCTTTATCTGTTGCCGAAACTTTAATGATACCATTGGCATCAATATCAAACGTTACTTCAATTTGAGGGGTTCCACGTTTTGCTGGTGGAATTCCGTCTAAATGGAAACGTCCAATTGTTTTGTTGTCGGCAGCCATTGCACGCTCTCCTTGTAACACATGGATTTCAACAGATGGCTGATTGTCAGCTGCTGTAGAAAATACTTGCGATTTTTTAGTTGGGATAGTCGTGTTAGCTTCAATAAGTTTAGTCATGACGTTACCCATTGTTTCAATACCTAATGATAAAGGCGTTACGTCTAATAACAATACATCTTTTACATCACCAGTTAAAACACCACCTTGGATAGCAGCTCCTAAAGAAACTACTTCATCTGGGTTAACACCTTTACTTGGTTTTTTTCCGAAGAATTTCTCAACAGCTTCCTGAACAGCAGGAATACGCGTAGATCCACCAACTAAAATAACCTCGTTAATATCACTTTTTGTTAAACCTGCAGCTTTCATAGCAGACTCACAAGGTGCAATTGTACGTTTTACTAAATCGTCAATTAACTGCTCAAATTTAGAACGTGTTAAAGTACGTACCAAGTGTTTTGGTCCACTAGCTGTAGCCGTAACATATGGTAAGTTAATTTCTGTTTGTGCCGCAGATGATAATTCAATCTTCGCTTTTTCAGCAGCTTCTTTTAAACGCTGTAACGCCATTGGGTCCTTGCGTAAATCAATATCTTCTTCAGACTTGAATTCGTCAGCTAACCAATCAATGATTTTCTCATCAACGTCATCACCACCTAAATGTGTATCACCTTCTGTTGATAATACTTCAAATACACCATCACCTAATTCTAGGATAGATACATCATGGGTTCCACCTCCAAAATCGAAAACAACGATTTTTTGATCCGTTCCTTTTTTATCCATTCCATAGGCTAAAGCAGCAGCAGTAGGTTCGTTAATTATACGTTCTACTTTTAAACCTGCAATTTCTCCAGCTTCTTTAGTTGCTTGACGTTGCGAGTCATTAAAGTAAGCAGGTACTGTAATTACAGCACGTGTTACATCTTGACCTAAATAATCTTCAGCCGTTTTCTTCATTTTTTGAAGAATCATAGCTGATAATTCTTGTGGTGTATATAAACGACCATCAATATCCACACGTGGTGTGTCGTTATCTCCTTTTACTACTTTGTAAGGTACGCGTCCTGCTTCTTTTGCAGATTCAGAAAACTTATTACCCATAAAACGCTTAATAGAATAAACCGTTTTTGTTGGATTGGTAACGGCTTGACGTTTTGCTGGATCACCAACTTTAATTTCACCGCCTTCAACGAAAGCGATCACAGATGGTGTTGTTCTTTTACCTTCTGCATTTGGTATTACAACTGGCTCATTACCTTCCATTACAGAAACACAAGAGTTAGTTGTACCTAAATCGATTCCAATAATTTTACTCATAATAGTTATTTATTTTAATTTGTATTTTCCGATAAGAATCGGAAGTGTTGTGTTCTTATTTATTTTCGGAATGTATAAGACAATGATTGTGCCATGACAAAAAAAGTGACACGATGTCAGACTCCTATGTTAATATACCTTTAAACCGCGCGTATGACGTGAATTATTAGTATTTTTAAATTCTAAAAAATAATGATTATGAAAAATCTAGTAACACTATTAGTTGGATTTGTTTTAGTTTTAACCTCTTGTGAAGGTCCTCAAGGACCTCCAGGTAGAGATGGGTTTAATGGTATTAATGCCGATGAATATGCTGCACTTTCTTTTGAAAGAACTGTTGATTTTGAATATTTTAATGACAGTGGCTTACAAGAAGCCTTTATCAACTTACCATTTGATATTTTAGACAGCGATGCTGTTTTGATATATAGATTGGAAAACATTGTAGAGATCGATGGTGTGCCAACCGAAGCCTGGTCTGCTCTTCCTCAAAATTTTTTCCTTCAAGGACCAAACATTATTCAATATGTATTTAACCACACTTATGCAGATGTTGAATTACTTATAGATGGTAATTTCGATTTATCAACACTAGGAAATGAATTTACACAAAATCAAATATTTAGAGTAATTATTTTACCAGCTGATGCGATTAGTCGTTTAGACACTTCCAATATTAACAATGTGATGGAAGTTTTTAATATTACAGAATTTGAAAAACATTAGGTTAAATTCTTATGGAATATACGTGATTTTCTTGAAAATCATCATAAACTAAATGTATATTTGTAGTTAATCTAAACTGATTATAATATGGAGTGTATTTCTGTCTTCGATATGCTAAAAATTGGTGTGGGACCTTCTAGTTCGCACACATTAGGTCCTTGGCGTGCTGCCGAAAGATGGATTGCGGAATTAAAATCTAAAAACCGGTTTGAAAAGGTAGAAAGCATCACGGTAGATTTATACGGCTCCTTGTCCTTAACTGGAAAAGGTCATGCAACAGACTATGCGGTTATGTTAGGTTTAAGTGGCGCCGACCCCGAGTATATTCCTGTGGATACTATTGATGTTATAATAGCCTCCATTAATAACACCCATAAACTGCGTTTTAATAATGAACGCACTATAGATTTCGACCCGAAAAAAGACATCGTTTTTAATAGAAAATTCTTGCCATACCATGCTAACGGCATGCGTTTTACGGCGGTTATTAATGGCAGGAAATCGCATGCCTACTACTACTCTATTGGTGGTGGATTTGTGGTTCAAGAAGAACGTCAGAATTCTAAAGCCAACAAAATTATATTCTATTGCACGTTTCCATATCCTGTTGAAAACGGCGTGAAATTACTTGATTTTTGCCAGCAACTAAATTTACCGATTTCAGGCGTTGTTTTAGAAAATGAAAAGTCCATTCGCGATGAAGAAACAATTGATTTTGAATTAAAACGCATCTGGAATACCATGTTAGAATGTATGTACGTTGGTTGTCATACAGCAGGTAATTTACCTGGAGGTTTAAATGTGCGCCGTCGTGCCTATGATATGCACAAGAATTTAAATAATGGCGTGCCGTATGATTCGCCTGAAACCTGGTTACAAAGTATTCGTCAGACGGAAGTTAAATTCCGACAAATTTTAAAATGGGTGAGCTGTTTTGCTCTGGCTGTAAATGAAGTAAATGCGGCTTTAGGTCGTGTTGTAACAGCGCCAACAAACGGCAGTGCTGGTGTAATTCCAGCTGTTTTAATGTATTATTTAGTTATTGAAAACCATGATGCCGATTTTGAACATATCAAGAAGTTCTTATTAGTTTCTGGTGAAATTGGTTCCATATTTAAAAAAGGAGCCACCATCTCGGCTGCTATGGGTGGTTGTCAAGCTGAAATTGGCGTATCATCTGCTATGGCTGCAGGCGCTTTGTGCGAATTAATGGGTGGCACACCAGACCAAGTTTTAATTGCGTCTGAAATAGCTATGGAGCATCACTTAGGTCTCACCTGCGATCCTATTGGTGGTTTGGTACAAATACCGTGTATTGAACGTAATTCTATGGGAGCAATAAAAGCCATTAATGCCGCTGAATTAGCCCTGGACACCGACCCTAAAAATGTAAAAGTGCCTTTAGATAAAGTGGTTCAAACTATGTGGGAAACGGCTAAAGACATGAATTCCAAATACAAAGAAACCAGTGAAGGTGGACTTGCCGTTAGTGTTAATTTAACGGACTGCTAATTGGTTTTTTAAACCCATTGATTCTTGTGTGTACTGGTAACCTATTTTATTGAAATACTTAAAAATTTAATAGTATCCACTCTTAATTTATTAATTTTACCTGCATTTTAAACCAAACTTATGTCAGTAGCCAAAAAACAGTACAAACGCATTACCGTAAAAACATTAGTGGATATGAAAGCCAAAGGCGAAAAAATATCCATGTTAACAGCCTATGATTATACCATGGCTAAAATTGTTGATGGTGCTGGAATAGATGTGATTCTTGTTGGCGATTCCGCCAGTAATGTTATGGCTGGACATGAAACAACCTTACCCATTACGTTGGATCAGATGATTTATCATGCATCATCAGTCGTTCGTGCGGTTGAGCGTGCCTTGGTTGTTGTAGATTTACCTTTTGGAAGTTACCAAAGTGATCCTAAAGAAGCCTTGCGTTCTGCCATCCGAATTATGAAAGAAAGTGGCGGACATGCTGTAAAACTAGAAGGCGGAAAAGAAGTTAAAGATTCTATTAAGCGTATTTTACATGCGGGAATTCCGGTTATGGGACATTTAGGTTTAACACCACAATCCATTTATAAATTTGGAACTTATACCGTTCGTGCCAAAGAAGATGAAGAAGCAGATAAACTGAAAGAAGATGCTTTAATGCTTGAAAAAGCGGGTTGTTTTGCTATTGTGTTAGAAAAAATTCCCGCCAAATTAGCTCAAGAAGTTGCGGAAAGTGTCAGCATTCCTGTTATAGGCATTGGCGCTGGAAAAGGTGTAGATGGTCAAGTGCTTGTATTGCACGATATGATTGGTATGACACATGAATTCAATCCACGGTTTTTACGTAGATATATGAATTTGTATGAAGATATGACCAATGCTATTTCGCAATATGTTACTGATGTGAAATCGGTTGATTTTCCGAATGATGAGGAACAATACTAGTGTTCAGTGTTCAGTTTACAGTAATTCATGAAGAACTATTATAATCCGAGTCTTTTTATAGTAAAGTTGTGGAGATGTTTGTTGTTAAGTTGTAGAATTACATTTAAGATTCGTAAGTAATTCTCTGTGAAACCCTGCCTGCCGAGAGGAAGGTCTGTGAAACAAAACGTGCAATCAGAGTCTTTTTTCTCGCAAAGCCGCAAAGCCGCAAAGCCGCAAAGCCGCAAAGCCGTAAAGCCGTAAAGCAATCGTAAAAATAAATAATATTCGTGTAATTCGTGTCTAAAAAATCTATGTCTAAATTACTCTCCAACAAAACCAACCTCCAAGTCCTATACGAAGACAATCACCTAATCATTGTTAACAAACGCGCTGGTGATATTGTTCAAGGTGATAAAACTGGCGACACGCCGTTAAGCGATGTGGTTAAAGACTATATAAAGGACAAATACAACAAACCTGGCAATGTGTATTTAGGTGTGGTTCATAGATTGGACAGACCAACTACTGGTGTAGTTATGTTTGCTAAAACCAGTAAAGCCTTGCCACGATTGAATAAATTATTTGCGGAAAGAGGTGCCCATAAAACCTATTGGGCTTTAGTTAAAAACGCACCTCCAAAACAAACGGATACGTTAATACATTGGTTACGGAAAAATCCGAAGAACAACAAATCTACAGCCTTTCCCAATAAATCTGCTGAGAGCAAAAAAGCCATTTTACATTATCAGGTGTTAAAACAATTAGATAATTACTATTTAGTGGAAGTAGCATTAGAAACTGGCAGACATCATCAAATTCGTGTACAATTAGCTAGTATTGGTTGTCCCATAAAGGGCGATTTAAAATATGGCTTTAATCGGAGTAATCCAGATGGTAGTATTAGTTTACATGCCAGACACTTGGAGTTTACGCACCCTGTTTCCAAAAAAGACATTCAGGTAACAGCACCATTACCAAATGATCCCGTTTGGGATGCCTGTTTAGAAGATTAATTTTGTTTCTTCACGATACGGATAGTTAATTTGTAAGCTGGTTCCTTCCTTAATTTCAGATTCTAGTTTAAATTCCGCGTTTATTAAATCCGCGCGACTTTTCATATTTAGTAAGCCTGCTCCTTTTTCTGCAGAAGCGACATCAAAACCTTTTCCATCATCTTCCATATGAATTATCAGCTGTTGCTCTTGATAATCTAATTTCACCATTAAACTCGCTGCCGATGCATATTTCACGGTATTTGAAATAAACTCCTGGATTATTCGGAATAAGATAATGCTATCTTTGGAATTGGTGAATGTGGTTTCATCACCTGTAATTTCTAATTCGGCTGATAATAGCTGTAGTTTATTTAAACGTGCCACTTCGTTTTCAACCGATTTTTGAAAACCACGATTTACAATCACATCACTATTTAAGGATTTAGAAAGCGCACGTAATTCACTTAAACTCTCTTTTACCACATTTTTAGTTTCCGTAAATTGCTCCTTAATACTTTCCTGAACTTGCATGTTCATAATACTCATTTGCATATTGGCAACAGACAGTAATTGCCCAATATTATCATGTAACTCCTGACCTATATTTTTAAGCGTTTGTTCCTGAATTTCTATTTGGGTGTTTGAGATTTCTTCTTGAAAGACTTTCTCGCGTTCAATTTTATCTAAAAGCAGTTTGTTTTTTCGCTTTTGAAAAACAATAAAGAAAACAATAATCAAAGCAGTAACAATTACTAACACCGCTATCATGTATAACAATAGGTAGCGTTCAGCTGCTGTTGAAACGGCTTGATTCTGGAATACTATAAAAAGTAACGTTCTAATCATATTGTGGTTTGCAAAAAATGAGAGCCAAAGTAAAAGTTACATACATAAATACATTAGCAAATAGAAATATTTGCCATTTTAAAAATACAAAATTCCAATCTGCTGTTGAAAAATAGAGTTCATAAAACCCTAAAGGCGTTATAACTAACCACCAAACTAAAACGGTTGCACTAATATAAAAGTTAATAGATTTGTAAAAAATTAAAATACGATCACTATTTAAAACTTCATAAAGGTATAAACTAATAGCAAAAAAGACAGCTAAAGTAGATACAACATCTAAAATAGTTATATTTCCATTATACAAAGTTGTATAATTATATTCCAAAATTAAAATAGATAATAGAATGAATATCCATTTTGTGAAATTTAAAATGGTTTTCAGTTTGGGATTAGAAATTATTTTCTGAAAATAGAAAACATAAAATATAGTGCTGCCAATTACCCAAAAAATAGTAGCAAGCCAATAGTTCTTCTCAAAAATAGTATCTTCAATTACATCATATATTCCAAACGTTTTAAAAAAACGTACATAAAGCATCGAAAAATCTAAGATAGCACTATAAACAAGAAACCATATAAAATAAATAACAGCAGTAGATTTATACTTTTTATAAAAGAATAAACCTGTACCTGCTGCTAAAAATTCAACGGAATGCGTAATCAAGAAATAGTTTTGACTTAAAAACTCATTCATAAATAAAAATTAGTTTGGGTAATTAGCACTAGGCGGATCACCCATATTACCTTTATTCAAGCCATCACCTCCAGGAATGTCACCTCCTTGGCGTTTAAAATCTAACGGCATACTAGAGCCTTCAGATAAAGCTTGCGTACCAGTTGGCACAAAAAACATAGTGGTATAACCAACGCCTTCTTTTGGTGAATCTGGATAAGCACCCAAATATAAACGTACGCCATCCATTTGGTAGCCTAATTCTTGGGATTGATTTTCTGCATATTTTATATAATTTTTAATGTCTTCTATAGACCACCAAGCAGACCGGTTGTCTGGACGCATAACAATAGAATCGCTAATTAATTGATGTCTAGAATTAAAAGCTTCATCTAAAACCATAGCTTCTTTAGATGTAATTACACCAGCTGGTTTAACAATACCACCTACGGTATCATCGTGACCTGCACAATTAGGACAAAAATAGTAGGTAGCTAAAGCACCAATGATGGCACCAATAATTAATAAGGATACATTTTTCATTTTTGGTTAGTTTGATTAATAGGTCTTAAAAATATAAAAAAGAATGAAATAGACTTTGTTTTTCTAGAAATAAAATGATTTAATTTCATTTTTCAACTATCCTATTTATTGGCGATTAGCCTGCAAACTGTCAGAAAATTTTCACTTAACCTAACCAACCCTCGCGATCTAAACTACGGTATTGAATGGCTTCGCTAATATGGGAACCATTTATAGACGGACTAGCTTCTAAATCGGCAATGGTTCTGGAAACTTTTAAAATCCTATCATAAGCGCGAGCGGACAAATTCAAACGTTCCATGGCTGTTTTTAATAATTCTTTTGAAGCAGCATCCAGTTTACAATATTTCCGAATTTGTTTCACATTCATTTGCGCATTATAATGCACGCTATCGGATTCCACAAAACGTTCTGTTTGTTTTTCTCTGGCTGCAGTAACCCGTTTTCTGATTTCTACAGATGCTTCGCCTTTGCGTTCATCAGATAATTTTTCAAAAGGTACTGGTGTCACTTCAATATGAATATCTATTCTATCTAACAACGGACCAGACACTTTACTTAAATACCGTTGCATTTCCGCTGGTGATGATGTTACAGGTGCATTGGGATCGTTAAAATAACCACTCGGACTCGGATTCATACTCGCCACCAACATAAAGGATGATGGATAGGTAACCGTAAATTTGGCTCTGGAAATGGTAACTTCCCGATCTTCTAACGGCTGACGCATAACCTCTAAAACCTCGCGTTTAAATTCTGGTAATTCATCTAGAAACAACACACCGTTGTGCGACATGGAAATTTCGCCTGGTTGCGGATAGCTACCTCCTCCCACTAAAGCGACATTTGATATGGTATGATGCGGACTTCTAAAAGGGCGTTGCGCCATTAAACCCGTATTTTCTTTAACACGACCAACGACGGAATGAATTTTTGTTGTTTCCAAAGCCTCACTCAATGTCATTGGAGGAAGTATGCTTGGTAACCGTTTTGCAAGCATGGTTTTACCAGCGCCTGGAGGACCAATTAAAATAATATTATGACCACCAGCTGCGGCAATTTCCATACAACGTTTAATACCTTCTTGACCTTTAACATCGGCAAAATCGAATTCTGGGAAATTGAGACTTTTATTAAACTCTTCCTTGACATCAATTATGGTTTGCTCTAAAGCTTCGCCTTTATCAAAATAATCGATGACCTGCGAAATTGTATTTACGCCATAAACATTTAAACCAGAAACAATGGCAGCTTCTTTGGCATTTTGTTTGGGAAGAATAAACCCTTTAAAACCTTCTTCATGTGCTTTTATGGCAATGGGTAAAGCGCCCTTTATGGGTTGTAAGGTTCCATCTAAAGACAACTCACCCATAATTAAATAATCTTCTAAATCATCCGCTTTTATCTGGTTGGTGGCGGCTAAAATTCCCATAGCTAGGGTTAAATCGTAGGCACTTCCCTCCTTTCGTAAGTCGGCAGGCGACATATTTATAATTATTTTTTTGCCGGGAATTTTATAACCATTGTTTTGAAGCGCAGCAGCAATTCGGAAATTACTTTCTTTAATAGCATTATCGGGTAAACCTACCAAATGATAGCCAACGCCTTTATCCACATTTACCTCTACGGTTATGGTTGTCGCTTCAACGCCAAATACCGCACTTCCAAAAACTTTTTTTAGCATAATTGCTTGATTTCCTTAAATGTATGAAAAAACAATGAGTAATGTGGCAACTAAATTTTAGAAATATGTTGATAATTATGACGAATTAGCAAACTCTTAAGACGTCAATTCAAGCCTAATGAGCAGATTTTATTTATATTTGGTATACCAATCAAAACACACAAAAAATGAGTAAAGCATCGTTTATAAAAGACTTAACATTGCCTGCTGTTGCGGCACCTATGTTTTTAATTTCTGGACCACAATTAGTCATTGAGTGTTGTAAAAATGGCATTGTTGGAACGTTTCCTGCTTTAAATCAGCGTACGAGCGAAGGTTTTGAAGAATGGTTGGTAGAAATTAAAACCGCACTTGCCAAATTTGAACAAGAAACAGGAAAAAAAGCAGCACCATTTGGTGTGAATCTGATTGTTCATAACACAAATCCACGCGTACAAGCCGATTTAGAACTATGTATTAAACACAAAGTACCATTAATTATTACATCTTTAGGTGCTGTTTCAGAACTGGTTGATGCTGTTCATAGTTATGGCGGGTTAGTATTTCATGATATTATTAAAAAACGGCATGCAGAAAAAGCTGCCGAAGCTGGTGTAGATGGGCTTATTCTCGTTTCCGCCGGAGCTGGTGGTCATGCAGGAACTATTAACCCGATGCCCTTAATTGCAGAAATTAAACGCTTCTTTAAGAAAACCATTTTGCTAGCAGGAACCATAAGCACAGGACGAGATATAGCATCTGCCTTACAAATGGGTGCCGATTTAGCCTATATGGGAACCCGATTTATTAATACGCAAGAAAGTAAAGCACCTCAAGAATATCGGGATATGATTATTGATGCTGGCGCTGATGATATTGTTTATACAGCCGCTATTTCTGGTGTTGCTGCCAACTTTTTAGGACCAAGCATAAAAGCCATGGGAATCACCGAAGAGATGTTAACACGTGAGAAAAAAGTAGATTTTGGTGAAGAATTAACAGCTCATAAAGATGATGCAAAAGCATGGAAAACGATTTGGTCCGCTGGACAAGGGGTGACTAATATTAGCAATGCACCTCATGTATCTGAATTAGTGAAAGCACTTAAAGATGAGTTTATTTCGGCTCTTGAGGAACAAACGAATTACTTGGAAATTTATAAGTAAGGATTATTGCGAATTTTTACGAATAAACTCTAAAGTCCGAAGTTCATTATAATAATAACCACCTTTTTGAATAAAGCCCATATGACCACCATATTTGGGCATCTCTAAAAATAAATTCGGGTTATTTATCGCTTCTTTTACGGGATAGCACTCCGGTGATAAAAAGGAATCGTTTAGCGCATTTATTATTAATGTGGGAACTTTAATATTAGGAAGAAATTGTAAGGAACTGCTTTTCTCATAATAATCGGCACCATTTATAAATCCGTGGGCTTTAGCGGTATAATAATTATCGAAATCGTAAAGCGTTTTAATGGCTTTTAAATCTTTATTTGAAATTTTATCGGGATGGTTTTCGCTTTTAATCCGTAATTTATTGATTAAATCATGTTTGAACTTTTCGTGAAATGGAAAGTTTTTAATGGTGTGCAATTCCTTAGCAGATCCTGCTAAATAGCATGGTACTGAAATGGCTATTCCGCCCTTTATTTCTGTTGGAATGTTAGTGGATTCACCTAAATATTTTAAAGTGACATTTCCGCCTAAACTGACGCCTTTGATATAGATTTCTGAATACGTTTTTGTACCAATAACATGCGAAATAACATCTTGTAAATCCGTGGTTGCTCCTGAATGATAGGATTGGAAATGCAAATTATCTTCACCAGAACACCCTCTAAAATTAACGGATAACGCATCAATTTTATTCTCATTACACAACTTGGCTGTTCCAGTAACATAAGCACGTTGTGCGCTACCTTCCATGCCATGCAAAATAATGATAAGCGTGTCTGTTTTTTCATCAGCATAACTCCAATCCAAATCTAAAAAATCGCCATCGGATAAGGTGAGCCGTTCGCGTTTTTGGACAATGCCTTCAACTTTCCGGATTAATCCAGAATAAACAGTGGCCACAAATCCTTTTCTAAAAAAATAGGGTGCTTTGTAGGTGGATTCTATAATGGGCATACTAAACTTCTAAAGATGTAAATTTAAACGTATTCCCATCAAATAAGCCTTTGTCACTCATTTTTAAGGACGGAATTACCAATAAAGCCATAAAACTCAAGGTCATGTATGGTGCGTTTAAAGTACTCCCTAATTGTTTGGCCTTGTTATCCAATTTGCCATAAGCTTCCCCAATGGTTTTGGCATCTTGATTGCTCATAATACCAGCAACGGGTAAGGAAACAATGTGACTATCAGTTTCTGAAACGGCACAAATTCCACCTTTGTTTTCAATAATTACATTCACAGCTTTGCAAATGGCTTCATCGGTCGCACCAACGGCAATAATATTATGGGAATCATGACCAACAGAACTGGCAATGGCACCAGATTTTAATCCGAAGTTTTTAATAAAGGCCATAGACGGTTCATCATTATTATAGCGATTTACAACCGTCATTTTTAAAATATCTTTTTCAATATTTGAGATTAAGTTTCCGTTTTCAATTAACGCATCTTCAATAAGCTCATTCGTTACCAGTTGCCCTTCCAAAGCTTCAATAACGCGAATCTGTTTGGCTGAAGATTCGATTCTAAAATCGGATACCTGCTTTTTAGATGTATTGAAATTATTAAGTATTTCGAATTCTGTATGTGGAATAAGCGATTGTCCGTTTTCAAAAACCACGTCGCCATTAATAACTGTTTTAAGGGTCTTAAAATGGGTTAAATCTTCAACAACAATAAAGTCAGCAGCATCATTTACTTGCAATAAGCCTACTGATAAATTATAATGTTTTACGGGATTTACACACGCCATTTGTAATATTTGAAACACATCAAAACCTTTGGCTATGGCTCGTGAACATAATTGATTGATATGACCAAGTAGTAAATCGTCTGGATGTTTATCATCGCTACAAAACATCATATTTTCGTAATGTTTCGGTAATAAATCGATTAACGCTTCAAAATTTTTGGCAGCACTACCCTCTCGGATTAAGACTTTCATGCCTTTTTGAAGTTTCTCCAAACCTTCTTCATAGGTAAAACATTCATGATCTGTTGTAATGCCTGCGTTGATATATTTGGATAAATCGTCACCTCGTAAACCTGGTGCATGACCATCAACGGGTTTGTTGTAATGTTTTGCCCAAGCTATTTTCTTTAAAACTTCCTCATCATCAAATAAAACGCCTGGATAATTCATCATTTCGGCTAAATAGGTAATATCTGGATTGGTCATTAATTTTTTAATCCCTTCCGAATCAATTACAGCTCCTGCCGATTCAAAGGTGGTTGCTGGCACGCAAGATGGTGCGCCAAAATTGAACTTGAATGGTGTTTGCTTCCCGTTTTTAATCATGAATTCCACACCTTCTATTCCTAAAACGTTGGCTATTTCGTGCGGATCGGAAACGGTTGCAACGGTTCCATGTTTTACGGCTATTCTTGCAAATTCGCTTGGCACTAACATGGAACTTTCTATGTGAATATGTGCATCAACAAAACCGGGCAAAATATAGTGTTGAATGTTATGTGACACTTCTTCAAGAGCTGAAATTTTGCCGTTTGTCACAGTAATTTCGCCAGAAAAAATACGTTTGTTTGGAATATCGACAATCTGTCCTTGAATTTTCATATAATCGTTTCGGTAAAGCTACTTATTTTAAATAAAAAAAGCGAGAACGAGTCTCGCTTGATTTTTAAGCACTTATTGTTTTTCCTTAAAGCGTTTTACACCTGCTTTTAACCAATCGTGATACTCTTCGGCATCTGGCGTGTAACCAACAGGTTTACTAATATCGTTCCCATCTGTATCTTGAATAACGTATAAAGGTTGCGCGTTTGTATTATAGCGTACTTGCTGAAATTCTAACCACTTATGACCAAAAGTCGTGACGTTATTTCCGGTTAATTCAGATTCGTATTGCTCATCTTTAGGTAATTTTTTTCTATCATCTACATATAATGAAATCAAAACCAGATCGTTATTTATGGTATTAAACACATGTTCTTTAACCCAAACTTGCTCTTCCATTTTACGACAATTAACACAGGTTAATCCGGTGAAATCCAGCATTACAGGTTTGTTCACTTTGTTGGCATAAGCTAAACCTTGATCATAGTCATGAAATGCTATTAAGTTATTTGGTCCATAATGTGCATGCTCTGGAAGTTCAACCGCTGTACCTGTTCCACTGGAATACAAAGCTGGTTTGGTATTTCCAACACCATAAGGCGATTCACTATTAGTGCTCATTGGTGGTGGAAAACCACTAATAAGTTCCACTGGTGCTCCCCAGAGTCCTGGAATCATATAAACCGTAAACGATAAAGCTAACAATGCCATACATAAACGACCAACGGAAATATGTGGTAAAGGCGAATCGTGTGGTAATTTAATTTTCCCTAATAAATATAAACCCAGTGTACCAAAAATAGCAATCCAGATGGCTAAAAATACCTCACGGGTTAACATGTGCCATTCGAGTACTAAATCCACCATAGACAGGAATTTGAAAGCAAATGCTAATTCTAAAAACCCTAAAGTCACTTTAACAGTATTCAACCAACCACCCGATTTTGGCATGGAATTTAACCAACTCGGGAAAAATGCAAATAAAGCAAATGGTAACGCTATTGCGGATGAAAAACCTAGCATACTAATAATTGGTGCAATACCACCTTTAGTTGCTGCATCTAACAAAGCTGTTCCTGCAATAGGAAAGGTACATGAAAACGACACAACCGCCAATGCTAAAGCCATAAAGAAAATACCTACCACTCCACCTCTATTGGCACCTGTATCTACTTTGTTGACCCAAGAATTTGGTAACATAATTTCAAAAGCACCTAAAAAAGAGAAAGCAAAAATTAACAAAGCCAAGAACATAATGGTGTTAAACGTAACACCCGTAGAAAATTCATACATGGCATTACTACCAAAAAGAGCCGAAATAGCCGTTCCTAAAAGTGTATAGATTACAATGATGAAGAATCCGTATAGCAATGCATTTCTAATACCTTGACCACGTGTTTTACTTTGTTTGGTAAAGAAGCTCACCGTCATAGGAATCATTGGAAACACGCATGGTGTTAGTAATACCAAAAACCCTAAAAAGAAAGCCGTAAAAAACGTTACCCACAGACCTTTGGATTCGTTTTCTACTTCCGAATCTAAAACCGTATAATCTGGCGACACTTCTGTTTTAGATTCATTTAAATTTAAAATGTTTGAAAGTCCGGAATTCTCATTCATAACAGGAATGGCATCTTCCATGGTGGTGGTGTTGTCCAAATTAAAAGTGACAGATTTCTGTTGATAAATGCAACGCATATCATCACAAGCTTGGAAATCGATGGTTCCGGTAATGGATTTTAAATTTGGATTTAAAAGTTGAATTTTTTGAGTGAAAGTAGCTTCCTTGTCAAAGTAGTTTAAATCCATTTCAAACACCTTATCAAAAGCAGTGATGTACTTACTTTCCACAACATTACCAATCAGTTTATAATTATCTATTTGGTCAATGGTGTCGAAAATAAATTCGGTTGGCGTTGGTCCACCATCTGGTAAGTCTTGAGAGTATAAATGCCATTTATCTTCAATGGTTGCCTCAAAAATTAAATTGTATTCTGTTTCTGATAGTTTTTCAGTTTTTCCTGTCCATTTTACGGGGTTTAAAATTTGGGCATGTACTGAAAACGCAGTAATAAGAAGCGTTGTAAATAGAATTAAATTACGTTTCATTATGGAGACTAATTTTTAATATAGATTTCGTTTCGTTAGTTACTTTAAATCGGTTATCGGCGCGTAAACCAATAACCCAAACAATTTGCTTATTGGAACATAATAACCAGGCTTGTTCTTTTTCGGGTAAAGACAATTTTTCATCTTTAAAAAATTTACTCAATTTCTTTTTGCCATCCATCCCAAAAGGGTAAAAATAGTCGCCTTTTTCCCATTTTCTTACCGTTAAGGGATATTTTAACAAATCTTTATCAACATAGAGCCTTGAGGCGGAAATTTCGCCTAATTTAGAACTATTTTCAATGGTTAATTGTCCGTTAGGAAGAAATAATTCGGACTCATTTTCTTCCCAGATAAATGACTTTGTTTTAATATTTTCAGGTCTTTCGGTTAAAATTAACGTGTTTCTATCTTTCACCAAACGGTGTGTTTGAGATAATACATATTTTCCCGATTGCGCATATAATAATTGATAGACATCATCCCATTCTGTGAATTGAAAATCTTTCAATAAGTAGAATAAATAAACCTTCGGATTGGATAATTGTTGTAGTTTTTTTACATCCAATTGAATACTATTATCTGATGCTAGCACTACTTTTTTTTGAATTTTCACCAAGGTATCTTCAATAATTTCAGACGACTCTTGCAAATGCGCTTGTGTTTTTTGAAAATTATCCAGGAATTGCGGATTCATTTCCTTTAATATTGGAATAACATCATGTCGTAATTTATTCCGAAGGTATTTAGTTGAAGCATTGCTACTATCGTTTCTCCAAACTAATTTTTTGGTGTTGGCATAGGCTTGTAATGCTTTATGAGAAAATGGTAAAAATGGTCTAACAAGCTTCCCATTGGTTTCCGGAATACCAGTTAATCCGTCTAAACCAGTACCACGCATGAGGTTAATAAAAAAGGTTTCCACATTATCATCAGCATGATGGGCTGTTAAAATATAATCGAATTGTAACTGATCTGCTAATTCTTGAAACCAAGTGTAGCGCAAGTCTCGCGCTGCCATTTGAATAGATATGTTGTTTTCCGAAGCATAAGTTTCAGTTTCAAAACTTTCAATAAAAACTTCTAAATCCAAATCTTCGGCTAACTCTAAAACAAATTCTTCATCCGCATCACTTTCAGTTCCGCGTAAATTGAAATTGCAATGTGCCAATGCAATGTTTAAATTCATTTTATGGCAAACACGGGTTAGAACCACACTATCCATTCCTCCAGAAATAGCAATTAAAATCCGGCTTTTAGCTAAAAAAGGAAATTCTTGGTGCATATGATTTTCAAAATCAATTTGTGTCATATAATTTTCAATAATACGTCAAATTTACACTTTTAAAAGAACTATTCGTAATCCTTTTAAGCCTCCAAAACGTCGCGCATAGCTTTGGCTTTTATGAGGCACTCCTCGTATTCATTTAACGGATTGCTTTTAGCTGTAATAGCACCACCAACAGAATACGACACATACTGATTTGTGGCGTTGTAAAGTATACTTCGTATCACCACATTAAAATCAAAATCACCTTGAGGTGTCATATAACCAACAGCACCGGAATATAATCCACGCTTTGTTTCTTCAAGGTTTTCAATAATGCGCATGGCCGAAATTTTAGGTGCACCTGTCATGCTTCCCATAGGAAATGTGGATTCAATAATATGGATAGGATTTGTGCTTTCTGAAACCGTACTTTGAATGGTTGAAATCATTTGATGAACTTGTTGAAAACTGTAAATTTTACACAATTCCAATACGTGAACGCTTCCTTTAATTGCTGTTTTAGATAAATCATTACGTACCAAATCCACGATCATGATATTTTCGCTACGCTCTTTAACATCATTTATTAACTGATTTTTAAGTGAGGTATCTTCTTCTTCATTTCCAGACCGTTTGGCGGTTCCTTTTATAGGTTGCGAAATAACCGTTTGTCCTGATTTTTTCAAATAGCGTTCAGGCGAGGCTGACAACAAATATTTATCATCTAATTTTAAGAAAGTAGCAAAAGGTGGTTTTGAAATCGCATTCAGATTGTTATAAATGGCTAATGGCTTTATTTGGGTGTCTTCCGCATAAAACTCCTGACAGAAATTAGCTTCATAAATATCACCACGATGAATATGAGCTAGCATATTATTCACCTTTTCAAAATAAGCATCCTTGGTAATCCTCATTTTAATTTTGATGGGATTATCTAATACATTTTCATCGCGATTAGAATAGAATTCTTCTACTTTTTTAATGGCTTCCAGATCTGCTTCTATCTCATCATCCACCATATTCAGATACTGCAAGACCACTTGATTTCCTTTGATTAAAAATAATTTTTTAGGTTGAAAGAAACACATGTCTGGAAATTGTAATCCATCAAAGTTTTCAGATTTTAAGGGTTCTGTTGTGTTTTTTAAATCATAGGTTAAATACCCAAAAATCCAATCGTTAGTTATGGTTTGATACTCTTTTAATTTCTGAAATGCATCTATATAATCCGTTTGAATACTAGTAAAAGCATCCACAGCTAAAACAGCATCATAACTACTATGCGTTTGTGTGTAAGTATTAGAATCTAACCACAAAACCTCACGGAATTGCTGACTCCAAAGCAGTAACTTATTTTTAAAGACTTGGATGTCTTGGGGTTGATATGTGTGGGTTTTTCTCAATAAAAAAGTTATTTACAAAGTACCGAAAATTTCATTGGATAAAAAAGCAGAACTATGGTATGTATCATAACAATTTATAAAGTTGCAAAGCCATAAAGCATAAGACATATAAAACATTTACCTTTGTAGCCTAAAACAGAAACTTTTGGACGCAATTACCTTTCAAGATTTAAAATTAAATACGCCTTTATACAATGCATTAGACGATTTAGGCTTTACCAATCCAACACCTATTCAGGCTGAAGCCTTTAATGTAGTTGCTTCAGGATCTGATGTCGTTGGGATTGCCCAAACTGGTACCGGTAAAACCTTTGCCTATATGTTGCCAATTTTAAGGGGTTTAAAATACTCCGAACAAGAAAGTCCACGTGTTTTGGTAATGGTGCCGACGCGAGAATTAGTAGTTCAGGTAGTTGATGAAATTGAAAAATTAGCCAAATACATAAATGTCCGCGTATTGGGTGTTTATGGTGGCGTGAACATTAATGCCCAAAAACGTGCTGTTGCCGAAGGTATTGATATTATTGTAGCCACTCCAGGACGCTTGTATGATTTAGCCGTTAGTCGTGTGTTGCAATTAAAAACCATTCAGAAATTAGTAATAGATGAAGTAGATGTCATGCTAGATTTAGGTTTCAGACATCAGTTAATAAATATTTTTGATATTCTACCTGAACGTCGTCAGAACATAATGTTTTCGGCTACAATGACGGAAGATGTGGACGCGTTAATAAATGACTTTTTTATAGCACCAAAGCGTGTTTCTATTGCCGTTTCTGGAACCCCTTTAGAAAATATTGATCAACATAAATATGCCGTTCCCAATTTCTATACGAAGTTAAATTTGCTGAAAGAAATTTTAAAAGACACCGAAACCTTTAATAAAGTGTTGATTTTTGTCGGTTTTAAGAAAATGGCAGATCGGTTATTTGATGCGCTGGATGAAAATTTCCACGATGAATTATGCGTAATCCATTCCAATAAAACTCAAAATTACCGTTTACGAAGTATTGAGCAGTTTCGTGCTGGCGACAATAGGATTTTGGTGGCAACCGATGTTATGGCTCGTGGTTTGGATATTGATAATGTGTCTCACGTTATCAATTTTGATACACCCAATTTCCCTGAAAATTACATGCACCGCATTGGTAGAACAGGTCGTGCCGAACGTGAAGGTAAATCCATACTTTTTTATACTGAAAAAGAACAAGAAGCTTTAGAACGTATAGAGGGTTTGATGCAAATGACAATTCCAGAAATTGAATTCCCAGAAAATGTTGCTATTTCTACAGATTTATTAGAAGAAGAACGTCCTCAAATTTTAGAACGAAATAATCCGCTAAAATTACGTGATGAAGATGCGCCAGGTTCCGCATTTCATGAAAAGAAAGAGAAAAATAGTAAAGAAAATCTAGGTGGTTCGTATAAATTTAAAATTGCGGCCAAATATAAAAAGCCAAAGACGCGTGGTGATAAGAATTATAATAAGCGGAATAAAAAGTAAGAAGCTCCTCTCTTATTTGCCATTAACAACCATAAAAATGACCTTAAGTTAATATATAAGATTCCTTCTTATAAAGGGATTTTTATTTAATACGTTTCCCAACGGTTGTAAACGATAAACCCTGCTGACCTAAAGTAGAATTCATAACACCTTCAAATAAAGGTTCTGGTGCCTCTTTAGGCTTACGCCATTCAAATATAAAATTAGAACCTGTACCTCCTGTTACGTCTACTTCATCAATGATAGCTTCCGTAGTTTCTAAAGGTGCCAAATATATTGGTTTATCAAAATAGGTGCGAATTAATTTGCCATGAGAATCATAATATTTGGCACTAACTATATAAATAGTATCTGAATCGCTGGTGTTTCGCATGCTAGCCATAGCCGTTAAATTATGCGTTTTATGCTGAGACATGCTGTAGATTTGGGAGTAAATGGAAAGATAGGATTTTCCATGCTCCAACACGTCTTTCGAAGTAATATCTTTACGTCTTTTATTCCAGTTTTCTGCATGAAAATCGTCTGGGTCTTGTTTTTCATTACAAGAAAATAAACAAACAAAACTTAAGAATACACAGATATAAATACGTTTCATACGAAAGCAGAAATTAATGTGGAAGCAATATACAAATAGCTTTTTTAATTTTTAAAAAAAATCCCTCACCATTTCGGGCAAGGGATCCATAAATAATCTTGTATCCTTTTAAAACCTTCCTAACAATAACTTAAACCATAATAAGTCGCTTTAAAAATCAACATGATTAGTATCTATTTGCTATAATCATAACTATAAATATCTTCAATTTTTGCTAATTGCCAAAATTTTCATTGTAAATTTTTATAAAATGACCTATTAATCAATAAATTATATAGGTTTGAAACAAAAAAAAAGCGACCGTATAGTCGCTTTTATGTAATATGAAATAAGATGAATTTGAACTAAACGTCTTTTTGCAATCCTTTTAAAAGTAGAATGCCAATTCGTGCAATTATAAATGTCAGCAAACCAAAACCAGCTGTTAACAGCGATACTTTTAAGCCTCCTGCAAAAATAGCCGGATCTGGATCACCCATGGCTTGAACAGAGTCGAAGGCGGTAATTAATCCGATTATAGATGCCAAAAAACCTAATACTAAACCTAGCAAACTACTGTCTGCTGCTAACTTTAACATTTTTTTGGATAGATTAACGTTGGATTTTAAACTACTGAATCCTCTAATTAAAAAAACAATAGAAATAATTAAACAAATGGTAATTAAGGACATCATGATGGGTCCACCTTCGGAAAAAGGATTTATGAGTAATAAAGCTAATAATATCATAAACAAATGGTTTTAGTTAAACATGGTACAAACATAAGTTGCATTTCATGTGAAATCTTAAAAATGCGGTGGATGACCAATTTAGACCTCATTATAACCGACATGTTGAAACCAGCTCTAAATCTGTTATTCGTCTACAAAATATGAAAACGCATGAAAAACGTTGTATTATTGTATGTTTATTTACTTATATGTTTACAAAAAAATCCATTTTAAAAGCACTTCTGCGTTTTTTACTACATCTCGTTTTTTGGTGTTGTGTGTTGTTGTTTTTTACAAAATTCTTTAGTGCCAAAAATGAGAATTTTAATGATACGTTTTTGTTTTCACTCTTTATCATGCCTATTACTATTGCCACAACTTATATTTCCGTTTATAAATTAATTCCAGGTTATTTAGTATCAAAGCGCTATTTGCAATTTGCCTTATATAGCCTATATACCCTAATTATTTCTGGATATTTAATTATGCTTTCTATATTTTTCAGTTTAATATATTTAGCCAATTTTGAATATGAGGCTATGAATCCCGTAACTCGGAATATATTTATTATCACCTCTGGTGTTTATTTAGTAGTTATTTTAGTTAGTGCTTTTAAGTTGCTCCAGCTTAATTTAAAACACACCGAAGAAACCAAAGTGTTGGAAACTAAAATTTTAGAAACCCAATTAAAACTAAAGGAACAAGAGTTGCATTATTTAAAGATGCAAATCCATCCGCATTTCTTATTTAACACTCTGAATACTATGTATGGTTTTGCATTAAAAAAGGCAGATGAAACACCCGAAATGATCTTGAAACTCTCCAATTTACTAGATTACTTATTATATCAAGTAGATAAACCTTTTGTTCTTTTAACACAAGAAATACAGCATATAGAAGATTATCTTGCCCTTGAAAATTTGCGGTTTAATGATACATTAGCCGTGACATTTAATTACTGCCATATTCTTGAAACGACAAAAATTGCACCCATGCTTCTATTGCCATTTGTAGAAAACAGTTTTAAACATGGAGGTATAAAATCAGGAAAGTTATCTATAAACATAGACCTGACCGTCAAACATGAGGAGATTATTTTTTCCATAGAAAACACGCAAGCTAAAATTGAAAATTCCCAAGATGGTATTGGTTTACAGAATATTCAGAAACGTTTAGATTTACTCTATAAAGACCATTATAATTTAACTATTTTAGACACCGATGATTTATATAAAGTTCATTTAACCTTAAAATCTAATTAATTGCGATCCCAGAAAAACATAGCCTGTCTAATTGTTGATGATGAAGCTATGGCGCGCGATATTATTAGCGCTCACCTTTCAAAAATTGAAGCCATAGATGTCATTGCTAGTTGCAGTCATGCCATGGAAGCTTTTCAGGTAATTAGCAATCATAAAATTGATTTAGTGTTTTTGGATATTAATATGCCTGATATTTCGGGTATCTCATTTGCCAAATCCATTAATAAAAACATTAAAATTATTTTTACCACGGCTTATCGCGATTATGCTGTAGAAGGTTTTGAATTGCAAGCTGTTGATTATTTATTAAAGCCCATTTCGTTTATACGCTTACTAAAAGCGGTGAACACTTATTTTGATGTGTATGCTACCCAAGAAAACGCGTTAATGTCCACTACAGAATTGCATGCGTTTATGTTTGTAAGATCAGACAGACGCATGATTAAAATTGATTTTGAAGCTATTATTTATATTGAAAGTTTTAGCGATTATATAAAAATTCACCTAGCCAATGAAACCATTGTAACACGCGAAACTATTAGTGCTATTGAAGCCAAACTGCCAAGTAAACAATTTATTAGGATCCATCGATCTTATATTATCGCTATTAAACAAATCACATCTTTTACCAATGAACATGTTGTGATTCAGGACCAAGCTTTAACTATTAGTAGAAGTTATAAAAAATCGGTTTTAGAACTATTGGAACAGTTTTAAAGTTGTTTGAATTTGCTGTTTAATATATTTTTGGCTCGTATATGATTTGGTAGCGCTGCTCTTTAAAATAACTTAAGATCCTTTTATATTCACCAAAACGCCCAGGAGAAAATAGCGTTGGCTATAACGCTTAAATATTTTTCTCAATCCGCGTATCTGGAATGAGCCACATAATGGCAACTATAACATAACATGCAATGGATAACCACGTACTTATAAAGGCTAAACCTATACCAAGGCAATAAAATACTATAGAAATTTTTCCTTTACCATCCGTTCCAATGGCTTTTTAAGAGGAAAAGCATCGTCGTGCGATTTTATAATAACACTTTGCAAAATAAAATAGGCAATGGCATTACCAAGTAAAACCACACCATAGGAAATTATGGGTAGTTTAGCTTCGTAATTATCGCCAATCCACGCTGTAGTAAACGGAATTAAGGAGAGCCAAAAAAGTAAATGCAAATTGGCCCATAATGTTTTACCGATTACTTTTTGTGTAATTTGAAACAGATGATGGTGGTTATTCCAATATATACCAACATAAATAAAACTAGCAACATAACTAATAAAAACGGGAGCTTTAGCCAAAAGCGATTGAAAATCTGTTCCTTCCGGTGCACTTAACTCTAAAACCATAATGGTAATAATAATGGCCATGACACCGTCACTAAAAGCTTCTAACCTGCTTGTTTTCATAACATATAATATTTGAAAAACCAAAGCTAATAAAATTCGCGCTTTATTTGTGTGGCACGAATATAAATTACAAGCCTACAGTTCCTTTATTCTATTTCCGTTCTAGAAACAGAAATCTTTAAAAATTATAATTAAATGTTCTTTATATTTGTAAGTAATGTTAACCATTTCATTGAAAACCCTGTTGCCATGAAATCTACTATCGTCCTTTTTTCAGTTTTATTCATCTTATTTGTCTCATGCGATAAAAAATCGTCTAGCAAGGAGCGTGAAATAATTTCTAATGAACATCAGGTGCCTAAACAGGTAGAAAAATCAAACAGTGATTTGGTCACGAAAAAAGTTTATGTTCCCGTTTATTCTAACATTTATCAGCGTACGCGAAATGATAGAACGCAGCTAACATCTACATTAAGTATTCATAATACGAGTGAAACTGACACCCTGTTTATTAGTAGAATTGATTATTTCAATACGGAAGGAAAATTTGTTAGGAGTTATATAAAATCGCCTATTTATTTAAGTACGTTTGAAACGTTGGAGTATGTTGTGGATGAGGAGGATGTATCTGGTGGTTCTGGTGCTAACTTTGTGGTGGAATGGTATGGGAACACCAAGTTAAATCCGCTATTTCAAGCTGTAATGATTGGGGGTTTAGGAAGTAAATCTTTTTCATTTGTAACGGAAGGGGTTTATTTTGAATAATATTGATGATCGGTAATTTTGTTAAAAATTACATTAAAAACACACTATTAAAAGTCGGATTTTTATAATGAGCTCGTGGATAATTAGACATTACAAAATTTCAGAATAAATCATTTTTCTAAAGTGTTTAGAATATCTATTAGTTTATTTTTTTATTTCTAAACTTTCAATCAAATGTAACCTCTCGGTGATTTCTATTTTGTAAGCTGGTTTGGTAAATTTTAAAATAAGCTTATCTATGGTTTTGTCTGTGAATAATTTTAAATCCTTTTAACAAGGGTTGCAAATAACATAACCATAAAGTTCTTAATCCGTGTTACGACTATTAAAACATGTGGTGTCCATAGTCCTATTTGTTTCTGAATGTTTGAACTAAAATGCTTTTTAAATAACGGCCTCTTTCTACTTTTGAGAGTGAATACCAAACATATTACCTTCCAAATCTTGAGCCATTACCATAAAGCCATAATCGCCAATAGATTGTTTGGATTGAAATACGGTCCCACCTGCTTCCGCTACACGTGCTTCTTCAATGGAACAATCCTCACTTCGAAAATAAATAATTGTGGAGTTTTTACCTGATTCAAAACCTGGCATTTTTACTAATGCACCACTAGCGCCATCTTGTTCCATTTCCATAGGAAACGCCATCATTTGCATACCATCACCTGCACTATCTGGCATGGGAAGATCCATTAATTTAAGGTTTAGAACTTGTTCATAAAATTTTTGTGCTTTTTTGAGGTCGTTAACATAAATTTCGAACCAAACCACAGGATTTTTAGGTGCCATATTATTTTGTTTTAGTGGTTGTTTTGTAAATAGTTAGCTATCAAAGCTAAACAAATTTCATGAATTAATTTCTTCTCAAACCAAATTAATTTAATACAAGATACCACTGTAATAGGTTAATTTCCCCAAGGTCCTTTTTTGGTAACAACTGAAAAGTGCGTACCATCAAAACGAAAAAGCCCCATCCAACCACCAAACCAAAATCGGCCTTCTTTGTCTTCGTACATACATTGAATAGCATTTGTTAACAAGCCATCCTTTTTAGAGTAATTTTTAAAGGTGTTTCCATCATAACGATAAACCCCATAGTTTTCGGCTGGAAACCATATATGTCCGTTTGAATCTTCATAGATATTCCAGACTTCATTACCACTTATAACGCCATTTGCTGTGAAATTAGTAAACGTTTCTCCATCATAACGACTAACCCCTTTATGGTGTGTTGCAAACCAAAAATTATGATGTTTATCTTCTAAAATGAGGTTAATTGAATTGTTTGGTAAGCCATTTTTTTCTGAAATATGTGTTAGTGTTTTTCCATTATATCTATAAGCTCCACTTGGTGTTCCAAACCACATATTTCCGTTGCTATCTTCCATTATACAATGCACAATTTTGCTACTTGTAACACCTCGAAATACATCTGGTTCTGATTCTGGTATGACAAACGGTGTGAATTTTTCACCATTAAAAGTGTACGCTCCTCCTAACGTGCCAATCCAAATGAGACCTTTACTATCTATAATTAAACTCCAAATGTTCGTGTTTAACAAGCCATCCTTCGCATTAAAATTGGTAAAGGTGTCACGATTATATTTGGTTAATCCGCGTTCGGTTCCAAACCAGATATTGCCTGCTTCATCTTCAAGTATTCCTCGTACTGCAAGTCCATTAAAGCCTTCGTTTTCAGAAAAATATTCTAAAGATTTTCCAGAAAAACGAATTACACCATCGCCATTTGTGCCAAACCACAAATTCCCTTTACTATCTTGAAAAATATGACGGACAAAATCGCTAATTCTGTTGGCTGGTGGTTCATTTATAAATGGTGCGCCATAATTTGGACTATTTATTGGCTCACTTACTTTTGGGCTATGACTAATGTTGGAATTTGAATGTTTCTGAGCATTTGATTTTGCAGATGTTTTAGTTTGTCCGTTACAAGCCGTTAACAGAAACGAGCTAAAAACAATTAGGCTTATTTTTAATACTAGGTATATTTCTTTCATTTTTGGCGAATATTTTTCTTTTCAAATTTAATATGAAAGATTCCTTTATAGCAGTCTGAAATGTAAAAAACATGTCAAAAAAGTGTCATAATGACGTTTGAAAACCAATTAAATCCTAAATTCCATTTTCCTTCCTACCGATTTTAGTAATTTTCTATCCAGAATAAAAAAAACTTACCTAATAATTGATGAATCCTGAAAAGAACTCAAAAGAACATAAAAAACCATGGCCAACTAAAGCCGCCATGGAGCAGGTTTACACCATGAAACTTTGGGGAGGCAACACTGCTCATTATTATTCTGGTGATGGCTCTCACCTAACTGAATTGGTAAATCCATACATAGAAACGGTTACCAAGTTTTTAAAATCGTTTGAAAACCCATTAACGGTTGTGGATTTAGGTTGTGGTGATTTTAACATTGGAAACAGCTTGGTACAACATACGAAGAAATATATAGCAGTAGATATTGTACCTGATTTAATAAAACATAACATAGAAAAATTTAAAACAGCAAATTTAGAATTCTACTGTTTGGATTTAGCTAAAGACGCCTTACCACAAGGAGATTGCGCCATTTTGCGCCAGGTACTTCAACATATATCCAATACTGAAGTTCTGGAAATCATCAAGAAACTGCACGCGTATAAATACGTTATAGTAACAGAGCATATTCCAAATGAACCTTTTATTCCGAATAAAGATATTATTTCCGGACAAGGCATTCGGTTAAAAAAACAAAGTGGAATCCATTTACTAGAACCACCTTTTAATTGGATCGTGAAAAACGAAAGACAACTTTTGTCTATACCTTTGGCCCATGGCAAAGGACTAATAGTTACAACGCTATATGAAGTTTTTTAAAGCCAGGCTCAGGTTTCCTGCATAATAATAAAAAACCATATCCGTTAAGACATGGTTTTTATAATCCGTTTTCTACAGGCTAATATTCAGATATAAATAATGTGTTTTAATTTTCAAACACCACCTTACCATCTTTAGTCAACGTTAAATTCTCGCCTTTACCTCTTAATTCATATTGGCTATTTTTATACCAAATTCCCGAAGCTGCTTTTTCGGCATCTAACTCTATTTGTTCGCCTCCATTTACATAAAGCTTTACTTTATTCGTACTGTTGTTAAAGGTCATATCTAGTGTTTCACCATCTTTATTTTTAATTGAATATGCTACGATATTATCTTCATGTTTAAAAATAACGTCGCCAGCTTTTGTCAATTCAAGATCATTTCCTTTACCTCGTAATTCGTAATTTTCATTCTTATACCATATTCCAGAAGCCGCCTTTTCTTGCGTTAACGTCACCATATCGCCTTTAAAATTTAAGGTTACGGTTCCTTCTGAATTATTAAATTTTAATTGTAATGTTTGTCCTTCATCATTGGTTGATGATGTTTCTACAATATCATCCTGTGTATTATCAACAACTTCGGTAGTTGACGTTTCTGCTTGATCTTGCTTTGGAGTTTCTTTACAAGCATTTAAAAATAGCGTTGCTACTACGCCAAGGGCTAAAAAATTCTTTTTCATTTTGAGTGTTCGTTTTTAAATTTAATTTCGTTTACAAGTAATGAGCAAAAAGTTTGCCATATGTATCAACTTAAACACTTATTATGATGCTAAAATTTATAAACTCTCTTTTGGTGGGAAATTAGGATAAGTGCTTTATTAAAAAAGCGTTTAAAATTACAAATCCAACCACAAGTTAAAGCCACTTGTTTTACTCTGGCTGGTTTTTAGCGTTTTCTGTCCACCGTTTAGGTGTATGGATAGTGTGTTTTTGTTGTACCTTTTAATTTTATCAATATATTGACGCTGCACACTTTCGCTACGATTAATTCGGAAAATTTTTTGAGGATCTAGAAATACTTCTATTTCTTTTAATGTAGCTTGAGGCATAACATGACGTTTGTTCATAGAATCAAAAGCACATATAATTCCGTTGTCCGCCTGAAAATAAACAATGTTCTCGGTTTTTAAAAAGTAGGTTTCAGTTCCTTTTTTTATGGCAAACTGATCTTTATAAGTTTTAGAAACCGATTGGTTATTTTTTATCAACTGATGGATGGTTTCCATTAACTGATTATTAGTTTCAGGATCAGTTTTATGTAAGCGAATAAATTTATTCCACGCTTTTGAAAATCGTTCCAATGAATAGGGTTTTAAGAGATACTCAATACCATTGGATTCAAAGGCATCAATTAAAAACGCATTATAAGCGGTTGCGAAAATTATGGGGCAATTTAAAGTTATAGTATTATACACGTCAAAAACATTACCATCTCTTAATTCGATGTCTGAAAAAATAATATCAATTTCGGGAGCTTGCTTTAGGAATGTTTTCGTGTCCTCTACCGTTTCCAATTCCGCAACTATGGTATGAGCTTCACAGACTTCCATAATAAACCGTTTTAGCTTTTTTCGTGCAGGTGCTTCATCTTCAATTATTAATATTTTATACATCTTGGTTCCTGTTAATAAAGGGTAATGTTACTTTAAAATGCGTATCACTAGAATCTATTCTGATATTTTTCCCACCTAAAAGATTAAACTGTGTTGCAAGATTTTTTAAGGCTCTACCACCTGTTTTCTTTTGGTGTTTTTTTGGTATACTATTATTACTTACTGTAATTTTATCTGAAATAGAAATAGTTATAAAAACGGGTGTTTTGGCAAGAGCTAAGTTATGCTCTATAGCATTTTCAACTAAAACCTGTAAACAGAAAGGTGGTACAAAAATGTCTGGTATTAGATGTTCATTTTCTATTTCTAAATAATAATATCCTAAATATTTATGTGCCATTAACTCAAAGTAATTTTTAGCAAATTGCATTTCATCATGTAAAGGGACTAATTTTTTTTCAGAGGTTATCAATGAATACCGATACAGTTCTGAAAAATGATGTAAAAATGCACTGGCTTTGGCTGGATCTTCTTCAATTAATTCATCTAAAGTATTTAAATTATTGAATAAAAAGTGGGGATTTAATTGTGCTTTTAATTGCTGAATAGCACTACTAGAAAGTGCCTGATTGTATTTAGTAATTTCAGTTTTATACTTGCTGTTTTCATTAAAGAATAAATACGCCAAATAGATACTCCCAAATAATGTAAATTCTACAATTCGTGACACATTATTTAAAAGTAAGGTGTGTGAATTAAAATTTCTTAAAATGGTATTGAATAGCGTTGCAATAACAAGACTAAATACGTTAGAAATAATGAGATATAAAATAAATGAAACACTAAAGTAAATAAGATATGTTTTAGCTGTGTGAATCTTTAAATCATGCTTTCTTTGGATATAGTTTATGGTTAACTTAATAAGTATCATAATAACAAAAACGGCTAAAAACTGTGCTATTGGTGCATCGGGTTTTAGGACATTTAAAATATGCGTATCCACCTTAATTCTAGAATCAATTATTAATAAGTAACTGATAAAAAAAATAAATACCGTGAAATAGCCATCTATACCTAAAAAGTTGAATAGTCTTTTCATTGCTGCAAAATAAGATATATCCATGAAAGAATAATGAATCATTTCATGGATATTTTGTGCTAGACTGATTTATTGAGGCCAAGAATTAATGATTTCGCCGTTCTCACCAAATACAACCAATTTTACTTGATTGTCTTTATCGATGCTAAATTGTGCTCTTGGGTTTCCATGGTCATCAAATAAAAACAGGCCGTTATTTTCACTGGGCGTTTTGCCAAGCAAGATCCTTGTGGTAGCGCCCATTAAATTTTGGTCTTTATAGGCTTGGTACTTTTTTCTACGCTCTTCTGGATCTTTTATAGCTTTTAGTTCTTCTCCAATACGCATAGTACCTAATTGCGATTCATTTTCAGCGCGATCATTAAACGCTAACATACTAGAAACAATTCGTTTATCATCTCTTTTACTATCTGTGGTTATGAGTTGCATAACTTGATCACCATCATATTGGTCGTAGGTTAAAGAAAGTCCAGCGCTGTGTCCGTTTTCATTTTCAGTTCCATCATAAATAAAACCACCACATTCTATGCCGTCTTCATTAAAAAAAAGCATACCAGAGCGTTTTTTACGTTCATGATAAACACGGTTATTGATGGAATCACCTATAGAGGGAAAATGGTCTGCATTGGTAATAACCATTTTAACGGTTCCATCCTTTTCTATAATATTTATGCGTTCTACATCAATAGTTCCAAACCTTTTATTGCTATTTGTATTAAAACTATATATACTTGCTATTACCATGACACCAACCACAGCGAGCGCAAAAGTTCTTAAGAATACTAATTCACGATTTAAATTTTTCATTGTCTTTGTTTTCGTTAATAATTAATTTGTGGCAATAGTAGTCCTAATTGCTAATTTCAGAAACAACAAAACAATAAACACAGGAATAAATTAATCGCATTAAGGAAATAAACCAGTAATTAAAATAGGAAGGCTTGTAATGCGTGTACTATTAGTGTTATTTATAAAGAATAGTAAAATTAAAACAAAAAAAAACCACTTCAATTGAGAAGTGGTTTTGTAATATTTAAATCCAATTTAATGGAATTTAGTCTTATTATACATGCAAAGCACGATTGTCTGTTGCTGCTAAAGCGGCTTCTTTAACGGCCTCTGCAAATGTTGGGTGTGCGTGAGACATGCGCGAAATATCTTCAGCTGATGCTCTGTATTCCATAGCAACTACAGCTTCAGCAACTAAATCGGCTGCACGCGCACCTACCATATGAAACCCTAAAATTTCATCTGTTGTTTTATCGGCTAAAATTTTAACAAACCCGTCTAAATCCATACTCGCTCTACTTCTACCTAATGCACGCATTGGAAATTGCCCGACTTTATATTCTACTCCTGCTTCTTTTAGTTGCTCTTCTGTTTGACCAACAGTTGCAACTTCCGGCCATGTATAAACAACGCCTGGAATTAAATTATAATCGATGTGTGGCTTTTGTCCAGCAATAGTTTCAGCAACAAATACGCCTTCTTCTTCCGCTTTATGGGCTAACATAGCGCCTTTAATAACATCGCCAATGGCATAAATGTTTTTGGTAGCTGTTTGTAAGTGATCATTAACTTCTACTTGACCTTTATCATTTAATTTTACACCAGCAGCTTCCGCATTTAATCCATCCGTATACGGACGACGACCAACTGACACTAAACAATAATCACCTTTAAACTCTACTTCTTCTCCTTTTTTGTTGTCCGCTTTTACAATGATTTCATCACCCTTACGTTCAACAGATTTTACTTTATGTGAGGTGTTGATTTTGAATTTTTGTTTCTTCAACACTTTATTTAATTCTTTAGAAAGTCCTGAATCCATTGTCGGAATAATACGATCCATGTATTCTATTACAGAAACTTCAGCACCTAAACGCTTGTAAACTTGACCTAACTCTAATCCAATAACACCGCCTCCAATAACAATCATGTGTTTTGGAATCTCCTTAAGCTTTAGCGCTTCAGTAGATGTTATAATACGCTCTTTATCAATATTTATGAATGGCAAACTTGAAGGTTTACTTCCAGTGGCAATAATAGTATTCTTCGCTTCAATTTCCGTTTCTTTTTCACCTGAAATCGTAATATGAGTGGCGTCTTTAAAGCTTCCTAATCCTTGGTAAACATCAATATTATTCTTCTTCATCAAGAAATCTATACCACCTGTTGTTGTATCTACAACTGCCTGCTTACGGGCAATCATTTGTTTTAAATTCACTTTAATTTCACCAGGAATATCTATACCATGTTCTTCAAAATGCTTGACTGCATCTTCGTAATGATGAGACGAATCTAAAAGCGCTTTACTTGGAATACACCCAACATTTAGGCATGTTCCTCCAAGGGTTGAATATTTTTCTATAATAGCAGTTTTCAATCCTAATTGCGCGCAACGAATAGCTGCTACATAACCTCCAGGACCAGAGCCAATAATGGCTACATCGTATGAATTCATATAAATATTTTTTTCAAGTTGTATTAATACAAGAACAAAAATACAAATGTTTTATGGGAAGGCAATAAAAAAAATACAGGATAATAAGCGCCATCAAAATAAGTGTAAAAAAAAGGGCAAAACTAACAATTTTGTTAGATTGCCCTAAATATAAGGTATCACCCTCAAATAATAGCATTACAAAAATGGTGTAATATTTCAGGTTTTGCAATACTCAATTTGAGTAATTTTACAGAAAATTCGTGTTCATTTTTAACATACCTATCAGCTCTCCTGTTGATGAAATGTTAAGTTTCTTTAAAATATTTCTTCGGTGTGTATCTACTGTATTAGGACTAATATTCAATAAATCAGCTATTTCCTTACTTGAATTATGCATGGTTAATAATCGTATCACATCGCGCTCCCGATTACTTAAACCATCTGTTAATAGTTTTTGGGAATAATTATTAAAATATTTGGTTTCATATTCGTTGTTTTCATTGAGTAATTTGGCTGTAACCGTAATTGGCATTTGTATATTTATATCCATAACGGTGTAATGCGCTAATCCTATTATTGGTTTCATTTCCGCATCAAACTCTAAAGGTGTGGTGTTTTGAATTATGTTTACATATTCGTCCTGCGTATTTTTTAAGCGGTAATTCCATGTATAGCTCATTTGGTATCTGTGGTTTACTGGGATTTCAGCTAAAGTAAATTCCATTAAATCGTTTAAACCTCTTAACCAAAGTTCAATATCTTCTGGGTGAATGCGACTCCAAAAATTTCGCATACCTTCCTTTAGCAAGACATTTTTTTCCAAGCCTAGACAGGCCGTCATGTTTTTACTAACAAATTCAAAGGTTAAATCTTGGGTATTTGTTATGCAGAAAAAGGTAGAACTGTATGGCAAATACACATCTAATTCCATGATTTTTTTAATATGCGTGCCTAATTCAGGGTGTGCATAAGACATGAAAATATCATGATAAATCTTTTTGATGTTTTTATAAAGCATCCATTTGGTATAAAAGTGTTTTTTGAAAAAAAATTCGCAATAAAGTTACATAAAAATCTATGGTTTCTCTTTCTCTACATGATTTAAAATCCATTCCAGCTCGGGGTCACGTTCATGTAAAACGTCATTCCAAGTTGGAACAATTGGAATATCCGGCTTAATACCATATCCATCTGGCTCTACTTTAAAAGGCGCATCAATTTGCATTAAACCAATGCGTACACGAACCTTACTATTTGGTAATTTATAAATTTTAAATAAACCCGCAACGGTTCCATTATAAGAACCTCCCGTTTCTTCACCGACAAATGTGGCTAAATTATGACCTTGAATATTAGTAGACAATATGGATGATGCCGAAAAAGAATTCCCATTAATAAGCACATATAAATTACCTTTAAAATTATCCGGAAATGGGGATTGCATTTTGGCATATTTAAATTTATAATAAATAGCATCATCAACCTTTTTGGTTTTTATTAAGTTATGGGTTACAATAACAGGTGAAAAAACGGCTCCAATTATCTTTAACATTAAAGGGCTTCCATTGCTCATGGTGTACACCATAAATGGCACACGACTAGTTACCTCACTTTCATTAATAAACTGATAATCTTCTTGCGCCAAATAGCGGAATAAATAAGCAATTTCTTCTATTCGACCACCGCCATTATCTCGTAAATCCAAAACGAGATTCGGTGTATTTAATGAATCTAATTGGGCAAAACTCTGTTTATAGAATTTTTTATAATTCCCATTTCCAAAAGCTCTTATTTTCATAACGGCAACAGAACTATCTATTCCCTTAAAATTGAAATTACGCGTGTATTTGCCGTCTGAACCTTGAAAACCATATATTCGATCTTGTTTTCGCTTTTCTTTTGCTTTCTGCTTTCTAATTAATTTTTCTGCTTTAGTCAGTTGGGCTACTTTAATTGAATCAGCTTCCTGTTTTAATGAATCTATTGTGTGTGAAGTTGAATCTTTTGGAATGCGTCGGAAAACTTTCGTGTATAATGAATCTTGTTTATTGAAGGTTACGGATAAGCTATCTAAAAATCCTTTATCTCGTGCATACAATCTTTGAAATGCACGACCCAGTTGCCTATCCATCAACGTGGTATTAAAGCCATCAGAAGCATATTGTGTTTGATATTTCTGGATTAACGCGTTGGCAGATTCATTTTCAATCTGAACCACTTCACTTCCAATTAATAATGAATCTGATTTGGATCCGGACACCCATAATTGTTTGTCCATATAATTAAAATCTAAATCGTAAAACTCAAACCGTTCCTTCATTAAAACCTTACGTTCTTTTTTAGTGAATTGCATTTGAGGTGGCATAACCGAAATATGACCTTGACGCACTTCCATTAAAATAGGCGCTAATTGTTCATAAAAATCATGACTACTTAATGGTTGTGTGATACTGGTTTTTAGGCTATCAAATTTAAAATCTAACGCTTCTTTAGAAATATACTGATATAGGCGCGGATGATGTTTTTGCAGTTGATTATAAACCGCATCTACGTCCTCTCTCAATTCATCTGCATCATGCAAACTACTTACAACGGCATTATTTTTTTTAACGCTTCCGCAGGATTGAACAATTACTATTACTACTAGAAACCACAGATATTGATATTTCATAAAGTTATATATGCTAGATATTGAACAACGAAATACGCAGTTATTTTTAAAAAATAAAAATAGATTACCAAAAATAACTAATTACCCCTTCCGGAATTTGATGGAATTCAGTCGTTCGCCTGGGTTTTATGGTTGTAAAAACGAAAACATACAAACAAGAATTGTAGCAAAAAGGTATACTAAATTCAATTTTACCTAAATCAAAATCTTTTTATCAGGCCGACAAATTAAATCATAATGGCTGTAGTATGTTTTACTTCATTAATAACAAACATACTGTGGGTGCTACCAATATGATTAATAGATGTTAGTTTTTTAACCATAAACTCCCTAAAATCTTCCATATCCTGAACCATTACTTTTAATAAATAATCGTAATCTCCACTAATATGATAGCATTCAGAAATTTCTTCTAAATTAGCAACTTCACGCTCAAATTTCACAATGTTATTCTGTGTATGCTGAACAAGTTTAATATGACAAAAGGCAACAAAACTCCGATCCACCTTATTCTTATCCAACAAGGCCACATATTGCGCAATAACACCTTCCCGTTCTAACTTTCTAATCCGCTCGTAAACAGCTGTAACAGATAAATTTAACCTGTTAGATAACATTTTGTTGGTCTGCTTCGCATCTTCTTGAAGAAATTGTAATAACTTTAAATCTATGAGATCGAAATTCATAATAATTGAAAATTTTTCGTTTAAAAAACAATATTAACCAAATTAGACGTAATAAAAACTATTATTCATATTTTTAATAGATTAATAATCTAAATATAAAGACATCTATTGATAGATAATCTAATATTAACGATTTTTACAGTATTATTAATTAATAAATTTTCACACTATGGCATTCAAACCAGCAAATAATATTCAAGATTTACAATATTTTGGTGAATTTGGAGGAGTAAACCCTTCTATTTCAGATTCATCAACCTACACTTTTTTATCGGCTAAAACCATGTTTGACACCTTTGAAGGTAATGCAGATGGCTGTTATTTGTATTCAAGACATTCTACGCCTTCAAACTTATATCTCGGCGAAGCTTTAGCAGCCATGGAAGGAACGGAGACTGCAAATGTTACCGCTTCAGGAATGGGAGCCATAACACCAGTCATAATGCAGCTTTGTGGCGCTGGCGATCATGTCGTTTCTAGTCGCACCATTTATGGAGGAACGTATGCCTTTTTAAAGAATTTTGCACCTAGACTTAACATAACAACGACTTTTGTAGATATTACAAAATTAGAAATGGTTGAAGCTGCCATTACGAAAAACACAAAAATTTTATACTGCGAATCTGTTAGTAACCCGCTCTTGGAAGTTGCTGATATTTCAGGTTTAGCAAAATTGGCTAAAAAGCACAATTTAAAATTGGTGGTAGATAATACGTTTTCGCCCTTATCTGTTTCACCTGTGCAATTGGGAGCTGATATCGTGATTCACAGTTTAACTAAATTCATAAATGGATCTAGTGATACGGTTGGTGGTGTAATTTGTGGTACACAAGAATTCATAAACGATTTACGAAGTGTCAACGATGGCGCCTGTATGTTATTAGGCTCTACTATGGACAGTTTAAGAGCCGCTTCTATATTAAAAAACCTACGCACATTACACATTAGAATGCAGCAACATAGTTTAAATGCGACCTATTTAGCAGAAAAATTTGAAGCTGATGGATTAAAAACCGTGTATCCAGGCTTAGCTTCTCATCCAAGTCATGAATTATTTAAAAGTATGATGAATGAAAAATATGGATATGGTGGCATGCTAACTGTAGATGTTGGTTCTTTAGAAAAAGCAAACACATTAATGGAATTAATGCAAGAGAAAAATTTAGGATATCTAGCTGTTAGTCTAGGGTTTTACAAAACCTTATTCTCGGCTCCAGGTAGTTCTACTTCATCGGAAATACCGGAAGATGAACAAAAAGAAATGGGCTTAAGTGATGGTTTAATTCGTTTTTCTATTGGATTGGATGCAGACATTGAGCGTACCTATAAAACTATGCGTTCTTGCATGGAGTCTCTTGATATATTATAGTAAGCATAAATTACAAGTAAATTAAGGAGTTCGTTTAAGCGTGCTCCTTTTTTATTTTTAAAAACAAAGTCATTCCTTTCACCATATTAGCTTAAGCGACAATTAGTATTTGCATACTTTATCTGAAAATCGTAACATTACAATCCTAACGAAACTAACAACCAATATGCAGGACGATAAAAACCTATCAGATATTGATATTGAAGACCAAACAATTATTGAGAATAAAGAATTAAGTATCTGGGAAGCGTTAATTCCTGTGGTTATTTTAATGCTAATGCTGGCTTACAACATCTTTCTTGCAGATGGTGAAGCTTTAGGAGAATATTCCAATCAGTTTATTTTATTATTAGGTGCGGCTGTGGCTGCCATCGTTGGTTTTTTTAATAAAGTCCGCTTTCAAATCATGATGAAAGAGGTCTGGGAAAACTTGCGTAGCGTATTTGTACCCATAATGATTTTGTTTTTAGTTGGCGCTTTAGCCGGAACGTGGTTGGTAAGTGGTGTTATTCCGGCCATGGTATATTATGGTCTACAAGTTTTAAGTCCGTCAATATTTTTACCGGCTTCTGTTATTATTTGTGCGGTTATTTCCATTGCAACAGGTAGTTCTTGGACCACTTCTGCAACGGTAGGTATTGCCTTAATTGGAATTGGAAGCGCTTTAGGAATTCCTACAGGCATGATTGCTGGTGCCGCTATTTCTGGCGCATATTTTGGCGATAAAATGTCGCCATTGAGTGATACCACTAACCTAGCTCCTGCCATGGCTGGAACGGATTTATTTACACATATTAGGTATATGGCGTTAACAACTATTCCTACGATTATAATTACATTAATAGCCTTTTCGGTAATGAGTATGACTATTGATACCACAGGAACTGCCGATTTAAGTAGTCTTTTAATAAGTATTGAAAACACGTTTAATATTACACCAATGTTATTTATTGTACCATTAGTAGTAATAGCTTTAATTCTTTTAAAAACAAAGCCACTTATTGCTCTTGGTGTTGGTGTTATATTGGCAGCCGTTTTCGCTTTTATTTTCCAACCCGCTATTTTAGATAGTTTAGGAGATTCTAAATTAGGCGCCACCGTAAATGCCATATTAACAGACACGCAAATTGTAACCGATAACGAAAAACTAAACGATTTATTTGCTGCAGGCGGCATGAAAGGCATGATTTGGACCATTCTTCTAATTTGCTGCGCCATGTTTTTTGGTGGCATTATGGATGCTATAGGCGCTTTGGCACGAATTACTAAAGTACTCTTGTCTTTTGCTACAACGGTTTTCGGATTATTTGCAAGTACCGTTATCAGTTGTTTAGGATTAAATACTATAGCCAGTGATCAATATTTAGCCATTGTTATTCCTGGTAAAATGTTTAAGCAAGCTTATAAAGATAAAGGATTAGCTCCTGAAAATTTGAGTAGAACCTTGGAAGATTCTGGAACGGTAACGTCCGTATTAATTCCTTGGAATACCTGTGGCGCTTATCAAAGTAGTGTTTTAGGTGTTTCTGTTGCTGATTATTTTGTGTATGCCATCTTCAATTGGTTAAGTCCTTTTATGACCTTAACTTACGCGGCATTAAATATTAAAATTAAACAACTAACGAGCAACACTAAATAAGCATAAACTATCACTTTCTAACTTTGCCATAAATTTAAACTATACTTCAATAAAGAATTAAGATTTCATTTCGACTGAAATACTATGACTTGTTCTTATATTTGTCATTAAGAAATTTAATAACAATTAAAATATAAAAACATGGCATTTGTAGGAAAAAAATTCCCAGATTTAAACGTTGACGCAATGAATGAAATGGGCGACACTTTTAAAGTGAACGTTCTTGAAGAAGCAGTAAACAACAAGAAAAAAGTAGTATTATTCTGGTATCCTAAAGATTTTACCTTTGTATGTCCAACGGAGTTACATGCATTCCAAGCAGCAATGAAGGAATTCGAAAAACGTAATACAATAGTTATTGGCGCATCATGTGATACTCCTGAAGTACATTTTGCTTGGTTAAGCACAGCAAAAGATAATGGTGGTATAGAAGGTGTAACCTATCCAATCCTTGCTGATAGTAATAGAAACTTATCTAGCGTTTTAGGAATTTTAGATATTACCAATGAAATTTTTGACGAAGAGACAGGAACTGTTCAAGTTGAAGGCGATAATGTAACGTATAGAGCTACCTATATTATTGATGAAGATGGTATTGTACAGCACGAAAGCATCAACAACATGCCATTAGGTAGAAATGTTGGTGAATATATTCGTTTGATAGACGCCTTAACACACGTTCAAGAAAAAGGTGAAGTTTGTCCAGCAAACTGGGAAGAAGGAAAAGACGCTATGCAAGCTAACGCGAAAGGAACTGCTGCATATTTAGCATCTCACTAATTTATATTTTTCAACTTCACTCGAAGAACTTCAATACAACCTATATTAAACATCTAATTAAGTCCTTCCAAAACGGAAGGACTTTAAATAGCTAAAACTTTTAAAACTATGGTACAGGAATTAGAACAAGATAATTTACAGGATATCATTAATAATAATGATACAGTAGTTGTACAGTATTCAGCTACTTGGTGTGGAAACTGCCGCATTATGAAGCCTAAATTCAAGAAATTAGCAACAGAGCATGAAGGTGTTACTTTTGTGATGGCTGATGCTGAGAAATTTCCTGAAAGTAGAAAATTAGCAACTGTTGATAATTTACCAACCTTTGCGACTTTTAAAAAAGGGGAATTTGTTGGTCAAGAACAAACCAATAAATTCGACGCTTTAAAAGAACTTGTTGATAACGTAATCTAGATTAGTATGAAACTACCTATTATAAAGCATTTAACACAGTTTATTGAAGAGAATGACGAGGATTATGTTCTTGAAACTATTGAAACTTTAGAAGCCTTAACGGAAGTATCTTCATTAAAAGATGAAGAGCTAGATGTTATTGGCGAACTAATTTCAAACATGTATGGTGCTCTTGAAGTGAATAAAATGATGAAAGATGGCACACCACAAAAAGAAGCTTTAAATAGCTTTATGAAACGCGTGCTTGGTTCTATTGACAAGTAATTGACATATTAAATCAACACAAAAAGGCCACTAAAATTATATTTTAGTGGCCTTTTTTAATTCAAATAAAATTAGAGACTAATTATAGTCTTATGACTTTGGTAATAATACGGCATCAACTACATGAATAACACCATTAGATTGGTTAACATTGGCAATCGTTACCAAAGCAGAGTTTCCATTCTCATCCGTAACATACACAGCTTTTCCTTTCATCCAAGCTGTTAATGTTCCACCACTTAATGTTGTAATTTGCGCTTTACCATTACCCTTTTTAATGGCTTTCAAAATATCTGAAGCATTCCATTTTCCAGAAGCAACATGATATTTTAAAATGGTTTGTAACATCATTTTGTTTTCCATCTTCAGTAAATTATCTACGGTTCCTTTTGGTAACTTATCAAAGGCACTATTGGTTGGAGCAAAAACGGTAAACGGACCTTCACTTGATAAAGCATCAACTAAATCTGCAGCTTTAACGGCTGCAACTAGCGTGGTATGATCTTTAGAATTCACAGCATTCTCAATAATGTTTTTTGTAGGATACATTTCGGCGCCACCAACCATTTTAGTCTCCTGTTTCATCATGTTGCTTTGAGCACTCATATTTAAAGACATTACAAATGTTAATAGACATGTTGCTACTGTTACTAATTTCAAATTTTTCATATTGGTAATTTTTAAGTTATTAATTTGTTTATACCCTACTAACGTAATTATCTAGGTTGCGGTTTTTATTTATTTTTCGTTTAACGCATTATTAACATACAATAGAATAAAAAAACCTTATATTTTAGTAATGTTTCAGAGGAAATATCCCTATTTTTATAACAACTAAAATTTTAAAAAATTATGGCAACAGTAACCTTACATGGCGATGCAATTCAAACATCTGGATCACTTCCAAAAACGAACAGTAAAGCACCAGATTTCGCATTAACTAACACCGATCTAGGAACTAACACATTAGCAGATTATAAAGGACAAAAATTAGTGTTAAATATATTTCCAAGCGTAGATACAGGTACGTGTGCAGCTTCAGTCAGACAATTTAACCAAGAGGCAAGCGAATTAGACAACACAAAAGTGCTATGTATTTCTAGAGATTTACCATTTGCTTTAGCTCGTTTTTGCGCGGCGGAAGGATTGGATAATGTGGTATCGCTTTCAGATTTTAAAGATAGAAGCTTTGGAAAAAATTATGGCGTGGCTTTTACATCCGGACCATTGGAAACGTTACTTTCAAGATCAGTAGTAGTTATTGATGAAAAGGGACAAGTAGTTTATACAGAACAGGTTCAAGAAACGGTTGATGAACCAAACTATAAAGCAGCTTTGGAGGCTTTAATGGATGCCTAAAAAAGATTCATTTTTAATTAATAGATTAAAAAGCGTTACATATGCTTTTAAAGGCGCTTTTATATTAGTTTCCACAGAAGCTAGTATAAAAGTGCAATTTTGTATTGGGATTATCATGACAGTTGCGGGTTTTTATTTTGAAATCTCAACAACCGAATGGCTAATTCAAATAGGAACTATTGGTTTAATTATGGCTTTAGAGGGTATAAATACAGCCATCGAAGAAATAGCAAATTTTATACATCCAGAATATCATAAAAAAATAGGACTCATTAAAGATATAGCCGCAGGCGCTGTTTTTATTTTTGCTATAACCGCAATAATCATAGGATGTATCATATATATTCCAAAGATTTTTTAAATACATTTAGCTTTAGGATTAACGCGAACTATTTGTATTTTTGTGACCATCTGATGTCACATCAATTTGAACCTAAATTTTCAGAATTAATTACACAATAACCTTTTTCTGTTTTACGGAAAGTATATATGGCCAAAAAGAAAACAAAAGCAACAAAAGCGACGAAACCCAAGTTCAAAGCGCCTAGTTTTAAACTATCCAATCAACAAAAGTTGGTATTTGGCAGTTTTTTAATTCTTTCAGGTCTTTTACTTTTTATTGCTTTTGTGTCGTACTTTTTTACAGGGCAAAACGACCAGAGTACGCTTTCAGAATTTGGTAATAAAGCTATTGAATCTCAAAATTGGCTTAATAAAACAGGTGCTTGGGTTAGTGATTTTTTTATCCATCGTGGCTTTGGTGTGGCTTCCTTTATTTTTGCAGGTCTTATTTTCCTATCAGGTGTTTTCGTTCTTACCAATGGCAACCGCTCTAAACTTCGCAAACATTGGTTTTGGGGCACTTTAATTGTTGTTTGGCTTTCTATAATTTTCGGATTTTTCGCTGAAAAATGGAGTTCTTTAGGAGGAACAGTCGGTTTTGAAATAAATACCTATTTGCAAATCTATTTAGGAAAAATTGGAACCATACTTCTACTCGTTTTTGGTTTAATATTCTATTTAGCCATTCGGTTTAGATTGACTTTTGATAACATTAAAAACGCTTTTAAATCCGTTAAAAAGGACATTAACGCCAATATAAAGGATAGTCAGACAGTTGATGATCCATTGGTTCCTTTGGATAACGATTTGTCAGCGGAAGCGGAAGATATTAAATCTGCTTTCGATTTAACTGTAGAAAAAAACGAATCAGAGGCACCAATTACACCGCCAACAAAGAAACCAGAACCTAAACCTGTAGCAAAAGACGATGCGGAAGAGCCTGAAATGCAGATTGAAGTTGAAACGGTTGAAGAAGAACTTTCGGAAACTGATAATTTAGCGAATAAATTGGTTGAAGATTTTGGCCAATTTGATCCGACTTTGGAGTTGAGTAATTACCAATTCCCATCATTAGACTTACTGAAAAAATACGATTCTGAAGGTATAACTATTAACCAAGAAGAATTAGAAGAAAATAAAAACCGCATAGTAGATACGCTAAATAACTATAAAATTGGTATTTCCAATATTAAAGCAACCATTGGACCAACAGTAACCTTGTATGAAATAATACCAGAAGCTGGAGTTCGAATTTCTAAAATTAAAAACCTAGAAGATGATATTGCTTTATCGCTTTCCGCTTTAGGAATTAGAATTATTGCGCCAATTCCAGGAAAAGGAACTATTGGTATTGAAGTTCCAAATAAAAATTCTACTATCGTTTCTATGCGTTCGGTTATTGCCTCGCAGAAATTTCAGAAATCGGAAATGCAATTGCCAATTGCTTTAGGTAAAACGATTAGTAATGAAACTTTTGTGGTAGATTTAGCCAAGATGCCTCACCTGCTAATGGCTGGTGCAACAGGACAAGGTAAATCGGTTGGATTAAATGCGGTATTAACATCACTACTTTACAAGAAGCATCCTGCGGAAGTAAAATTTGTATTGGTAGACCCGAAGAAGGTAGAATTGACGCTTTTCAATAAAATTGAACGTCATTATTTAGCCAAACTACCAGATAGTGATGAAGCCATAATTACAGATAATACCAAAGTAATTAATACACTTAACTCATTGTGTATTGAAATGGACAACCGTTATGAATTATTAAAAAATGCGTTGTGTAGAAACATTGCCGAATATAATGCGAAATTTAAAGCGCGAAAATTAAATCCAAATGATGGCCATCAATTTTTACCCTATATCGTTTTGGTGGTGGATGAGTTTGCCGATTTAATCATGACAGCTGGTAAAGAAGTAGAAACCCCTATAGCACGATTGGCACAATTGGCACGAGCCATTGGAATACATTTAATTGTAGCCACCCAAAGACCTTCTGTAAACGTTATAACAGGTATTATTAAAGCAAATTTCCCAGCGAGGATCGCATTTAGAGTAACCAGTAAAATAGATTCTCGTACTATTTTAGACGGTTCTGGAGCTGATCAATTAATTGGACGTGGTGATATGCTTTTTACACAAGGAAACGAAATGATCCGTATTCAATGTGCCTTTGTTGATACACCGGAAGTGGAAAAAATTACCGATTTTATCGGTTCTCAAAAAGCATATCCAGAAGCTTACTTACTGCCAGAGTACGTTGGTGAGGAAAGTGGCACAAGTCTTGATGTAGACATAAGCGATCGGGATGTTTTGTTTAAAGATGCGGCAGAAATTATTGTCACAGCCCAACAAGGTTCCGCATCATTATTACAACGAAAATTAAAACTAGGATACAATCGTGCTGGTCGTTTAATAGATCAGTTGGAAGCAGCAGGAATTGTTGGTGGATTTGAAGGTAGTAAAGCCAGACAGGTTTTGGTACCAGATTTAGCAGCATTAAATATGCTTTTAGAAAACGAAACATCTTAAAAATTAAATAACAAAAAAAGCGTAAAAATTAATAGCGCATAAATTTATTCGTAATGAAAAAACTATTAGTATTAGTATTAATCATGGTCACGTCTGTAACTTTTGCACAAGATAATGAGGCCAAAACTCTATTAAACAAGGTTTCTAAAAAAGTAAAAAGTTATGATAATATATCCATTGATTTTAAATATGCTTTAAGCAATGATGTAGAAAACTTAAAACAAGAAACACGTGGTGATGTGGTTATTGCGGGCGATAAATACCGTTTAAATATACTAGGAATGACCCGCATCTACGATGGCAAAACACTTTATAGTATTAGCCCTGATGATGAAGAGGTAACCATTTCATCAAATAACACCGAAGATGAAAATAGTATTACCCCAAGTAAAATGTTGTCTTTTTACGAAACCGGATACTCTTACAAAATGGATATTCTTCAAAATGTACAAGGTCGGAAAATTCAATATGTAAAATTAACACCTAGTGATTCTGGTTCCGAAATTAAAACTATTCTTTTAGGTATAGATGCTCAAACCTATCACATTTACAATTTAATTGAAACAGGTAAAAATGGTACAAAAACTACTTTAACTGTTAATTCTTTTAAAACAAACGAGCCCTTATCAAAAACCTTATTTACCTTTGATGCTAACAAATATAAAGACCATTATATTAATAAGTTAGATTAGACTGGTTAACACTTTGCATTTCAAGGATTTAAATTTCATAATAAACCTTTAATAATCAGCCATTTTTAATTTCAAATTGGATAAATGAAGGAAACTATAACCGTGTGAAAATACTAGACCGTTACATACTTACTACGTATTTAAAAACCTTTTTCAGCGTGTTTATTATACTCATGCTAATTTTTGTATTACAAACCATTTGGCTTTATATAAAAGAATTAGCGGGTAAGGATTTGGACATGGTTGTCATTTTAAAGTTTCTATTTTACTTTACACCCAAACTTATCCCACTAGTATTACCACTAACTATTCTTCTAGCTTCGATTATGGTTTTCGGTAGTTTTGCTGAAAACTATGAATTTGCCGCCATGAAATCCACTGGAATTTCGTTACAGCGCGCCATGACTGGCTTAAGTATTTTTATAGTAGGATTGGGCATTACCACCTTTTTATTTGCTAACAACGTTATACCTTGGGCTGAATTTAATTCGCATAATCTTCGGAAAAACATTGCCACCTTAAAACCTGCTATGGTAATTGCCGAAGGTCAGTTTAATGACGTCATGGATTACAACATTAAAGTTGAAAAAAAATCAGGTGAAAATGGCAGGTATTTGAAAGGTGTGGTCATGCACAAGAAAAGCCAAAGAAATAATGCCAACAACACGATAATAGTTGCTAAAAATGGTGAACTTATAGGTGAAGAAGATTCTGATGTGTTACAATTTATTCTCTTTGATGGATATTTTTATGATGATACGCCATCCAAAAATCGTGCTGAAAGAAGTCGGCATCCCATGGTAATGAGTCATTTTGAAAAATATATTATTAATATCGATTTATCCCAATTAAATAGTAATGATTTAGACGAGAAAAATGTATCAGACAAGTACAATATGCTGAACATTTCTGATTTAAATTTTATGATAGACTCATTAGGGACTGCTTTAAACAATGATCATGAAGATTTTGCTATTAGTTTATACAACCGCTCCAACTTACCTGTATTAAACTCTGGGATTACAGTAACGAAAGGTATTGACTCATCTTTTAGCGGCAATGTTTTAGAATTATTTCCGGATAAGAAAAAAGTACAAATGCTAGATCAGGCATTAAATTCGTTAAAAAGTACCAAACAAATTGTAAATATTAAAACCAAATATTTTAAAGAGCGTAATGTTGAAATTAACAAACATTTTATTGCTCTTCATGAAAAATTAGCTTTAGGTTTTGCCTGTATTATCCTGTTTTTTGTAGGGGCGCCTTTAGGTGCTTTAATTAGAAAAGGTGGTATTGGATTGCCAATGATTATTGCTATCTTATTATTTTTAACTTATCACTTTATAGGAATTTTCGCAAAAAACAGCGCCAAGGATGGTAGTTTAAATCCAATTCTAGCTGCTTGGTTCTCTACGCTTGTTATGTTGCCTCTTGGCTACTATTTAACCAAACGCGCAACAGCAGATCGTGGTTTATTTGAATTTGATCATATTATTGAACCCATTAAGAAGCTATTAAAAATTCCAAACAAATCAGAAGAAAGTATAACAACACAAAAACCTCGAATTTCTTTAAGTTCTGAAGGCGACTTACAAGCTAAAGCGCGTTTAACAGATTATAGCATGCATGCTAAATTTAGTTTTGTTTTTTATTGCATTGCTATTGTACTATTTGTGCTTTATTTCGTGTTTCAAAATAATAAACTAGAAGAAATTGCGGCCATAATAATTCAAATAAGCGCTATTTCTGGTGTAATTTATACACTTTACTTTATCGTATCATATGTAAATATTTCAGGCTTATCAAAACGGATTGAAACATTCCACGTTTCTAAAAATCCAATTTTTATCATACTTGGTTTTATTATGTACCCCATTAGACATTTTTTACTGAAGAATAAAATAAATAAAGTCTTTTCACTTAATTCAAAATAAGCAATACCTTTGCTTTTAATACAAAATGGTTATGTCCATGACTCAAACTCAAAATACCAAAACCTTTCAATTAGATGCCATTGAAGATGCCATAAACGATATCCGAAATGGAAAAGTTATTATTGTTGTTGATGATGAGAATCGGGAAAATGAAGGTGATTTTCTAGCAGCTGCAGAAATGGCAACACCTGAAATGATTAACTTCATGGCCACACATGGTCGGGGCTTAATTTGTACACCATTAACCGAAAATCGTTGCAAGGCTTTAGAGCTTGATATGATGGTTCGTAATAATACGGATCCTATGGAAACTGCATTTACTATTTCAGTAGATTTAAGAGGAAACGGTGTTACTACGGGTATTTCAGCTGCCGATCGTGCTAAAACTGTTCAAGCTTTGGTAGATGATAATATGAAACCTTTTGAATTGGCTAGGCCTGGTCATATATTTCCTTTAGTTGCAAAAGAAGGAGGGGTATTAAGGCGAACCGGACATACGGAAGCTGCTATAGATTTTGCACGACTTGCTGGATTAAAACCAGCAGGTGTTATTGTGGAAATTATGAATGAAGATGGTACTATGGCTCGTTTACCAGAGTTAATGAAAGTGGCTAAAAAATTCGATTTAAAAATTGTTTCAATAGAAGATTTAGTGGCTTACCGCATGCAGCACGATTCTTTAATTGAAAAGGTGGAAGATTTTAATCTAGAAACCCGTTTTGGAAATTTTAGATTGCGTGCCTATAACCAAACAACTAACAATCAAATTCACATTGCGCTTACTAAAGGGTCTTGGTCTACGAGTGAACCTGTATTAACACGTGTGAATGCAACGCTTGTTAATCATGATATTTTAGGAACGTTAACCAACAATGCCGATCAGAAGTTGGACGACATGTTTCAAGTAATTAACCAAGCCGAAAAAGGTGCTGTTATCTTTATTAATCAGCAATCGCAAACCATGAATTTATTAAAACGTCTGAACGTTTTAAAAGAAGCCCAAGTTCCTGGTGAGGTAATAAAAGCACCGCGTCTTGATATGGATGCGAAGGATTTTGGAATTGGTGCTCAAATTCTACATGATTTAAATATTCATAAACTCAAACTGATTTCTAATAGTGAACAAACCAAACGTGTTGGCATGATTGGCTACGGATTGGAAATTGTTGAATATGTTACCTATTAGTTTTCTGTGTAGGTTACTTTTACAGAATGAATTGCTAAATTACTTCCATCCCAATCAGATGAAGGTCTTACTCTAATATAATGTTGTCTATCAGTAGCAATATTAAAAGGATTAGAACTCACCTCTGTCATACCAGTTGATGAAGCTCCAAATGTTGAAACCGTAACAGGTATAGTTGCGGATGTATTAGTTCTATAATAGGCTATTACATCACCTATTAGATTTACATTTCCAGCGCTATTGGTATCTTTAAAATAAAATGTAGTCGAAGTTACGGTAGAACCTATTGGGATTATCATTGGTGCCAGTATAGCTTGACTGCCAGCAGATTTATAAGCATTTCCACCACCTAGCCCATAATTTACCAGACCGTTACTACTAGTAAATGCTGTGGCAGGAACAACTATACTTTTAGTGATAGCTGTAACTGCAGCTATACTATTATCCACGTAAGATTTAACTGCACGTTCTGTTGGTACTACATTATCACTATTATCTGCTAATGTAGCATCTGTAGAAAATTCGTTTATTCTTGCTCCAGTTTCCAAAGTTAAACCCATTCTACCCAGATTCATTAACAATTCATAACCTGTTGTCGGTATTATATAATCTGTATCGGTTTCAAACCTTAAATAGTCGCTCCTGTTTTCAATTCTGTAAAAAGTATGTGCCCCAGTTTCATCGCCAGTTTCAAATTCTAATTTTGATGAACTACCAACTGTTGGAACTGTCAATTTTATGGTTGCATTATTCGGATCATTAATTTCTAATAATTCGGTTGGTGCATCCGTACCGATTCCCACATTTTTTGATAACACATGCACATTATCCATTTCGGATTCCCAAGATTTATCGCCAGACGAAAGTGCATATGGAACGGCATTAAATTCGGTAACACCCATTTCAACCAAGCCATCGCCAATATTTACGAATACTTGCAGAAAATGATTATCGCTAGCCCAATCGATCGTATTAAAAGCGGGACTTCCTCCAACTAATATACCTTCGCCTATATTAACAATTATAATACCATTATCATCTGTTGTTGGTGTATGTAATTCTGAATATATATTGGTTTGTGCAACACCTTGAAGAATGTCAAATTGTATAGGTACCACATCATTAACAATAACGTTACCGTTATCATCTTTAATAATAGCCTTATAATTAATACTCTGTTGTGCATAGATTGTTGAAAATATTGATAAAAAGCACAGTGAAAATAATACGATTGTTTTTATAGACCGTTTCATAATTGTTCAATTTTTAAAGATTAGAAATTTTTGATTTATAACACCTTAATAATATAATTCTAACTAACACCTATTTGTACTAGGTTGTGAATACTTGAAATTAAAAAAAGGGAAACAACACAAAATGTTACATAAGGTCATTCCCCCTTTTCACTTCAATAAATAGCCTCTTTAATATTATTTAATCACTATTTTTTTAGTGACGCGACCTTTCTCTGTTTGAATTTTCAGAAGATAGATACCAGATTGAAAATTACTAACATCAATTTGGTTTGTATTTTGGCTGCTTTCAAATACTTTTTTACCTAGAATAGAATACAACTCAATAGCATTTATGGTATTTGGTGTTTTAATATATAGAATATCTGATGCTGGATTCGGGTAAACAGAAAACGAAGTATCATCAATAACAACTTCCGTACTTAAGGTGGCGAAATTTACAGAACTTGCTGTTGGATTGTTTTGTGAGTATAAGTTTTGTGCCCAAATATTGATATAATTTTCAATAAAAATGGTGTCAAAAACTGGATCACCATTTTCAACGAACAGAATAGCGCCTGTTGTTGGGTTAGGATCTGCAATAACATCAAATAAAACCAGCTCAAAAGGCCCTGCACCATTTAACATAACGGTAAATTGGCCAGCTTCATCGCGACCTAAAAAATAGGCATCGCCATTAACGCCAGGTCCCATGGAAATAGACGCCCATTCGGAGGCTGGAAGATTAGAATTACCAGTTACAAAATTACCTATAGTCATACCTGTTGGCACATAAAAGCCGGCTCCCATATCGTCTGTACTGTCATCAACTACGGATTCGCTTGGTGTTGCCAATAAAGCCATTTGGTAGTTGCCTGTGTTCGCGTTTATCCCTACAAATGAGATACTAAACTCATAAGTATGATTTTGTGCTTGTAATGTGAAGGTCATAAAAAGTAAAATGACCGCTGTGTATACATGTTTCATAATAATATAGTTTTAAAGTGTTAAAATTTAGATGTTTATTTTAATTTGGTATTTGTTGTGAAATAGGAAAATAATTGGACGAAGGATTAGCAGGATGATTTAGTATGATATTTTTCAAAATACCTTTATCATTACCTGGCCCTAAATATCGGACGACACCATTTAGGTTAATATCGCCTAAATTGTAAGTTGCATATGGAAAATAATTACTTCCAGAAGCATTACCAGGCGCGTTGAGCACAATAGTTTTTAAGGTAGCCGAGTCGTTACTTGGCCCTAAATAACGCACTTGATTATTTCCATTCACATCACCAGCCCAAAGTGCCATATTGCCAGAAGTTAAAATAGCTTGCGCCATGGTTCCATAAGTGGCAAATCCACTATTAGTGAAATCTACAACGCTTGCCGTATTTGCATTAAGTCCAATGGTTCCAGCGCTCATAGCACCTAAATGATTTCTGTGATTAACCACCACATAATAATTAGAAGGTGCGGCATTCATAATGAGACTTGTTACACCGTCTAATCCAACTACATCACCGTCACGTTGTAATAGGGCTGATTTTCCAGTAATACGCTTGGTATTATCATTAGCTGCGCGGAGTTCCACCCAAACCCAATCTACAATAGCATTAGCTCCTGTAACAGAAAATACCGATGCATTACAGGTTGCTAAATCTGCATACGGACTGGTTGTTGGAATTATGGCATTTTGTCTTAAATTATCATTCATTAACCCAGCTGAAACTGGATTTAATAGTGGTCCTTGCAAGAAAAGCTTTGCGTCCATTTTTATTTTCATAGTGCCATTAATAAAACCTTCAGAAACCTGAATATTTCCGGCACTTAATTCTTGTACGTTTACTTCGCCAATGGTATAGAGAATTTCTATTCCTCCAGCGGTAGCATTTGCGCCTCCACTATCGATACTAAATTTCTCTATGGTTTGTCCCTGACATATAAAAGCCAAAATTAGACTTAACAGTAATGTGATTTTTGTTTTCATAATTTTATATGTATTTGTAAACATTTTTATTTATAAGTGATAAACTGAAAATTACCTTGGATTAATGCTCCTGCTGAATTATAAAGGTAAATTAGTAATTTGCCACTAGCACTACTTACACGTTCACGGTAAACAGTGCTTGAACTACTAGTAACATTTGTAGTAAAAAGTGTCCAGAAATAATTCTCTCCTGTAATAGTAATTTCATATCTATTATCTACGGTATTCCAAGTAGCACTAAAATTCCCTGAACCAGAACTTACGTTTCCGCTAGATTGCACAAAACCATAGGCAAGAGGACCAACAGCAGCAGTGGTCTGTACCGTATTATCTTCAAACTGAACCGATTTAAATTGTGCTGAGCCATCACTATTAATTGCTGCAACAATGTCAAAGCCATTTTGCATTTCTATAAATTGAGAATCTGATGTAGAACCTGATGGAACAATTAGCTCTAAAAGATCTTTACCCGCAGGATGATCTAAACTTTCAATACGAACCGTATTAACTAAACCTGTTGATTGAAGAACAGAAAGTGGATTAATTGGGTTATTTATCCCAATACCAACATCACCTGTACTGTAAGAAATTCGAGAATTATTTTTAGTCCAGATAGTGTTCTCCACATTTTTTGCCATCAATGCGTAAGGCACAGGTTTAAAAGCCGTCGTGCCCATATCTATCAAACCTCCTCCTGTGTTTAATTGTACATTCAGGAAGTGATTACTACTACTCCAATCAACTGTTGAAAATGCCGTAGAAATGGGAGTACCTTCACCAATGTTTACGATAATAATTCCATTGTCATCTGTAGTTGGTGTTTGGGTTTCTTGATACACAGTAGTTGCGCCGTCCATAATCGTGAATTGAATAGCTATCAAATCGTTAGCTACTATATTACCAAGGTTGTCTTTTATAACAGCTTTGTAATTGATACCATTTTGTGCAAAGGTCATGATGGTCGTAAACATGATTACTAATAATGATAATTTTGTTTTCATAAGATTGTGTTTATTCATTAATGGTATAAATTATGAGAGGTTAACATTCTAATAATTAATTATTTAAATCAAACGTAAAATGGACTCCAATCTTTGTTTATTACTTTTGTTTCAAAGTCTATTAAAAGCTAAAGGTTGTTCCAATGTTTAAGATTTAATCGAATATATGTTAGATTTCATTTAATTGTGTGGCAAGCGAATCACCTGGCCTATTAGTTTTAATCCTTATAAGGTTTTCTTCAATAAAGTTCCATCCTTTTTCAAAATGGATGTTCGTAATAACATTTGCATAAACATCGTCTGTTCTAGAAGATATTTTAATACAATCATATTTAAATGTTATTGCTCTATCCATATAAAATCCAAAATATCTAATGTTGCCAGCACGACTATTACTAACAGGTTTTAATATCATTACGCTTAATCCATGTTTTTTCGCTAATAGTAGCTTCCCCTCGGTTTTAAATACCTCAAAAAAACAGAAGGCGGTAAATAGATAAAATTTGCACAATACTCAAGTTTCATCTTCCCGAGGAATCACTACAACATTCTAATCAAAAACACTTTATCATTAACCTTCATTCTGAGGGTTAATGAAAAAAGGAAAGACTAATAAAAATAATTTAGCTGATTAGTTTTGACAAAATGCATTAGCTACATTTATGTATGTTAAATTAGACCTTGTTAATGTATCAGGATCAGCCGGGAATTTATATTGATGAATAGCACAATTTTGAATATCTTTAAAAGTTACATCATGTACATTTAAAACAGTGCCATACCATGTTTCAATTGCTCCCTCTTGATCAGGATTACTTGCATTTTCTATAGTTGCAAAACCAATTTCGTTTAATGCATTAGGTGAGTCAAAATAAATACCTCTCCATGCACTCATAACATTATCTATGGATGTAAACACAATAGGTTCTGCAGCTGTACCAACAGCTATGATACTAGGTTTAGGTCCACTAGCGCCTTCGTTTATAAACAGTCTTGAGTCTTGACCAAATTTCATGATAACCCCTGGCATTACGGTCAAATTTCCTCCAGCAACTACATCTACTCCATTTGGAAAATGATATGGTACATTCAATTTAGTCCAAGTATGATCTTCGTCTATAAAACCTCTATCTACAATTATAGCATCTGTATTATTGCCAGTATAGCTTCCGTTAGAAATGGCTGAAACATAACTAGCATCTAAATACATTGGTGCCTTACAAGCCGTAATTGTATTATTTTCTAATATTAATTCGTTATTGTTAGTGTTTGCATGAAGTCCATAAGTTTGGCTATTGGTTATGTTTGTGTTGTTCATTTTTAAATGCGTGTCAGACCATAATAATATAGCACCATCATCGCCAACGGCTCCTGCATATTCAATTGTTGCATATTCAATTTTATTTTTAACGTCACTACTAATTATATAAAGACCTTTCCATGAACCAGGTACTTTATCTTCACCAGTAAATACAACTTTGTTTTGAGCTGTTCCCAATGCTTGTATAGATCCTGAATTATAAACTCTAATTGTAGCATCAGTACCAAATTGAATTGTAACGCCTGGGTCTATAATCAAATCACCATTTACAGGATAGGTGCAATTAATAATATAATCTACTCCATTATTTCTGTTTTCTAGGATAAGTGTTTCGCCCTCAGCTATACCAGATGAGCAGTTACTAAGCTCTAAAGCTTCTAGTTCAGGTATTGATGGTGTTATAGTATCATCATCACTGCTACAAGAAGAAACAAACATAAGTGCGCTAATCGCGCTTAATAATAATAATTTGGTTTTCATAATTTTTGTTTTTAATAGTTACCTACTTCGGTTTTAAGTCCTTTTTCGGCTTATTCAGACTTTATGCTTAATGTTATTCGCTTTAAAAGGTTAACATCCTTTATTGAGTGTAGAGGCTATTTTATTATTACAATAGACATTACCACTTTATTCTTCAATAATATTTCAAGCTCATAGTGCCCATCTTTTAAATGATCGATACTTAAATAAATCTTCTCACTCTTTTTAGGGCTATTGGCATAGCTTTTCATTTATTCACTTTTTAAATATGTGATAAAAGTATAAGGAAGTTTTGCCTTTGAATATCAGATATGTTTCAAAGGATATAAAATATGTGCCAAATGGCTATTTAATGCGTTTTTCTAGATGTTTAAAAGGTACTCGTTTGGTGTACAACCATAAACGTCTTTAAAGCATTTGGTGAAATAGGAAGGGGAATTAAATCCAACTTGATAGGCAATTTCTGCCATGGTAGCATCGGAAGTTTTTAACAGCTCTAATGATAGTTTTAAGCGTTGAGATCGTAAAAACTCACTAGTGGTCATTCCTGTTATGGCTTTCAGTTTTCGGTGAAGTTGGGTGCGACTAATTTGTATCTGTTTGCTCAACCCTTCGCTATTAAAATCGGGGTTTGTTATATGTTGGTCTAATGTGGTTTGAAGCCTTTTTAAAAATTCGGTTTCGGTGGAAGTAATTGCTAATTCCGGATTTATTGTTAAGGTATTACTGAAGTGTTTTTGAAGTTTAAAGCGGCTTTCTATCAGTTTTTCTACTCGGATTTTTAATTTTTCGCTACTAAATGGTTTTGTAACATAGGCATCTGCTCCTGTTTTTATACCTTCAATTTCATTAGCATCTCCAACTTTGGCCGTAAGTAGAATTACAGGAATATGACTTGTAAGCGCATTTCTTTTAATATCGTGGCATAACGTTATTCCGTCCTGTTCAGGCATCATAATATCACTGATAATTAAATCTGGAAGGTGTTTTCGAGCTTTTTCTATACCTATCTTACCATTGGAGGCTTCTATAATTTGATAGTTATTTGCAAACACAGAAACGATAAATGAGCGAATGTCTAGTTCGTCTTCCACAATGAGCAAGGATGGTTTATCGGTTTTAAATTCAGCAATAGATGATTTTAAATCTGAATTGAAATTTTCAGGTTCATGGCTAACTTGCCTTTCATCTTTAGTAAACGCATCTTTATTTAAAGGTAGGGAAACGGTAAATTGAATGCGGTCCGATTCCAAATTGTTGGCTATAATACTGCCCTTAGATAGCGTGACCAAATCTCGAACCAAAGCCAAGCCAACACCAACACCATCTGATAATTCATTATTTTGATAAAAACGTTGGAATAGTTTGTTTAAATCCTCTTTTCCAACGTGATTACTAGTATTTATAATGGATAATACCAAAACACCTTCTTGATTGCTAGCTTGAAAAATTATATCACTGTGCTTTGGTGCATATTTTATAGCATTGGAAAGTAAGTTAGATGTTATTTTTTCAATTATATCCTTATCAAACCAAACGGCTTTTAAATGATGAATTTGGTAGTTAATTTCAATACTTTTTTTGTTAGCCTTATATTGAAATGCGCTTATAATTTGCTTTAATAAAATGGTTAAATTTCCTTGTGATACTTTCAGCTTTATTTGTCCAGAATCTATCATAGAAAGGTCTAGCATCTGGTTTACCAAATTAAGCAACCGGGTGGCGTTTTGCTTAACCAAGGTCAGTTCTTTCTTATCAGTTTTGGACAGTTCTGGTTTGGCTAATTGATTATCTATAGGACCAGAAATTAAGGTTAATGGTGTTCTAAATTCGTGAGATATATTAGTATAAAGCTTGGTTTTAAATTCATCTAATTTCTTTAACCGTATTGTTTCAACTTGCTCTAAACGCAATTGATTTTTTACATTCCAACGCCATTTTAAGTACAAGTATAAAATATACAACAAGATTATTATTAAAAACACATACATGGTTTTTGCCAAATTTGTAGCGTACCAAGGATCTAAAATGGTGAATATATATGTTGCGGGCGTGGTATTCCAAACGCCATCATAATTACTAGAAATAACTTGAAATTGATATACGTTTGGTGGTAGGTTGGTGTAATGCGCCACATTACTGTTTCCAGAATTTATCCAATTGGCATCATTATTAATTAATTGGTATTTGTATTGATTTCGTTCAGGCTGGGAATAATGTAATGCGGAAAATGTAAACGTCAAGGTGTTTTTGTCATGTTTAAATTCCTGATTATCAATTAAAGCAACAGGTTTATTGAAAACTTCCAAATTTGTAATAATTGTTTTTGGCTTTATAGGATTCAATTCAAGCTGGTTGGGATTAAACCAATTTAAACCTTCTAAACCACCAAAATATAATATACCATTGGAATGTCTGTAGGAAGCACCTGTATTAAATTCATAAGCTTGAAGACCATCATAATTATCATAGTTTTCTATCTCTGAAATCTCACCACCTTCCATTTTTAATTTAGTAATGCCTTTATTGGAACTCAACCAAAGGAAATCATTATTTCCAGGCAGAATTCCATAAATAACATCGTTTAATAAGCCATTGTTTGTGGAATATGTATTAAATGTGTTTCGTTTTGTGTTGAACGATTTTAAACCATTACCATTGGTTCCAACCCAGAGAATAGAATCGTGATAGAATAAAGATTTTATTTTATCGCTTATTTTATCAACTTTCACTAAACTATCTGTGTTTTTATAAAACTTATAAAGCCCATCCGTTTCCGTTCCAATCCAAAAAATACCTGGTTCACCCAATACCATGGTGCGAATATTATTAGTTTCCAAAATGGTGTTTTCTGCATTAATCTGTTTTGTTATGCCGTGTTTCTCATTAAATTGAACGAATCCATGATCTCGTGTACCCAACCACAAATTGTTAGATCTATCTTTAAGGATTTTCCAAATAGTAAAATGTTCCGTTTCTTGAAAGGATGTGATTTTCCCACTAGCATCCATTTTTTGTAATCCATACGTTTGATGGCCAATCCAAAGGTTTCCTTTATCATAATATAGACTCATTATCCTATCTCCTAAAAGGTTAGAGTTGGCAGCTGTATAGGTTTGAAAAGTTTGATTTTTTGTATTTACAACCGTTAAACCTTTTCCTGATGTACCCAACCACATATTATTTTTATCATCCACAGTTATGGCACGAATAACATCTACATGGACATTTTGTGGAACTTGATCGTTTGTTAACACATTAAACTTTATTAAAAACTCATCATAATAACTTAAGCCTGCACCATCGGTTCCAAGCCAGATGGTTCCTGTATTATCTTCATATAAGGATATAACATCATTATAATAAAGTGCATATGGATCATTCTTATTTTCTTTGAAATTTTGAATATATTGATTTTTAAAATCTACTAGAAATGCACCTTGTCCATAGGTGGCTATCCATAATCTATTGCGTTTATCAACTAGTAAATCTTGTATTATTAAATTATTTGGAAGCGAAAAAGATGGCTTATTTTTAAAAGGCGCAAACTGATTTTCGTTTTCCGATTTTACAAATAACCCTTTGCCAAAACTACCTAAATACATGGTGTTATTATCCGATTTTGCTAAAGCACTAAAATTGGCTAACGACTCAATTTCTATATATTCATACCCCGTATTCTTAATTTTAAAAACACCTCCTTTTGTAGCCGCCAATAGGCTCTCCTTATCGCCTTTTATAAAATCGTAAATAGTATGATAGGCGTGTTCTGGTTTTAAAAACTGGATGGTATCTGCAGATTGAGAATTGACCTTATATAGTCCGTTATCAAACGTTCCCATATAGAAGTTTTGCTGGTCATCTTGAAAAACGGTACTAACCGCATAATTCGTTATCACGGATTGAAAACTGTCTAGATCCTTATTAAAAAACTGTAATTTTCCCGAATTAGCAATAGCCCATAATATACCTGATTTATCCACATATAATTTTCCTAGTTTACTAAAGGTGGATCTCGTAACGTCTTCAAACTGAATTTTGTAATAGGAAAATTCGCGACCATTATATTTATTTAGCCCATCTTGCGTAGCGAACCACATAAAGCCAATGCTATCTTGCGCAATGCTAACAACACTATTTTGAGATAAACCTTGCTCCACAGTCAATTCCCGAAATGCCACTTGCTTGTTTGTTTGAGAATAAACAGCACAAGTTCCGATAAAAAACAGAAGCCATTTTAAACAACTCATTTTGATTAAATTAACTATTAAAGTACTAAATGTTTTTGATTGCTTATTGAAAGCTGATATATTTATTTTAAATTGATTTATTTATGTGAATTTATAAATTGGCTGTTACGCTTTTAACATAATCCACGACACCATTAAAAGCAAAAAAGGAGAGCAACGCTTCGTTTAATGTAAGCATCTTCTCCTTTTTAAAACCAATTAAAACTATTTTAATAATTTTGTTTTGAGTGTCGTTTTAAATGAATTTTTTGAAATTCTAGTTCAAAATAAAAGTCGACTTATAAGTTTTTAAACCATTCTTCGTATTTATTTCCTAAAATAGGAAGCGGTTTTTGTTTCTCGTTAATGGCATTCATCAAACCCGAAATCCACATAAAAATAATTACAAAAAAACCAATTACACTAATTAACCAACCTAAAATAGGTATCATACCAATAACACCTATTGCTAAACCTGTTAGGGCTAACCCTAATGATTGCGTAATATGGTACTTGGCAAATTTGTTCTTCTTGTCATTATTCATTACAAAAGCAATTACTAATCCTATAATCGTTAAATAGGCAATAATAGCCATGGATTTACCTTCGGTTATTTCAGATTTTGTACTTGTTGTTGCTACTGTTGCTTCTGCTGTTGGTTCTGATGTTTTCATGGGATATAAATTTTATAATTGATAACTACGTATTTATGTAAACATTTATAAAAGGTTAACAAAATGAGGGGGAAAGTTTACAAATATTCCAATTATTAATTTTTAAAGAGCTTTTAAAGATGTGATTAATAATTAATTAAAGATTAAAAACACCAATTGGTTGTAAAAAAAACAACTTTAAAGAATTTATAAGTTCTTTAAAGTTGTTAAAAAGTAGAATTAAATAAGCTTCCAAAGTATCTTCAATATATCCTTATGTTATGGTAGATATGTTAAGATCCTGTTTGGATATGCATCCATAGCGCTTTGAATAGTGCTAAAACAACAAGCAGCACCACAGGAGTCATAAAAGCGAACGAAATAGTCGCCACTATCCCTAATAGTTATAATACCATCGCCTGGTGGTAATTCCCTTAATTTTAAATTAATGCTCCCTCCTTCTTGACCAGAAGTTGCACCTAATCCATTATACCAATTTCCTTCTAGTTTTACCTCTGTTGATGTGTGTACTAATAGCGCTCTTATGGAATTCTCCTCATTGTCATTTATAAAAGTATAACTTGCTGTAAGCTCATTGTCATTTATTTCCCAAGATCCATTGGCAAGAATATCCGCGCCTCTCATATATTTTACGCGTAAGGAACCGTCTGGGCTAAAATGGAGTTCATAGGAACAGGTTCCTTCAAATTTATGCGTAAAATTACCGTGGAATTTATTTTGTAAAATAAGATTTACACTTTTCTGCCCGGTACTATTTGCTATAATAACTTGAATAGCGTGATTACCTTGTGGTAGAGATTTCGTCCAACTTAAAATGCCTGTATTTGCATTAATGCTTAATCCATCTAAAGGTGTCACTAAAGAAAAAGTACCTACATCACCGTTCCAAGTAATATTTGGTGCTGCAGAATTTCCTGCTTCAAAAAAAGTAGCACTTATTGTTGAACTAGGGTAATTAACTATTGGCTCATTAACATTTGGAGTACTAGTGGCTGAATCATCATCTGAACTACATGCTGTAGCAAAAATAAAAAATAGCAACATTGATACGTGCTTAATTTTTGTAGTTGTTTTTTTCATAATTAATGTTTAAAAAATTTATTCGATTATAATTACCTCTTTGTGTAAGTTGTTTTAACAAGTAAACAAACTTTATGAAAATTATATTTAGATTTAATTTTCTTAAGCCTAATCCAAAAGCGTAAAAACCAAAAAGCAACCTTACAGTTAATTCATGGTTATGAACTTTTTAAAGGTTGCTTTTAAATATGTTATTTGCCTAGTGCTTACAAGGCTTCCAAAATGGCTTTTTTCATTTTTTCAGCACGTTCTCGAACTTGGTCTTCTGTCCACGATAACTTAATTAAACACGATATATTTCTTGCTATGTAGTGATCTGATTGCTCAAAAGTTTTTGTTTGAAGATACTTCAAACCTTCCTTAACTTCAGGAGAAATAGGATATAAAGATTTTATATCTTTTGAATGATCCCATTTTCTGATGTAATGCCAATTGTTATCAAAGTAGTGAAAGCACGCATCAACTCCTGATTTTTTGAATGCTTTTGAAGCGTTTCTTGCGGCCTCCAAGTCTGGTAAAAAGAAATTTAAAAAGCCATAACTTTCTTCACCACCTTCAGGAACGGTTCTAAATGTAATTTCTGGAATTACCGATAGTGCTTCACGTAAAATGGTATAATATTTTTTTTGAATGGCAACAAAATCATGTAGACGTCTTGCTTGAGCCAATCCTACAGCAGCCTGTAATTCTGAAATTCTAAAATTATACCCTAAAAATGGATGCGTTTCTGCACCGCGATCCATACCTTCATGATCGTGACCATGGTCTGTATAATGATCCGCATGTTTAAAATAGGTGTCATTATTAGTAATTACGGCACCACCTTCACCACAAGTTATTGTTTTTACAAAATCGAATGAAAAACACCCTACATCTCCAATACTACCCAATGGTTTTCCTTTGTACGAACCACCTATGGCTTGGCAAGCATCTTCTATCAATAATAAATTATGTTTTTTACAAATTGCTTGTAACGCATTCAAATCTGCCATACTACCACACATGTGAACAGGCATAATGGCTTTTGTTTTCGGTGTTATAGCAGCTTCCACTGCTTTGGGATCCAGCGTTAAGGTATCATCTATATCCACTAAAACTGGAATGGCTCCTAACATCATAATGGCCTCAAAGCTTGCTACGAATGTAAAAGTTGGCATAATAACTTCATCTCCAGCTCCAACACCCGTAATTGCCATAGCAACGGAAACAGCAGCTGTACCACTTGATACTAATTGGGCATGATTTACTTGCAATTTTTCTTGAAGTTCGGCCTCCAATTCTTTAGCTTTCCAATGTCCATTTCGCATACCGTCAAAACCATAACGCATTAAAACACCACTGTCTAAAACGTCATTTACTTCTTTGCGTTCTGCACTTCCAAATAATTCAAATCCTGGCATAATACATATATTTTTTGATGTTCTAAAACTACAACTCTATAATACTATCTGCAATGGGTTTACGGACTTTTTTAAAATCAGCAAACATATCATTTTCTGCACGATACCCTATTGGTAATAATAAAACCGACTTTAAACCTTTTTTACCCAAACCTAATAAATCATCACAAGCTTTTGGATTAAAACCTTCCATTGGACAAGCGTCAATACCTTCCATAGCGCAGACTGTCAAAAGGTTTCCCATAGCCAAATACGATTGGTTTGTTGCCCATGCCTCTATTTGCTCTTGAGGTTTCTTTTCAAAGTCTGAAATTAGGAAATCTTGAAACGGTTGCAATATGGCTTTTGGTGTTTGTCGAATGTTATGAACCCGATTAAAATATTCAGTTACAAAATCTTCATCAATTTCGGTTTGAATACAAAATATTAAAACATGTGATGCTTGTTCTATGTTTTTCTGGTTCATTGCCACTGAAACCAAGTCTTTCTGCAACTGATTATTGCTAACAATGACTAATTTTATGGGTTGTAACCCATAAGAAGTAGCCGTTAAATTAAAAGCTTGTTTAATTACCTCTAATTTTTCCGATGCTACTTTTTTATTAATATCAAACGCTTTTGTGGCATAACGCCATTGTAAATGCTCAATAGTGCTCATAATTACTTCATTGTTTTTGCAAAAATAAGGTAAGTGGGTGTCAACAACTAACAGAAAATAAATTTATTAGCAAGATTTTTAAAAATGTTTTAAAATTTTCAGTTTTTTTCTTTGAAAGAATGAAAAAAGGGTTCTATATTTGCACCCGCAATCAGGGTATACCTGATACGGCGCTCAAGGAGAAATGGCAGAGCGGTCGAATGCGGCAGTCTTGAAAACTGTTGAGGGTCACACCTCCGGGGGTTCGAATCCCTCTTTCTCCGCAAAAAAAAGCTTCACTCAAAGAGTGGAGCTTTTTGCATTTTATGAAATTGAAAGTGATACTTTTAGTATAAAGTAGATTAAAATAATTCAAGGCGACTATACCTTTAAAATGTAGTAAATCCAGCCTTTTCAAATTATAAAAAGTTAAACCCTATTTGTTATAAATTCCTTTTCAGTACCACTGTAATAACATCTACCGGTCTAAATCTTTTCATAATTTTCCTAATAAACACCTAATTTTCTAAATTTAAAAAAAAAATGCCAAGCGTATAGGATGTCAATCTTAACTAGTTTCAGGTTCAGAATCAATTCACTTTATATAACCATTGACCCTAATTAGTAATGTGTACAAAAGTTACTTAAAAATATAAAGGTCTGTTTTTAAACTTTAATTGAATAAACTTTATAAAAAATTAGGTATAGGTAACTTAAGTTACATAGTTAAAAACTATTACAAACTATATTTGTAATAAATTAATCTAATACCTTTTATTATGAATACCACAGAAACAACAAAAGAAGAACAAACATTTTCAATGCCACGAATAGGTGATAAAGCACCTGAATTTACAGCTGTAACAACACAAGGCCATATTAATTTCCCATCAGATTATAAAGGAGAGTGGTCAATTTTATTTAGCCATCCAGCCGATTTTACACCAGTTTGTACATCGGAGTTTATGACATTCGCGCATCAAGAAGAAAAATTTAAAAAAGCAAACTGCAATCTAATTGGATTATCAATTGATGGTTTGTATAGCCATATTGCTTGGTTACGAACGATAAAGGAAAAAATTAAATTCAACGGCATGGAAAATGTCGAGGTTAAGTTTCCTTTAATAGAAGATATATCTATGAATGTTGCCAAGAAATATGGAATGGTTATGCCGGGAGAAAGCGAAAATCAAGCTGTTAGAGCTGTGTTTTTCGTAGATCCAAAAGGAATTGTTCGTGCTATAATTTACTACCCTTTAAGTTTAGGACGTAACTTTGATGAATTATACAGGGCATTAATAGCCATGCAAACATCTGATAAATTTAATGTCGCCACCCCAGCCGATTGGAATCCAGGCGATGATGTTATAGTATCACCAGCAGGATCTTGTGGTGTTGCTGAAGAACGCATGACAGCAACCGATGAACTAGAATGTCATGATTGGTTTTTCTGTACTAAAAAATTAGATAAAGATTTAGTACTGAATGAAATTTTACAAAAATAGTTAAGTCCATCAAGAAAAAGAGCCCCAACTTGAGGCTCTTTTCTATGAAATTTTAAAACATTTTTCTATATTATCAATAATACGATATAAATTTTAAATTATGACGATTAAACAATTTGAAGATAAACCATTAGCACATTATTCTTATGCTATTATTAGTAATGGAAAAATGGCAATTATAGACCCTTCCAGAAATACAAAACCATATTACGAATTAGCCGAAGCACACAATGCCAATATTGTAGCCATATTTGAAACGCATCCGCATGCTGATTTTGTAAGTAGTCATCTACAAATGCATAAAGAAACCAGAGCACAAATTTACGTTAGTAAGCTTGTTGGTGCAACGTATCCGCATAAAACATTTGATGATGGGGATACAGTAACTTTAGGAGAAGTATCGCTAGAAGCTATTAACACACCCGGCCATTCGCCAGATAGTATTACGGTTATTGCTACAGATGCAGATAGGAATCACTATATGTTTTCAGGAGATACGTTGTTTATTGGTGATGTTGGCCGTCCGGATTTAAGAGAAAAAGCGGGCAATATGAAAGCTAAACGGGAAGAATTGGCTAAAAGCATGTATAAAACCATGAAAACTAAATTTAACCACCTACCAGATAGCACAATTATTTATCCGGCACATGGCGCAGGTTCTTTGTGCGGAAAAAATTTGAGCGAAGATCCGTCCAGTACTTTAGGAAGAGAAAGAACTGAAAATTGGGCCTTTAAAAATTTATCGGAAGAAGAGTTTGTTGCACATATTTTAAAAGACCAACCGTTTATACCTTCCTATTTTGGATTTAATGTGGACATAAATAAAGAAGGAGCAGATAACTTTGAAACAAGCATTGCAAAACCACCTTTTCAATTTCAGATCAATACAATTGATAATAATGACACTTTAGTGATAGATGTTAGAAATCAAGATGATTATAATAAAAATCATTTAGCGCGAAGTATCAACATTATTGCAGAAACCGAAGATGACAAGTTCGAAACTTGGCTTGGTGCCATTGTTAAACCTGAAGAGCCTTTTTATGTGGTCTTAAATTCCATAAAAGACAAAAATAATATTTTAAATCGTATTGCCAAAATCGGTTATGAGAAACAATTAAAAAGTATGATGACTTTAGATAAATCATCCCTTTTAAATACAGAATCTATAAATTTAGAAGATTTTAAAAAGCAAACGAATGATTATACTATAATTGATGTTCGAAATAAGAGTGAAGTTGAAACAGGTAAGTTTTTTGAAAAAGCGATTTTTATTCCTCTAAATGATTTGAGAGATTCCAAAGATAAAATCCCTACTAATAAGCCAATTGTGGTGCATTGTGCAGGCGGTTATAGAAGTGCCATTGGCAGTAGTATTATCTCTAATTTAATTGATAAAGCTTCGGTATATGACTTAAGTGATGCGGTTGAACATTTTAAAAACTAACCTAACAAAAAATTAAAATAAGATGATCTGTTTGTAGGTCTACTAAAACTTAAATAAATTAAAATTGAATATTATTATATACCAAAATAACTATATAATCTTGAGCAAGGTAAAACAACTTTTCCTAGCTATAATTATAATGCTGGCATTTACGGCTTGTAAAGAAAATAACCAAAAGAATGCGATTCAGGATGCAATGCATGAAACAAATCACGACAAACACGATAGTTCAAAATCCGCAAATGAACACATGCAGCGTTCATCCACAAAAGATTTAATAGAGCGGTTTGAGTCGCCTGAACGTGATGCTTATCAAAACCCAGAGAAAGTGCTTGAATACCTTGGTGATATAAACGGTAAAAAAATTATGGATTTAGGTGCTGGTTCAGGTTATTTTTCGGTGAAATTGGCTGAAAAAGGTGCGCATGTTATTGCTGCTGATGTTAGTAATAAGTTTCAAGACGCATTAAAAAAACGAATAGAAGAAAACAACCTTGAAAATATAGAACTTCGAAAAATTCCTTATGACAGTCCTAACTTATCAGACAACGAAGTAGATATGGTGTTAATTGTTAATACATACCATCACATAGAAAACCGAATCGATTATTTTTCAAAAGTTAAAAAAGGAATTAAATTAAATGGAGAATTAGTCGTTATAGATTACTTCAAAAAAGAACTTCCAGTAGGTCCGTCTGTTGACCATAAAATTGATCTAGAGACTGTAAAAAGCGAGTTAGAAAAGGCAGGCTATACACAATTGGATGTCAATGTAGATTTGTTGCCTTATCAATTTATAATACGAGCTAAATAATTATGAAAGAATTTTGGAACGAGCGTTATGCGAATGAAGAATTTATATATGGAACGGAACCCAATGTGTTTTTTAAACAACAACTCGACAAATTAAATCCGGGTAAAATTTTACTTCCAGCAGAAGGTGAAGGCCGAAATGCTGTATATGCTGCTTCTCAAGGTTGGGAAGTAAAAGCGTTTGACATGAGCATAAAAGGCCAGGAAAAAGCGTTGCAATTGGCAGAAAAGAAGTCCGTTAATATTAGTTATGACGTTACAGGAGTTCAGGAGTTTCAATCTAATGAAAAATTTGATGCTGTAGGTTTATCTTTTGCGCATTTTCCAGCGGATATCCGTAAACAAGCGCATCAACATGTTTTGGGCTTCTTAAAAATAGGTGGTCAGGTTATTTTTGAAGCGTTTGCCAAATCACAACTAGAACATACATCTGGTGGCCCAAAAAATATAGACATGTTATTTTCTATAGATGAAGTTAAGGACGAATTCCCACAACTAGAGTTTGAAATATTAAAGGCATTGACAATTGAACTTGCTGAAGGCGAACATCATAAAGGAAAAGCAGAAGTGATTCGTTTTTTGGGAGTAAAAAAATAAGTGAATTCAACAATAAAGGGTTTAAAGCCGCTTTGAATATTTATATATCATTGCGGTTTTTTTTAGGTGGTATTGCAATAATAAAGCATACTAATTTTGAGTTATTAGTTTCAATATACACTCTAAATTTAAAACTAGTTTGCTACCCACTACTCCAATCTTGACTTCAATTTAAGAAGAATCCTATATGTAACCCAATATGATATTTTTATAAAGTTGAAAATAGTCATTTTTAAACCTATAATATGACATCCACGATTTTGGTCTTCTTCAATTAAAAAATAGCTTAAGTAACTAAAGTTACTGTGGGAACTATTTTTGCACATTACCTTTAATAAAAATTCATAGTCATGGCTAAAATTGTTATTCTAGGAGCAGGTATTTCCGGACATGTTGCGGCAGCACATTTACGCAGAAAATTATCTAAAGATCACGAAGTTGTAGTCGTATCACCTAACAGCAATTACCAATGGATTCCCTCTAATATTTGGGTTGGAATTGGTAGAATGAAATCGAAAGAAATTTTATTTCCTTTAGAACCTTTATATAATAAAAAAAATATTGGTTACATCCAAGCCAAAGCAATCACTTTTCACCCAGAAGGTGATTCAAGCGAAAACAAACCGTATGTTATGGTTGAATATGTTGTTGGCGATAAAAAAGGCCAGCATGAAAAGGTAACCTATGATTATTTGATAAACGGAACCGGTCCAAAATTAAATTTCGAAGCTACAGAAGGTTTAGTTCCTGGAAAAAACAAAGCGTATTCCGTTTGTACATACACGCACGCAGATCATGCTTGGGAAGGATTAAAGGCCTTAATTCAAGAAATGAAGCAAGGTAAAAAAGCTAAAATTTTAATTGGAACAGGTCATGCCAAATCAACATGTCAAGGTGCTGCTTTCGAATATATTTTAAATGTTGAACAGGAATTACATAGGCATGGCGTACGCGATATGGCTGAAGTAACTTGGATATCCAATGAATATCAATTAGGTGATTTTGGAATGGATGGCATGTTGTTAAGTTATGGAAGCATGACCATGAAATCCCATGAAATGATTGAAATGATTTTTGAAGATCGTTACATTAAATGGATATTGGGTGCTGGTGTTAATAAAATTGAAGATGGATTGGCACACTATGAAAATTTAGAAGGCGAATACAAATCCGAAGCTTATGATTTTGCCATGTTAATTCCAGCTTTTTCAGGTCATGGATTTAAGGCTTATGATAAAAATAATGAAGACATCACTGATAAACTCTTTAGAGGCTTCATGATTGTGGATGCAGACTATACGCCAAAACCATACGAAGAATGGTCCGTACAAGATTGGCCAGAAACCTATCAAAATCCCAATTATAAAAATATTTTTGCCCCAGGAATTGCCTTTGCACCTCCTCATTCCATCTCTAAACCTAGAAAAAGTAAAAATGGTACAGATATTACGCCTGCTCCTCCACGAACAGGAATGCCATCTGGAATTACAGCCAGAATTGTAGCCGATAATATTATAGATACCATTAAAAACGGTAAGGAATCTTTACATCATAAAGGTTCTATGGGAAACATGGGAGCCGCATGTATTGCTTCTGCTGGCTATGGACTAACCTCTGGAAGCGGTGTGAGTATTACCACCTTCCCTATTGTTCCTGATTATGAAAAATATCCAAGAACACAAGGGCGAAAATTAGGTAAAACATTTGGCGAAATTGGATTGGCAGGACACTGGCTTAAGCTTACGTTACATTACGCCTTTATTTACAAAGCAAAAATGAAACCATTTTGGTGGTTGATTCCAGAGTAAATATAGTTCAAGGTTTAAGGTTTAATAGTAAAATACAACAGTGTAAATAGTTATAAAATGACACATCGAATTTCAAAATATCAAAGATTTAAAATGATGAATCCAATCATCCAGTTTTTCAAATACATTTATTTAAGTATTAAAATAATGGTTATTGTAGCTGGTGGTCATGGAGGCACTCGAAAGGCAAACTGATGTGATGGTCAGGATTATTGATTAGTTTTTATTAAAAAGGGCATTCTAGTAGAATGCCCTTTTTAATATATGTTATGTTGCACTTAAAACTCATACTGAACAAATACAGAAAAGTTTCTTCCTGGTTCTGTTATTGGTGTTCTACCAAAATCTTCTTGATTAGTAAAACTAAAGTTTAAATGATTATTATATGCTTCATCAAATAAATTTAACGCTGCAATACCAATGGAAAAATTCGTTAGTGGCTTAACACCCATGCGTACATCAACTGTTTGATATCCTTCTGTAGAAGTTTCTCCAAAACTTTCTGCAATATTATCTTGCTTACTAGTTACATTAAACCTTAAGTTTGCCCAGTATTTATCCCGTTTTAATCCTAGAGTAAATGCGGCATTAAAGGGAGGCGTTAAAGGCAGCGATTCACCAAAATCATTATTTTTTGTATACACATAAGCTGCTTCAGCTTTAAAAAAGTAATTGTTTAAAAAACTTACTTGCGTCATAACTTCAAAACCTGTTTTATAAGCATCATTCAAATTTTCAAATACTTTTACGTATTTCGGTTCTGCCATTGGCATGTATTTTCTATTTATAGTTGGATCAATAACTCCTACTATATAGTTTTCAAATTTAGAATAATAAAAACTCGCTGAATAATTAAAGCTTTTTAAAGCATTTTTTCCATTGAAACCAATTTCAAACTGATTATTAACTTCAGGCTTTAAATTTGGATTACCTAAATATTCATAAGGGTCTTGACCCACATTAAAATGGTTAATGTAACGCTCAATCATGTTTGCAGAACGTACACCTCTGCCATAAGCAGCTTCTAAAGTAAAATTATTAGACACCACCTTTTTAACAGAAACTGTTCCACTTACATTATGATCTGTTTTGTCTTCCAAATCATATCTCTTGGCAAAATCAAGTTCTGGGTCATTAATACTGCTAGTCACCAAATCATACCTCACACCAGCGGTAAGTATTGTTGAAGAATTTAGAGCCCATTTAACTTCAGTAAAAACACCAAAATCGTTAATATTTGAGTCTTGCCAAACTTTATCATTAAAAATAATAGGATTATCTAAAGGCATACCCATCATATTTTTCTTAACTGTTCTTATTCGATTACCATCTCTTGCTACAAGCATAGCATCTAAGCCACTAAAAACATTCAAGGCATTAAATGGTTGCCAATTTAATTCTATTTTTCCACCAATTGTTGTAGCATCAACACCTGATTCAGCGGCTGTGCTGTTAAATGAAGGCCTATCAAAATTAGTCATTAAATGATCTACATAACTATAGTACGCTTTTGCGGAAAAACTATTAATATTTTCACCTAAATCCGTTATCTTATAATCTAAAGATAAAATACTACTATTATCATAATCCGTATCCATGGGTAATGCTGAGTGTAAAACATCACGACCAAAAGATTGTCTCCAATGAGCTTGTAAACGTTGATTATCGGTGAAATTATAGCCAAACTTCACACCGTAATCAGTACTTTTAAAAGAAGACGGAATCTCTACACTATTACCATCTTCATAATTGCCAAAATTCCTGTAACCGAAATTCCCAACAACATCATATTTATCTTCAATATATTGAAGTTGAAACATACTCGTATAGGAATTACCATTAGTTTCATAACCTCCAGAAACCTTACCATGAATACCTTTGTCCATATAATTTGGCTTTTGAGTAACCATATTTATAACACCACCAAATGTAGCGCCATAACGCACTGTATATGGTCCTTTTATAATTTCTATTCGAACAATTTCTTCTGGAATAACATGTGTTGTAATGGGATCCATACGGTTCGGGCAAGCATGCATAGCTTTAGTACCACCATCATACTGAACATTTAATTGCTCATATTGACTAGCTCTAAAAGATGGATCAATAGCATAATTCCCTCTTTTTATAACAGAAAAACCGTTGATATCGTTAAATAAATCGGCTACATTTTTCGGTTGCACCACATTTTCGTCATAATTATTGGTAACTTTAGTTAATATGGGGTCTGTTTTTATGTTTCCGGTTACTATAACTTCGTCAAGCTTTACCGTCTCTGTGGAATCAGTGACAACAGGTTTTGTTTCTTGGGAAAAAGCCAAAACGGAAACTAATGTACATAAAAGTACAGTATATATATTTTTCATTTGAATGATATTTAAATTTTTAATAAGTCTTTTCATCTCTAACTTAAAAAGCCAAAAACGATTTTGTAATTGAAATAATGACTTATACTTGAGGTGGATGAAAAACTGCTAGATTAATACGAAACCTATAATGGTTTACATAAGAAATATTGAACTTTTTAAGTGCCAAATCACTCGATTTAAATTGAAAACTATATGGTGCTCCAGTAAAAAGGAGCAGTTCATCAAAATTAATAATTTGTGCTGGTTCGGTATCATCGGATGAAGCCTGTGAAATCTTTTTTAAATGGCATTTTCCGAGACACTCTAATTCCGGTTGATCCTGGTTTTCACAAAGTCTTTCAATAAAGCCAACTGGATCTAATTCATAATACATATATGTAAACGAAATTCTTGTTGTATTAAATAAAACAAAAGCAGTTAAACAAAATATTATTATGTGTGACCAATTTTTCATTATCACAAAGCTAAAATATCAAAAGAGTTTCTTAAGTGACATTTGTCACATTAGAACAAAATTTTATTGTGTAACATAAGTAGCTGAAACTTCACAATTATATTCTCAATTTTACAGATAACGAAAACTCATGAAAAGATGAAAAACTCAAAATTTATGCAATTAATGCCATTTTTATTATTAGCTATCTCTTTTACTTTGCTATCCGCTTGTGATAATAATGATGATGACACAACGAAAGGAAAGAATCAAAATACAGAGGAAGTACTAACTGATGCCGATACAGCGGCACTATTATTTATGCTAGAGGAAGAAAAATTAGCGAGAGACACCTATACATATATAAATGATTTATGGTCTATTGATCAGTTTGCTAATATTAAAAACAGCGAACAATCTCATATGAATGCTATTGAAAATCAATTAATCAAAAATAATATAGATTACACCATACTACCTTACGGAGCGTTTTTTAATGAAGAATTACAAAGTCTTTACAATCAATTTGAAATAGATGGTGCTATAAGTATAGATAATGCCTACCAAATAGGTGCAACTATTGAAGATTTAGATATCGTAGATTTACAAGACTATTTGGATACCTCTTCAAACACAACCTTGATATCCATTTTCGGTAAATTACAATGCGGATCACGTAATCATTTAAGAAGCTTTGTTTCGGGCATTGAAGCTATAGGATCTACATATACGCCGCAGTATCTATCACAAGATGCTTATAATATTATCATAAATGGAACTCATGAATCTTGTAATTAATTTCTGTACTATTTCAAAAAAATTAATGTTCAATATATGTTGATAGTGGTTGTAACAAAGGTTACAGACTTACATGTATATTACCAGTATTTTTGCACTAGAAAACTACATATTTAAATGAAGAACTATATTTCTATTCCACTATTGCTAGCTACATTCACTTTATCAGTTCATGCGCAAGAATTGGTTCCGATTACCAAATCGGATGTATTGCTTAAAGTTTCTGAAAACAATACAACTATTAAAATATCAGAAAAGGAATTTAATGCAGCAAAAGCAGATTTTAATCAAACTAATGCTGTATTCCTGCCAAATATTACGGCCAGTCACACTGGTATTGCTACCACTAACCCCTTAATGGCTTTTGGTTCGAAGCTAAATCAGGAAATTTTAACAGCTTCAGATTTTAATCCAGCCCTATTAAACGATCCTTCGCAGATAGAAAATTACGCGACTAAATTTGAAATACAGCAGCCATTAATTAATGTAGATGGCATGTATCAGCGTAAAGCAGCCAAGTCTAAAATGGAAGCTATGTCTTTAAAGACCATCCGTACACAGGATTATTTGGCATTTGAAGTTGAAAAAGCCTATATGCAATTACAATTAGCCTATAAAGGTGAAGCTGTTTTAGAAAAAGCATTAACGGCTGCCAATTCCAATAAAAAACTAGCGGATAATAGTTTTAAGCAAGGGTATTTACAACGTGCAGATGTCCTAAATGTAGAAGTTCGTGTAACAGAAGTAATGAATCAATTACAAATGGCGAAAAGCAATGTGCAGAATGCGTCTAATTACTTGTCATTTTTAATGAATGATGACAACTATGTGGTTTACACGCCTACGGATAGTTTAACTATTTCCGTGGTATCACTAAAAGCACAAAGCATTTCGGAGAATCGTTCGGATATTAAGGCGATGCAATTAGCCACAAATGCTTACGAATCCATGAATAAAGCCGATAAAATGGCATTTTTACCACGCTTAAATGCTTTTGGAAGCTACGAATTATATGACGATCAAGTGTTTCAAGGCGATGCCAACGGTTACTTATTTGGTGCACAGCTATCATGGGATGTTTTTCAAGGCTCCAAGCGCTTTGGAAAAGCACAAAAAAGTAAAGCCGAATTTGAAAAATCTAAATTAGAATACACGCAATATGTGTCCCAAAGTAATTTAGAATTGAATAAGGCAAAACGTGCTTTAATTGATGCTGAAAATAAATTAACACTAACAGCTTTGGCGTTGGATCAGTCTGAAGAATCCTTGAGGATTAGAACCAATAGGTTTAAAGAAGGTTTAGAAAAAACATCCGATTTATTAACCGCTGAAACACAATATTCACAAAAACAATTGGAATATTTTCAAACTATTTTTGAATATAATTATGCACTAGCGTATTTACAATTTTTAACCAAAGAGTAAAAAGTTTGCAGTAGGCAGTCTCAGTATTCAGTCAATAAATAACGCAGAAAAATTATTATTAAAGGTTTTTAAAGCCTTGAAACTATTAAAATAAAACTAATAAAATGAAAAAATACGTATACCTATTTACTTTAACCGCAGTATCAGTATTCCTAACGAGTTGTGGTAGTGAAGACAAAAAAGAAGTTGCAGATAACACGCCGGCAATTGCAGTAAAAACAAGTCAAGTTGAAGCCAACAGCAACAGTCCCTTTTTATCTGTAAGCGGAAAAATTCAGGCTGCAAATAGTGCTGAATTAAGCACCAGAATGATGGGTTATGTTAATAAAGTTTACGTAAATGTTGGCGATAAAGTTAGTAAAGGGCAATTATTAGTATCTATTAACAATGCTGATTTACAAGCAAAGAAAGCGCAAGTAAATGCGGGTATTTCCGAAGCTACAGCCGCTTTTAATAATGCACAAAAAGATTATAATAGGTTTAAAAGTTTACTGGATGACAATAGTGCGTCGCAAAAAGAAATGGATGATGTAACAGCTAATTATGAAATGGCAAAAGCACGATTAGAATCTGCAAACCAAATGAAAAATGAAATTAGTGCACAATTTGCATATAGTAATATTACGGCGCCTTTTAGCGGAACTGTAACAAGTAAAAACGTGGAGGCCGGAAATATGGCTAGTCCAGGTGTACCATTAATTAGTATTGAAACACCAGGGAATTTTGAAGTCATGGCCATGGTTCCAGAAACAGAAATTTCGGAAATAAAAAATGGATCTTCAGTTGATGTATTAGTCAAGTCTATCAACCAAACCTTAAAAGGAAAAGTTATTGAAGTAAGTACGTCTGCCAAAAATACAGGCGGACAATATTTAGTAAAAATAGATTTAGAGAAAACTGATGCCAATATTTTGTCTGGTATGTTTACAACCGTTCAATTTCCTGTGGCCAGAAAAGCAAAAACATCCATGGTTTTAATCCCTAAAGAGGCATTAATTACTAACGGCCAATTATCCGGTATATATACCGTTAGCCAAAGTAATACTGCAATTTTACGTTGGTTACGACTAGGTAGAACTTACGGTGATCAGATAGAAGTGTTATCAGGTTTAAATGCCAACGAAGCCTATATTGTTTCAGCAGAAGGAAAGCTTTTTAATGGCGCCAAAATAAGTGTTCAGTAATCTGGTTCAGTTTTCAATGTACTACGCGGTTTGTATGAAACTTAATATGGTGTCTGAAACCTTGTAAGCATAATTGAGAACATTAAAATAATAATTAAGAATTGTTTTCGCGTTAGGGATAGAAGTGAAAATCCTTTTTTTGCTGCCATATATGGCAAAAAAAGATTGTAACGGATAGCCTGTTAAAACGCCCAAATACATATAAAAAATGAAAGAAGGAATCGCAGGAAAAATTGCCAAAGTCTTTATGCAATCTAAATTAACCGTGTTGTTAATGATTGTATTTATGGTTGTTGGTGTGTACGCATCGTTTTTAATTCCGCGTGAGGAAGAACCGCAAATTGACGTGCCAATGGCAGACATTTTTGTGGGTTACCCTGGGGCAAGTCCTACGGAAGTAGAATCGCGGGTCATTAAGCCATTAGAGCAATTAATTTCGAATATTAAAGGCGTGGAATATGTGTATTCTACGTCTATGAAAGAGCAAGGCATGGTTATCGTACAGTTTTATGTTGGCGAAGACATTGAGCGTTCCTTTGTAAAGTTATACAACGAAATTAATAAGCACATGGATCAAATGCCAGCTGGCGTTACCTTTCCATTGGTAAAAACGCGTGCTATTGATGATGTTCCCATGTTAGGATTAACCCTATGGAGTGAAAATTATGACGATTTCCAATTAAGCCAAATGGCTCAAGAGTTGGAAGCCGAAATTAAAAAGGTAAACGACGTAGCTATTACGCATAAAATTGGTGGTCGTGATCGTCAATTACGTGTGGTTTTAGATAAAGATAAATTAGCGGCAAGCGGATTGGATTTTTTGTCTGTTTCTGAAATGATTACCGCAAATAACAGTCAATTAAGTGCTGGAAGTTTTGATAAAAATGACACCGAATTCCTTATAAATACTGGAAAGTTTTTAGAAACGGTAACCGATGTTGAAAACTTGGTGGTTGGTGTGCAACAGAATCAGCCTATATATTTAAAACAAGTTGCTAAAATTATTGATGGACCAGAAGTACCACAAAACTATGTGAGTTTAGGTTTCGGAAAAGGAAGTGCAAAGTCTTCGGAATATAAATCGGAATATCCAGCGGTTACCATTTCTGTTGCCAAACGAAAAGGTGCTGATGCTATGAAAATTGCAGAAGTTATTATTGATAAGGTGGACCATTTACGCAGCACTTTAATTCCTGACGATGTTCATGTTGAAATTACCAGAAACTATGGAGAAACAGCATCGCATAAAGTATCTGAACTACTATTACACCTTATAGGTTCTATCATAGCAGTTACCATTGTGGTTATGTTAGCCATGGGATGGCGAGGCGGATTGGTCGTATTTTTATCTGTTCCCATTACGTTTGCGTTAACCTTGTTGAGTTATTATTTAATGGATTATACCTTAAACCGTATAACCTTATTCGCTTTAGTATTTGTAACGGGTATTGTGGTGGATGACTCCATTATTATTGCCGAAAATATGCATAGGCATTTTAAAATGAAACGCTTGCCGTTTAAGCAAGCAGCTTTATATGCTATTAATGAAGTGGGTAATCCAACCATTTTGGCAACCTTTACGGTAATTGCATCCGTTTTACCAATGGCTTTTGTGTCAGGATTAATGGGTCCATATATGGCACCAATGCCTATAGGCGCTTCCATTGCCATGATTTTATCCTTATTTGTAGCCTTGACCATTACACCTTATTTAGGCTTAATTTTCTTGCGGGAGAAAGATAAACAGGGAGCCAAGCAGAAAGAAGAAAAGCCATTAGAGGAAACTTTAATTTATAGAATCTACAACAAATTTGAAAGACCACTATTAGAAAGCAAAACTAAACGCTATATATTTTTGGGAGGCACATTTGGGGTATTGATGGGAACTATGGCTTTGTTTTTCACGAATTCGGTAGCTGTAAAAATGTTACCATTTGATAACAAGAATGAGTTTCAAGTAGTTATTGACATGCCAGAAGGAACAACATTAGAACGTACTGGTGTTGTAGCACAAGAAATTTCACAATATTTATCTACACGTCCAGAAGTGGTTAATTATCAGAATTATATTGGCACCTCTGCTCCTATTACGTTTAACGGTTTGGTGCGTCATTACGATTTACGTGGTGGCTCTAACATGGCAGATATCCAGGTTAATTTAATTGATAAAAGTGAACGTTCAGCACAAAGTCACGATATAGCCAAATTATTGCGTCCGGATATTCAAAAAATTGCTGCCAAGTATCATGCCAATGTAAAGTTAGTTGAAGTTCCACCGGGACCTCCTGTATTGTCAACGATTGTTGCAGAAGTTTACGGTCCGGATTATAATGAACAAATTAAGATTGCCAATAGCATTCAAGGCATACTGAAAAATACAGATGATGTGGTTGATATAGATTGGATGGTTGAAGACGACCAAATTGAATATCAATTTGACATCAATAAGGAAAAAGCCATGCTATACGGTGTGGCCCCACAGCAAATTGCTTACACCATGAATATGGCTTTATCAAACCGTGCGATAACCAGTTTATATGATGAAGATGCTGTAAGTCAAATAGGTTTAATATTAGCTTTAGATGAAAAAGAGAAATCTACAATAACTGATATTTCGCAACTGAAGGTAAAGTCTAAACAAGGTAATATGGTACCAATTGCAGATTTAGTAACGATATCAGAAACGACCGCAGCCAAAAGCATTTACCGAAAAAACCAGAAACATGTGGTCTATGTAATGGCTGATATGGCTGGAGAACTAGAAAGTCCTGCCTATGCTATTCTAGGAATGGAAGATAAGTTGAAAGAGATTCCGTTACCTCAAGGCTTCGAATTAAACGAATTGTATTTAGGTCAGCCAGATTTTGAAGATAATTATACGGTGAAATGGGATGGCGAATGGCAAATTACATTAGAGGTATTTAGAGATCTAGGTATCGCCTTTTTAGGTGCCATTATATTGATTTATATCCTAATTGTAGGTTGGTTCCAAAACTTTAAAGCTCCAATTGTAATGATGGTTGCCATTCCGTTGTCCTTAATCGGGATTATTTTAGGACACTGGATTATGGGAGCTTTCTTTACAGCAACGTCATTTATAGGCATGATTGCTTTAGCAGGAATCATGGTTAGAAACTCCGTATTATTAATTGATTTTATCAATTTAAGAACAGCGGAAGGTGTCCCATTGAAGCAAGCAGCAATTGAAGCAGGAGCCGTTAGGACCACACCTATTCTGTTAACCGCAGGAACGGTTGTTATAGGTGCCTTTGTTATTTTGTTTGACCCCATTTTTCAAGGGTTAGCCATCTCCTTAATGGGAGGAACTATCGTTTCAACGGTACTAACATTGTTGGTTGTACCATTAGTTTATTATATGATAGAAAAGAAAAATTATAAATAATCCTTTTTCCACAATTTTGATTGGTTCAAGCAGAGCGTAAAAATACAATTTTCATTAATCGTGAAGTTTTTGGAAAATATAAAATAGAAATTATGAAATTAGTTATAGTTACAGCAGTCGAAGAGTTTCAAACAGCTATTTTGAAACTCTTTAAAAATGCCAATATTCACAGCTTTAGTAGTTCAGATATTGATGGTTATAAAAATGGGGCATCCGTTTTAATGGCTTCTAGTTGGTTTCCTAGTCAAAAATTTGGGAATGAATCCCGTTTGTTTTTCTCGTTCACAGAAGATGAAAGTATTGATGTGCTTTTCAAATTAATACAGGAATTTAATTCAAATATAGAAACAAATAACGCTATAAGAGCCGTTGTAGTTCCTATTGAAAAATTTATATAAAGTAAAAGTTTAATCTAAAAAATAAATTACAATGTTAAATACATATTTTAGAATTATTGTTGGCACCATGGTATTATTAAGCGTTGTGCTTACCGTTTATGTAAACCCAAATTGGATGTGGTTTACGGTGTTTATTGGCGTTAATTTAATTCAATCTGCATTTACAAAATGGTGCTTGTTAGAAACCATTTTGCAAAAATTAGGTCTTAAAAAAGAAGGTTCTGCAGGCTGTTCGGTTCCAAATACCAATAAAAAATAACCCAATCTATTCCTTTAAACAAGAAACCGCAACAATCTAAAAATTAAGATTGTTGCGGTTTCTTTTATTTACATAAACTTACGGAATGTATATTTTATAGAAACGTGAGCTCATTTTTATATTAGATTATCATTTCCTTTACTTGGCGCAAATCGGAGAATAACATATCCTACAATAGCCGAAATTAAGGAGCCAACTAATATGCCAATTTTAGCCGAATCTATATACTCAGGATGTGAACTAAATGCCAAACTTGCAATAAAAATAGCCATAGTAAACCCAATACCTGCTAAAAATGCTACACCTATAATTTGATAAAAACTTATGTTTGATGGGATTGTTACCAGCTTGGTTTTCTTTGCAAGAAACACCACTAATGGTATTCCAATAGCCTTACCAAGAACTAAAGCCAGAATAATATTAGTTGTTAATGCCATATCTAATTCCACATCGCTACTTAACATAACACCAGCATTAGCCAGTGCAAATACAGGTATTATAAAGTAGGCTACCCAGCCATGTAAACTATGTTCTAAACGCTGTAAGGGCGATTGAAACTTACTCGTCCACTCTTCTAATTCATCAATATGACCAATTTGTTCGTTAGATAAAATTGGCTGTTTAAGGACACTAGACTTCTTAATTTTATTATAAATATCTTCCAAATTCTTTAAGAATGTTTGGGTATAAATCCCTTGTCTTACCGGAACTGAAAAAGCTAATAATATTCCAGCAACCGTTGGGTGAACACCTGATTTTAAAAATAAAAACCAAACTACGACTCCTATTAAAAACAAAAAGAATTTGGAGTAATATCCCTTGTAAGATGTAAAATATAGGACACCTAATAAGGCGCCAGCTATAAGTAAAAGTGTGGTATTTATAGTACCACTATAAAAGATTGCTATAACTAATACAGCGCCAATATCATCCACAATTGCAAAGGCTGTTAAAAATATTTTTAAACTCAAAGGCACACGCTTCCCCAATACATTTAACACAGCTAATGAAAAGGCTATATCCGTTGCCATAGGAACTCCCCAACCTTTTAAGGTATCTGGATTTTGATTTAAAAGAATAAAAAAGGTTATGGGAACAATCATTCCTCCTAATGCCCCAAATAATGGAAAGGCTATTTTTTTCATGGTGTTTAGTTCACCAATCAATAATTCTCTTTTAATTTCAAGTCCAATTAAAAAGAAAAATATAGCCATCAGACCATCATTAATCCATAGAATTAATGGTTTCTTAAATTCAAAACTTTCGGTTACTATTCCTAAATCATATTGCCATAACTCTTGATAGGTTGCACCGAAAGGTGAATTAGCCCAAACCAAGGCGGTTATAGTAGCCAAAAGTAATAAAATACCACTAAAGCTTTCTATCTTAACAAATTTTTGAAATGGTGTAAGAAGTACCCGTTTTATCATATATAAAGAAATATTTGAATACCAAAGATAAGTGATTGTGATTTTTGTTTAAAGAAAAACCGCTTATTTTAATATAAATTTATAATACGCTATAAAAATCAGAATGCAAATTCTAATAACTTAACTGTATTTTCATGTTTTGGGAATGTAACCAAAATTTATGAGGAATGTAGAATATGCATCAATTATTCAATAAGAATAAACACTAAAAAATGATGACAATTGCAGCAGTCCAGTATCTAGTTTCCTAAATTTCGGCAAGTTTTAAAATCATTTTCAACAAAAAAAGCTACAAATAATAACCCTTTTTATGTAATGTGATTTTGATTAGTGGTTACTGTCAATAAATTAAACTAATTAACTATCCTTAAAAGCTAACATTAAAAATGGTATTTGCATATTATATGCAATTTGCTCGGTTTTATGGTTTAATAACAGATGCTCTAAAAAACTATGCTGTTTACGCATCATGGCAAACAATTCAATATCGTTTTCTCTAATATAATCTAAAACTGTTCTTAAATAGGTTATTTCGGATTTTAGTACAAATTGATGATTTATATTTCTAAAAAAACCTTGTAATTCTTGTTGTACAACGTGTTGTTTTGAATCGATAGTTTTTGCTTCGGTTATATGCAAAATATCTAATTTGTAATCGTAGTGCTCGGCTAAATCTATTAAAATGTTTAAATCTTTTAATTTATAAGCTGAATGGTATTTGGTGGTAAACAAGACATTTTTAATTTGTTTTATGGGGCAATTTGCAGGAATTGCCAAAACAGATATCTGACAACGCTGAAAAACACGCAAGGTATTACTTCCAAAAATAATTTTCTCCAAATTGGTCGCACCTTTTGTTCCCATAATAATCAAATCTATATCGTGTAAGGTTACAGTTTGATTGATAGAACCAATTAAATTATCATAATCAACAACGGGTTCAAAAGTATGCAACAGGTTATTGTGCCTGTTTTTAAAAGTCTCAATAAGTGCTTCTAATTTTACTTTGGCATCTGAAATTAGTTCACTATACAAAGATTCAGTGGGCTTGCTCTGCATGAGATCATCTGAAATAAATGTTGACGATTTTACCACATGTAAAACATGAAATTCACATTCGGCATAGGTAAATAATTCCAACGCATAGTTTATAGCATGAATGGAGTTTTCAGAAAAATCAGTTGTTAATAATATATGTCTCATAATTTGTTTTCAGTTTTATAACCTACAATATACTATTTGAAACGCATATTTAAAATGACAAATATCATTTTCTCGTCAACCTAAATAACGACATAGAACGACACTTTCTAACGAAGCAATGATTGTGCACATGAGCAGTTACTAATTCCTTGGAAGAAGTCAAAACCTATGGTTATCATGTGGGTTCCGGAATTATACCCAGCCAAATCATTTATCGTTATTTGGTACGCATAAGCAAAGTAAAAACCAGATTTTTTAAGTCCTGCCATAGGACCTAAATTTAAAGGATTAAAAAATTGGTCATTAAGAAATCGGTATGAAATGCCACCCCAATAATAATCATCTCGTTTATCTAACTTTCTAATTTTAATATTAAAATCTGTACTTGAACGATCATCACTAGCAAAGTATTGAAAGAATGTTGAAGGTTCAATTTCAAGTGATTTATTATTTTTATTTTGAATAACCAATCCGGAATAAACCTGATAATTTAAAAGTAAATCTGGTTCAATACCTAAAAAATTATCGATATCTTTTGGTAAAATATTATTCACGTTTAAACTGAAATAAAATCCTTTATTTCTATATAAAACACCAACATCAAAATTATTATTTGAAATAGCTCTATCGTCAGTTACGCGTGGATCAATTATGGGTGATTCCGAATTAGTTTCAAAATCTTCAATTCGAATTCTAAAACTATTTAAGTTATACGTAAGACCAAAGGATAAAAACTGATCGGAATAATAATCTAAAATAAGATGATGCGCAAATGAGGCTTTTAATCCTTTCTGTTCCGTAAGTCCATTTCTATCGTTATACAAAGAAACTCCCACACCAGAACGGTTGGCAATTCTAAAATCGGCATACACAGACTGATTATCTGGCGCGCCTTTTATGCCAACCCATTGCGTTAATCCATTAGCTCTAATTCTTAAATTATCGCCAATTCCGGCATACGTAGGAGAAATCACAAAAGGGTTATCTGCCAAATATTGCGTGAACACGGGTAAGTTTAATTCTTGACTATAACCTTGAGCTATGACGAAGAAAAGAGAATATATAATTAGTTTTTTCATTTTGATTTGTATTAAAATTTATAACCTCTTTTAGTTTATCGGTAAAGTGTAAAGTGTCCCACGAAGTCTCTATCATCATTCTCATCATTTAGCCTAACCACGTACCAATAATCTCCGGTAGGAAGTTCTTTACCATTGTATTTACCATCCCATTTTTGCCCTATTCTTAACGTGACAATTTTTCGGCCATAGCGATCAAAAACATCAAAATCAAGATTTGGATAATGGATTGAACATCCTGGTCCCCATTCATCCATAGTACCATCACCATTTGGTGTAAAGTAATTAGGGATACAAACATCTACATACTCAAAATATCTAGTTGCAATAGCCACGCAACCACTACTATCGGTTACGGTTACGGTATATGTTCCAGATTCGGATATAAAAAACACGTTCGTATTTCCATAGTCAACACCATTTAATGTATAAACATAATCTCCCGAACCTCCAGTTGCTGTTGCTATAATTTCATTAATAACACCATCAGTTAAAACAAGTGTTAACGGATCAAAGGCAGTTATATCAAAAGGATCCGTTGTTTGAATACAGCTATTAGTATGCTGTACATCTATAGTATGTCCAATTCCTGGTGGTACATCAATAAATACATTACTAGCTTGAAATGGTCCTCCGTTTAATGAGAAGTCCACATCCGCTAAATCCGTAATACTTTCATCTACTATAACGGTAACAATATTGCCTGACGCATTATTTACACATGCATATTCAATTTCAACCGTAGGATTTATTCGTGCAGATTCAGGGAAAGGTATCAACATTTCCGAATCGCAACCAGAACTATCCCGCACATAAACTGTATGGTTTCCACCAGCGACACCTGTAAAATCAAATATTGTTTGACCACTAGTTCCTACGGTATAAGGACCATTATAATCATCAAGGCTTACTGAATAAGGCGGTGTTCCTCCTGAAATTTCAATACTAAACTCACCATCCAAATCACCTTCACAAATTTCTTCAATAATGGTTAATGAATCGAACGTTATAAATACAGGAGCTGGTTCAACGATAGTGAAATTAAGAGTTAAGTAACATCCTAATTCATCTTGTACAATAACATCATACGTTCCTGGTTCTAAATCTTCAAAAACACCACTATCGAAAAACTGATTTAATTGCGGTGAAATGGCGTATTTAATGATTCCTGTTCCGCCTGAAGCATTAATAACTACAGAGCCATCATTTGCACCAAAACACGAAACATCTGTAACCGTAAAAGGTGCTATTAGAGGTGCAGCAGGTTCCGTTATATTTATAGGGTTTGAAGTTGTTAAACAGTCACCACTAACCACTTGAACAATATAAGTACCTGCAAAAAGCTCCGTAAAAATACCTGGACTAGCTTGAATAGCAGGTATCGGATTTCCTAATGTATCTAATAATGTATATACATAATTTCCTAATCCACCTTCAGCAGTTGCAACAATAACGCCTGTTCCATCTCCAGCACAATTAATAATGGCATTGGTTAATGATAAATTAAGTGTTAAATCCGGTAATGGATCAATTGTTATTTCATTAGAAACAATAGCAATACAACCATTAGCATCTTGTACATAGTATTCATAAACTCCAACAGGAACTGTAAAAGTTGTTGATGTTGCAAAAGATCCTAAAACTGGTGTAAACGAACTATTAGCACTATACGTATAAGGTCCTGTTCCACCAGAAGCACTTAACGTAAGTGTTGCTTCCGTTAAACAGGTTTGTGACGTGGTTTTCACCAAGCTAGCTTGAATTGGTGTTGGCTGCGTAATTGTAATATTAGGCGATGTAAAACTACAACCGTATCCATCCGTTACTATAACTTGATACGTTCCAACGCCTAATCCTCCAAATACAGGAGAGGTTTGTGGTCCTGAAGAACTACTAGTAGGTGAAAGCATATTTAATGTGTACGAGTAATTACTTCCTTGTCCACCTGTTGTTGTGGTTACTGTAATAGTAGCATTTGCATCATCAAAACATGATAATAAGGTTGTGCTAGGTATAACCGTTGCATCAATTGGTGCCGGAATATTTAGCGTTACTGTATCTGAAGCAATACACCCTCCAGCATCCATTACATTTACGGTGTACGTTCCTGCTGATAGATTCTCAAACGTATTGTTTGATGAATATGCAACCGGTGACGCGCCCGTTAACTCATATTGATAAGTTCCCCAACCACCTGTTGCTGTAGCGGTAATGGTTCCTAAATCATTAGTACAGGTTACGTTGGACGTTTCTAAAGCAACAACTGTTAACGCTTCCGTTGGTGATGTAACCGTTACCACATTGGTAGTGGTTGAACAAAACGGACTTGCCGTTTCGGTAACTTCAACGGTATAGTTACCCGCTAATAAACCGGTTATAGCTTGTGGGTTCGTTGTAGTATTAGAGGCAATTGGTCCAAGTACTGAAGTTCCTGTATTGTCAAAAACTTCATAATTATATGTTCCGGTGTAACCAGTTACATTAATTTCAATGGCACCATTATTATCTCCAAAACAAGTTACGGCTGTGGTAGCTGTTGCAGTTGCATCAACCGTATCGAATGGTGAAACAGTATAAGCTGCTGTGGCTATAGTACATCCTGTATCTAAATCGGTTACAAGGAAATAATACTCACCAGGCAATGTAATATTGAAGATGTTAGAAGCTTGAGGCGTTCCATCTGGTAACATTTGATATTCAAAATTTCCGGAGCCTCCAGTTACCGTAATGGCTATAGAACCTGTGTTATTACAATCTATTGGTGTTGCTTCAGCAACTGTTGCTGCTGTTAAAGTTGGCAATGGTAAAATAGTAACTGTATTTGTTGCAATACACCCGTTACCATCTTTTACATATAGTGTAATTGTTTGGGCACTTCCTGTATCTATGATATCGAACACATTAGAAGCAAAGTAATTTACACCATCAATACTATAGGTATAAGAAGGTGTTCCTCCTACTTCCGAAATTGTTAAAACGGAGCTGTTTACTGAACCATCAGCAGCACACGCAAAATCGGTTGCCGTTCCAGAAACCGTTAGTAAGGTTGGTTCATCAATAATAACATTGGCAGTTGCAGAACAACCTCTACCAGAATTTACTTGCACGGTGTATGTTCCCGCCGGTAACCCTGTAAAAACATTTGAGCTTTGAGGCGCCACAACTATTGGTGCTAGTATTTCATAGGTGTAAATAGGGTTATCGTTTCCTGCATCTAAAAGAACCGTAATCACGCCTTCATTGCTACCATTACAAATTACATCTGTAACAGTGGTAGTAAAACTAACAGGTGTTGCAGCATCTAAAGTAATGCTCGCATCTTCTGTACAACCTGTGGTTGCGTCTGTAATGGTTACTATATACGTTCCTGATGGTACACCGGAGAATACATTTCCAGTTAAACTAATTGTTGCAGGATTTGGGCTAATGCTATAAGAGTAGGTTCCAGTTCCACCTTGCGCTGTTACGGTAATTTCGCCATCATCATCCGAACATGTTGTAATTCCGGTTACTGTTGGAGAAATTCCTAAAGGTGCTTCAATATTTACAGTCACTGTATTTCCACAACCATTAACATCTCGTACTTCAATAGTATGACTACCGGAGTTTAAATTTTGGATTGTGAATGGTACAGTTTGCGATTGAAATGCACCTCCATTTACACTAAATGTATAAGGTGGCATTCCTACAGTTGATAATGCAACATCTATTTCAAAAGCCCCTTCAGCAGTATTACATTGGTTACTTACAGTTGCAGAAACTACTGGTGAAGGATCCATAGGTAATACTAAAACAGGTGTGGTTCTAATACATCCATAAGCATCCATAGCATGTACATAATAACTATTAGCATCCATATTAAACGTGCTAGTTGAAGCCCAATATGGGTCGGTTGCCAAAGGTGCAGTTGCCGTTGTAGTAATTTGATACATATATGGCGGTGTTCCATCCGTTGCAATAGCGCTTATAACTCCAGAATTAAGATTACAATTTGCATTCTGATCAACAGTTGCTGTTACACTTAATTCAAAAGCAGACTCCGTAATATTAAAAGGCACGGTAACCACGCTACAGCCTGTATTTGGCCCTGATGTTTCACTTATTAAAACAAAGTAATTTCCAAAAGGTAATGGTCCTAAATTAGCAACGGGTAAAGAACCATTTCCTGGCACTGTTCCTGCCCCACTAATTCCTGTTGTTACCAATGATAACGAATCGAAAATTTCATAAGTTACATTGGTAGCAGCACCATAGGTACTGTTAATTGTAAATGACACATTGCCGTCCGCACTACCTGTACAGGTAATGTTATTTGCCGTAACCGCCGTAGCCGTTAGCGTTGAATTTGTAGGAATTGGACTTGTAGCTGTTTCATAATAACTACAGCCAGTTGATGAGTCATAAACAATAAAGGTATATGTTACACCTGGTAATAAATTGTCAAACGTAGCAGAACCTGGTGTTAACTCTGGAACCCATGAACCACCTGGTGCTGTACCTGTTGCTGGGTAAAGACTAAAGTAGAAAGGTCCAGGACTAATTAAAGTCGTGCCAATGGTAACAACGGCTTCGCCTCCTAAAAGACAGTCGGCTGTTGCCGTTATATTAATATCTAAATCGTCTGGTGGTGACGCCACAAGCACATCTTGAACTAACACTGAACAACCATTAGCATCAACCACATTAATTTGATATAATCCAAAATCAACCACATCAAAGCTTATAGATGTTGTTCCCGCATTATTAAGTTCAGAATTATTGTATCCATTGGTTCCCGTTACAAAGTAATTGTAAGGTGGTGTACCGCCACTTACGCTGTCCACAATAACTGACCCTTGGGACACACCACTTGGGCTACACGTAATAGGAACAGCATGATGCACCACATTGATTGGTGATGGTTCAGCAATAATTATAGTTTCCGTGTCTGTACAGGAATTGTTATCGGTTAAGGTAATGGTATATGATCCTGCAGCTAAACCTGAAGTTTGTGTGCCATAATCAAAACCAGTAGTTGTATTATACACATTAATTACAAATACAGGCTCGCCAACGGTTGTGTTAATTACAACATCAATAGCAGCGTTTTCATCACCATGACATAAAATAGGTTGTGTTTCTGTTACTGAAACAATTTCAGGTAACGTAAGTACATCAATGGTATTAACCGTTGAAAGTGCTGTACATCCTTGGGCATCCATTATTTGAAATTGGTAGGTTCCATCATTTGCAGTAGCATACGTAAATGGAGAGCCTGTTGCGCCTAACGCTGTAAATGCACCTCCATTAACAGATACCTCATATGTAAATGGTGGATACCCGCCAGTTATTGTTCCTGTAATAAGAGCGTCTGGGGATGTTGTACAATCCAAATCTTTAGTTACTATTGTACTCACGGTTAATTGAGCTGCAATAGTTTCAGCAGGCATTGTAAAAGTACAACCATAGGCATCTCTTACTATAATGGTATATGTTCCTGGAACTAAATTATTAAACGTATTATCTGAAGTAAATGGAGCACCATTGATACTATATTCATAAGGTGGCTGACCACCAGATGCAATTACCTCTAAAGTTGCTGCATTAGTTGCATCAAAACAATAATCTGAAGCTACATTAATAGTAGCTGTTGGACTTGTTGGAACCAGTAAATCGAAAGTCGTTGTTACTGTACAACCTTGTGTATCTATTACAGTTGCTGTATACGTTCCTGTTTGTAATAGATTTGTAAAGGTATTACTCGCTTGTGCCGGAAGGACAGTTCCATCTGGTAAGGTTAAACTATAGGAATTTCCGCCCCAACCTCCTGTTGCATTTATGACTACTTGTCCATTTCCGTTACAGGTAATTGGGCTAACAGTTGTTGAAATACTTAGAGCAGTAGTTGGGCCATCTATAGTTAATGTTTCTGTAGCTTCACAATTAGTTGTCGTGTCGGTTACAACAATTGTATAGGTATCCGCAGAAAGACTATTTAAAACTATAGGAGATGTTCCTGCTGTTGAAGCGCCTCCATTTATGGTATAGGTGAATGTTGTTGAACCCGATACTGTAAATTGAATAGACCCGTCTGAATCACCAAAACATGTCACATTACTGATGTTTTGACCTATAACAGATAATGCTGGTAACGGGTTAATTGTATAGGATTCAGTATACGTACAATCATTTTCATCACTAACTTGGAACGTATAAGTTCCCGGCGCTAAATCAGCAAATACATTGGACGATTGGTAAGGTGTTGCTTCTGTTGCTGGTGCAATAATTTGATATTCTAAATTTCCAACACCGCCAGTAGTTCCTGTAATGGTTATTGTTGACGTATTTAATGGACAACTCAATGCCGTATTATCAAATGTTAAATCCGTTGGAGGATTTAACGGGTCAATAGTAATACTACCTACAATTACTGCACACCCGCTACCATCTTGAACAGTAATTGTGTATGTGCCATTTGATAAACCAGAAAAGGTGTTTCCTGCTTGGAACGTAACACCATCAATGCTATACGTATAAGGCAATGTTCCACCTGAAACTCCTGTAACCGTAATTTCACCATTTGTAGTACAGGTGTATGGCGTTGTTAACGTAAGGGTTCCTGTAATTGGGTCGCTTTCTGTAATCGTTATCGTTTGCGGATCTGTAACACAAACATCTGGTCCAGTAGTATATTGAACAACCACATCATAATCTCCTGCAGGAAGTCCTGTAAATACATTAGAACTCACGAAGGTAACGCCACCGTCAATACTATATAATAAGCTATTTCCGTTTGGATTGGTAACATTTACAGTTATGGAGCCATTTCCTGCTCCTTCACACGCAATATTAGTTTGATTTACCGTGAATTCTGGTGCTAAAGTAGCTTCCACGGTTATCGTTGTAGTAGCTTCACAGTTATTAGAATCTATAACGGTAATATTATAAACGCCTGGAGCTGTAACCACAACTTCAGGAACCGTTTGGAAAACCGTTCCACTATTTACAAAGTAAAAATAAGGTGGTGTGCCGCCATTGGGATAAACGGTAATTTCTCCATCTGTACAAGTTAATGGACTTGTAAGCGCTGACGTTGCTGTTAATAAAGGTGGTTCAATGATTTCAACATCTTCGGTATGTGTACACCCATCTTCAGTTTCAACAAGAGTTGTATAGATTCCTGGATTTAAGTTGGAAAATGTGTAATTATTCTCTGTTATTGGACCAACACTATTTACCAATGTTCCACCGTCATAAATTGAAAAGAAATATTGTGGTCGCACATCATTGGCTGCCAACGTAATACTACCTCTATCGCCATAGCAAAGTGGTTGTGCTACTGTTAAAGACACAGTGAAATCACGCGCTCTAATTTGAACATCTGGAACTGTAAAAACACATGGATTTGTTGAAGCGCCTATCTGTCGGATGAAAATCGTATAAGTTCCCGCCACAGTAATAGGGAAAACATTACTTGCTTGGTATGTAACGCCATCAATGCTATATTCGTAACCATTTGGTACACCTCCAACGGTTATTTGTCCCGGCGTTGTACAGATAATATCATTACTCGTTACGGTTGGGTTTAAAACATTTTGATACACATTAAAATAAAACTGATTAAAACAACCACCTTCATAATTAATCGTTAATCGAAATTGCCCAGAAGTATTCGCATTAAAATTTGAACCGGTTCCTACTTGATTCCAAGTACAAGCCCCATCTTCATTTGCACAATCTGCGTTGACAACTGGCGTACAGCTCCCCTCATCTAATTGTTCCCATATTATTGATGATGCATCTGTAATTTGGGTTTCAATTAAAGTGAAATCATTAGCACCACACAAAAATATATTTGGTAATAATTTTCCGTCATTTGGACAGGTTACAACTTCATCGGCAAACGGAATAACTGGGTTTGTTAAAGTAGTACCTCCATAATTAGTAACCACAAACGTTTGGGTAATGGATTGACAGGGTGCTATAGCTGTATTATAAACGTAATAAGTACCTGTTGCAGCCACGGTTATGGATTGCGTTGTTCCAATTACCGGTGTGCCTGTTGGACTGGTGGACCAAGAATAGGAATCATAGCCATTTCCGGCTGTTAGTTGAACTGTGTCTCCACATAAAATGACATTTTCTATAAATTCACAGTCCAAATCTGCTAAAAAGTTCGTTGCTTGCGGTATAATTAAACAACCTGTATTAGTGTTTAAACTTGGATCGTCTGAAATAATAAAATTCGGATTTTCAATACCTCCGTAGGTAGCAAAGGCTTGATTGTTTATAATGTTCGAGCAGGCATCTGCTAAACTATCACAACTTTCTACTACTTGTACATGGATTCTAATTTCAGTAACAGGATCTCCTTGCTCTACAATAGAATTATCAACGCTAAAAATAAGCTCTCTTGTTGCTGGATTATAACTTTGTACGGTAACGCCCGGTGGTAAAACACCTAGATCTGCCGGATAGTTAAAAATAACATTAACAGGAAGCACGTCTCTTATGGTTAAGTTGTCGGCATCATCATTACCTGTATTATTAAAACCAATTACATAATTTAATGAAGTTCCTAAACCCACTGTTTGACCACCAATATTGACTCCAAAATCATCTTCTACTATTTTGGTTAATACGATTCTTGGTTCAATAATTTCGACAGCAAAAGCACAGAAGTAAGCAAAATACTGATCTTGATTACTTTCTAACCTAATAGTAGCAGTTGTATCTCCATTACCAATGACGGTATTTCCTGGGTTAGGAATTACCATAATACCTGTATCAAAACCTAAAGTATTTGCACTGTTAGGGACTCTGTTATTAACAGGTAAGGCACTCAATTGAGTTACAGTGGAATTAAAAAAGTTATTTGCTGGTCTATCTACCGCAGACATCGTAACACCATTAAGAATTAATCTGTCATTCTGAATAGGGCTATCCCCTTCTAGCGCCGCAAAAGCAAAGTTTGCTCTTACAGGAACTGGTGCCGGAACGGTTCGGAATCCTGATACTGGAATATCCACATTAACAGAACTATTAATTGAACTAAAACCATCAAAACTGGTGATAGATTTTCCTGGCAAGGTTGGATCTTCAAAAACGATAAATAGCGACCACCCTGCGGATAAACCAGTTCCATTATAAGGATTAAAATTAGAGGTTTCTCCTTGTAATGTTGACACGTTCCCTACGGTATAAGTACCTAAATCGTTAGCCAAACCAGTAACGATTGAAGTAACATCTGCATAACAGGAATATGGAAAACTATTTCCGGTTTCAACACCGTTGGCTTCATAAATAACCGTACCTACCACATCATTATAACCGCCAGTGGGTCCTTTAAACTTGACATTGGTTATTGGGTCGCTTCCATTAGTAACAGCTCCCCAATATAAACCTGCATGGACAATTCTATAGCAGTTTGGGTTTGGTATTTCTAAATCGGCACTCGTAGAGTTAAAAGTGGATGGATCTCCATCAATATCAATATAGCGCATATCAACATTATGGTTGTATACAGATGTATTGTTAAATGGATTATTGCTTGGCCCTAAGATATTATTTCCAATGAGACGAATATCGCCTTTTAAGTCACTGTTAAATCTTGGTGTGAAGGGCACGAAGTTTTGAGCAATTGATTGTAAACTCATAAAAAGTATGATTACAACAATGCTAATCTTAAAAAAAGTAGGTTTTTTCATGATATCTTTGTTTATATAAACATTCAATCTTTTTAAGGGGCATTAAAAAGAGCAAATGGGGCACTCTATTTTTAATCTTCTATCTTAACTACAGACATTTCTTGGTTATAGGGTTTATTTCCTTTAGTTTCTAGGGCTCTCATAGCCTCTTCTACATAATCAAATTTTTGATAGTAAATAAAGTACTTACTCGAATTTACATCAAAAAAGAAATTAATGTTTGATTGTCCGGCAGCGATAGCTTTTTCTAAAAAAGCATCTCGTTCACTAACATTTTTATGCACGGCAACTATCATATAGTAACCGTTATCAACATTCTGAACACCTTTTAAAATTTGCACATTACTGCTCTGCTTCTCACCAGAATCAAAATCTTCTGCCGTTAAAGGAACCGTACTTAATGGGGTGCTGTTTTTAATTCTTTCAAGCGTCGCCATATCTTTATTATACCTATCCTTTTCATTATCGTATAGCGCACGTTTAATTCGACGTTTTCTTTCAATTTCTGTTGCTAATTTTATAGATTCTAATGTTGACACTAAACTAGCTCTGGTTCGTTCAGCTTCTGCTTGATCCGCTTTTAAACCACGAATAGTTTCTAAATAATATTTAGTGGTTTCATCATTTTTATTTGAACCTTTTTGGATGCGTTGTATATATAGATTTTCTAAATTCTTAATATCTTCGTTACGCTTATTTATTATAATATCTAAATCCGATTTGATAGCTTCCATTGCTCTGTTTTCCGCTGAAATACTCTTAAATGGTTTAGGTTCCATATAAATTCCTTGTTCACTTAAATCATTTTCTTCTTTAAGATCTTTCAGATCCTTATTTTTAGAAATAACAACTTCGTTTAATCGCACTAATAAAATTTCTTGTTCTTTTTCAGAGTCTTTTGTTGACTCGGTAATTGCGTACATGGATTTAGCTAAATCATCTTTTTGAGTTATAGCAACATCCGTTTCTATGACCCGTGATTGCGCTGCTTGTGCTTGAGCAGTTGCTTCGGCTGCTAATCTTGCTTCCTCGGCTACTTGTGCTTGAGCCGCTGCTTCGGCTGCTAATCTTGCTTCCTCGGCTGCTTGTGCTTGAGCCGCTGCTTCGGCTGCTAATCTTGCTTCTTCTGCTGCTTGGGCTTGGGCTGCTGCTTCGGCTGCTAATCTTGCTTCCTCGGCTGCTTGGGCTTGGGCTGCTGCTTCGGCTGCTAATCTTGCTTCCTCGGCTGCTTGTGCTTCGGCTGCTGCTTCGGCCGCTAATCTTGCTTCTTCTGCTGCTTGTGCTTGAGCCGTTGCTTCGGCTGCTAATCTTGCTTCTTCTGCTGCTTGGGCTTGGGCTGCTGCTTCGGCCGCTAATCTTGCTTCCTCGGCTGCTTGTGCTTGAGCCGTTGCTTCGGCTGCTAATCTTGCTTCTTCTGCTGCTTGTGCTTGGGCCGTTGCTTCGGCTGCTAATCTTGCTTCCTCGGCTGCTTGTGCTTGAGCAGTTGCTTCGGCTGCTAATCTTGCTTCTTCTGCTGCTTGCGCTTGGGCTGCTGCTTCGGCCGCTAATCTTGCTTCCTCGGCTGCTTGTGCTTGGGCTGCTGCTTCGGCTGCTAATCTTGCTTCCTCGGCTGCTTGTGCTTGAGCCGTTGCTTCGGCTGCTTGCGCTTGGTTTTCGTCTTCGACTTGAGATTCTGCCAAAGCCGCAGCTTTCGCTTCGCGTTCTATTCTAGCTTCTTCTTTAGCTTCTTCACGTGCAAGAGCTCTAGCTTCTATAGCTAATCTTTTTTCTTCTAATTCCAATGCTTTTTGTTCTGCTCGTTCCGCTTTAGCATCAGCATCTAATTTGGATGTACTACTAGCCGAAGCAAGCGTACGTTTTTTCTGTTTTTTAATAAGGAGTGCTTGTTCTCTATCGTCACCACTATATTTAAATCGATTTCTCGTATTAAATTTATAAGCCAAGGTAAATTCATGGGATGAACCAAAGGTTGATAAATCGCCCATAGCCTTTTCGTAATTATATTCTATTGAAATTTGTTCCGTAATATTCATACCAACACCTCCCATTACGCCATAAACGGTATTATAGCCCAGCTGCGCCCATATCCCTTTTGGAACCATTAACATAGCAACACCTGAGAAAATAATTTGATCTGTTTTAAATTCGGATTTAACTAAAGCTGAAAATTTACTTTCATCAAAGAAACCGCGACTATACATATAACCTGTATACATAACATGCGCCTGAATGCTTCGTTGTGGATCTTCTTTTAGTAATTCGGAAGATTTTAAATTATATTGTACTAAGTTGTTTACAGACACACCTAGATCAAAAAATACCAATCCGTAATTAATTCCGGGACTGACGGTAAAAATTGAATTTTTAGAAATATTATCTAATGAAGGGTCTGGTTCGTTTAAAACAACGCTTCCTTCGTTTATACTACTGGTATAAAAACCAAGATTCAATCCAAAAGTTAAATTACTATCTGTTTGTAGCTGGGCATTATAGGCCAAGTTAACAATACCTCCAAAGGTTGTTAATACACCATGATTTTGTTGAAATAAACCAACACCTACTCCCATGTTTTCACTATAACGTCCTGAATAATTTACTAAATACGTTACGGGTGCATCTTCAAATTGAATCCACTCTCTTTTATTGGTTATATTGATATACGTGTTTTGTTCTCTTACAAAACTAAAGGTTGGATTGGTTAAATATCTATTAAACTTTAAGGAACTTCTTACAGGAATAGCTAACGACACAACACCGTCCTCTTGAGAGAAAGAAAGTTGTGTTGAACACACGGTTAAAGCTATTATTAGTAAAAATGCTCTCATTTATTTTATAATGGTTATTGAACCTTTTTTTGTTTTATTATCTGTTGTGGTAATCACGTAGTAATAAACAGGGTTTACACTATTAAAGTTAATTTCGTTTTCTGGCCAATTATTTTGATAATCGGTGGTTTTTAGAGAAACCTTTCCGTAGGAATCCATTATGATTACTTCGGTATTTGTTCCACTTACATATTCGTTTGGAATAATCCATGTATCGTTGATGCCATCGCCGTTGGGACTTATAACATTTGGAATTTTTTCAACACTAGGGAATGGATCTATAGGTGCTTCAATTACAAATGAAAATTCATTGGAAACTAGACAACCTGTTGTTTGGCTAATAACAACTTGGTAATCACCATATTCCGATGCATCATAGGTGTTTCCATTGGCACCAGGAATAAGGGTATTATTTAAAAACCACTGATATTCTGGACTATTAGCAGAGCTTGTAACTTCTACATATAATGTATCATTAGCATCCATCACATTTATCTCGTCCACATTAATACTACTTGTAAAGCCGTCACTTTCTAAATCAATAAATGCAGTTGTTGTACAGCTCCCTAAATCAATACTTACAGAATACGTTCCAGACGATGTCGTTTCAAAAGTTTGATTAGTTGCTCCAGAAATAACTTCGCCATCTAAAAACCACTGGTAACCATTCCCTTCAGTTGTGGTTAAAGTGGTTGGTCCGCCACTTGGGCAAAATGGATTTCCTAAACTAGAAAGAACCGCCATTGTTGAGCCCGATGTAGATTCTGAAACTGTTACACGATTAGAATAGGAGTCTGAAGTACATGTCCCATAATTAGTTTCCACAAAATATGTTCCCGGTGAACTAACGGTTAAAGTTTCACCATCTGCCACAAAAACGGAAGTTGAAGGACCTGTTGTTCTGTACCATTTATAGGTTAGTGATGGATAATTTAATGGGGAATCGTTTATTCCAGTTCCAGGGTTATCTATTGTTAAAACATAACTTCCTCCAGCGCAATAAGTTGCTATTGGAATTAAATTATTGATTGAAAACGGTGTGTCTTGAATTTTGTAATAGGCGGCAAATGTTGATGATCCAGAGCTTGTAGCAGCCGGTGCAGTACTTTTAACGCGCAACCTATATGATTCACCTGATGTAATAGTTGGCAAACCAAAGCTTAAAGTTGCGGGTGAAGTTGTAATGGCTCCTGCTGTTGAAGTAGCCACAGTTGTGGCACTAGCAAAACTACCAGTTGCATCAGATAGCTCAATTATAAATTGATTAGACGGATTTAATCCTGCTTCTGGAGAAAAACTAAAGGTAACATTAAACGTATTAAAAGATTCATTTGCACAAGCTTGGGTAAATCCAATATTTGGAACACCTATAGCTATCTGTGCCATTATGTTCTGACTTATGGTTAGAACAAAAAAACACATTACAAAAAAGGAATTTTTTACAAAAGTAGTTTTATCCATACGCTTTATTTATTGGTAGTCGGTACAAAAACAATGATTTATATAACACTGTGTTTGCACGTTTGAGGGGCTTAAAATAATTTAGGATTAATAAAAATGAACCTTCTAAAGAAGATTCATAAATAAACTAAATTTCTAATCATCATTGGATGCTATAATTTTATTTATTCGCAGTCTAAAATCTGGCCTTCTAGAATTTTGTAAATCAATAAAGGTTTCAGAATCCAATCCTTTTGAATACACATTAAAGAAACTGCTATTTCCATACCAACTCTCTAAATCTTCATTATTAGATTTATATTCCGTGAAAATATTTCCATTACAGTTATTGAAATACATTTCAGTAAATTTTATCCTGTCTAAAGTTTCACTGTTAATTTTCATCTTATTTGCTAAAAGCACAGCTGGATTAAATCCAGAGATGACACTTTTATTCATATCTAGTTCGGCCAACTCATCAATAAAAATAGCTTCTTTAACCAAGCCTAATTCGATTTCAGATTTCAAATTATTACTAGCGTTGATAAATGTTAGGTTTGTTGCAAGTACTGAAGTTTGCTTTTTAGAAAAATCGATTTCTGATTTATCATCTTTAAAGGATGCCACGTTTAGGCATCTAGATCCATCTGGACTAGAAACGTAAGATGACCTAACAGCTAATGAATTGTATAAATTACTTTGAGCTCCATAATTAAAGTTATAATCTATTTTTTCAGATTTATAAGATACAGCTTCACTTATATTAACTTGCCCGCCATACACATCGAAGGAATTACCCGCTGAAAAACTAACCATAATATTTTCTAAAATAGTTTGGCTTCCCACACCTGCCAACAATAAGGCATTAAAATTCTCACCGCTCTTTAACTTTTTACCAGCATATTCAATTCGTACATAGCGCAAAATACCGGAATTGCTTTCAGTATTTTCTCCACCATAGCTAACATGGTCATAAGAGGCTGATTTAAAATCGTAATTTACGGAAGATCCATTACCAAATTTATTAATTGGTGCATCGCCTAGAATAATGATTCCTCCCCAATCGCCTGCTTTTTTCACACTTCTATTAGAAGTAAAAACAATAGGATCGGTTTCCAAACCATCAGCAATTATTGTAGCACCTTTAGTAATAATTAAAGCACCACTGGATTTAAAGTCTCCTATTATAACTGTTCCAGGCTCAATAAATAAAGTAGCGTTATTGGTAACAAAAACATTACCTAACAACATGTAGGTGTTTTTTTTGCTAAGCTTTGTATCAGCTGAAATGGTTCCGGTTAAAATCTCGGTGGCTTCACCATATTCATTTAAATCTGGTTTAAATTCTGTCCAAGAATTTAACCAGTTATCAGTGCCAATAATACCTTTCTCTTGTTGGGAGTAGGAATTGGAAAACACTAATAAAAAAATGCATAAGAGTTGGGGCAAATTTTTCATAGTTAAAATAGTTATTTATTAATCATAAATATTCTTTTTATTATATACCAAACATATAAATAAATTCCACTAAACACAAATAATAACGACAAAATGCACAAATGAACATGTTCTTGAGGTTTTTTCCTACAAATATGATACTGTTTTAAAAACTAACATTTATTAATAATATAGTTATTGTCTAACAGAAAATTTGTTCGAGAAAATATGCGCTTAATTAGCTTTGCTTTGATAATAGCAATCTAGATTATAATACCGCTTTAAAATAGCCTATATTAAAATCTATTATTTTCGCTATATATATGTAAAGATTTTAAAGTTTCTTCATAAAACAAAATCGCCGCTATTAAATTAGATCTGTCCGAATAGGGTAGAATTTTATTCTGAAAATCCATAGTACTTAAAAAGTAATCCCTAGTAGCGTCTATTTGAGTATCTAAAGCAGTTCTATTGTCTTTCGTATCTGGAATACCAAAGGTAGACATGGTAACGCCAGGCTTTGTTGCAAATGCTATATAAGGTAGAATTTTAATAATAATTTCAATTCGCTCATTATACAGTCCTAACAAAACACCTTTTTGCATCTGCTCCAGTTCCTTTCTGTCATGGTATTTAGAAATACCAACATCTTGACTGATAATACTTTTAGGTGCATCCTTATTCTGGCCAGATGCAATGCCTGTCATTAATAGACAGGTTAAACAAAACAAAGTAATTTTAGATTTCATGTTATAGGTTTTGGGGTTTAATATCACAAATTTATGCAATTAAACGAAAAAAACAAGCGTTTTGTCGATTATTTCATGTTTATCCACAATTATTTTTCGGCAATATTGAAATCAAAACGCTAACATTCAGATAATAATGTAATTATGAAAACTTTAACAATTAGGTTCTACCAAATCTGATTATACTTTTTTTCTAACATTTTACTTTCGGCACAATAAATGTTATTACCTTCGTTATACTAAAAACTAAAAATTATATGTTTAAATATTTTTTCATTTTAAGTCTTTTTGTTGCGTCTGTCGGCTATTCACAAAATACAGCCGTTTCAATGAACGAAAGCTTAAAGTTTACTGCAGCTTACAACATGTCTGGCATTATGACCGATTTAGCTGAAGTAACCATGGAGACTAGCCTTGTAAAGACATCAAAAGTTACGCTATTGCGTTTAAAAACAACAGCAACCACTTATAGCAAATGGGATAATTTTTTTAAAATTCGTGATTTATACGAAAGCTACGTAAGTCCTAAAACCTTAACACCTTATTTACATAAGCGTGATATTAACGAAGGTGGTTATTACAAAGCAATGCAGTATAAATTTAAAAATAAAACAAATACAGTTGAAAGCATCAAGAAAAAACGACGTGGTGATGGGACTATTTGGGAAGAAAAGAAAAGCATAAATATAGGTAGCTCCACCAATGATATTGTAACCACTATATACAAAATGCGTAATTTAAATTTAGAGCAAGCAACAACAGGCAAAAACTTTCCTTTAACTGTAATTTTTGATAATAAAGAATTTAAAATTTCAGTGGTGTATTTAGGAACCGAAACGATTAATACCGCCATTGGTAAAAAAACGTGTTACAAACTAGGAATTTCTGTTAACAATAGTTCGGTTTTAAAAGGCTCTAATGATAATTTATTGTGGTTAACCGCGGATGCTAATAAAGTACCTGTTTACGCTAAATTTAAAATAGCCGTTGGTAATGGTGAATTAAAAATAAAATCTGCTACGGGATTAAAAAATTAAAATAACATGAGAATACTAATTATAATTTTAAGTTTAATTTCAGCGGCTTTTGCTGTTATTCTATCCGTTCTACCAGTTTCAAACTTGGCATTTATTCCTGCTATACTTGCACTTGTTTTGGGTTTAATTGGCTTCTATTTGTCCAATAAAAAAAACAAACCCAAACACACCATAAAATTGGCCTTCCTCCTAACTATTATTGCTTTATCCATTTCTATTTACAAGGCTATTTTTGATACATCGGAAGTTGGTAATACAGAACAATTAGAACTTACAGAACAACAATCTGAAGAAGAAGCTATAGAGGTTTTAGAGGATTTGGATATCGAGGACATGGAAGATATGGATTTGGAAGATATGGATTTGGAAGATATCGATTTGGAAGGTGTTGAATTTGAAGATGTGGATGGAGAAGATATTGACTTATAAATATAATTATTATAATTTCCCACAGTTTAGAAAGATAATACTTCGGTATTATCTTTTTTTTTGTTTTATTTATAGGCTAAATAGCTATAAATGAAAGGATTTGTTATTGCTTCGGCACTTACATTAGTTGGTTCTTGTGCCACAACTCGTTATTCAACTAAAATTGAAAACATAAAAAACAATATTCAACTCACGGATAGTGCAACCGTTATGCGTTTTGCTAATACAATAACCGCTAACGAATTAAAAACGCATCTTATAGCTTATGCTTCCAATGATTTTCAAGGACGAAAAACAGGAGAACTTGGACAGAAAAAAGCAGCCAATTTTCTGAAAGAATACTACCAATCTCAAAACATTTATTCGCCAATAAAAGATTCTTTATATTATCAAGAGATTTCAAAGGCTTTTTTACCGGACAACATCAAATCCACAGAAAATGTTTTGGCCTACATCAAAGGCTCCGAAAAGCCCGATGAAGTTGTTATTATTTCTGCACATTTGGACCATTTAGGAATTGAAGATGATCAGATTTTTAATGGAGCTGATGATAATGGGTCTGGAACAACAGCTTTAATGGAAATGGCCCAAGCTTTCCAATTAGCAGCACTGGAAGGTTTTATGCCAAAACGCAGCATTTTATTTTTACATCTAACCGGCGAAGAGCTAGGTTTATATGGCTCAAGATACTATATAGAGAATCCTATTTTTGACTTAAATAAAACCATGGTCGATTTAAATATTGATATGATTGGTCGTATAGATAAAAAACATGAGGACAATCCCAACTATCTCTATGTAATTGGCGCAGACAGAATTAGTAAAGAGCTTCATTTTATTTCTGAAAAAATAAATGACACCTATTTCCATTTAGATTTAGACTACACCTACAATGATGAAGATGATCATAACCGTTATTATTATAGGTCTGATCATTATAAATTTGCTCAAGAAAATATTCCTGTCATATTTTATTTCAATGGTGAGCATGACGATTATCATCAAGCTACAGATACACCAGATAAAATTGAATATGATTTATTGGCTACACGCGCACGACTCATATTTAGTACGGCATGGTATTTAGCTAATAAAGAACATAAATTAATTCATAACGAGGATATTTAATAGCTTGTTAAAGTTTGTTAAATGTAAATGCGCATTTCTTTGAAATGATAGGTTATTTCGTAATATTGTCTTTAACACAAAAGTTATTTATTAACATCACTTACTTATAATTTATGAGAAAATCAGTTTTTATTCTAAGTGCTACGCTTTTAGCATTTAGTTGTGGATCAACACAGGAAAAGCAAACAGCTACAAAAGCTACCGAGATTGCTAATCCTATGGAATATGCTAATACCATAACATCTGCCGAGCTAAAAGAAATGTTATACACCTATGCCTCTGATGAATTTGAAGGTAGACTTACAGGTGAAAAAGGACAAAAAATGGCGGTGGAATATTTAAAGCAACAATACATTACTATGGATGTTCCTGCAGCAAAAGCGGACGGGAATTATTTTCAAGATGTACCGCTAGAAGTTATGGAAGCGCCTAAAGTTAACCTAACCGTTAATGGAAAATCTTATAAAATGATAGACGATTTCGTTTCTGCTTCAACATCTAAAAATGGAAGCCTTACCGTGACGGATATTGTTTTTGCTGATTATGGCATTGATGATGAAAATTACAACAGCTACAATAATCTAGCTGTTAAAGGTAAAGTGGTTTTAATCCGATCTGGTGAACCTAAAAAAGCTGATGGCAACTATGTAATAAGCGGATCTGATGAAAGTTCAAAGTGGTCAAATTTTAGACAAGAATATGCGGCCAAACGTGATGCTGCTAAAGAGCGTGGCGCTGCTGCAGTTTTGTTTTATTATCCTGAAATTTATGACATGGCTGCGCAACGATTTGGTGGCTCTAGTGGAAGAATGTCTTTACGTGGTAATGCAGATGACATGTTCTATTTTTTAATAAATACAGATTTAGCGAAAGCTATCATGCCAACTATAGAAACAGCTACTAAAACAGAAACATTAACGGTTCCAATGAATCTAGAATATATAAATGCATCCAATGAGTTTATATCTGAAAACGTTGCGGCATTTATTAAAGGTTCTGAAAAACCAGATGAAGTTATTGTACTTTCAGCACATTTAGACCACATGGGTATTGAGGATGGAGAAATTTTTAATGGTGCCGATGATGATGGTTCAGGTACTGTTGCTATCATTGAAATTGCTGAAGCCTTTAAAACTGCTGTAAAAAATGGACATAGACCAAAACGTTCAATTTTATTTTTGCACGTTACAGCTGAAGAAAAAGGACTTTTAGGTTCCCGTTACTATACAGATACAGATCCTATTTTTCCGTTGGCAAATACTGTCGCAAATTTAAATATAGATATGATTGGTCGTACAGATCCGAAACGTACGGAAGGAGCAGACAACTATATTTACTTAATTGGTAGTGATAAATTAAGTCAAGAGTTACATGATATTTCGGAAGAAGTTAATAAAACATATATGAACATTGAATTAGATTATAAATACAATGATGATAATGATCCAAATAGATTTTATTACCGCTCTGATCATTATAACTTTGCTAAAAATAATATTCCTGTTATTTTCTATTTTAATGGAACACATGATGATTATCACCGACCAAGTGATACGCCAGACAAAATCCGTTATGATTTGTTAGAAAATAGAACACGTTTGGTATTTTATACGGCGTGGGAACTAGCAAACCGCGAAAACAGAATTATAGTTGATAAAATAAAAGAATAACTTCTTGTCAATTAAACATAAAAAAGCCTTTTAGACATAAACTAAAAGGCTTTTTTATGTTTAAACACCTCGTTAATTTACTGTTAAACAATTAGTTGTACACTAAAAACAGCAAACCTTATATACAAAAAAAGCCTTTCAGAGATTCTGAAAGGCTTTATAATTTTGGGTGGAAGACGGGATTCGAACCCGCGACCCTTGGTACCACAAACCAATGCTCTAACCAGCTGAGCTACAACCACCATTTTAATAGGTCTGCAAAGATAATTTAATTCCTATTTCCTGCAAAGTATTTTTGAAAAATTATTTCAAATCAAACAAACTATTAATTGCTGGGTACCGTTCTACTGTAAAACCTTCAGCGTAATTAACACCCACAATTCGTCCTAAATCGCGTGCCCTATAGTCCACACTATCAGTAAAGTTCTTGCTTGAAATAGGTGTTTCAGGCTCTTTACTTTTAGGGTCAAAAAACTGGGTTTTATAGGCGTAAACCGCCGCTAATTTTTTTTCCATAAATCCGGAAATATCCACTACAAAATCTGGTTCAAGGTATTTCCATTGGATATAATGAAATACCAGTTTTGGCCGCCAAGGCTTTTGTGGTGTATTGGTGTCCGATAAGGTGGTTTCAATTTTAAGTAATCCGCTCAAAAAACAGGCATTGCTTACCACATCACTCCCCTTCCCATGATCAATATGTCTATCATCAATAGCATTGCATAAAACCATTTCCGGTTGGTATTTCCGTATCATTTTTATTATTTCTAATTGATGGCTTTTATCGTTAACAAAAAATCCATCAGCAAAGCCTAAATTTTCACGAATAGCTATACCTAAAATTCGTCCAGCTTCAGCCGCTTCGGCATCGCGTGTTTCTGCGGTTCCTCGAGTTCCTAATTCACCACGTGTTAAATCAATTATTCCAACTTTTTTACCATTAGCTATTTCCTTTGCTATTGTGCCACCACAACCTAGCTCTACGTCGTCGGGATGGGCACCAAAGGCCAAAATATCTAGTTTCATACCTATTTAGTTTTTGTTTTTTTTATAGCTTGATTAATATCAGCCACTAAATCCTTTTTTGATTCGATACCCACAGAAAACCGGATTAATTGATTGCAAATACCAATAGCATCGCGTTCCTCTTGTGTTAATAACCCATGTGATGTTAAATAGGGCGATAAAACCGTACTCTCAACACCCGCTAAACTCATGGAAGATTTAATAAGCTGAAGGTGTTTCTGAAATTGTAATGCCTCCAGACCGTCTTGTAACTCAAAAGACATCATAGCACCAAATCCATGCATTTGTGCTTTAGCCAATTTATATTGCGGATGGGATTTAAGTCCTGGATAGTAAACGGCCTTTACATCGGGATGCTTCTCTAAATATTTGGCAATTTTGTTCGCATTTTTAGTTTGTGCCTTAACACGCAACGCCAATGTTTTCAAGCTACGTTCTAACATCCAAACGGTATAATCGCTTAAATTTCCTCCAAAGTTTTTAGCTACATGCCAGATTTGACCTATCAATTCATCAGAAGCGGCTAAAGCACCCGCCAATATATCACTATGACCGCCTAAATATTTCGTTGCGGAATGCATGATAATATCAATCCCAAAATCAATTGGGTTTTGGTTAATTGGACTTGCAAAAGTATTATCAATACTGGTTAGAATATTATGAGCCTTCCCTAATTTAGCAACACCTTTAATATCGGTTATTGTAAGTAGCGGATTTGAAGGTGTTTCAATGTGAATTAATTTCGTATTAGGTTGAATAGCAGTTTCAAAATCTGCCACCTCATAACCGTCCGTAAACGTGAATTCAATTCCAAACTTAGGAAACTCTTCACGTATAAAATGGCTTGTACCTCCATATAACGTGTTTTGAACCACTAAATGATCACCAGATTTTAAAAATGTTAAAAAAAGCGCACTTAAAGCTGCCATCCCTGAACCAAAAATTAAAGCCGATTCCGTGTGCTCTAATGCCGCAATTTTTTTAGATAAATGTTCCTGATTGGGCGTATTAAAATACCTTGGGTAGCGTTTTACATCAACATCATCAAACGCATAGGATGTAGAAACATAGATGGGTGATACAGCGCCTTTAAACTGTTTATCTTCAATTTCTCCAACATGCGTGCAAATGGTATTAATACCGAATTTTGAAAGTTTCATAACTTAAATTTTTGAACAACTAAATTACAAATAATCTACACGTAATAGGGTAAAATGAGCTAGGCATTTTTTGCGTTTCTTATTATAAATTCAAGTAAAAATAGAACACAAATAAAATATCATATTGATTATCAGGCTTTTAACATATTTTTAAAAATTTACATCAAAATTTTTACTATATTTGGGATTATGACTTCAACAGAACTACAAGAAAGCACCGCGTTTTTAAAAGAATCTTTAACCTATTTAGAGAATTTAGGTTATGACAACATCAAAGCCGATATGGAAGGGTATGAATCTCCAAAATCATATCATAAAAAAGGTTCAGATGTCACAATCACACCTAATATAGTTGCAGAAAAAGCAGGAAGAAAGCACTATTTTGAAATTAGCTTAAAATCTGAAGAACAAATTTTATTAAAATCAAAATGGCGTTTTTTAGATGTTTTAACGCGAATGAAAGATCATCGTTTTAGAATTATCACGCGTCGTGGTCATTACAAATTTACACAAGATATGTTGGACGATTTGAATATGGATAAGGATCTTATTAAATTATAAGACCTACCTCCTATTTAGATTTTTTCATTAGTGTATTCTGTTCCTCCATTAAATCAGTCAATTTAGTGAGTAACTCAATATCTTTAGGCGTAGAAACGGTTTTGTTTTTAGGGTCTTGAGATTTATTACGCAATCTATTCAGAAACTTTACGATTATAAAAATAGTGAAACCTACGATTAAGAAATCTAAAAAGGCTTCACTAAAGGCACCATATCCTATAGCTACTTCATCGGCAATAGTTTTACCAGCATCGTTTAAAACTTCATGACGCAAAATAATACGCTTATCAGACAGGTTAACACCTTCAACTAGCAAAGACAATGGTGGTAGAAATACTTGTTTCACTAAAACATCTACCAATTTATTAAATGCGGCACCAATTATGATACCGATGGCCATGTCCATCATGTTGCCTTTTACGGCAAACTCTTTGAATTCTTTTAGCAACTTCATAACCTAATTAAGATTATTTTTTGTAAAATTTAACATGTTTTCTGTAGGCTAGTAATCCAATTACCGCAACAATACCAAACGCTATTGCAATAAACTTCACACTTACAATCTGATCACCACTTGCGTAAGAATGTAAACCTGCTAGATAAAAATTCACACCAAAATAGGTCATCATAATACTGGAGAACGCAATAATAGACGCGAAATTAAATCCAAATCGACTACGTAATCCAGGAACTAAACGCATGTGAATAACAAAGGCGTAAACCATAATACTAATTAAAGCCCACGTTTCTTTTGGATCCCATCCCCAATAGCGACCCCAACTTTCATTGGCCCACATACCACCTAAAAAGTTACCAATGGTTAATAACACTAGACCAACGGTGAGTGCCATTTCATTAATAATGGTTAATTCTTTAATATTAATTAGTAATTTATCTTTATTGTCTTTTGTGGTGAATATCATTAAAAATAAGACTACAATTCCTAATATTAAACCAAGTGCAAATGGTCCATAACTTGCCACAATGATGGACACGTGAATCATTAACCAATAACTATCTAAAACTGGCTGTAAGTTCGCGATAGCTGGATCCATCCAATTCCAATGTGCCACCATTAATATGATGGCCGTTACAAATGCTGTTGCTGCAATGGTTAAATCGCTTCGTTTTCCGAATGCTAATCCGAAAAACATGGTTGCCCAAGCAACATAAATCATGGATTCGTAAGAATCACTCCAAGGTGCATGGCCGGAAATATACCAACGTACTGCTAAACCTAATGTGTGTAATATAAAGAGTAAAAGAATGACAACCTTGAAAAGGGTTACTACTTTAGCAATGGTTCTATTATTATCTCTAAAAATCTGAACTATTAAGATAATAAACATCAACGCTGACGCATACATATACCAGCTAAACAAATTCTTAAAAATATCATAATGGTTGTAAAGAATCTCGGTCTTTACTTTTTCATCTGAAAGCATCACATCGCTTCCATACTTTTTCTGTGTTTTAGTAAAAGATTCTAAAATTTCATTAACTTTTGTATAATCGCCAGATTTTTTAGCCAAATTCAATGTCATTAAATACGCGCTAAACCCATTGTTGATGAAATTTCCGTAAAGTGAATCTTTAATGTTTTCACGATGTCCATCACGTCTAAATTCCACAGACGATATCCATTTATTATTTTCATCATCAGGAATCGGGAAAATACGCAAGGCATAACCATCTATAGTGTTATATAGTAAATTTACACGTTGATCAGTTTCTTTAAATTCTTTTTGATGCCCATTAGGAATTTGAGCTTTGTAAACTTCTTCCAGATAAGGCGCTAATTTGTAATTTCCTTCAGGGGTGAAGAAATCTACAAGAGGAACATACTCTTGATCTTTTGGTACGCCTATTAGACTTCTAATAGAATCTGCTTTTTGACGCTTTAAATATATAATAGGTACATTGTACCAAAGCAATGGACTTTCCTGAATAGATAAGAATACTTGATTGGCATCAAAATCTTCATAAGTATCGTGTTTACTTAACTTCCGAAGCATTTCTGACGCAAATGTATTTACAGGCATCATTCGTCCACCAATATCTTGAATCACCAAATGGCCAAACTTATCAGCATGTTCTTTTGGTGTGATATTTACAGCTAACACCGAATCAATTTGTGCCTTGGTTGGTCTGCTATTATTATGACCATGACCATCATCAGGTGTGTGCACTTGCGCAAAACTAGTTAACGTGAATGCTAACATTAAAATACTGGCAACTTTGGTTTTTAATCTATTTCGCTTCTTATTTTTAATGGCTGTTAGTTTTCTTTCTAAATCGCCAAAACGCGTGTTTTTATCAAATAATATAGCCATTAATCCTAAATATAATAACATGTAACCTATGTAGGTCACCCATGTACCTAACATATCATGATTTACTGATAATTTTGTTCCTAATTCATCTGGATCAAATCCTGCTTGGAAAAAGCGATAACCGCGATGATCTAAAATATTATTCATAAAAATGCGATAATTAAAATCGCCTTCCTCTTTATCAATTATCGTTACTTCACTTGCAAAAGCTGAATAACTCTTCTCGGTTCCAGGGTATTTATCAGCAATAAAGTCATTCAATTTAATACTAAATGGTAATTCCAATACTTTAGAACCATACTTTACAGCAATATCTAATCCGCCAATTTTTACCTGCTCAAAAGGTTTACTATAGCCTTGACCTCCTAATAGTTTAACCCGTTTTGTTTCGCCTGCTGAAGTAACTTTTAAAACCACACCATTTTCATCGCCACGTAATAATTGAGATTTTTGTACTACATCAAAATCACCTCTAACAACAGGTTTTGGAAATACCATTTGCATATTGCCTATAACGTAACGCGATCTTAAAACTAGAGGCTGTATGCTATCTTTTACCAATAACCCCGTTTGTCCCGTGGCCATGGTCATATACTCACCGTCAAAAGGGGATTGAATGCTTAATTCCCCATCTTTATAAGTAATATTTACAGCACCTTCTTGGTATTTATTCAAAGAAAAAAGTACGTTATGTAAACTTTGTGTTTCACCTACTTTTAAAAAGTGATTATGTGGTGCACCATTTCCTGCTTCCACTATTTTTAAATACTCATCACCTGTTTCATTTGGAACCACATCTAACTCGGCACCACCAATGTATTTTTCTAATTCAAATTTTACATCTTGACCATTATAATCCGTAGCGTAAGAAAAATCATTTTCCAATCTTGGTGAAAAATCTACTTCTTCTTCAACAATTTTTCGCTGCGCCATACCGTCCACCATATAATCGCCATCTATATAAGCTGTGATGTAGGTTTTTTGGGTAAGAAACGAGTTTTCTGTTTCGCCTTCACGAATAGCCATCATACCTTCAAAACCAATATATCTGGTAATTCCAGCACCTAAAATGATTAAAATAAAGGACAAATGCAGCGTAAGCGTTGCCCACTGATTTAAACGCCACAAGCGGTATTTTTTAATATTTCCTATAAAATTAATTATGAACACTAACATTATACCTTCAAACCACCACGTATTGTAAATCAGGTTTCGGCTATAAGGTGTTGGAGATGTTTCTTGCCCTGCATCCATAAAGGTGCCAATTGCCATAGCGGCGGCAAAAGCAATAAATAATACAGACGTTAATCGGGTTGAAAATAGAAATTTAGCGAGTTTATTTAGCATAACTTGAGACTCAAAAATTGAATTGTGCAAATTTAAGGTTTTGTTTTATAAATAATAGCAAATAAACCAAGACTTTTATAGATATGTTTTATCGGGATATAATTAACAAAGTGTAAAAAAGCTTAAGTTGTTGATGGTCTAGCTTGGAAGATATTTAAATACATAAAACTTCCCATTTTTCTAGCACGACGCTTGGCATTTTCAGCCACCTCGCCTTCAAAATGTTCATCTATGGTTTCAAACCATAAATTTAACCAAGCGCCAAAATGATGTTCGGTAATAGCATGGTTATTTTCCTTATCTACTTGAACATGAACTTCAAGCGGGTTTCCGTAGTATTTTTTTTCTAATTTCCGAGTCATAAATAAACTCGTTTCCCAGAAAGTTGTCAATCGGTCAATATGTGCATCCCAATCCGTAATCACACGATTAAAAAAAGGACCTAAAAATTCGTCAGCACGAACTTTATCGTAAAATGAAGAGACTAAAAGAAAGACATCGTCTCGGGTTTCTATGTTTTTTTTCATGTTATGCGTTATGACAATTGATAAACATTAATTATTATCAGCAGAATATTAATAGTGATACTTGCCAATAAAATAGGGAAAATAATTTTGATTTTAGGCTGTGCAAAAATTACAGCATTATAACCCATGGCTAAAACTACGCACAAAGTTAGTTCAAAAAACTTAAACGCTTCGTTAGGACTATTCATTAAAATATACATGGCTGCAATAGAACCAATACAACTTTGTAAAATAATAGTTAGTGGAATGTAGAGAATATAGTTCTCATTAAAGTCCTTAATGGCTTGTTGATATAAAGATTTCATAATAGTGTTTTTTTGTTGAAACAAAATTCTAAAACTTATCTTTGTTTAATTATGATTCAAATCATATCACCATGATTCCAATTGCCATTTTAGAGAAATATCAAGCAACCCTCAAAACCTATTCTAAAGGTCAGGTAGTTTTTAGAGAAAACGAGGAGGCTCTTTTTTATTTTCAAATAAAACAAGGAAAACTTAAAATGTTTAATCATTCGGAAGATGGAAAAGCGTTTATTCAAGGTTTTTTTGAGTCTGGAAAATCATTTGGAGAACCACCATTGTTTCAAAACTCTAATTATCCAGCTTGCGCACAATGCATTACAGATTGCAGTATCTATATGTTGCCTAAAGATCGGTTCTTTGAGTTATTAGAAAACCACCCAAAGGTGCATTTAAAACTCACCAAGATTTTATGTAAGCGCATGATTTATAAGGCGAAAATTATTCAAGAACTTTCTATTCATCCTCCAGAACATCGGATTTTAACCTTATTAAACCATTTTAAAGAAACAGCAAATTCCACCGAGCTTTATGAGGTAAAATTAACACGACAGCAAATTTCGGACTTAACAGGCTTACGCGTTGAAACCGTTATCAGAACCATAAAGCAATTAGAAAAGGATGAAAAATTAATCCTAAAACGGCATAAAGTTTATTTATAATTATGTGTATTTTAGCCTTATGATTTCAGTAAGTATTATTGGCGCAGGAAATGTGGCCACCCATCTATATAAAGCGTTTATTAAGGCAGAAACTATTTCCGTTGTACAATGGTATAATAGGGATATTAGGAAATTAGCCATGTTTCAAAGTGACGTGGAGACCATTGATAATTTATCGGAATTAAAGCCAGCCGATATATATATAATTGCTGTTAGTGATGATGCTATTTCGCATATTTCCGAACAACTCCCTTTCGAAAACCGATTTGTGGTTCATACCTCGGGAAGTGTTAGTGTTTACGATATAGATAAGAAAAACCGACGTGGTGTTTTTTATCCATTGCAAACATTCTCTAAAAACGTTCCTGTGGCCATGGAAACGGTTCCTATTTGTATTGAAACCATAGGCAAAAAAGATGCCCCTCTGTTAAAATTGCTAGGTAAAAGTATGGGCTGTAAAACGCATAAGGTGAATAGTGATCAGCGTAGAACATTACATTTAGCCGCGGTTTTTGTTAATAATTTTACCAATCAATTATATCGGGTGGCTCATGAGATTACAGAGTCTGAAGGTGTAGAATTTGATATTTTAAAACCGCTTATTTTGGAAACTGCAAATAAGGTACAGAATATTTCACCGTATTTAGCACAAACAGGTCCTGCTAAACGCAACGATAAAAAAACAATTAAAAAGCATTTAAAACTGCTTGAAAATGAACAGCATCAAGCTATCTATAAATTACTTACAGCGTCTATTAAAAAAACCCAAGGTGTTAGTAATAAAAAAGTAGTTAAAAACAAAACAAAATAGCTTGTTATGTATTTATTTATCAGCGTATTCAAGCTATAACTCATTTACTAATTAACCCAATAATTCATTAATAAATTATGGAAACTAAAAGTTATAAAGAGTATCTAGAACATATTACCACCTTTATATTTGATGTAGATGGTGTTTTAACTGATGGAACCGTAACCATTTTAACAACTGGTGAAATGCTCCGGAAAATGAACATTAAAGATGGCTATGCTTTAAAAACAGCAGTAAATAAGGGCTATAATATTTGTATAATTTCTGGCGGCACTAATGAAGGTGTTCGTATTAGGTTGGAAGGTTTAGGTATTACGGATGTGTTTTTAGGCTCTCATGATAAAATCCAACAGCTAAACGAATACCTGTCTCAAAACAACATCAAATTGGAAAATGTGTTATATATGGGTGACGATATCCCAGACTACCCCGTTATGAAACTTGTTGGTCTGCCTTGCTGTCCGCAAGATGCGGTTCCTGAAATTAAAGTAATTTCAAAATATATCTCGCATAAAAATGGCGGTTATGGTGCTGTTCGCGATGTAATTGAGCAAGTTTTAAAAGTTCAAGATAACTGGCAAGGTAATTTTGATGCCAAATATGACTAATTCGCATTTAAAGAATTAAAAAATTAACGCTCCTTTAATCACCTACTAACAAACAAGTATGCAAAGTATTTTATCACTAATTCGTTGGAAAAATTTACTCATGATTGCCTTGGTGCAATTACTTATTAAATATGCTTTGCTGGAGTCCTTTGGTGTAACCATTACTTTGAACGGGTTTGGGTTTTCATTACTTATAATAGCAACACTATGTTTAGCGGCTGGTGGTAATATTATAAATGATATTTTTGATCAAGATACAGATGCTGTTAACAAACCCAAAAAGGTAATTGTTGGTAAATCCATTTCTGAAAAAACGGCTTACAGTCTTTTTATTGGCTTTAATGTGGTTGGTGTGCTAATTGGTTTCTATTTATCCCATTTGGTTGGCCGCTCCGGATTCTTTGCCCTTTTTGTCATTGTTTCTGGATTACTATATATTTATGCTTCCTACTTAAAGCAAATGATATTAGTTGGTAATATTGTTATTTCGGCATTAATTGCTTTAAGTATTATTATGGTAGGGTTATTTGAATTATTACCAGCCATTACACCTCAAAATCAAGAAACACAACTCACTTTTTTTAAAATTATATTAGATTATGCCCTGTTTGCTTTCTGCATTAATTTAATACGAGAATTAGTAAAAGACATTGAAGATATTGATGGCGACTACAAAGTTGGTATGAATACACTACCTATTGCTATTGGTCGTGCTCGTGCAACACATGTTACGTTGGCACTAACATTTATTCCCTTGGCTGCCGTTATCTATTATGTCATAACATATCTATATCACAACTTATGGATTGTGGGTTATTTTTTAATTTTTATAATAGCGCCATTAATTTATGTCATAATCCGTTTGTTTCAAGCTAAGCTAAAATCGGACTATAATTTTATTAGTAGTTTGCTTAAAATAATCATGCTCTTCGGAATGTTATCGCTGCTCATTTATAAATATAAACTTCTTGGATAATGCTCAACGAACAATTAAAAAACTTCAGACTTATTCTTGCTTCCGGCTCTCCGAGACGGCAGCAGTTTTTTAAGGAATTAGGCTTGGATTTTGAAATTATTCTAAAACCTATTAAAGAAGAATTCCCAGAACGTTTAAGCCATTTTGAAATCAGTGATTACTTGGCCCAGTTAAAATCCTTACCATTCAAAGCCGAATTAAATCCAAGCGACATTCTCATTACCAGTGACACCATAGTTTGGCACAATAATAAAGCGCTTGGAAAACCTAAAAATGCAGAAGATGCTTTTAATATGATTAAATCCATGAGCAATTCAACGCATGAGGTAATTACTTCGGTTTGTTTTACTACCTCAGAAAAACAGAAAACTGTAAATGCTGTTACTAAAGTTACATTTAAAGCGTTAACAGAAGCGGAAATTAATTACTATATAAATACCTGTAAACCGTTTGATAAAGCGGGAGCTTACGGTATTCAAGAATGGATAGGGCAAATTGGTATTACCAAAATTGAAGGATCCTATTTTAATGTGGTTGGACTACCAACCCATGTTGTTTATCAAACCCTTCAGCAATTTATTTCTTCTTAAATATACCATAAATCGCATCTGTTTGTATGGTTTCTATGCTATCTTTGTCCACTTAATGTGTTAATCAATTATGTTATTATTTATACAGTTTTTTAAAAATTATGAATCGGAAATTTTAGGAAGTATTATCCTTCTTTTAGTTTTATTAATTATTCGGTATATAGCCCGAAAATTAATTAAAAAAATTGGCCATAAAGCTGGAATTAATGATGCAAGAATTCATCTAATTTCAAGGTATGCTACGGCCACGCTTATTTTAATTTGGCTCCTAATAGAAACTATTATTTTCGGTGCTCAATTTGAAGAAATTGCGGTTGTTTTTTCCTCCGTTTTTGCTGTCATAGGAATTGCGCTTTTTGCTATATGGTCTATTTTAAGCAATATTACATCCGGAATAATTATGTTTTTCAACTTTCCATATAAGGTTGGCGATAAAATCATGATTCACGATAAGGACTTCCCAATTGAGGCTATCATTGAGGATATTGCGGCGTTTCAACTGCATTTACGTTTGGATAATGGCGACTTGGTAACCTATCCAAACAACTTAATTCTACAAAAACCTGTTACGCTTCTAAAAAAGGATGCTATTGTTTTACCACAAGACGATGGCACTGATGCTGTATAATTTTTTCAAATAATTGTTGTAAATTTCAACATTATGGGTAAAAAAAGAACATCAAAGTATAAGAAACACGTTGGCAAATCGCCAGGAACTTTAATTTATACGGGAGATAAAACTGCACAAAAGCTTTTTATTGAGTCGTTTGATTATAATCCTGAATTTATCAATGAATTAGAACTTGAATTCATTGAGGACGCCTTTAAATTTAAGTCTACAGATTCCATTACTTGGATTAATATTAATGGCTTAAGTCATATTGATGAAATTGAAAAAATAGGTGCGCATTACAATTTGCATCCCCTTGTATTAGAAGACATTGTCAATACGTCACAGCGACCAAAAATTGATGAATATGAAAATTACATTTTTGTATCCTTAAAAATGCTGTATTATGATGTTGATGAAAATATTACTATAGAACAAGTCAGTTTTGTACTTGGAAAAAACTATGTACTAACTTTTCAGGAATCGGAAGGTGATGTTTTTGATACGGTTCGTGAACGATTGCGCGCCGGCAAAGGAAGAATCCGTACCATGGGTTCGGATTATTTACTGTATGCTTTAATAGACGCCGTGGTTGACCATTACTACATTGTTAGTGAAACCATGGGCAACAAAGTGGAAGATTTAGAGGATGTATTGTTTAGTGGGAATATTAAAGAAGATTTAAGTCAACAGGTATTAAGTCTTAAAAAGGAATTATTAAAAGTCCGTCGGTCTATTTTTCCCTTACGTGAAATAATTAGTCGTATTCTAAAAAGTGATAATACACTTATTCATAAAAAAACCATTCAGTTTTATGATGATGTATATGACCATATTATTCAATTATCCGACAGTATAGATATTTATCGCGAAATGATTTGGAGTTTAATGGATATGTACATGACCACTATTAGTAATAAAATGAATGAGGTCATGAAAGTACTGACTATTATCGCGACTATTTTTATCCCATTAACCTTTATAGCAGGTATTTATGGTATGAATTTCGATAATATGCCAGAACTTCATTTTGAAAATAGTTACTTTATACTATTGGGTATTATGTTCGTTATTTTTATAGGAATGGTTTACTACTTTAAACGCATGAAGTGGTTTTAATTTTCAACCATCCCTAAAATTTCTTGAAGAGTAATTCTGGTATTAATCTACTTTAAAACCTAAAGCAATATAAGGCTGACCATAATTTATAACAGGACCTCCTGATCCATAGAAATTAGAACTTTGAAAAACCACGTTTCCTTCCGTTATTGGGTATGGAACGGGAGAAAAATCGATTTTTCTATAAATCCGCCCTATAGTTTCATTTAAATTACCATAACCTGGCAAAATTGTTCTTCTTACGGTAATCTCATCACCAGACGAAACTATTACAGGTGTAATGGCTTGATAATCTAATGCTGTTTGAGAAAATGTATGGGTGCCAGAATAAGATGCACCAGAAGTATTATTAATAACCTCCATAGTATAGCCACCCGCATAAGCCGTTGCATTTTGATACCCTACAGAACAAATTTCGCCGTTTGCATTTATAATTATATCATATTCATGCGTTTCTAAATCCATGGTTTCATATAAATCATAATCAATATTGGTCGCGAACACGGAATTAATCAAATTATCTACATAACTGTTTTCACATACATTGTTAATTGGATCGTTGTCATCATCACAAGATACCAGCGCTAAAAAGCAACATGTAAAAAATAGTAAAAGTTTATTTGTTTTTAAATTTTTCATGATTATTAGTTTTATTGTTACAACCTGATATCAATAAAACTTCAATTTTGTTACCCTCCTATTTATAGTTTTCGTTTTACGCATCTCAAAAAGTTAGTAGAATTCCCGTATATCATTGCGTTAAAAAAAACTTAAAGCCAAACATCTTAATAAGTCTTTATTATATTTGGTCTTTTAGCCAAAAGCCATTATGATAAAACTAGTACGTTTCCTATTTTTAATTCTAATAAGTACCACGCTTTCCTACGCACAGCAACCCAAAAAACCTAATAGTTCGGAAATTTACGAGTCCATAAAAAAACTCAATTTTTTAGGGTCGGTTTTATATGTTGCTGCACATCCTGATGATGAAAACACACGACTTATTTCCTATATGGCAAATAACGTCAAAGCAAGAACCGCCTATTTATCCTTAACACGTGGTGATGGAGGCCAAAATCTCATTGGTCCAGAAATTCGGGAGCTTTTAGGTGTTATAAGAACGCAAGAACTCTTAACAGCTAGAGCGATTGATGGTGGTGAACAATTGTTTACTCGTGCTAACGATTTCGGGTATTCCAAACATCCCGAAGAAACGTTGGCTATTTGGAATAAAGAAGCAGTTTTAAGTGATGTGGTATTGGCTATTCGTCAATTTCAACCAGATATTATCATAAATCGTTTTGACCACAGAAGTCCAGGAAGTACCCATGGTCATCATACCAGTTCGGCTATGTTGAGTTTGGAGGCTTTTGATTTAGCAAATGATGCTTCAATCTATCCGAATCAATTACAAACAACGGAAACTTGGCAAGTTCAACGTGCGTTTTTCAATACATCATGGTGGTTTTATGGCAGTCAAGAGAAGTTTGATAGAGCCGATAAGAGTAATTTAATTGGCTTGGATACCGGCATCTATTTTCCTTCAAGCGGTTTGAGTAACCCGGAAATTGCAGCCTTAAGCAGAAGTCAGCATAAATCGCAAGGTTTCGGAAATACTGGAACACGTGGTACCGAAATGGAATATATTGAATTGATAAAAGGTACCATGCCAACCACTCCAACCAATTTATTTGAAGGTATTGATACCAGTTGGAATCGTGTAAAAGGTGGTGCCAAGATTGGCATTATTCTTAAAGAGGTGGAAGCCAATTACGATTTTAAAAACCCAGCTGCTTCCCTTCCAAAGTTGGTTAAAGCCTATAATGCCATTCAAGCTTTAGAAAATACGCATTGGAAAATTATTAAAACCAAAGAGATTAAAGCCATTATTGCGGCTTGCGCTGGTTTATTTGTGGAGGCTGTGGCGGAAACGAATCAAGCTACATCCGGTGAAAGTATTCAACTAAATTTAGAAGCTATTAATAGAAGTCCAGCAAAAATGACGTTGGTGTCATTCACCAATCCAGATGGATTAGAAGTTCCGAAAGGCATTGAACTAAATGAAAATGAATCCATAAAAATTCAAGAAATTTTTCACATACCAAGTACCGATAATGCGCCTGTAACAACACCTTATTGGCTCATTGAAAAAGGAAGTTTAGGCATGTATAAAGTTTCTGATAAATCTCTAATCGGCAAACCGGAATCACCAGATTATTTTAATGTCACCTTTTATATTAATATTGCTGGAACAAACATTCCATTCATGAAGCCCGTTGTTTATAAAACCAACGATCCTGTGAAAGGAGAAGTTTATAAGCCTTTTGAAATCATCCCAGAAGCTTCGGCTAGAATTGCCGAAAAAGTCATCATTTTTGAAACGGTTAACACAAAAGATATTCCTGTACATGTAAAAGCTGGACACGATAATTTGGAAGGAATGGTCCACTTATCAGTTCCTGACGGTTGGCGCGTTTCACCCGAAAATCACCAAGTAACTATTAGCAATAAAGGTGAAGAACAAACGGTTTTATTTTCCATAACGCCTCCTAAAATTCAAAGTGAAGGATTCATCAAACCAATTATTTCAATTAATGGGAACATGTACTCCAATGAACTAATTGAAATTGATTACGTTCATATTCCTTACCAAACCGTTTTATTGCCAAGCGAAAGTAAAGTGGTTCGTTTAGATATTAAGAAAAAAGGCGAAAACATTGCCTATATTGCGGGTGCTGGCGATGTTGTTCCAGAAAGTTTACAACAAATTGGGTATAACGTGACTACTGTATCACCTGATGACATTACGCCTGATAATTTAAAAGGCTTTGATGCTGTTGTTATCGGAATACGCGCATATAACACTGTTGAAACATTAAAATTTAAACAATCTGTTTTATTCGATTTTGTAAAGAATGGTGGTAATATGGTGGTTCAATATAACACGAGCCGCGGTTTGGTAACCGATGAGTTGGCGCCTTATACATTAAAATTATCTCGCGATCGTGTCACCGATGAGTTTGCGGAGGTTAAATTTTTAGCACCCAATCATCCTGTTTTAAATGTCCCTAATAAAATAACCCAAACAGATTTTGAAAACTGGACGCAAGAGCGTGGACTATACTTCCCGGATAAATGGAGTACGGATTTTACACCAATTTTATCCATGCATGATAAAGGGGAGTCAGCCAAAAAAGGAAGTTTATTAGTGGCGCAATACGGAAAAGGCTACTACATCTATACAGGCTTGAGTTTCTTTAGGGAATTTCCTGCTGGAGTTTCCGGTGCGTATCGCTTATTTGCAAATATTTTATCTTTAGGAAAATAAAACCGAAAAATTAAAAACCATGAAGCAAGAAAAATACAAATGGGAAAAAATGTATACAATTTTACTCATTGCTAATGCGCTTTATATTTTAGCGTTTTATTTCATCATGCAAGCTTTTTAACTATGCAAACTCTCGACTGGATTGTATTATCCATTACTTTAATTACAATTGTTGCTTACGGAACCTATCAAACGCGTGGCAGTAAAAATGTTCAAGATTTTTTAAAAGGTGGTAATAGCTCTAAATGGTGGACTATTGGTCTGTCGGTCATGGCAACCCAAGCCAGTGCAATTACGTTTTTATCCACTCCAGGTCAAGCTTTTAATGACGGAATGGGTTTTGTGCAATTCTATTTCGGACTGCCAATTGCCATGATTGTCATATGTATGGTATTTATTCCTTTGTATCACAGACTTAATGTATACACTGCTTATGAATTTCTTGAAAATCGTTTCGATTTAAAAACCAGAACATTAACAGCCATTTTATTTCTTATTCAGCGTGGTTTAGCTGCTGGTATTACCATTTTTGCGCCAGCCATTATTTTATCAGTTGTATTAGGTTGGAATTTATTACTACTCAATATTATAATCGGAATTCTTGTTATTATTTATACCGTTTCTGGTGGTACTAAAGCGGTCAATGTAACGCAGAAACACCAGATGGTTGTTATTTTTACAGGAATGATTATCGCTTTTATTCTTATTGTGAATAAACTTCCAGAAAATATCACCTTTAGCAATGCTTTAGATATTGCTGGTGCAAGCGGTAAAATGGAGATTTTAGATTTCTCTTTCGACCTCAATAATCGCTATACATTTTGGAGTGGTATTATTGGAGGTACGTTTTTGATGCTTTCCTACTTCGGTACAGACCAAAGTCAAGTACAACGCTATTTGTCTGGAAAATCTGTTCGTGAAATGCAATTGGGACTAATGTTCAACGGACTTTTTAAAATACCCATGCAGTTTTTTATACTGTTAGTGGGTGTTATGGTGTTTGTGTTTTATCAATTTAATAAAGCGCCAATTAACTTTAATCCTGTAGCAACTGAAGTGGTTTTAAATACCAAATTCGCCCAAGAATACGAACAACTTCAAGCTGAACAAGATGCCATTTACGATACCAAACAAGTATTAATTGCCAATTTTATAGCCAATAAAAATGAAGCTTCCATTGCAGGCGTGGCTTCCGCAAATGCCAAAAATGATAGTATTCGTGCGCGTGCGCGATATTTAATTGATAAAGCTGGCGAAACTAAAGGCGTAAAAGTGGAAAGTAATGATAAAGATTATGTGTTTATCAATTTTATTTTAAACAACCTACCGCGTGGTTTAATTGGGCTGTTATTAGCCGTTATATTAAGTGCAGCTATGTCCAGCACATCTAGTGAATTAAACGCTTTGGCTTCCACAACAACAATTGATTTATTTAAAAGAAACACCCGCGAAAGAACCGATACGGAAATGGTAAAAGTGTCACGTTGGTTTACATTAGGTTGGGGAATTATAGCTATTCTCGTTGCTTGTGTCGCCGATCTTGCCGAAAACTTAATTCAGTTAGTTAATATTATTGGATCCATTTTCTACGGAAATGTTCTAGGTATTTTCCTGTTAGCCTTTTTTGTAAAAGCCGTTAAAGGTCGTGCTGTTTTTATTGCCGCTATTATAACTCAAATTTTGGTAATCTCTTTGTTTTTGCTAGATCTGTATGAATACATTAATTTACCATTCTTATGGTTGAATTTTGTTGGCTGTGCCATTGTAGTGGCTATTGCTATCATGATTCAGTTTACGAACAAAAATAGAATTTAAAGCATTAATAATCTATCTCCTTTTAGTATTCTAATTGTCTAGTTCTTACAACCTTTTGTCAAATAAAATTGTCAATATGTAAAGTTTATTTTGTATTTGAATTGTCAATTTTAAATCGGACAATTATGAAAACTAATTATTTATTGCCACACAAGTACAAGGTGTTTGGTTGGGTATTACTTGTTCTTGGACTAATTTCAGGCCTCTTTTTATATGCCACAGATATGGATCCTGATATAATAAAACTAAACGTTTTAAGCATTTATAATGATGATAGTCTATTTACAGGAACAGAAGAAGGTTGGTTTAAAATTATAAAGAATGGAATCGTTGATGAACTTTCAGCACTCGCTATCATTATTGGTGGCTTACTAATTGGTTTCACCAAAGAGAAAGTAGAAGATGAATTTATTTACCAACTGCGAACCGAATCGCTGGTTTGGGCTATAATTGTAAATTATACCATTTTAGCGTTTGCTGTCATTTTTGTTTATGATATGCTATTTTTTAACGTGATGATATTTAATATGTTTACACCGCTTTTCATCTTCATTATTCGCTTTAATTTCTTAAAATTAAAATCTACTAGTCATGACGAATAATTTAAAAGTAGAGCGTGCCAGGCATAACATGACCCAAGCAGATTTGGCTGTAGCTATCAGCGTTTCCAGACAATCCATAAATGCCATGGAAAAAAACAAGTATGTACCATCTACGGTTTTAGCTTTAAAGTTAGCCCGACTCTTTAAAAAACCTGTTGAGGAATTGTTTCAATTAGAAAGTTCGGATTAAGCATAAAAAAAACGACTTGCTATTACCAAGTCGTTTTTTTGTTAAAGTAGGCATTTCATTTAAATGCAGTTTTTATAATACTGTAATGCAGATAAAACATCCTCCTTTTTTTCAATAGGTTCGGAAGCCATGACCACCGAATTACAATTAGAAAAATAAGCATTCACATTTTTGCGAAAATAGTTTAAACCACGTGTAGCGCTTACTAATTCAGAGGCTTGCTTTTCACCTTCGCGTTGTACATATATTTCATTAAAGTTTGATGAAAACCAAACACCAACAGTTGATGCATGATTAACCTGCATGCTACGCGCATAAATAGTTAAATCACCAATAGTTTCAACTTCACGAAAAAGTGCTAGTTTTTTATCCACAATAATATTCACATACTTTACCGTACCATCTGTCCGAGAGGTCAAATAAACAAAAGCTATTTCGTGATCCTTAAACCGCGTTGTTTTGGCGTCTTTATTAGCTCTAAAAGCAACCTTATTAGCACCGATTCGTATCGATTTTGTTGGTTGCGGGATTTTAACTTGTCCCTTTTTTAAGCTTCCATTTACCAAGTGTAACTCGCCCGATAACCATTCGGCTTCTTGAGAGTAGCTTTGTAAAGATAGTACCAATAGTGCAAATAGTGAGGTGAGTCGTAAAACCATATATTAGTTAGCTCCCCATTCTTTTAATGATTCCTCATTAAATTTAACATATTGCATGTTACCCGCAGCTTTAGAACCTTCTAAAGATTTTTTAGCTAATTCAATAGCACCTTTGGTATCACCCGCTTTGGCATATATTAAAGCTTGTTGTCTTACTTGGTAATACGCAGGGCTATCCATCATACTCATAGCTTTATCAATCCATTCTTTAGCTTGCTTAATATCTTTTCCTTCATTTAGGTAATAAACAGCAGAAGCATAATAATCAGTGGCTTTTGGCGTTCCGTTTAAGGCGTCATTTATAGAGGCTAATACTTTATCATCCGTAGGAACCGTGAAAGGTATACCGATATAAGTGTTTTCCCACATCATTTCTAATCTAGCACTTCCTGTTTTAATATCATTAATATCTATAGTAAATGTTTCAACCGTGAATGGAATTTTCTCCACTTTTACTTTTGCAATTGCAGCAACTAAACTTTCATCCCATTTTTCAGGTGTTCCCCAATTGTTAGTGTCTGAATAAAAATACACTTCCCACATAGATTCTCCAGGCTTTGTAAAAATAGCGTAAGAACCTGCTTTTAATTCGTAATCGTTAATAGTTACAGGGTCACTAAATGTAATGATGGTGTTTTTGTTAGCACCAGTACGCCACATTTTGTCATAAGCTTCAAGTCCTCCAAATATTTTTCGTCCTTTAACTCCTGGACGCGAATATTCAATCGTTACATCTGTTAATCCAACCTTCTGCTCCACTTTACTAAATGGACTAGATTCTGGTGTTGTTACTTGTGCTTGTATGCTAAATGTTAACACAAAAGCTGCTAAAATTAGTATTGCTTTTTTCATAGTAATTAAAATTAAATTGATTTATTTTTTATAGTCCACAAAAATACGATTAAACAGTCAAAAGCTTGTTAACTAAAGTATAAATTAATGACTAGTCCTTAAAGTTCCATTTACTTTAAACACTGCGCTGAATTTGTCCAAAATTTTCTAAATGGTTTACATATTGATTGGTAGTTAAAATCCCTTTTAATTCCTCATTCATTTTACCAACCAATATATTAAACTGCTCATGTATTTCATCACGTGTATACGTTTTGTCCTAATCATTTAAGCGACTCATATCAAACACATATTTATTTACAATACGATCGTAATCATCACGAAGCTCTGCTGATAATTTCATATCATTTACGCGATCATAAAACCAACGCTGCATATTTGCTCGCTCCTCTACCGAATAAAGCGTATCTACTTTTACTTGCTGAAGTTCCGATTCTTTTACTGATTTGTTTTGAGCAAAACTCATGTTTGCTACTAATAAAAAAATACCTATGTAGCGTATTTGACTTGTTTTCATAATTGTTAAGTTTTCTTTAACAAATATACTATTTTTTCGCTTTGCGGATACACTAAAATACGAATTCGAAAAAATATTGTTTAACTTTCCTGTCAATTAGTTAAACATTTTGTATCTTTACACAAGAATTTAATTATTATGGCAAAAAAGAAAAACATCACCCAAGACAAGCTTATTTCATTCTATATGGATTATGTTTTAATGCATAGCCATACACCAAAAACCGTGTATGCTTTTGCAAAAGACAACAATTTTGAAGAAGCTGATTTTTATAAAAAATTTGCTTCTTTTGAAGCTTTAGAAAAATCCATATTCAAGGCATTTTTTGATAACACCTTACAAATGCTAGAAAAAAGCGAAGCATATCAACATTTTGATGCTAGAAATAAATTATTAAGCTTTTATTTCACCTTTTTTGAAAATTTAACGGCAAACCGAAGCTATGTCGTTTTTGCACTTGAAAATAAAGGGTTAAAATCATTAAGTACGCTTTCTGAATTACGTCATGCTTTCAAAAAATATATTGACACATTAAACATTGAAACCCTTGATATTAAAGAGCCACGTATTGTTAAACTTCAAGATTACTCCAAACAAGAATCTTTTTGGATTCAACTTATGATGATCATGAAGTTTTGGTTAGACGACACATCACCTTCCTTTGAAAAGACAGACATTTTTATAGAAAAGTCCGTACATGCTGGTTTTGATTTAATGGATATCAAACCACTAAAAAGCGTTTTGGATTTAGGGAAATTCCTCTTTAAAGAAAAAATGCAATAAAGCCTATGAAAACAATTGATAGTATTCCGACAAGCAAAATACAACGTGCTAGCAAACTGGTAAAAACAGGAGCTAAAGTGGGTGTAAATTACTTAAAATATTATGGTGATAAACTCACTAAAACAGAACTAGAAGCTAAAGAAAAATTAAATCAAAATAACGCAGAAGATATTTATGATGGCTTAAAACAATTAAAAGGTAGCGCACTTAAAGTTGCCCAAATGTTAAGCATGGAAAAAAGCATCTTGCCGCAGGCTTATGTGGAAAAATTCTCATTAGCCCAGTTCTCTGTTCCGCCATTATCACCACCTTTAGTAGTAAAAACATTTAAAACCTATTTTGGAAAATCACCAGAGGAAATTTTTGACACCTTCAATTCATCTTCCGTCAATGCTGCCAGTATTGGACAGGTTCATTTAGCCGAAAAAAGTGGTAAAAAATTGGCTGTAAAAATTCAATACCCAGGTGTTGCCGAAAGTATCCAATCGGATTTAGCCATGGTAAAACCCATCGCTATTAAAATGTTTAATATTAAAGGTAAAGATTCTGATAAGTACTTCAAAGAGGTAGAAAATAAACTGGTTGAAGAAACCAATTATATCTTAGAGCTTGAACAAAGTCAAGAAATAGCAAAAGCATGTTCTCATATTCCCAATTTAAAATTCCCCGATTATTATCCAGAATTATCTTCCGAACGGATTATTACTATGGATTACATGATGGGTAAACATTTGTCTGAATTCACAGCAAAAAACACCAATCAGGATATGGCCAATACCATTGGACAATCGCTTTGGGATTTCTACATGTTTCAAATTCATAAGCTTAAAAAAGTTCATGCCGATCCGCACCCGGGAAATTTTCTAATTTCAAATGACGGGCACTTAATTGCTTTAGATTTTGGATGTATGAAAACCATTCCTGAAGATTTCTATGTTCCTTATTTTGAATTAGCTGAAAAGGAAAGCATTGAAAACCCGAAAATCTTTCGAGAAAAAATGTTCAAATTAGAAATTTTAAAACCAGACGATTCGCCTGAAGAATTAGAATTTTTCTCAACTATGTTTCATGAAATGTTAAGCATTTTCACCCAACCATTTCATGCGGAAACTTTTGATTTTTCAGATCCATCATTCTTTGGACGCATTGCTGAATTAGGTGAAAAATATTCAAAAAATACGGAATTGCGTAAAATGAATGGAAACCGAGGTTCTAAACATTTTATTTATATAAACCGAACATTTTTTGGACTGTATAATTTAATGTTCGACTTAAAAGCGAAAGATGTAAAAATCAATAATTTTCACAACCTATAATGAAACATTTCAGCCATGAAAAAATCTCTAAATTAGAACATCTTTATAAAATAAACCTTATAAATAGTTGTTCTGGTTTCAAATCGGCCAATTTAATTGGGACTAAATCTGGAGATGGCATTGAAAACGTGGCTATTTTTAGTTCAGTTACGCATGTTGGTTCAGACCCACCTTTATTAGGTGTTTTTATGAGACCAACAACGGTAACCAGAAACACCTACGATAACATAAAAGAAACGGGGTTTTACACTTTAAATCACGTGCATGAATCTATAATTTCTGAAGCGCATCATACATCAGCAAAATATGATAAACAGATTTCTGAATTTGATGTTACCTCATTAAAAGCCGAATATAAATTGGGAATAAATGTGCCTTTTGTAGCAACGACACCTTTACAGATGCTCATGGAATTTATTGAAGAATACCATATTAAATCCAATGGAACCATATTAGTCATAGGTAAAATAAAACATTTATATATTCAAGATCATTTATTAGAAACAGACGGGTTCGTTAATTTATCCAAGGCACAAGTTGTCACCATCAATGGATTAGATGGCTATGCCATTCCAGAATTAAAAGAGCGACACCCCTACCAACGGCCAAAAACCAATTTAAATACCCACTAAATATGAAAATTCTTGTTACAGGTGCAACAGGTTATATTGGCAAACGCTTAATACCATTACTTGTTCAAGATGGTCATCATGTTATTTGTGTGGTTCGCGATATTTTAAGAGCGGATAAGCTTTATGTGGAAGATCCTCACATAGATTTTATTGAAGGTGATTTTCTAAAACCGGAAACATTAACTAATCCCCCAAAAGATATTGATGTGGCTTATTATTTAATCCACTCCATGTCTAATTCCTCCAAAGATTTTGAAGATTTAGAAGCGCGTTGTGCCGAAAATTTTAAAACGGCCATAACAAAAACCAATGTTCAACAAGTTATCTATTTAAGTGGTATTACTAACGATAAAGAGTTATCTAAACATTTGCGCTCACGCAAACAGGTTGAAGAAATTCTAAAATCAGACAATTACGCGACCACTATTTTCAAGGCTGGAATTATTGTAGGTTCTGGAAGCTCCTCTTTTGAGATTATTCGTGATTTAGTAGAAAAATTACCTTTTATGATTGCACCAAAATGGCTTAATACCAAAACGCAACCTTTGGCTGTCCGTGACGTATTAAGTTATTTATCAAAAAGTGCTGGAGACGAACGGCTTTATAATCAGGCTTATGATATTTTCGGTCCTGAAGTACTCACATACAAACAAATGTTATTGGAATTTGCCGAAGTCCGTAAACTCAAACGTTACATTTTAACGGTTCCTGTTATGACACCCAAATTATCATCATACTGGTTGTATTTCGTGACGTCCACATCCTACAAATTAGCTTCGTCTTTAGTAGATAGCATGGGTGTTCAAATAATTGGTAAGCCAAGCAATATAGAGGAACTTTTAGGCATAAAACCATTGTCATATAAAGAAGCTGTTTCCTTAGCTTTTGAAAAAATAGAACAAAATAGTATTATTTCTAGTTGGAAAGATTCCATGGTGAGTAGCGGCCGACTCAAAAATAATTTCCATAAATATGTCAATGTACCAAAATATGGTTGTTTTAAAGATTATAAGGAACGTCCTGTTACAGATCCAGAAGAAACCATTCGGAAAATTTGGGCTATTGGCGGCAATACCGGTTGGTATTATGGAACCCGTTTATGGCGATTGCGTGGTTATATGGACAAAATGGTGGGCGGCATTGGTTTACGACGCGGACGTACAAGTCCAACAGAATTGCATGTAGGCGATTCACTTGATTTTTGGCGTGTCATTTTTGCGGATAAAGACAAACAAAAGCTCCTACTCTACGCCGAAATGAAATTACCTGGCGAAGCTTGGTTAGAATTTAAAATTGAAGATAATAAACTGAAACAAACCGCTACGTTTAGACCACGGGGTTTGGCAGGACGACTCTATTGGTATAGCGTTTTACCATTTCATGGTTTTATTTTTAGAGGTATGATTAACAAACTTGCCAGCTAATTGAAAAAATCAGATTTACCTAAAAAAATATGTCCTGTTTGCCAAATACCATTTTCTTGGCGTAAAAAATGGCGAAATAATTGGGAGCACGTAATTTATTGTAGCGAACGATGCAAACGAAACAAAACACATATACATTAGTTTGGTTTACCACCAATTTACGGATTCAAGATAATACGGTTTTGGCCCATGCCTTAAAATTAAACCATCCTTTAATTGGCATCTATTGTTTTGATCCTCGACATTACGAAACAACCACATACGGTTTTAAAAAAACAGAAAAATATCGTGCCCGTTTTACGATTGAAAGTGTTCAGGATTTAAAAAACCAGTTGGAGTCACTCAATATTCCGTTATTTACATTCTACGAGAAACCAGAAATAGCCATTCCAAAACTATGTAAAACTTATAGTATATCAGATATCTGTTTACAAAAAGAATTTACAAGTGAAGAAACTCAAACTATTCAAAACCTTAAAGCTAAAGTTTCTAAGCACACAAGCTTTCATGAATTGTATGATCAGTTTTTATTTCATCCTGATGATGTTTTAATTCATGTAAATAACATTCCAAAGGTATTTACAAATTTTAGAAAAGTATTAGAGAAGACATGTGCAGTTAGAAGCCTATTTAAAATAGAAAAACAAGATGCTATTAAAATTAAAAATACCACAACCATTCCAAATTTAAAAATTCTAGGTTTTTCGGAATTTACAACCCATACGCAAACGGCTTTTCCATTTTCGGGTGGCGAAACGGCTGCTCAAAACCGATTAAACACTTATGTGTTTGAAACCAAAAAAATAGGATTTTATAAGAAAACTAGAAACGGTTTATTAGGTACAGATTACAGCTCTAAATTTTCGGCGTGGTTGGCCAACGGCTGTATTAGTGCTAGGCAAATATATTGGGCCATTAAAGAGTTTGAGCGCACAGAATTCAAAAATGAATCGACTTATTGGCTTATTTTCGAATTAATCTGGCGCGATTTCTTCAAGTTTATTGCCTTGCAACATGGGAATGCTATTTTTAAAATTGATGGTATTAATCAACAATCCTATAATTGGAAAACAAATCCAACTTTAATTAAAAAGTGGTGTTCTGGAGCAACACCTGAACGGTTTGTAAATGCTAATATGATGGAGCTCAATAAAACCGGCTGGATGAGTAATCGTGGGCGACAAAATGTGGCATCTTACTTTGCCAAAACATTAGAACTCGATTGGCGCGTTGGTGCGGCATATTTTGAATCCCTACTTATAGATTATGATGTGCATAGCAATTATGGTAACTGGTTGTACGTGGCAGGTGTTGGAAACGACCCTAGAAATAGGACTTTTAATGTGAAGCTCCAGGCCGACCGTTATGATGAACATGGTAAATTTCAGAAGCAATGGCTTCAAAATACGTTATTTGAATGAAAACACTCCGACTCCTTTTAGGCGACCAGTTAAATATTAAGCATCCTTGGTTTAAATCCGTTGATGATGATATCGTTTACGCTATTTTTGAAATGCGCCAAGAAACCGATTATGTCACCCATCATATTCAAAAAGTAATTGGGTTTTTCGCAGCCATGCGCGAATTTGCTTCCACGTTAGAATCTGCTGGACACCAGTTTATTTATTATAAAATTACGGATAAAAATAATACGCAAAAACTGCCTGAAAATCTTCAAAAAATTATCCGTGAAAAAGACATTTCTTGCTTTGAATATCAACTGCCGGATGAATATAGATTGGATAGGCAATTGCAAAAATTCGCTATAACCCTTTCCATAGAATGTAATGTTGTTGATACGTCACATTTTTACACCAAACGTGAAGATTTACAAACGTTCTATAAAGGCAAAAAGCAATTTGTTATGGAAAATTTTTATCGCGACATGCGTAAAAAACATGACATTTTAATGGCTTATGGTAATCCGGAAGGTGGTAAATGGAATTACGATAAATCTAATCGGAAGAAATGGAAAAACGAACCTGAAATTCCAACGTACAAATATTTTAAGAATGAGGTATCTGCAGTCGTTTCAGATATTGAAAAATCCGGTATTAAAACCATGGGGAATTGGAACCTAAAAACCTTCAATTATCCTATAAACAGGAAGCAAGCTTTGGAGCAGCTTAAATATTTCTGTGAACAGTTATTAATTCATTTTGGCGATTATCAAGATGCTTTGCATACCGATGAAGTTTATTTATTTCATTCACGCTTATCATTTGCCATGAATATCAAATTGATTTCCGCCCGAAATGTGGTTGATACAATTTTAAATTATTACCGAAAGCATGAAGATTCTATAGATATTTCGCAAGTAGAAGGATTTATCCGTCAAGTAATTGGTTGGCGTGAGTATATGCGTGGCATGTATTGGGCATTAATGCCAGACTTCAAAGAGCAGAATTATTTAAACAATAGGAATAGTTTAGCCGATTTCTTTTGGACAGGAAACACTAAAATGGCTTGCTTAAAACATAGTATTTCCAATTCCTTGGATAACGCGTATGCGCATCACATTCAACGTTTGATGATTACGGGAAATTACGCACTCCTAACCCAAACCCATCCAGATGCTGTAGATGCATGGTATTTAGGAATTTATGCAGATGCAATTGAATGGGTACAATTACCAAACACACATGGCATGAGTCAATTTGCCGATGGTGGGAATATTGCTACCAAACCCTATGTGTCTTCGGGTTCCTATATTCAGAAAATGAGTAATTATTGTGACGGTTGTCATTATAACTATAAGAAAAAAACAGAAGCCGATGCCTGCCCATTCAATAGCCTATATTGGAACTTTTTGGATGATAAGCGTGAACAATTAGAATCCAATTTTAGAATGAAAATGATGTATTCCATCCTTAATAAAATGGATGCCGATAAGCTTTCAGCATTGAAAAAACGCGCCAATCACATTATAGAAAATCAAGATGAATACTAACCGAGAACCCATACATATTGTTTGGTTTAAACGCGATTTGCGTTTAGAAGATCATGAGCCTTTAAAAAAGGCACTGGAGCAGAATGTCCGCGTCCTTTGTTTGTTTGTTTTTGAACAATTACTTCTTGATGATCCACATTATAGCGAACGGCATTGGGATTTTATAAAAGAATCTCTTCGCGATATGAATGCCTTTTTAAATCCCTATAATACGAAAGTGCTGGCTATAAATTCTGATATCATTTCGGCCTGTAACATAATTTCTAATTCGTATCAAATTAAAAACGTTTATTCACATCAAGAAACGGGAATTCAAGTAACTTTTGATCGGGACAAAGCGTTTAAACGCTACTGCAAAAATAATGTAATTTCATGGCAAGAAAGCATTCAAAATGGTGTGGTTCGTGGTTTAAAAACTCGTGAATTATGGTTTGAAAACTGGAATAAAATTATGGCTGAACCGCTTATTACCTTTACAGCTCAAACTTCTAATTTTTTGCCCTTAGATGCTATTTCCGAATTAGAAACGCAATGTCAATCAGCAAATCTAGAAACGGCAACAGATAAGCCTTTTCAAGAAGGCGGAACGAAAACAGGAAATAAATACCTACTATCCTTTTTAAACAATAGGCATAAGGATTATATGTTTCATATTTCTAAACCTGAAAAATCTCGAAAAAGTTGCAGTCGTTTGTCACCTTATATTGCTTGGGGCAATTTATCTGTTAGGCAAGTGTATCAAGCGTCTAAAACCGCTCAAGTATCGTCTAGCTATAAGAAGCAATTATCTGCTTTCCGTTCCCGATTACGTTGGCAAGCGCATTTTATTCAAAAGTTTGAGATGGAACATATTATGGAAAAGGTGAGCGTTAATAAGGGTTACCATAAACTTAAAAAATCTATTTCAGAACACTACCAAATGGCTTGGAAAACGGGACAAACCGGGTTTCCTTTGGTAGATGCTAGCATGCGCTGCTTAAACCAAACCGGCTATATTAATTTTAGAATGCGTGCCTTATTAGTATCGTTTTTTACGCATATTTTATGGCAACCATGGCAAGATGCCTCCAAACATTTATCGCGGCAATTTTTAGATTTCGAACCTGGAATTCATTATCCACAATTGCAAATGCAGGCAGGTGAAACAGGTATAAATAATTTACGAATTTATAATCCCATAAAAAACAGTTTAGAACATGATCCTGATGGGATATTTATTAAACATTGGGTTCCTGAACTACGTGATTTAGATTTACCATTCGTGCATGAACCCTATTTAATGACTACTTTAGACCAACAATTCAATAATTTCCAATTAGGTATAGACTACCCCTTCCCTATTGTTGATTTAAAATCGAAAAGAAAACGTGCTAGTGAAACACTTTGGAATATGAAGAAAAACCCCAAAGTTAAAAATGAAAGCATGCGCATTCTTAAAAAACACACCATTGATAATCGCTCTAATTTATTGAAGAACGACGATTAATGCATTAATTTCCAAAACAATTGTTAATTTTTGTTTAACTTCTGATAATAATTGTTAAACATTTTGTAACTTTGATATTAAATAAACCTAATTTGATATTAAACAGTACATATCACGACAAAGAGTATAAAGAAGTTATTTCGGACTTAATAGGGAAGCCTTATTCTTTTTTTGAAGCACTCAAGTTGAAAGGAATTGGCTCTAAACGCATGATTATAAATGAGGTTAGTCCGAATTTACAAGCCTATTTAAACCGCGTTTCAGATATTAATTACGCCAATATTGAAATGCGTTCTGGCGGAATCATTATATATATTAATAAAGGCCTAAAGAATTTTTCTTGGATTATTCCTTATTATCAATTGGTTTTATATAAAACTAATGGCGCTAGCATTCATGCTCAAGGTAAGTTTATCAACTTTGAAAATAATAACATGTTTAAAGAGAATAAAGCTTTTTTTAAACGTTTATTAGATGCTAAAGTGGTTTATGATCAACGTTTTAACTTTATGGACTCATGAATAGTTTTAAAACGCGCGAGATAGATAGAATTATTGAAATGGCTTGGGAAGACCGAACCACATTTGAGGCTATTAAATTTCAATTTGGTTTGGAAGAACAAGATGTTATAAACCTCATGCGGCGCGAAATGAAACCTAGCAGTTTCAGAATGTGGCGCAAACGGGCTCAAGGTAGGAAAACTAAACATGAAAAATTACGCTCTTTTGAAAAAGGACGTTTTAAATGTAGTAGACAAAAACAAATTACGCATAATAAAATAAGTAAACGCTAATGGTGCTTTGCCTCAATAAAATAAGGACAGCACGTAATAAAAAGAGAGTATGAAAATAGAATCTACATTATCTAAAAATCAACATAAAAACAGTTTAAATGATTTTTCTACGGACATGATTGGGAACGACCATTTATCAACAGGATTAGAAACACCTATGAAATCTGATGCGTTCAAACTTTCAGATTCCGAAAAAAAGCAACGTATTTCTGTGTTATTTGAAGAAATAATGGATGTTATGGGTTTAGATTTAACGGACGACTCGTTAAAAGGAACACCTGATCGTGTTGCTAAAATGTATATAGATGAAATATTTTCTGGTTTAAACCCTAAAAACAAGCCTAAAGTTGCCTTATTTGAAAATAAGTATCGTTATAATCAAATGGTTCTCGAAAAAAATATTACCTTTTACTCCAATTGTGAACATCACTTTGTGCCAATTATTGGCAAAGCACATCTAGCCTATATTTCTTCTGGTAAAGTAATAGGTTTATCCAAGTTAAATAGAATTGTGCAATATTTTGCCAAAAGGCCCCAGGTACAGGAGCGCTTAACGAATCAAATAGCCAACGAACTCCAAACTATTTTAGAAACTGAAGACATAGCCGTAATTATTGATGCCAAACATTTGTGCGTGTCTTCTAGAGGAATTAAAGATGATTCCTCTGAAACGGTAACCGCCTTTTATGGTGGTGTTTTTAATACGCCAGAAAAAATAATTGAATTACAAAACTATTTAAATCATTAAATTATGGATACAATAGAACAAGCTTTAGAATTTGAGCAAACCAAAATGAAATCGTTATCAACTAGTGATAGAATTGAAATTTCTAGAGAAGCCAAACGTCTTATTTTAGAACTAAATCAGATTTACAAAAAGAAAAAAGATGAACGTATTATGGATATCATGAAGCGTTTAACTGCTATTAAGCAAAAAGTTGAAAAACGCCTGAAAGGCAGACCAACGGTATAAAGGAAACGTTTTATGAAAACATATATTATTGTTGGTGGCAGCAAAGGCATTGGTCGCGCAATTTCCATGAAATTATTAAAAAATCATAAGGTCATTAATTTAAGCAGGTCTAAACCTGATTTTGATCATGATAATTTAAAACATTATGCGGTTGATATTTTGAGTGATGAACTACCAGATTTAGATCAAGCTGATGGCTTAATATATTGTCCTGGCAGTATTAATTTAAAGCCCATTGGCCGTTTAAATTTAGATGATTTTCGTTCGGATTTTGAAATTAATGTGATAGGTGCTGTTCAAGCAATTCAAAAATATCTTCCTATAATAAAAAAAGGAGATAAACCGTCCATGTTATTTTTTAGTACAGTAGCTGCAAAATTAGGGATGCCGTTTCATGCTAGCGTGGCGGCTTCAAAAGCAGCTGTGGAAGGTTTGGTAAAATCTATTGGCGCTGAATTGGCACCAACAGTTCGTGTAAATGCCATTGCGCCTACAGTTACGAATACCGAATTAGCGTCTAAATTACTGCGAAACGAGAAAATGATTAACAACATTACAGAGCGGCATCCCCTTAAAAAATTCTTAAACCCAACAGAAGTTGCCGAAATGGCTTCATTCCTCCTATCGGATCATGCAGCCGCTATTTCTGGTCAAATTTTCGAGATGGATTGCGGCATTGTATCCTTCAAAATATAACTCATGAAATACGTATTTACACTTATAATTATGTTTAGTTTATTTAATAAAAGTCAAGCACAAACCGAACCAACACAATCCATCTATGATATTGCCATTAACGGTTTGGATGGTAAACCGTTAAAATTATCAGATTTTAAAGGAAAACATATATTGTTTGTCAATGTGGCGTCCAAATGTGGTTTTACGGGTCAATATGAAGATTTGCAAAAACTTTACGATACTTTCAAGGACAACCTGATGGTTATTGGCGTTCCATGTAATCAATTTGGTGGTCAAGAACCTGGAACTGCCACCGATATCCAAACGTTCTGCCAAGCCAATTATGGGGTAACATTCCAAATGACGGAAAAAGTAGACGTTAAAGGTGATAATCAACATGCCCTTTATAAGTGGTTAACCAATCAGGAGTTAAACGGAAAATCTAGTTCCAGTGTTAAGTGGAACTTCCAAAAGTATTTAGTGGATGGAAACGGGCAATTAGTAGATTATTATTTTTCTGTTACCAATCCTATGAGTGGAAAAATTACTAAAAATTTAACGCTGTAATTATGTTTGGACTCTTTAAATCAAAATCTGAAATTGAAAAACTTCAGAAACAATATGAAGTTATTATGAAAGACTGGCATCGCCTATCAACAACCGATAGAAAAGCTAGCGATTTAAAATATGCTGAAGCCCAAAAAATTGCTGATAAAATAGAAATTTTACAAAATAAGTAATATGAAATTTGTCCCACTTTTAGTTCTGTTTCTAATTATAAATTTTGGCAGTTTAGCAATTGGTAGCTGGTTAATGGGTGATGGCGCCACGTCGCCTTGGTACACCAATTTAAATAAAGCACCTTGGACACCTCCAGGCTGGGTTTTTGGCGCGGCATGGACATTTATCATGATTTGCTTTTCGGTGTATTTAACCTATCTGTTTAAAGATTACCAATCGCCATTAATAATAGGCGTATTTGCTCTTCAGGTGGTTTTAAATATTGCTTGGAATTTTTTGTTTTTTAATCAGCACCTCGTACTATTCGCTTTAATCACGATTGTTTTATTAACACTCGTAATCTTTTATTTCTTTTTCACCTTTCGTGTGGATGCCATGAATTCTTGGCGCTATTTATTAGTCCCTTATATGATATGGCTTTGCATTGCAACCTCTTTAAATCTTTACGTTTTACTCAATAACTAATGAAAATTTACACCTTACACGCGAAGCAAAATCTACCAATTTCTGTAGATCAGGCATGGGAATTTTTATCGGACCCAAAAAATCTTAAAACTATTACACCAGATTACATGGGCTTTCATATTCTTTCAGGAGCGGACAGGCCTATGTTTGCAGGTCAATTAATTCAATATATTGTAACGCCTGTTTTAGGTATTAAAACCAAATGGGTAACAGAAATTACACACGTCATTGATAAGGCATATTTTGTGGATGAGCAACGCTTTGGTCCTTATGCGCTTTGGCATCATAAACATTTTATTAAAGCCATTGATGGTGGTGTAGAAATGGAAGATATTATAGATTATAAAGTTCCTATGGGTATACTAGGTCAACTGATACACCCATTAATTGTGAAACCCAAATTAGATGAAATTTTTGCCTATCGTCAGAAAAAACTAGTAGAATTATTTGGAACTTTATAAGTATGAAACAACCCTTAAACATTTTTTGGTTCCGACGCGATTTACGTTTAGATGATAATCGTGGGTTTTATGAAGCTCTTAAAAGTGATCATCATGTGCTACCTATTTTTATTTTCGATTCTGAAATTTTGGAATCCCTGCCAAAAGATGATGCACGCGTAACGTTTATTTACAATACGCTGCAAACCATGCGTAAAACACTTCAAGACGAACACAACAGCAGTATTGCTATATATCACGGAACACCTGAAAGCGTTTTTAAACATCTTGTCGATTCGTACGAAATTACTACCGTTTTTACCAATCACGATTACGAACCTTATGCCATTAAGCGGGATAACGAAGTAGGTTCATTTTTAGAAGAAAATGGAATTGCATTTAAAACTTATAAGGACCAAGTTATTTTTGAAAAAAATGAAGTCGTTAAAGATGATGGCGATCCCTATCGCGTGTATACACCTTTTATGAAAACATGGAAGGCCGCTTTTAAAACAATAGATTTAGAAATTTATTACACGAACAGCTATTTGGATAATTTGGTTAAAAACACCCGATTACCAAATTTGGAATTATCGGATTTAGGTTTTAAAAAGTCTAAACAAGACATAGCACCATATGATGTAACACCCACTTTAATTCAGGAATACGAAGCCAAGCGTAATTTTCCAGCAAAAGATGCCACATCTCGTTTAGGACCACACTTACGATTTGGAACGGTGAGTATCAGGAAAATGGTAAAAAAAGCCATTGCAGAAAAAAATGAAGTGTTTTGGCAAGAGCTTATTTGGCGCGAATTCTTCATGCAAATACTTTGGCATTTTCCGCACACGGTTACCGAAAGTTTCAAGCCCAAATACGACAACATACAATGGCGTAATAACGAAGTGGAATTCCAAGCTTGGTGCCAAGGTAAAACAGGATATCCTTTAGTGGATGCTGGTATGCGGGAATTAAATGAAACCGGATTTATGCATAATCGGGTGCGTATGTTAGTTGGTAGTTTTTTATGTAAGCATTTGTTGATTGATTGGCGTTGGGGAGAAGGTTATTTTGCAGAAAAATTACATGATTATGAAATGGCTAGTAACATTGGAAATTGGCAGTGGGTTGCGGGTTCTGGTGTGGATGCAGCACCTTATTTTAGAATTTTTAATCCAACCACCCAAATTGAAAAATTTGATAAAGATTTAAAATATATTAGTAAATGGGTACCCGAATTTCAAGAACTCACCTACCCTTCAAAAATAGTGGATCATAAAGAGGCACGAGAGCGTTGTTTAAAAGTTTACAAGGAAGCTGTCAGTTAAAATTATATTTAAAATATGCTGATTGCCACTTCAAAAAACTTCCAATTATACCTAAAATCGTTTTTTATAGACACATAATCAGATAATTAACTTATTTATTCATCCTTTGTTTTATATTTATTTTATAAAATAGATATAACATGATGAAAAAATTACTTATCGCACTCACATTAATCCCCATGATTGGTGTTGCTCAAATTTCTTTTACTAGTGGAAACGGTAGTTTGGTTAACGCCTCTTTAAAAAGTGGTATTGCTATAGGTGTTGCCGACATGAATGGTGATGGTTTGGACGATATTATTCGTTTAAATGGCGCCTCTTCTTTAGAAATAGAATACCAAAACACCAATGGTATTTTTACCCGATTCAATTATGGAAGTACGAGTGGTTCCAAATGGGGAATGGCCATTGCGGATGTAGATCGTAACGGTTATAACGATATTTTAATGGGTGGAAGTTATAATGGTTTAAAAGTATATTCAGCCAACAGCTCGGGCACTAATTACAGCTCTAACCTCCTTACATACAACATATTTGTTCAAAACTTGAACTTTGCGGATATTGATAATAATGGCACCATAGACATCTTTGCCTGTCATGATAATGGTTTATCTAAAGCATATAGTAATGATGGTACAGGCGCTATGACAGAAAATCTAGGATTAATTAATACGGCTTCCACTATTCCTTCCGATAATTCTGGAAATTATGGCAGTATCTGGATTGATTATGATAATGATGGTGATTTAGATTTATATATTTCTAAATGCCGTTTAGGCATTTCCAATCCCAATGATGGCAGACGCGTCAATTTACTTTTCGAAAATGATGGTAACAATAATTATTCTGAAGTTGCCGTTGCTCGTGGTTTAGTTCCTTATGGACAATCTTGGGCTGCTGCATTTGAAGATATTGACAATGATGGCGATTTAGATTGCGTGATTGTAAATCATGATATTACCAGTATGATTCTTGAAAATGATGGAAATGGGAACTATACAGACATCACGGCTTCATCAGGAATAGCTACGTCATTGGATAATTTAGGTGATGGTGGTATTCAAGTCATTATGGAGGATTTTGATAATGATACCTTTGTCGATATTTTTATAACCACAAGAAATGGTATTCATAAACTATACAAAAATGATGGCGATAAAACCTTTACAGAATTAGCTAATCCGTTTCCCTTACCTTACAATACATTTAGAATACAAAGTGCCGCAGTGGGCGATTTAAACAATGATGGTTTTATAGATGTTATGGCTGGTTTTGGTTCAGGTTATAATAATCCGAGTAGCAATAAACCGGATAGATTATATTTAAATTCTGGAAATAGCACGAATAATTGGATCTCAATTCTTTTAGAAGGAACGACTAGCAATATCAACGGAATTGGTGCTCGTATTGAAATTTATGGTGCTTGGGGAAAACAAATACGTGAAGTCCGTTCAGGTGAGAGTTATGGTATTATGAATTCTCTAAAAACACATTTTGGGTTAGGAACGGCAACAGCCATCACTAAAATTGTTGTTAAGTGGCCATCTGGAAATGTAGATGAGTTATTAGCGCCAACCATTAATCAATCTATCACTATTACGGAAGGCTCTACATTAAGTACTGCCCATACGGAAGCAATTTCTAAAGTACGTATATACCCGAATCCAACGTCTCGTTTTATTACGGTTGAAACCAATAATACACATTCAAGTGTAGCCTATTCATTATATGATGTTTCAGGAAAACTATTGCAAGCAAACCAAAGGCTAAATGTTAATAAGCAAATTCCATTACAATCTTTAGCAGCTGGTATTTACATGCTTAAATTACACATTGATGGCGAAATAAGTATGCGAAAAATTATAAAAGAATAATTTTAGTTTATTCCATAAAAAAATGCTTCTAACTAATTTAAAAGCATTTTTTTTATAAACTCATAACGCTATTTAGTCGTTCTCTTTGTGTCTATTAATTAGAGCACCAATAGCACGCAGGCGTGTATCAATATTTTCGTATCCACGATCTATTTGTTCAATATTGTGAATGGTGGATGTTCCTTTAGCTGAAAGTGCAGCAATTAATAAAGAAACACCTGCACGAATATCTGGCGAAGTCATGGTTGTTGCTTTTAATTGCGATTTAAAATCATGACCTATTACGACGGCACGATGTGGATCACAAAGAATAATCTTGGCTCCCATATCAATTAATTTATCCACAAAAAACAAACGACTCTCAAACATTTTCTGATGAATTAAAACGCTACCTCTAGCTTGTGTAGCAACCACAAGAATAATGCTCAATAAATCGGGTGTAAATCCTGGCCAAGGCGCATCAGAAATAGTCAAAATAGAACCATCAATATAATTCTGAATTTCATAACCATCTTTATGCGCTGGAATATGAATATCATCCCCTTGCTTTTCTACTGTAATTCCTAATTTTCGGAATACGTCTGGAATCTGCCCTAAATCATCCCAACTCACATTGGTAATAGTCAATTCACTTTTAGTCATTGCCGCAAGACCTATCCAACTTCCTATTTCAATCATATCTGGCAACATGGTATGGCTTGTACCACCCAAGTTGTCAACGCCATCAATAATAAGCATATTAGAGCCAATACCGCTTATTTTGGCTCCCATTCTATTCAACATATTACAAAGTTGTTGCAAATACGGTTCGCAGGCAGCATTATATATGGTTGTTTGTCCTTCTGCTAAAACGGCTGCCATAACAATATTGGCAGTTCCGGTTACGGATGCTTCATCTAAAAGCATGTAAGCACCTTTTAGCTTATCAGCTTCTACACCATAAAAATAATCTTCTCTGTTGTATCGGAATTTAGCGCCTAATTTAATAAAGCCTTCAAAGTGTGTATCTAAACGACGACGACCAATTTTATCGCCACCTGGTTTTGGAATATAGCCTTTTCCAAATCGTGCCAACAATGGCCCAACAATCATAATGGAGCCACGTAAACCGCGACCATCCTTTTTAAAGGCTTCAGATTCTAAATATTTTAGATTAATAGCATCTGCTTGAAACGTATAAGTCCCTTGATTTATATGTTCAATTTTAACACCTAAATTTTTTAGTAAATCAATAAGTTTATTAACATCCACAATGTCTGGAATGTTATGAATAGTTACTTTTTCAGGAGTCAATAAAACAGCACATAAAATTTGTAATGCTTCATTTTTGGCACCTTGAGGCTGAATTTTACCTTTTAATTGGTGGCCTCCTTCAATTTTAAATATACCCATGCCGTTTTTTTAATAGCGTTTTCTACTTCTATTTGTATTATTTTTTTTCTGATGACTCTTTTTGTTGCTGGAGCTTTTAGAGCTGTATTTGGATTTACTTCGCATTAAACTCGTGGCATCTGTTAAATCTTCATCTGCATTTAATAAATTAATTTTACCACCAGAAAGCTCTCGTAAATGCTCAAAGATTACATCATCTTCAACCGTATCTTTATTCCAATTTAAAAAACACTTTTTCATGTGATTGGCAATGGTAAAAATAAGAGCCTCTTTAAGTTCGCCTTCTTCCCAAGTATTTGCCACATCAATCATGGTTTTTATATTATTCCCATAAAACCGATATTTTGGAAAATTCTGTGGATACGGTAATCGCTCTGGTCGTTCATTTAAGATTTCTTTATCAGGTATACCGTAAGGAGAATCCACATCTAAATCAAAATCAGACATGATAAATAGTTGATCCCACAACTTGTGTTGAAAATCGGGAACGTCTCGTAAATGCGGCTGAATATTTCCCATGACGGAAATAATAGCATGCGCTAGTTTATTACGTTCTTCTTTGGTTTCACGTGTTTTAGCATAATTAATCATCTTTTGAAGATGACGTCCGTATTCTGGAATAATTAAATGCTCACGTTCTGAATTGTATTCTAAATGATCTATCAAAATATGTTTATGTGTAGAGTTTACTTATGGCACGTAGTTTTGTGCATGCGCAAAGTACAAAAAAAATCTAAAGACTAATAACGCCTTTAACGTTTTCTGTAACTTCTTTGTATTTAGCAATAACGTCTTCCGGAGATTTCATTTTCACGTTAATAGAAACGCTTGTGTATTTTCCCTTTTTAGACTCTTTTGTTTGAATTACGGCTCCCATATTATTGAAAATATTTTCAATATCCTGAATGGATTCGTCTTTCGTTTCAATTATAAATTTATATAAATATTCGGCTGGCCATAAGGCTGTATCATACAGCTGACCTTTTAGCTTTTCGTAAAAAGCGGCTACTTTTTGATTCTCGTCCATTATAATTTTTATTAAAAACAAAGATAGTATTTCCTTGTCATTTTTTAGTTTCCTTTTTAATTACGATTTTTACATCCAAAATCTTGCCAATTTGAAAATAAAGAAAATAGTTATCACTGGAGGACCAGGGACAGGGAAAACGTCAATCATTAACGAATTGAAAACTCGTGGCTATGTTTGTCTGGATGAAATATCACGCCAAATAACCTTGAAAGCCAGAGAAGACGGTGTAGACCAGCTTTTCTTAACCCAACCACTTTTGTTTAGTGAACTGCTGTTAAAAGGTCGTGAAGACCAGTTTAATCAAGCCAATACGCAAAGTGAAAGCTTTGTTTTTCTAGATCGTGGTATTCCAGACGTTTTGGCATACATGGATTTTATAGGCGATGACTATCCGGAAAAGTTTAGAGAAAGCTGTAAAAACCACAATTATGACTTGGCATTTATTTTAAAACCTTGGCAAGACATTTTTGTGAGTGATAGTGAACGTTATGAAAATTTTAATCAAGCTGTCGAAATTCATGACAACCTATTAAAAACTTACGATAAATTCGGTTATAACTTATTAGATGTTCCCTTTGATTCGGTTGAAAATCGTACAGATTTTATTCTGAATGTTGTTAAAAACTTATAATGCAACAGCCCATTGACATATTGGAGCGGTATTGGAACTACACCAGTTTTAAACCGCTTCAAGAAACCGTGATTCAAGCCGTTTTAGAGGGCGAAGACACCTTTGCTTTAATGCCAACCGGCGGCGGAAAATCTTTATGTTTCCAAGTTCCTGCTTTGGCAAAGGATGGAATTTGCATTGTTATTTCGCCATTAATTGCATTGATGAAAGACCAAGTGCAAGCTTTGCAGAGTAGAGGTATTAAAGCTATGGCTTTGACTAGTGGCATTCATTACAACGAATTAGATACGCTTTTAGATAATTGTATTTATGGAAATTATAAATTTCTTTATTTATCGCCAGAGCGCCTTCAGCAAGAATTAGTCCAAGACCGCATTCGCCAAATGCCTGTTAATTTAATTGCTGTTGATGAGGCGCATTGTATTTCGCAATGGGGAAATGATTTCCGTCCAGCTTATAAAAACATCAAACTACTCCGTGAATTACAACCTACCGTAAATTGCATTGCATTAACAGCATCTGCAACACCAGAAGTAGTAGAAGATATTATTAAAGAACTCGATTTTATAAGCCCAAAAGTTCTGAAACAATCCTTTAATCGGGATAATTTAGCTTACATGACTTTTGATGCTACGGATAAGCATTATCATTTGGAGCGCATTTTAAAGAAGAATAACGCACCTTCCATTATATATGTCCGGAATCGACTAGCGACTATAGAAATCAGTCAGTTTTTAGAAAAGAAAGGATTTTCAGCCACCTTTTTTCATGGTGGTTTATCCAACACTGAAAAAGACACCAGACTTCAGGATTGGCTACGTGAGAAAAAACTAATCATGGTTGCCACCAATGCCTTTGGAATGGGTATTGACAAACCCAATGTAAAAACGGTTATTCATTTAAATCTACCTGAAAGTTTGGAGAGTTATTTCCAAGAAGCTGGTCGTGCGGGTAGAAATGGCGACAAAGCTTTTGCCGTTATTTTAAAGAATAATTCCGACAAAAGTAAATTAGAAGATCAGTTTTTAAACGTACTTCCAAGTGTGGATTTCATGAAACAGGTTTACAGAAAGCTCTGCAACTATTTTCAAATTTCTTATGGTGAAGGCGTTGGTTTTGTAGAAGACTTTAATTTCAATCACTTTTGTAAAACCTATAATTTTAATACGCTTATAGCCTACAATGCTATACAAACTTTAGATAGAACCAGTATTATTTCATTAAATCAGCAGTTTAACAAACAAACACGTGTTCAATTTATCGTTTCAGACACCCAATTATTTCACTATTTAGGGAAGCATGCGCCATTAAACATTATTGTCAAATCTATTTTAAGAAGTTATGGTGGAATTTTTGAACATGAAACAAAAGTCAATACGACTAGAATAGCTGAAAAAGCCTCCATATCTGAACACCAATTAATTCAAGCTTTAGAAAAACTTGAAAAAGATGACATTATTAGTTTGCAAATTTCAAAAACCGATGCGCAAGTCACGTTTTTGGAACCTCGTGAAGACGATAAGACCATCAATAGGATTACACATATTATTAATCAGCAGAACGAATTAAAGCACAAGCAAGTATCTGATGTTTTAAAATACATTTCAAATAACACTATTTGCAAAAGTGTTCAACTCCTCACCTATTTTGGCGAAAAAGATGTGGGCGATTGTGGAATTTGTTCGTTTTGTGTTGAACGAAAACATAAACAGAAAGCACCTGCGGATTTTAAAACTATTAAAAACGCCATTATTACCAAATTAGAAGAAACTGACTGCTCATCTAGAACACTAACTGAAGCCTTGGGGTATCCGGAGAAAGACATTCACAACGCTCTAAAATTATTATTAGAACATCATATTATTGTAGTAACCACTATTAATACCTATAAATTATCTCATTTATGAAAACCGATTTACGCATCGTATTTATGGGCACGCCAGATTTTGCCGTTGCCATATTAGATGCCATACTAGCCAATAATTACCAAGTAGTTGGTGTTATAACCGCTCCTGATAAACCAGCAGGACGTGGCCGAAAAATTAACGAGTCAGCCGTTAAGCAATACGCACAAAAGCACGGTTTGCATATTTTACAACCTACCAATTTAAAAGATCCTGAATTTTTAGAATCTCTACAAGCCCTTCAAGCTAACGTTCAAGTAGTTGTCGCATTTAGAATGTTACCACAAGCCGTTTGGCAGATGCCAGCTTTGGGTACTTTTAATTTGCACGCATCCTTACTACCCAACTATCGGGGTGCTGCACCTATAAACTGGGCTATTATAAATGGCGAAACGGAAACCGGTGTTTCTACCTTCTTTATAGATGATAAAATTGATACAGGTGATATGATAATGCAGAAAGCAGTTGCCATAGAAGAAACAGACCATGTAGGCACCTTACATGATAAGTTGATGCATACAGGAAGTGAATTGGTTATTGACACTTTAAAACGCATTGAAAATGGCACCGTTGAAACCACAGCACAACCAAACACCAATGAATTAAAAGAAGCCAACAAGCTAAATCGGGATAATTGCAAAATAGATTGGAATGATTCCATAGAAAATATACATAATAAGGTACGTGGTTTAAATCCGTATCCTTCTGCCTGGTGTTATTTAAATAATAATGAAGACACATTAGAAATTAAAATTTACGAAACTCATAAGGTTTTAGCCGAACATAACTATTCAAAAGGACAAATAATCGCCAGCAAAAAAACACTAAAAGTGGCCGTCACAGATGGTTATATTTTTATTGATGCATTGAAATTACCAGGTAAGCGAAAAATGGCTATAAATGACCTCTTAAATGGCTATAATTTTCACGAGGAAGCCAAAATGCTGTAAACCCTTATGAATGCTCATATTTCAAAAAAATCGATGAAATACACTCGCTTTATTAACAAATCGGTTAAGTTATTAACAAATTTAGGTATTTCCCTTGCTATTACTTGCATGGTACGATAATCCGTATAAATTTGTAATGGATTTAACAAAAATGTTTAACCAACAATTTATTAATAATTAAACTTTAAATTATGAACAAAACAGATTTAATCGATGCAATGGCAGAACACGCAGGAATTACTAAAGCAGCTGCAAAGAAGGCTTTAGAATGTGCGTTAATTGAAATTGAAGGAGCTTTACAAAAAGGTAACAGAGTTTCTTTAGTAGGATTTGGATCTTGGTCAGTTTCTAGAAGAGCTGCAAGAGACGGAAGAAATCCACAAACAGGAAAAACTATCAAAATTAAAGCTAAAAACGTAGTTAAGTTTAAAGCTGGTTCAGATTTATCTAGAGCAGTAAACTAATTATCGCTTAATTTATAATTATAAAAGGTCTTCATTTCGAAGACCTTTTTTTGTTATTAGTAGTAGCATCAGTTTGTTATTTAAAAAAAAAATATTAGATTTATAATAGAAAATCTATCACTATATGATTTCAATACAACCAAAAAAAGGACATTTGCTTATTGCCGAACCTTCTATAATTGGTGACATCTCCTTTAACCGTTCTATCATTCTTTTAGCCGATCATACCGATGAAGGCTCTATTGGATTTATTTTAAATAAGCCCTTGGAGTACACTATCAGTGATTTAATTCCCGAATTAGATGCCACTTTTAAGGTCTATAATGGCGGACCTGTAGAACAGGATAATCTCTATTTTATACATAAGGTGCCAGATCTTATTCCGAATAGCGTAGAAATTTCTTTAGGAATTTATTGGGGCGGCGACTTTAATAAAGTAGCCGAATTAATTGCCAATAATGAGATAAACGAGAAGAATATCCGCTTTTTTCTTGGGTATTCCGGTTGGGATGCGGATCAATTAAACGCCGAATTAAAAACAAATTCCTGGGTTGTAACGGAAAATATTTATAAGCAAAACATTATAGAAAAGGACTATGAAACGTTTTGGAAAGAAAAAATGATGGAGTTTGGTGGTGACTACACCATTTGGTCCAATGCACCCGAAGATCCTACGTTTAATTAGATAATCTAATTTTTACTTGTAATTTTTGTAATAACATTTTGGCAACCGCATTGTCAAACGTCTTCTTACGGTATTTACTAATGGGCTGAATACCCGTTATAACATTGGTAATAAATAACCCATCGGCTTTTTGCAATTCAAAAGGTGAAATAGATGTTTCTTCTAATTCATAATCAGGCAACTGTGAAATAAGTTCCATAATTTGCTTTCGCATAACCCCTTTTAAGCAACCATCAGAAAGTGGTGGTGTTTTAATACAGTTGCCACGAACTAAAAACAAATTCCCATTCAACGCTTCTATTACTTTTTTATCGGTGTTCAACAATAAGGCGTTTTGCAGATTGTTTTCTTCGGCATATACGCTACCTACTACATTAATGGCCTTATTATTTGTTTTTAAGGTGGATAATAAACTAGGCGACACGTAGAAATCTTTAAACAAATCCACTTCATAATGGCCATCATTCATCAAATAAAAATCAGCATCCAATGCGCTGACAGAAATAACAAATCCCACTTCTTTACTGGTTGGGTTATACAAACCACCTTCAGCACGAAATACGGTTAATTTAACACGCGACGTATTATTTGCAAGCTTATTTTCGGATAGTGTTTTTTGAATTTCCGCTTCTAGGAATTCCATGGTAAAGCGCATGGGAATTTCCATACGCATAATCCGCATGGAAGCCATCAGGCGAAAATAATGATCCTCCCAAAACAAGAGTTTGCCATGTGAATATTTACAGGTTTCAAAAACAGCATCACCATAAGCAAAACCCCGATTATTTATAGATATCGTGTTGATATCCTCTGTCATTTTTCCGTTGAAATTGATCATAAAAAAAGTCCCGAATTTTATTCGGGACAAAGATATGTTTTATAATAGAAACCACCTTAAGCGGAACCCAATACTTGTTTTAAATCGGAAATTTGGTTTTCCCAAAGCATTTTAGCTTCATCCACTTCATCTTCTTCGGCAAAATCGACAATCATAATAGAAACATCTTTGGTAATTTCATCCACTTGAATTCGAATTTCAAAGAAATATGGTTCACCTTCATCGGCAGCCCAACGAAATTTAATACGTTCGCCACTTTTCTTACTGACTAAACTCGCTTGTTCTTCGGATCCATCCCAGATAAATTTAAACAGTTCGCCTCTTGAATTTACGTTCTCGGCAAACCACTCGGAAAGGCCCGAAGGTGTTGATATATATTGATATAATAATTGAGGTGAAGCCTGTATAGGGAACTCCATTTCAAATTTTACTTTCTCGTTCATAGTTGATTAATTTATTTGCTCAATATATACATTAAATGATGAGAATTAAAATTATTTTTTATAAATATTTTATGTTGATTTTTATTTGCACGGAATAAATTTGTTGTTATATTTGCAGCCTCAAAAAGCGGTACGAACCACTTTAAATGAAGCGGTTTCTGTTTTAAGAGCCATATGGCGAGGTAGCTCAGTTGGTTAGAGCGTCGGATTCATAACCCGGAGGTCCCGAGTTCAAATCTCGGTCTCGCTACAAACGTGTAACAGCGGAAACAACGGTTTAGTTCACTCTAAACCGTTTTTTTTATGCTCAATCTAAATGAATTTCTTACATTTGAACACGAACGAGAGTGCAATTTTGAACACGATTTGTCAGACAAAAAAGTTTATTCTACCCCAAAAATCTACACAGCAAACGGCAAACTTACCAGTCGGTGGTATGTCTATTTCTCATTTCGAAATCCTATAACGGGTAAATTAGAACGCCAAAAGAATATCTATGGTGAAGCTAACAAACTGAAAACCAAAAAAGAGCGTTTAAATGTATTAAAATTTTACAAGAAAAAACTTCAGGATCTTTTAAATCAAGGTTACAATCCGTACCAAAATAATTTAGAGCGTTTTTTGGCTGAAAAACCTAAAACGTGTGCACCTATGTCCACTAATTTTTTAGCTCCAAAACCAGTTGTTGAAGAACCAAAAGTGATACCGCATCCATTTTTACAACGGACAAATTTACAAGCGCCAATTCCTGAAAAAAAACAGCCAGAATCGATTCCTGTTTATCAGCAACCTAAAGAAATTTTTCAGCCAAAAGTAGAACAGCCTATTATTGAAACTACTCCTACTCCTTTATTAGAACCTGAAGAAAAGGATGATACAAAAATGAGTTTGCGTGAAGCTTTTGATTTTGCGTTGAGCATGAAGGAGAAATTAGTCAAGCCACGTACACTTGTAGATTATAGAAATCGATCTAAAGTTTTTATAAAATGGTTGAATGAAGAATATCCTCATGTAGAGCATGCCAACCAAATTACAAGAAAGATGGTTATGGGCTTTTTAAACCAACATCTAATTAAAAATACACCACGAAGTCGCAATAATAGTCGTGTCGATTTAGGAAGCATGATGCAAGTTTTAGAGGATAACGAAATTATTCCGGTTAACGTCATACGCAAAACGCCTGTTTTGAAAGCCAAACCCGAACGTCATAAGCGGTATGATCCTAAAATGTTAGATGCTATTTTTATGTATCTGGAAAAAGAAGACCCTGTACTCCTATTATATATCAAGTTTATCTCCTATAATTTCATGCGACCAATTGAAGTCAACCGTTTACGCGTGAAGGATTTAAACATGGATACCAAAACATTATCTTTTAAGGCGAAAAATAGTCCTTTAAAAACAAAGATTATTCCTGATATCATTTCGGAAGCCCTACCCGATTTATCATTAATGGATGGTGACAGTATATTATTTACACCTGATGGAATTGGCAAGCCTTGGAGTACCAAAATCGATAACAGACGTGATTATTTCTCAAAACGATTCAAAAAGATAATCAAAACAAAATTTAAGCTAAGTACCGATTATGGCCTATATAGTTTCAGACATACCTTTATTACCAAATTATACAGAAAATTGGCTGAAACAAGTTCGCCTTTTGAAGCCAAGAGTAATTTAATGAATATTACAGGACATACAACCATGACCGCATTGGAACAATACTTGCGTGATATTGATGCCCATTTACCAACTGATTATTCTGATTTATTAAGATAATTATGGATAAAAAAAGTCAAGTTTTTAATACCATACGTGATAATCTGTTTAAGAGCTATATTTTTTATGTTCCTAAACAGTTTTATCATTATATAGAACCGACTTTTATTGCGAATATTATCACATCAAACATGGTTAATATTATAGCCTATTCTAATTTGGACCGAAATATAACCACCTTACCTTCAGAAATGAATGCCTTGGAATTATTAGGGAAAGGAGAATTGCTAAATGACAATTTAGAGCAATTATTAGAACAACAAGAATCACTTTCTAAAAAAGCATTCAAACGCTTTTTAGATCAATATTTGGAGCACGCTGGCATGTATTGGGTTTTTAGTTTATGGATGTCTAAAAACGTTGGTATTGATTTACCAGAAAGTACTTCTGCAATACAAAGTATGTTTGAATTACAACATCAAGCATTTGATAAACATTTAGATAAATTAGATAGCTATTTTGGCGAACAAATTTCGGAAGAATTAAGTGATCCCTATCAGTACATTGATATGGTTTCAGATGTGATTGAAGATGCTCCAATCAAGCAAATAGAAACACCTGTAATAGCACCTGAACAAATTGCAGAAGAGCCACCCAAAATTGAGCCAAAAGAACTTGAAATAGTTGTTGAAAAAGAAGAAAAAGAACCACTAATGACAAATGCCAAAGCAAGAAACTTTTTATTGGAATCGGTATTTGGTATTGGATCAGAATATCTGGAAGAAGATAAAATTGATTAAATGAATGACCACAACTGTAGTCAAAATAGTGACAGATGTAACCCAAATCAACGAGTAAAAACCTATTAAACGTCAAACAAACGTTTATTTAACGCATAATAAATGGAAAGAGAATTTTACACCTGTGAATATTGTCAAGAGGGATTTAAACCGAAAAGACGTCGTGTCCAAAAATATTGCAGTAACACGTGTAGATCAAAAGCCCATCATGCGAGAAAAACTACTTCAGAATTAACGACAGTAGAAAACCCTGAAATAACCACCACTGAAGAACCAAAAACCGATAAACCACCTGTTGGAAAAGTAGAACAAATGAGTGCTGCGGGTGTTGGAAATTCAGCAGCTGGAACATTGGCTGCTGATGGACTAACTTACCTACTAACTGCACCACAAAACAGACCTGCAACTAAAGGTGATATTGCTAATCTTCAAGCGCAAATAAAACGGTATCATGCCGTCAAAAACCTACCTCGCAATCCTCAAGGTGCAAATCCTTATTTTGACACGCTTACTGGTAAAGTTGTTTATTCTTTTATGCCTCTTTACGGGTAACCGTAGTTTTCTTAAAAATAGCTTCTTTATATTTATCCTTATGTAATAACGAGTTGAAAATTACGTAGATCTACGTATTTTTTGAATGCATTTTAGTTTCTATATTGGAGATTAAAATACACTAAGTTTTGGTGGTGTATATATTACGGATATATGCACACCATTACTTATATATGCATGTTGTAAACAATTACCAAAAAAACTGTGAAAGAAATTAAAATACATCGACCAATTCAAAAATCTGCTAATGTAGCTAAATTGACAAATTCCGATTTGACAAATACTCACTCAAATATTTTTGACAATTTTAAAACAAAAAACACAAATAACTTTGACAACGCAAATAGAACTGTTTTAGATATTTTAAAGCAAATACCTTCTTACGCAGAGTTTTTTGAAAAATCTGGGAAAAATTATAAAAACTTTGAAGTTGTATTTCCTAAAGGAATCTTGAAAAAGATTAAAAGTGGCGAATATCTATTAAATAAAAAAGTCGGTACAGATGAGTTTTTAGCTTTTGTAAAAGACAAGAAAACAAATAACATTGTTAAACAACTTCGATTAAAAGAGATTACGAATTCTGAAAAATTAAACAATTTACTTCCATCATTACAAAATATGGCAGTTATGAACTCTTTAAATCAATTAAGCAGTCAACTTGAACTTATTGAAAAAAAGCTTTCTGATATACATAAAGAGTTCAATAATGATAGAATTGGAAAAATACAAGCTGGTTATAGTTCTTATTTAGATGCAATTCAAATGTCTGACGATAACAAACGAGAAATCGCACTTTTATCTGCTCATAAATCATTGAATGAGGGAAGAAGTCAACTAATCGAAAGTGCAAAACAAAGATTAAGTAACATAGAAGTTGGTTTTTGGAAATCCCTTTTTAAAGAGTTAAAAGCTTGGAACTATAAAAAAACACAAGAAGAAAACATAAAGGAGTTTATTAAAGAAGTCTTCTACATTCAGCGTTCATCACAAATTATATTGACAATTTATCAAGAATTGAATGAACCTCAATCTTTAATACAATCATTAGCACCTTTTAAAGATTTTATGGAGCATATTAATGACGACACAAGAGTATACAAAATTAACGAATGGGAAACATCTGAAAATAATTGGAAACAAATTTCCAGTTCATCATTGAAAGCAATTCAGAATATCCCAAGTTATAACGAAATAGAAAACGCTGAAATTAAAATAGAAATAGATAAATAAAAATTATATGAGTAATTCAAAAAACGGAAGTTTAGTCGGACAAATAATTAAAGGAGCTGTTAGTTTAGTAGCTGTATTATTCACTGCAAAACAAGGTCATAATAAGTGGAAAGATAGAAATAAAGGAAAGAATAGTTAAATAACTGTTTACAACACCGTGTATAATTAATGGCTGGTTTTCGCCTACTTACGAAAATCCTCTCGGATTTTCTATTTGGTTTTTATTTGCTAAATTACTTGCTAAACACGCAACATTTCATATATAAAAACGTCAAACTGTCTAATAACCTATTTTTATAACTTTGTTATTCGGGTAGGTGACTTTAAAAATTTCTGAATACGCGATTGTCATTGAATGAAATATAGTTATTGGACAAACTGCCGTTGTGTTTCATACAGAAAAAACCAACCGTACAAACAGCACATTTGGTTTTTTTTCCGACACAAAAGCCAACGCTAAAAAAACCAAATGTGCTGTTTCTTGCCAACGCTCAACTTTGTAGGAAATTGATAATAATTACTTAAATTGACAAAAAAATTGAATGCTTAAAAGATTAATAATATTAAACTCTGACATATACTCAAAAGCGGATATAGAACTTGACAATTGTAATTCCCTTCAAATTGTAGGGCCAAACAATATCGGAAAAAGTACGCTGATTTACGCTCTAAACTTTCTATTTATAATTGATGGAAGAGAAATGACTTTTAGCGGAAATCGAACAGGAGACAAAACTACTTTTAATCATTATTTTCCCTCAATAAATTCTAGTTTTATAATCTTTGAAATTTTCAAAAATCGCTACTACTCTATTCTAGTAAAGAAAAATGCCGAAGGCAATCTAGATTACTATAAAATTGACAGCGAATACAAAGAGGAGCTTTATTTTATGGAAACTGCTAATGGTCAAAAAATTAGAAAATTTGACTCATTGCTATCTGAATTTGCTACAAATGGAATAGAACATAGCAAATTCTCTAATCGTAGAGACGTTTTTAATTTTGTATACCAAAAAGGAAAAAGAAACAACGGAGTTGTTTGGCTAAATCAAAGCGTAAATCAAGATGGACGTGGTATTAGTAATAATTTTTCTAAAATCTACAAATACTTAATAAACTCAAAATTAATCAACAACGATTCACTTAAAGAATCTTTAATTATAGCAGATAACAAAGAAAATGAGAGTATTTCTTTTTCAAAGAAAAATCAAAAAGACATTCAAACTTTATTAAAACACAACCGAGACATCAAAGTTATCAAGAGCATTCAACGTAGCTTTTCTGATTTCAAAGAATTGGTAAATCAATACAAAGGAAAAAGTGCAATTCTATCTGAATTAATTTTTGCTTTTAACCAACAATATTCCTCTTTGTACTCTGAACTCGGTACTTCCGTTTCCAAAATGAAAACTGAAAGAGCCGAAAACCGAACTCACTTAAATGAAACACTTAATCCAAAAGAAAAAGAATTAAATCAACTTATTGGAAAAATCAGCAATCAAATTGAACAAAAACAAAAAGATTTAGATTCAAAAGAGAAATTAGTACTTGAGATTAAAGCTTTTGAGGATTTACAATTTCTAGAGCAATCTTTTCAAAATTTAGACAAAGACAGAAAAAACATTGAAAGCCAAATCACGCTAATAGAAAATCAAAATCTCAGTAGCAAAGAAATTGAAAGTAATATCCAAAATTCAGAATCTAAAATTTCAAGAATTAAAAAGCAAGTTGATAGCTATTCGCACCAATTAATTCATCAAATCTCAGAGAACCAAGAAAATAAAGAATTACTAAATCGAATCCTTTCAACAGATATTACAAGTTTACCTTCCGAAAATATTTCAGTAAAAATCAAGCAAACAGAAAACTTGATGAAATTATTTGATGGTGCTATTGAGTTGCCAAATGATTTTAAAGGTAAACCAATAGAATCTATAGAAGAATTAAAAAAACAAATCAAGCAACTAGAGAAAGAAAAGGGAATAAATGAAAAGTTATTACCTATAGCCAAAGACTTAGAAAAACACAGAAAAAATTTAGCTGACATAAATTTAAAAATTAAAACTCTAACGGAAAAAATCCAAAAACTAAAACAACTTCCAACTCTTGAAAAAGAGCTTGAAGCTATTAAAGTTGAATTTGAGAATTTAATAAAACAAAAAGAACAATCAACTAAAGACGTTAAGTTAATTGAAGAAAAAATTAGAAAACTTAATGAGAATATTGAACAAGCGAGCAAAGAGATTTTTAAAAAGGAAAAAAGAATTGAAGAAATCCAAACTTGGAAAGTAGAACTTGAACAGCTTGGAATTAAACCTATCGAATATCAATCAACGGATTCACTTGACAATATCTACAAAAATCTTAAAAGAAACTTTGAAGAAAGAAGAGAAATCAAACTCAAAAAAGATAGTTTATTTGAACGCTTAAAGCTCAAAACAGAAACATCATTTGCAAGTGAAACTGATTTTATAAAACACGTTGATTCTGAATTAGTAACATTGGAAGACAAACAAAAGGCAATTGATGGTTTGCTTAAAAATATATCAACCCAATTTGCAAATCCTTGTCGTACAATTTATTCAAGATTTGAAGAATTTAATTCATTCATAACAAATCAATTCAATTCAAAAATTAAGAAAATACAAATATCTGATATCGATACCTTAAAGATTGAAATTGTAGAAAACGAGAAACTTATTAAGGATTTAAATAAAATCATTCAAATTAGAGATTTAACGTCAGAGTTAATTTTTGATGACCAATCAGAAAATCTAAACACACTTAATAAATATTTAGATAATCAAACTACAATTACGTTTAATGATTTATTTGACATTAAACTTCACCTACATAAAAAAGGACAACACAAAGTTGTAGACCTTAAAAATCAAATTGAATCTGATGGAACAGATAAAATGATTCGTTTGGTTCTAATTATGTCTATAATTAATCAAATAGTTGTAAAAGATGATGAAAACAAAATTGTCCTATTTGTTGATGAAATAGGAACTATTGACGAAGCAAACAGAATTGAAATATTAAACTTCTGCAAAGAACATAATTTTATACCGATTTCAGCTGCACCACTTCATCCATATGATGGTTTTGATAAGTACTATCTCGTCAGAAGAAACAAAGGTAAAATCGTAGTTAGCGAGAAGAATGGAAATGTTATATTCAGAAAACCAATTGAAGCCTAATGAGAGAAGTTGACTTCAATACATATAAACTATTATTTGAAACTAAATCGGTTTCTAAATCGGCAATTCCTAAAAGCGTTTTAAAATCTGACATTTTTCAAAACTTACTTCGTGCTGAAATTTTAGAATCATTAAAACTAGGCAGAGGTTTTAAAATTATAGTTACTAAAGAAAATGAATTTGAAAAATTTTTTAAAACATCTTTTCCAGAACAAAACGTTAGCAAAAGCAAATCAGGAAATATTAAAAAATATAGAAACTCAAAGGCAACAAAAATTGACAGTAACCCAATTTTCTTGTTAAGAGGTTTTAATCCTGTTCAAATAAATAATCAACGTGTAAATATTAAAAAGCAGACTCTTGATTTTGGTTTATTTTCTGTAATTCCACGTTCAATTATTGCAGATAAAATCTGTTTTGTTGAAAATTTAGAAACTTTTTTAAATGCAGAAAAACTATTAGGCAATAAGTATTTGTATCTACATAAATATGGTAGAATAGGAAAAGAATCGATTTCAATGATTAGAGCTAAGGAAGTTTTAGTTTTTGTCGACTTTGACTTCAATGGACTTGATGAATATTTACGAATAAAAGAGGTTTTTACTAATGCTGAATTGTATTTACCATCCAATTACAATGAACTTTTTGACAAACATTCTGCGTCATTAAAAGGGAACAAAGCAAAAATGAGCATTCCAGTAAAAAACTCAAAAGATTCAATCGTTATTCAAATTAGAGAACAAGTTGCTCGAACAAATAGATTTTTAGAACAAGAAATACTAATCAATGTTTAAGTCAGAACCAAAATCCATATTGCAATTTTTGGCAACTCATTTTGACTTGCTAAGGCAACTCTTTGACATACAAGTTAAGAATGAAATTATTTTAAAAAGTCAAGTTTCTGAAGCAATTAATGAATTTGGAAGTGATATTGAAAATCAGCTTTTTGAACACAAATTACTTGTTGAACAAAATGACGATTATATAATTAATGAACCTTATTTCGTTTTATTTGAATTTGTTCTTCAACAATTCAAACCATTACTTCCAGAAGAGATTGAAAAATTTGGTCAATCTATTAGAACCTTATTTCTTGAAATCAAAAAAGAAAGTAATGATAAAAACCTTCTTTTGGCTAGGATAGAGGCCCTTTCCAAGGAAATAAATCAATTTAAGAATGCAGTAACAAATAATACAATAAGCCTTTTAAATGAAAGTAGAGAACTAAAAGCAAATACTCGAAAAATAGAATATCAAGAGAAAGTCCAAAAAGCGAGATATTTAATTGATAATTATATTATTCCATTAAATAATATTTTAGATGTTAACCATTCTCAATCAATATATAATGAACTGTTGAGTATCTCTCAATTTTCAAATAACAAACGTTTTGATTACACAGACGAAAGTATAAGAAGACAGTTCGAAAAACTTTATAATTTGTTGAGGCAAATAGAGAAAGATATCTCTAAACAATCTAATATATTAACAAATGAACTTTTACCTCTTATAGATAGAATTAGAACAGAAAGCGAATATTTACAAGGTTTTCATTTATACTTAACAAATGGGAATTGTTATAAAGGAATTAAACCACCAGAGCTTTTCAATACAACAAGAGATAATCTGTATAATCCGTTTATTTACGAAAACACAAAAGAGTATTTTGACCAATTTAAAAATGAAGAAGACGTATTTATTGAAGAAGAAACTGATGTTGTAGAACAATGGATTTTCAACAAAAGTGAATACAAATCTCAATTAAACTCAAAACTTCCCGTTGACGATTTTTTTACTTGGTGCAAAACATCACTTGAAAACGAAAACAAAAACTTTGATTTTGACAATTACTTTATGGTTACCAGTTTAATCTTTGAAGAGGACTATGATGTACAGCAGGACAAAGAGAATCGAAATATTTCTTTTAAAACAGAACAAGGAGAGCTAATAATGCCAAAACTAAAAATCACTAAAAAAGAAAATGTATCCGAATAAACATAAACAAATAGTTACATCTTTAATGGATGGAAGATTTATAACCATTGACGAATCTTACTTTGATATAGTAAAGGAGAATCAAGATTTCTATGCTGAGTTTTTTGATAAGTCGTTTGGTTTTGAATTAAAGAACACACAAGAGTTTTATTATCTAACTTCAGAAGAAACAAATGAAAACACTTCTCGTGATATAAGCATATTTTTCTCAATCTTCTGCTACGAACTAGACAAAGATGGAAAGAATTTTATGGATGAATTAGGGTTTTCGGACTTTCACATTGAGGAAATAGTCGATTACATTAAAAACAGCTCTTGGACAGATATTGTGAAATCAAACAAGCAATTAAATGATGCAGATAGTATCAAAAGGTTAGTTGGTTCTACTATGGTAAAAAGGAATATAGCTGTTAAACATTCAGATGATAACTATTCATTTACAAAAGCATATAAATTATTTATTGATTTTGCACGTGAATTGATAAAATTTGAACCGAATAATGCCAACGCATAAGACACACACAAGACCGTTTACCCACAATTAAAAACCAAACTTTACAAAATGAAAAAACTGAATTTATTACTTACAATTATTTTAGGAATTACAATTTTATCTTGTTCATCTGATGATGAAAATAGTAACGGTAACAATAGCGACTTATTCGGAACTTGGTATGGAATTTCAAGTACTTTTAATGAAAATAACACAAGAATTCCAAATAACAGTATTTTAAAATTCACAACTGACAATCGCGTAGAATTTGTTCATCAAGGTTTTGGAAATAGTGGCGAAGATATTTCAGAGTTTGGAGAATGAACAGAAAATGGAACTACATTAACAATCGATTGGGATAATTCAGACGCTGGATTAGAAAACTATGTTTTAGAAATCTTTAAACTGAACGAATCGACTTTAAAATGGAGAACTGAAATAACTGGAGAGGGAACTTTAATAGAAACATTCAGTAAAAATCCAAAAGCCACAGTTGACTTAACTCAATTTCAAGATTACAACCTTGAATTTACGGTTGATATTACTGCTTTGGGACCAAACGAGCCTTATGAATTTCAAGCGACATTTATAACGACAGATGGAGACGACCAAGTTGTTGAAATGACAGAAACATATTCTGGTTTAACAGCAAATACGGACGATTTTATTTCTGACTCAAAAATTGTAAAAGAATTTAAAGTTGTCGGCGTGCGAGCAACTGCCGTGAGCAGTAATGTTGGAGGTTAAATAGTAAAACTAACGAAAGTTTCAGACCAAAATGAAATTATGAATACTTGGGAAAATATTCCGAATAGTGCGTCAATAACTTATGATTTTGAAACTGGAACAGAAACAACAACATCGAACTAATAACTATGCACAACAAAGGACTGTGGTAAAAAATAAGTAAAATTAAACTAACTTTTCACCAAATTACTCCTGTAAGTAACCTCATATATTAGTTCTGATTTAGCAATTGCAAAAGCCTGTTTTAGTAGCTTATTCAAACTACGAATCATGCAATCTTTTTTCTATTTACGGGTAACCGTATAGTTTTTCAAATAATTGACTTTAAATTTACTCACCGACTAAAACCGAATCATTTTTCTAGCCTTAATCTCTTAAAGAAATAAATATTTCAAATTATTTTGTATCGGATTATACAAAGTAAAATTTCAACTTTTAGTAGGTACTTAAGGTCGGAATAAGCCGAATGAGACCATAAAATTGAAGTAGGTGAAAATTCAAATATTATTAAATGAAAAAAATTATTTTAGGTTTAGCTGTTGTTAGTTTGTTTGCATCATGTAGATCAAGTCTTCACCATGGAGGTTTTAATCAAATAAACCAAACCCAAACTATTTTGTCAAGCGCAAATTTTACTGTTTTAGGGAGTTTTAAAGGTATTGCAACTGAAAAAATAACTACTGGAAATATTACGAACAAAGAAGGAATTATTTCTCAAGCTAAAGCAAATATGCTAGCCAACGCGAAGGCAGCTGGTGTAGAATTTATAGGAAGTAGAGCACTTGTAAATGTATCTGTCGATATTATAGAGACTAAAAAACGAATCAGTGTCACTATATCTGCTGAAATCATTGAATTTAATTAATAGCAATTAGGGCAGTTATTAGTTTTTCTGCCCTTTATTTTAACTATTGAAACAACAACTTCAATATCTTCTCCCCTATTTTTAAATCTAAATCATCATTGCTCTCATCCAAAACCGAAACAAAACCCATTTTACACTGATGATCAATTAAGTTGTGATTATCCTCATGGTCTTTAGAATAATCATCCGTCTTATAGGATCTAAATATATTTTCTTTGTCTTCTCCTGGGTAAAGTAACATAGCTTTTTTTGCATCCCAAAATCGGCAATACGTATACATTTGGCGTAAATCACTTACGGATGCTGAACTTTTTTGAGGTCGCTTCCATTTGGTATCAATAATGTACGTTTCACCTCCTTTTCTCAATACAATATCTGGACGTAAAAAATTATTGCCCCAAAATGATTTAGATTCTTGCCCTGTAACAGTAATATCCGTTCCATAGCATGCATTTTGAAGTTGTTTTAAAATATATGTTTCCCATAAGTCATTCATATCAAACAGTAGAGATAACATCTTTTCTTTTCCACTGGAAATGTCTGGTGAATAATTTAAAATAATGAGTCTTGCTAATTCGAGAGCTGAATTATAACCTTTAGATTTTCTATTAAGTTGAATGGTATTTAACTGTTGAGCTGTAATTGTTTTATTATCTACTTCTGGAAAGTTTAATAATACTCTATTCGTTAGATCTTGCAATCTTGATCCCGAAGTAAACTGACTTACTATTGTTAAAGCCTTTTGCAGTACTTGATGCAAAAAGTGATTGCTATCATATACTTGATGCGTGGTATAGAAACGTTCCTTGTGGACCACATTATTTCTAATGTGCCCAGCAAATTCTAACTTTCCTTTTAAAGCTTTTGTATTGTGAGTTTGCTTTCTGTATTTTTTGATTAACCCTTTTCTAATTAAACCTTCAACTTCTAATAGATAGATTTCAAAATAAACCTCTAACAGATTTAAGTGTTTTCTTTTGACGTTCGCGGAACCTGCTGATTCAGCTTTAAGCTTACCACATGCAAGCAGCATTTTTAATAAAACATTCTTCCATTTATCATCATCATCATCCTTGTCTGCTTTTGGATTAATTTGAATATTTAAACCGTCAACCTGAATAACACCAACATATTGATTGAATTTTATGCCTTTAGCAATAGGTTCAAAAAAATTACCATCATGATACTCGTTTAATTTTAAAAACGCATCTAAATGGCTTTGTTTAAAGCCTTGTTGACCAACATATAAACGTTGATGCTCAAAAACTGATATGTTATTATGTTTAGTCAATTATATCTTAATCTGTTTCTTTTACACCCAACAATTCTACTATTGCCTCTAAAACAGTATCTGCATACACTTGATTCAGTTTATAACTCGGGATTTTAAAATCATTGGCATTATCATAATCAAATTTCGCAAAGTCTACTTTATCATTTTTTAACTTTTCTACAAACCCTTTACCTAAAACCAAACCAATTTTGCCGTAGTCACCATAAAAATACTCTTGCAATAAAGGCACAATTTTATTATTAAAAGCGTTTGCCAATTTTTGCGTCGTATTTACATTTACAAAATAGGAATGTCCTATGGTATGATCTCTATCTATTAATAATTCAATACGCTGATTAATAGTTTGTAGTACTTCAGGTAAATCAAGACCCTCTACCGTTTCTTCTTCAATAACGGTATAGTCTGGCATCATTTCCTGAAACTCAAATCGTCTACGTAATGCGGTGTCTAATGCTTCAACCGAACGATCTGCTGTATTCATGGTTCCATAGATATCCAGATTTGAAGGTACACTAAACTCCTTTTTAGAATACGGAAGTTTAATAAACATTTCATTTTTAGCACCTTTGCGTTTATCAATTTCTATTAAAGTTATAAGCTCCCCAAAAATAGCGGAAACATTACCTCTATTAATTTCATCTATAAAAATGGCATATCGGTTGTCTGGATCATTTTCAGCTTTTCTACATAGGTTTTTAAATACACCGTCTTCAATGTTATAACCTAAGTCTTTAGACTCCTCTATTTCGGTATCTAACTGTGGTATGATTGGCTTAATACCTTCAATAAAATCCTCATAAGCGAAGGATTGATGAAAGGTTACAAAGTCATAATGCTTAATAATCTTATCTGGATCAGGATTATAATTATGAACCGAATTTCTTAAGTCAAATAATTCTGGAACTAATTCATTTACCTCATCTTCTAAAATCTCCCAATAAGAGTCTTCCGTTTTATTAAAAATCAAGGGTTGCTGTCTACTCGTAACATTTACAAACTGACATTCATTAACGGTATGACTTTGTAACTGTCCCCATAGCGTTGGTCTTATTGTTTTAGAGTTAGATAAACTAGCTTTTTTCTGTACCCACTCATGTTTAAAAATCTCGGATACTTTGGCTTTTTTTAAATCTAATAAGGCTACTGCTATAACTTGCCACCATGAGCAATCACTAACAACGGTTTCAAAATGCTGCGCTTTAGTAATAGACGTTTCCTTTGAAATATATTTTTCAAATAATTGATCTTTCAAAAAGAAGGTTTTACCTGTTCCAGGCGGACCATAAAGGATTTTGTTTGTTGGTTGTTTTGAAATCATAGTCTTCTGATAATTATTTTCAGGATTTGGAATTAATAAATTTTGATTTCTATCCAAAAACAACAGAAAATCTTGTGTTAACCAATTTAAATCTAGTTGTATTAATTCCTTTTTATTCAGTTTTTTAACTAAAATATTTAAAATATCCTGCTGTTTAAGCAGCTCTTCAGAAATTTTTGTCATCGGATCTTGCATACCGATTACAAAATCCATGTTACTATTTGATAAACTAGCATTAAACAATGTTCTTGCTAATTCTGAAAACGCAGTTTTACTTGCAGGAAAAACAAAATCTGGTATTAATGATGACATCCAACAAGATAGAATTGGAAAGCTCATATTTCTATTTGAACAGTCTAATTCTTCCAATTCCATTCCGCTATGAAAATCTCTAAATATCTGGACATCTTCAATGCCAATATATTTACTCAATTTTTCTCGAGCGCCTTGCTTAATAAACTGAACACCTTTAGATTCTGTGTAATTTTCTTTTTGTGAAGCCAAACAATTTTCGAGAATTTCTTCATTTGATTGTTTATCAAAATCTATATGACTGAAGAGCCAATTTGCCCATTCAAATTTATAAAGTTCATCATTCAGCCAGTCATCATTTATTAAAGCTGATTTATATTGTTCAATTAAATTCTGCAAAATTGCTTCAGTAGGGCTACTAAATAAATCCTCTGACCTTTGTTCCAAAAACTGAATATACTTCTTAACACTTGCCGAATAAAAACCATTCGTTCCATAAGAAGGCGATTTTTCTACATAATATTTCCCTCCTATAGTTCGTTGCTCTCGTTTCAGCTCTTTATATAAAGAATTTAAATGTTTCAAGTCTTCGGTTTCATAAAGATTATAATCCAAAATCGTATTTAATAAATCGAGTGCTTTGGAGTAACTTGAAACTCTATTGCTACCATCCTTGGTGTTTGCGTGCAACCATTTAATAAATTCTTTTTTCAAATTTTTATTCTTATCAGGCTTCAAAATAATCTCAAAACCATTTTTCTCAATCGCTTTAAAACAATCGGTTCCAATACCTCCACTAAAATAGTTTTCTAATTCCCTCCCTTCTGCGTAATAATTAGCATAGGCCATAATGGCTTTTGGTGGATACTTTTTGCCCTCATAAACTAAATCGTAAGTTGAAGATGGGCCAAATTCATTTGGAAATCCTTTGTCTTCAAAATCTTTTATGGCTTGAAGTATATGATCTTTAGTAACTTGATTAAATAACATTATAATAAATTGTATTTAGCTAATTCTTCTCCTATATAAATCTTACCTGCTTTTGCGAAGACACCAGTTTCTTTTAACATGGCTCTGCTAAAATTAGGTGCTAATCGTTGGTTTCTTTTAGTTAATTCTAACTCGAAGTTTTTCCGAGTAATTAGACCTAACTTAATAACCTTTAAGTCCTCACCTAATTCTATACCGATGAGCTCATGCCATTCATGTTTAATCTGAGACGTACTACCCGATTTATTTTCGGAAGTAATCATTTTTACAGAAATTTTAGAGTTATCAGAAAGACAAATAATATCATATCCTGCTTTAGATTGATTTCTAACCACTTCAGGTTTTTTTCCTAATTGTTCCAAAAACGAATGCGCAATAGCCTCACCTATTCTACCCACAATATTATCATTTCCATGTAAAACGTCATCTTTGTTTGCTTCTTCTAAAAATGCTTTTCTTGCTTTTAAATAGTTAAGGCATAGTTGTTTTCTTTGATTATTCATTTTCACTAATTATTTTTAATTGTCTAGCAATATCTTGAGTGTATTTTGCCAGAGGTCTTTTAAAAGTTTCTTCGGGTTTGCTATAATTACCAATAAGCATCCTATCAATGACTGATTGGTCTGGAAAAATTTTATTAAATGATTTATTCAGTAAATGCCTATATATATTTGGATAAGCCTTGTGTTTCCAGACCAACTCTTCTCCTATATCTTTTTGTGCATCATAAATCTGTTGAATATTAAATAAGTCATTATGGTTTTTAATTAAATCCATATCACCATCTACTGTCTCCAAGTATATTTTTAAAGATTTTAAATCAAGGTTTAGCCAATAATCAAGAATTGATTGATCGTCTATCCAAAAACGAAAAACATCCAAATCATCTCCTAAGGTATATAATTGAAATTTTGCCTCTTTTTTCCCTTTTGACAAATTACAATTAGCACAGGTTGGATATAAATTAAAGAAGGTAGTACTTAAAAAAGGGTACTTTGATTTAGGGTAATAATGGTCTAACTGTAATTTTGCAATTGGCTTTTTTTTACCTTTTTTTTTCTTTTTATTATAATAAACAGGTTCAACTACAAGGGTGGATTGAGAGTTACAATACACACAAGTTCTGAGATCCGAATTTAATAGATATTTCGGAAACTCTTCAGATCGTAATTCTTCATACCGCATTGCGTATACAACTTTTTCATGAAAAGACTTTGCTGTAACACTTCTTTTATCTTGTAATTCATGCGGCTTTAGTATTTTATTGAATTCTTCAATAAAACCTTTCATCTTTATAGGATCTGCATTTAAGATATCTTGATAATTATCAATTATTTTTTTAACATACTTTTTATAATTGAAACTGCTATTATTCTTTAATTTTGTAAGTCTATTTATTGGTAATTCAAAAGAATCAGATCTGGTTTCAACAAATAATTCTTTGTTAAACTTTACAACATTATCTTTAAGATCTTTTGTTATTTTAACCTTTCTCATTGCTGGTTATTTTATTTAATTGAATTTCCAACTCTTTAATTTTAAGCTCTAATAGACTTTTATCTTTATATAAAAATTTTTTATTGTATAAAGACTGAACACTTTCTTTAATTAATGGCTCATCTATAATATTTATGACTTCTTGTGCTCTCTCAGGATGCCATTCCTTTTGATGTCGCTTATTTTCTTCCGATAATTCTTTCTCTTCATCAAAGGTTAAATAATTTATTAAATCAGTAATTAACTCTTGTGCAAACTCACCCATAAAACCATCTTCTAAGAAGAAACTATGAGCTAATAAATCGTGTACATTTGCACCAAACGATTTTTCAGGCTTTTCGTTTTGTTTAAGGATAATATTTTTCCCTTCTATTTTATTAAGATACACTATCTGATTGTTTGGAATATCAGATAGAGTGATTGGGTCGTGAGTAGTAAATATAATCTGAATTTCAGATTTCAAATCTTTAAAAAAAGAAGGTAAAAAAGTAGTTATAGATTTAACAAAAGATTTTCTCCATCTTGGATGAAACCCCATATCTGCTTCATCTAACAATAAAACATAGAAATCTTTTTTTGCAATACTATTGATATCTATATGTTGCTTTTTAAAATAATAATAAATTCTTGAATAGAAGTTTAATAAAGCCGTTTCACCAGAGCTTAAATCTCTATCTGATGGCTCATAATTAATTAAGCCTTCAATCCGTTCTCTTTTACTAAATATTACCTCTCCTTTTTCTTTAATACCTCCATAATATTGATCTACCTTGTTTAAAAAAAAAGTATGGTACTCTATTAATTGTATTGCTTGATCATTGTTTAAATAAATTGATTTATCGCTCCAATCAAAATTTCTTGTATCACTATCATTTTCAGCTTCTAAATTATCAATTATATCAAATAAATAATTAACCATTTGCTTTGTCTCTTCTACTGGCAATAATTCTATTCTTTGGGAACCTACTTGAAAATAATGCAAATCTAAAAACTTAAAAAGGGCTTCTTTTGCATCCAAGTCATTAATTAATTCAGCGTACTCTTTATTCGTTATTTTAATATGGCCTTCTCGTAAATAATTGTTCTTTTTCTCCATTTGTATTATAAATAGGCTTAATAAGTCCATTAATAAGTAATTCTTGAAAAGATTTTTTTGAAGATTTACGAGACTATATCCTTTTGGTCTATTTTCATTAATAAGTCTTGCCTCTTCCTTTATTAACTTATATAACGGATGTATGACAAACTGTAAATCAAATGGTGTATTGTGGAAAATAATTCTATCTTCATCATGATTGACATCCAGTTTATATCTAATAAAAGAAAACCTAGCTCTTTCATAATCAGGAAAATCAAATACTGTTTTTAATTGTTTAGCATATTTGGAAATTTGAAACTCAAAAATTCTGATAGAATTTTTAGCTTTCAACCAACGCTTTAGATTCACATCCTCATTTGCTACAAATTTATTTTTAGAAGCTTCAATGTCTTTTTCCAAAATAGTATCGTAACTTAAATCAATACCATTTATAGACTCTTTAAAATCTAAATATGGTGAATAATAGAGTGTTTCTATTAAATTTATATCAAGTGATCTTTCTGTAAAACTATAGCCAACACTCAAAGATGGACTTAGCGTGTAAGTAATATTATTATCTTCTACTATAAGTATATAACGACTTCCATACCCTTCGCCTTTTATGCAACTTATTATATATCTCAAAAGAGTCGTTTTCCCTGTACCGTTCCTGCCAACAATTGCAGATAATAGACTTAAATTATTTTCTTTATATAAGTTTTCAATAAAAAATCTGTTTGGCTCTCTTGTTATTCCGAGGATGTTTGTGAAATCATAAATATAGTTACCTCCAAAATTAATAGTTTGAGGTTGATCAAAAAGAAAATGATCTTCAATATATAATGCAGCTAATCTCATAACATCTTACTTTTTAACAACTTTCTTATTACGCTTAGTATTTCCTTTTCCAACAACCTCAACCTTCAACCGCTCTATCTCCTCCAACAAAACCTCTGCACTACCATCCGTAGGTAACTGCTCAACTAATTCTCCTTTAAACGCTTTGGCTAATATAGCTTGTGGTAAGCTGTCTATTTTTGTTTTTAGGCTTTGGTATTGCGCTTCTATAGTATCTGCTTTAGCAAATAAATGCTTTACTCGCTTTACAATTTCGGTTTGTTCTTCTTTTGGTGGAACATTAATATTGAATTGATTAATAGTTTTTGATGAAACTCTAGGAAGATTTATTCCTTTAGATTCAGAATTTGCTTTTTGAATAAAATTCTCTGTACCTAAAAAATAATTAAAGAAATGTGAAGAATCTTCAAAATCATTTCTATATACTAGAATATCTGTGGAACAAACACCATCAAAATTAACGACGTCATGTTTATTTAAATATGGTCTCAATTTTCCATATAGAACATCCCCTTTTCTGAAAACTGTTTTAGAACTTTTAAGATCCTCAGAAGTTGACTTATTAATTACTCCGCCATCTTTTAAAAGATGCTCTAACCCTATATAATTTGTAGCATCTGAATCCATTGGATTCATTTTATCTTTCACCTCAATCATAAACTTACTTACTGTAGTTTCTTCCCATTCCTCCAACGCCTTCCCAACACGCCACTCCTCAGTCAATTCACCTGTTACCGCTTGGGTTAATACCGCTTGTCTAAAGTTTTTAAGGATTTGTGGTATGTGGTTTAAACGGGTTTTAAGGTGGTCTAGATACCCAAATAATTCATCTAACTTGGCAACAATGCGTTGTTGTTCTGCTAGTGGTGGAATTTTTAGTTTAATTTTTTTTACATTTCCAATAGGTAATTGTTTAAGAGCTGTACCTGTAGTCAAATTATTCATTTGATCAGTTACATTTACATCTTGTAACTGATAATATAAAAGTTTCGACTGAACCTTATCGATACATCTAAACCATGCAAGTTGAGAGTTTAAATTTGCTTTCTCAAAACTATCTGGTAACATAGCGACTTTTCCAATCATTCCTCTATTTGCACATAAAACATCACCTTTCTTTAAATGTCCTTTTCTTAACTGTTCGTGTTTCTCAGGTGATATATATAACATATCTTGTATTAGGAAGTAATTAAGCTTCTTTTTATTAGTTCTTGCTTGTTTTTCAGTGGTTTACATATTCTTTTTTGTTGCCTAATTGCCCTTTTTTAACTATATTTGTTTCATATATGTTGCCCATTATACGGATTTGTTGCCCAAATCTGTTGGCAAAAATAAAGGCGAAATGATGCACCATATTGCCCCACGTTGCACCATAACGCTACATAAAGCACCATTTATGAGCAGTAATTTATACATCCCGAAAACTTGTAAGCATTGCGGAAATGCTTTTACAGCACGTACAACAGTAACTCAATACTGTGGTAATTCTTGCGCTAAAAAAGCCTATAAGGCCAGAAAGCGTAAAGAAAAAATTCAATCAACTCTTAATGCTGATATGAAGCAAAAGAATGAAGTGGTTGAGGTTCAAAATCCAAATGCTGTAAACAATAAAGATTTTTTAAGCGTAACAGAAGCTTCACAACTTATTGGAGTAAGTAGATGGACCATTCAAAGAATGATACAACAAGGACGTTTAAAAGCAGTTCCTTTTGGTAGAAAGCGTATTGTGGCCAGATGGCAAATAGAAAACCTTTTTAATTAATTCCATTATGAAAGTAACATTAAGACAACGCAAGAAGAACGACAAAATAAGTCTGTATTTAGATTACTATCATAAAGGCAAACGTAAAACAGAATACTTACGCTTATACCTTACACCTAATCCTAAAACCAAAACTGAAAGAGAAGTTAATAAGAAAACCAAACAATTGGCTGAAACTATATGTGCACAGCGACAAATAGAAATTCAAAATGGTATTTATGGCTTTCAAGATATTGAAAAGCTAAAAGGCAGTTTTATTACTTACATCACAGCTTTAGCAGAAAAGAAAAATACAAGCTCTGGCAATTATGGGAATTGGAATAGTATGCTAAAACATTTAAAAAAGTTTTGTCCAACTGATGTTAGTTTTCAAGACATAGACAAATCATTTGTTGAGCGTTTCAAAGAGTATTTAGATAAAGATGCAATTGGTAGAGCAGGTAAAAAACTATCTCAAAATTCAAAATATTCATATTTTGGTAAATTTTCAGCTGCATTAAAACAGGCTGTAAAGGATGGCATATTAAAAGTAAATCCTGCAAATGGTGTAGAGTATTTTAAACAAGGTGAACCTCAACGAGAATTTTTAACGCTTGATGAATTACAAAAGGCAGTTAATACAGAATGTGAACTGCCTATTTTAAAGAATGCTTTTATTTTTTCAGCTTTAACCGGATTACGTTGGTCAGATATTGAAAAATTGATATGGTCAGAAATCCAGCACTCAAAAGAAATGGGATATTATATCCGATTTAGACAAAAGAAAACTAAAGGTGTCGAAACCTTACCAATATCAGACCAAGCAAGAAATCTATTAGGAGAAAAAGGTAATCCAGACGATAAAGTATTTGATGGCTTACATTATAGTGCCTGGTCTAATTTAAAATTACAACAATGGATGATGAAAGCAGGTATTACTAAAACTATTACGTTTCATTGTGCGCGTCATACCTACGCTACCTTACAATTAACTTTGGGTACAGACATATATACTGTATCAAAATTATTAGGTCATAAAGAGTTACGCACTACACAGATATATGCCAAAGTAATTGACGATAAAAAGAAAGAAGCTGCTAACCGTATTCAACTGGATTTATAATGAAAGGAAGTATATTTTCAAGTTTGGTTTCTATAACCAATGGCTTACATAGAGATAATAGACAGGAAAAGGATTTTAAATACTTATTGTCTGATTTTAAATTGAACCAAAAAGCTAATAACGCAGTTTTTAAAGTAAACTTTAAAAAACCTTTAAATGCGAAAAAAGAATACTATCAAAAGCTAATATTTAATGAAACAGAATATACAGTAGCATCATTTGCGAAGGAATTTCCGAAAAATGCAACTACACCAGAAAATAAATACAGTTATACCATTCTACTTAATAAATTTGATAAGTACTTAAATGACATTTCAACTTATATCAATAAAAGAGGAATAACAGCAGATTTCAACAATGATGACAATTATATCATAAACTACTTAAAAGTGTCTGCTATAAGATTGTATGCTGAACTACAAGAGCAATACGGTCAGTTTTCCGTAAACACAAAATTCTCAATTGCTGAAATTGCAGAAAAATACTTTAATGATGAAACTTTTGATATTAGCCTAATAGAAAAGAGCACCACTAAAAAAGTGGCTGCCAAAATAACATTAAAAACGAAAGCAAAACCAAAGACCTCTTTTGGATATAAAAGCAACGACACCTCAACTTTGCTAACTGTGCTCAAACAAATAAATCTAAAAATAGATTTGTTAGATAACCGCACAACTGTTGAACAGTTGCACCAATTGTTATTAGCAAAAGATTTTACCAATACAGAATCGCAAATTTATCTTCAATGCGAGACTACACAGTTTAGTTACCTTGTAACAAAACTAAAGCCATTTTTCAATGGTTTCAATCCTACATCAATAGAACGTTCTGGAAAATTTGTTACTAAAACAGGTACGCTATTAAAGGCGAATAATCTTCACAAAAACAAAGTTCACAACCCAAAAGAAAAGGAAGAAATAGATAAAATCATCCAACAACTGCAATAAAAAACAGTAAGAATAGTAAGAAACCTTACTGTTGTCTTACCCTTGTTTTACACTCTTACTAAAATCACGAAGCCAATTTTAAACCTTTGTCCTGTTCTTGAAAACCAAGAATGACATTTGGCCAGATGTCCATTTACTATAAACTAAAATTTTATTAGTTATGGACGAAATATTAGAACGTCTCAAAATTATCGAACAGCACGTTTTAGACAGAAACATTATTGTAAAAAACGTATTGAGCTTTAACGAAGCGTGTAAGTTTTTGGAATTATCACAATCCCATTTATATAAACTTACAAGCACAGGAACCATTCCACATTATAAACCGAATGGTAAGAAAATTTATTTTAACAGAGTTGAATTAGAACAATGGTTATTAAGTAACCGTGTAGATTCACAAGACGAAATCGAACAGCAAGCTGCCGATTACCTCATTAAGAAAGGAGCGGTGAAGTTATGACTGAAATAATCGATTTACTCTTAACGCTCTCGCAAGATGTTAAGCACTTAAAAGCACGTATCGAATTGTTGCGACAATCGAGAGCAGAAGTATTAAAAGATACGTGGATAGACAATCAAGATGTATTGCAGACCTTACATATAAGTAAGCGAACGCTACAAACTTTAAGAACCAATGGCACTTTGCCTTACAGCAAAGTAAAAGGTAAATTTTACTATAAAGTTGCTGACATTGAGCAGTTGCTTCAAGACAACTACTACAACCATAATTTCAAGCGAGATGGAAATAAGTAGAGAAGCAATTTTAGACAAAACACATTATGGTTTAAAAATCTATGCCTATGTGTTGAGACAGTATTATCCTAATCAAACAGTCCTTTCTGTAAAAGGAAGGGACTGTGGGATAACTCGAAACCCTTTTAATGGCGGTAAAGAAACCTTACGGATTCATATTGATGGCATTATAGCAACACATAGAGATACAGAATTAGAAGCCTTTAAAGGTGATGTATTCGATTTTGCACAATACCATTTTAGAATAACCGATGAAGAAGAATTATTCCAGAAGATAAATAAAGAGTTACATCTAAATTTAGAAGTCAAGGAAAAAGACGAATTGGAATGGCTTAATGAACCAGATGATACCTGGTATGCCAACTGTAGCTTTTTCAAAGCACCTGTTCGCAATGTATTTCCTTCGGAAACCTTGCGACTGCATCAAGTATTTGCATTAATCACAAGTGATAAATACAAAAGCATTACTGAAGAATTAAGAGCAATTACCAATGTAAAAGAAGCACGTAAATTCAAAGCGAATCGCTTTGATTACGTGACACTTTCAGGAACATTTGAAAAACGAAGCGATAACAATTTGCTAAAGCATTCTAATTTATTAACCATTGATTTTGACCATTTAGAGAATCTACAAGAGTTAAGAACGCAACTCTTAAATGATGAATATTTTGAAACCGAAATGCTCTTCATTTCACCATCTGGTGATGGCCTAAAATGGATTATTAGAATAGATGTTTCAGAGGTAACACATTCAGAATATTTTACAGCAGTAGCAAATTACATTAAACACAATTATAACATTGAGGTTGACCAGTCAGGTAAAGACGTTTCCAGAGCGTGTTTTTTACCATACGACCCAACAGCCTTTCTACATAAAAGACATCAAGCATTATGACTAAAATATTTAACCCAAAAGATTGGTTAGAAGTTCCTAAAGAGCCAACAAAACCAAAAAGCAACACAGCAACAACCAATGTTGTTGCTGTTGCTGATACAGACATTGAATCCTACATTTCAGCAATCGAGCAATCAAGCACAGACATAACAGGAAGTTATGCCACTTGGAGAGATTTAGGCTTTGCTTTAGCAGAAGAATATGGAGAAACAGGAAGAGATTATTTCCATCGTATAAGTAAAAATTATGCAGGTTACGATACCAAAGAATGTGATGCACAATTCGATAAATGCTTAAACGCAAAAGGACACGGAATTACAATTGCTACCTTTTATCACTATGCACATCAATCAGGTGTCAAACCGACTAAACTACAAAACAACAACGAAGTTGCAACAAAGGTTGCAACTGTAGTTGACACACCAAATGAATCTATGCCAACAATACCAGAAACGGTATATGAGAATTTGCCACAGTTTTTACAACAAGTTGTAAACCCTGCTAATGGACAGGAAGAAAAGGACATTTTATTGTTAGGCGCATTAACAGCATTTAGTGCGTGTTTTCCTAAACTCTTCGGAATCTATGACCAACGTAAAGTGTTCAGCAACTTATATTTATTTGTAACCGCACCTGCATCTGCAGGTAAAGGAAGGCTTAACCAAATTAAAAATTTGGTAGAGCCTGTACACAAATTAAAACGAGAACAAGCCAAAGTGCTAAAACAGCAATTTCAAGCAGAAACTGCTACTTACAATATGAACAAAGGCAAAGATGAAAACTTGGAAAAACCAAGTAAGCCACCAGAACGAATGTTGTTTATTCCTGCTAACAATAGTGTAACAGGCGTATATCAATTAATTTCTGATAATAAAGGCAGAGGGTTAATTTTTGAAACCGAAGGCGATACGTTAGCACAAGCCTTTAAAAGCGATTATGGTAATTATTCCGATGGTTTTCGTAAAGCCTTTCATCACGAAACTATAAGCTATTATCGCAGAACAGATAGAGAATATGTAGATATTGAAAGACCTTGTTTGTCAACGGTGTTGTCTGGTACACCTAAACAAGTGGCAACCTTAATACCCAATGCAGAAAATGGTTTGTTCAGTCGTTTTATGTTTTACTATATGAATATTAAACCAACTTGGAAAAACGTGTTTCAAAATAGCAATAAGGTAGGTTTAGATGATTACTATAACCAATTAGGTAGTGAGTTTTTGGGACTTTACAAAACGCTAAAAAACAATCCAGAGATTGAAATACGATTAACCACAACCCAACAACAGCAATTCAATACGTTTTTTGAATCCTTACAAACCAAATACATCAACCTACAACCCGAAGAATACATCGCAACAATAAGGCGATTAGGCTTAATTGCGTTTAGGATAATGATGCTATTCACAGCTTTCCGCATTATGGAAGATGGTGATGTAAACGCAACTAAAGAATGTGAGGATATAGATTTTGAAAATGCACTAACTATTATTTCAATTTTAGTAAAACATAGTAGTAAAGTGTTTAACGACTTACCTATTGAGCAAAAAGCAACAAAACGTTTAAATAGAAAAGAACGCTTTTTAGAAAGTTTGCCAAAGCAATTTAGCAGGCAAGAGTATTTAGATTTAGCAACAAAGCAGAGCATCCCACACAAAACCGCAGAAGGCTATATTACCAAATTTGTAGAAGCAGGTTTAATACACAGAGAAGCACACAATAACTATTCAAATCCTGCAAAGACGTAATTAAGGATTTTAAGGATTTAAGGAATTAAAGATGTTATGTCAGCCTATAGCCTTACTTTTTGTTTATTAATGTCAGTTTGTAAGCTGACGAAATATTTGTTTATGTCAGGTTAAAACCTTACGTTTGTAAATAATATGTCAGTCTAAAGCCTTACGTTATGAACAAGAAGAGATTACAATTAGAACAATTAGACCGAAAATTAAGAGGGTTTAATACAGCTGCTCAAGTAACGCCACCACCCACTGGTTGGCTCAAGGCGGTAAGAGTATCTTTGGGTATGTCTTTACAGCAGTTGGCAGATAAATTGTCTATTACAAAACAGAGTGTACAGGAGATTGAAACAAGGGAAAAAGAAGGAAACATAACCCTCAAAACCTTAAAGGATACTGCAAGTGCGCTCGATATGCAATTGGTATATGGCTTCGTGCCTAAAGATGGTACGTTAGATGATTTAATAGAGCGAAAAGCCAAAGAATTGGCGATACGCATTGTATCCAGAACGTCTAATACAATGAAATTGGAAGATCAAGAAAACTCTAAACAGCGCATTAAAAAAGCGATTGAAGAGCGCACAGCCATTATTAAAAACGAAATGCCAAAAATGCTATGGGATTAAACTTGGACTACATAGATGGGCAAACCCCAATTGATGAAGAAGAAAAAGAGGGCTTACTCATAGAAACCATATCCACTAAAGGTGAATTGGACGAGTTCGAACAACTCAATATCGAAGAAGCCTTACAGTGGATATTTGGTAAAAAGTTCAAACCCCAACAGGTGTTCACAGAAAAATTTATTTGTGACTTACATAAGCGTATGTATGGCAATGTGTGGGCGTGGGCTGGAACATTCAGAAAAACAGAAAAAAACATAGGGGTTAAGAGTTATCTAATCCCAATGCAGTTAAAAGCGCTTTGTGATGATACGCTATTTTGGATAGAAAACGAAACCTATCCACCAGAGGAAATCGCAATTCGCTTTAAACATCGTTTAGTAAGCATACACTGTTTCCCTAATGGAAATGGGAGACATAGTAGATTAATGGCTGACATTATTATTGAAAAGCTATTTGGTAAAGAACCCTTTTCTTGGGGTGCGGCTAATCTCTCTAAAGATAGCGATACACGTAAAGCGTATCTTAAAGCAGTAAAACAAGCCGATAATAACCACTACAAACCCTTATTAAACTTCGCTCTGTCTTAATTAATAACAGCTCAATTTATAATCAGTTATCATAAAGCGGTCTTTCCTTTTTGTATTAAAAACGACCTACAATTCGACTTTGGGACCCATAGCTGAAATGTCCGTTAAAAACAAAAAGCTGTTTGAGAAATGTATTTCGAGTTCTTTTTGTTTAGGACATAAAGCGTAATGGGTAAATAAGAATTGTAAGCCTAGATTTTTTTGTTTCTTTTTTGATCAATGCAAAAAAGAATAAAATAATCACTTAATTCCTCAATATCCTCAACTTCCTCATTATCTGTTAACAACTGTTTATATCTTTTTATTTTCCTTTACTTACTTTTTCTTACATTAGACAGATATTGACAAGTCAAAATCTCTCTAAAATGGCATTTGGTAATTATATAAGGAAGTTAAGGGAAGAGAAGCAACTATTACTTCGTGAAGTAGCATCTCAAATGAGTATCGATACTGCGCTATTAAGTAAGATTGAACGCGGTACACGTATCGCCAGAAAAGAACAAGTAGAGGATTTGGCAGAGGCTTTAAATGAAAGTGAAAATGAGCTACTAAAGCTTTGGATGGCAGATAAAATTGTCAAAATGATTAAAGATGAATCCAACAGTACGGAAATCCTCAAAAAAGCAGAAGAAGAAATTAAGAACTTAACCAACAAAAAACAGCAGCTTTAAATGGCATTATTCCAAACATCAGTATTAAAAACATACCTCACACAGCAAGACAGTAATGTAGTAGAGCGTGCCTATAAAAAATACACCAAGTATTTTCACAATCTTACCATTCAAGAAAATATTAAAAACTCTAAAGAAGAACAGTACCAGGCAAAGTTTCTGGACGAGTTGTTTGTAAATGTCTTGGATTATACGCTTAATCCAAAGCCTGACTTCAACATTACTACCGAGTTTAAAAACCAAAAGGGAGCAGGAAAAGCAGATGGCGCTATTTTAAAGGAAACCAAAGCAATTGGAGTTATTGAGTTAAAGGGAACCAATACAAAAGATTTAGAAAGCATCCGTAAACAAGCATTCGACTATAAAGCCAATCAAAAAGGTTGTGTGTATGTCATCACATCCAACTTTGAGAAGTTGAGGTTTTACATCAATGATGCCACCGAGTTTTTAGAGTTCAATCTGTTTCAATTAGCACCAGAAGAATTTGCCTTATTACATCTGTGCTTACACAAAGACAATATTTTAAATAATCTGCCACTTACTATTAAAGAAGCATCTTTAGTAGAGGAAGAAAAAATCACCAAGCAGTTTTACAACGATTACTCGGTATTTAAACGCGAACTCTTTAGGGACTTGGTAAAACGCAACGCCAAACGCATTAAAATGGATGCTGTCATTGCGAGCGAAGCGCGGCAATCTCTTGAAGATAACAACGCTAATGAGAACAAAGCACTCGAAAAAAACGTAAAACTATCCCTATTCAAAAAATCACAGAAACTAATAGACCGTTTCCTGTTCATTTTCTTTGCTGAAGATAGAGACCTATTACCACCAAACTCAACCATACAGATTTTAGACAAATGGAAAGCCGACATCGATTTTGGTGACGAACGTCCATTGTATAACCTCTTTAAACAATACTTTCATTTTTTAGATGAAGGTAGAAAAGGCACAACATCAAGAGCTGAAATTTATGCCTATAATGGAGGTCTCTTTAAACCGGACGCTATTATAGATAGTTTGGAGATTGACGATGCATTACTGTATAAACACGCCTACAAACTTGCTAAATACGATTTTAGCAGTCAGGTAGATGTCAATATTTTAGGGCATATTTTTGAAAACTCACTCAACGAAATAGAAAGCGTAAATGCCGAAATTGAAGGTGGCGAGTTCGATAAGCAAAAGAGTAAGCGTAAAAAAGATGGCGTTTTCTACACACCCAAATACATTACCAAATATATTGTAGAAAATACCGTTGGTAAGCTCTGTCAAGAGAAAAAAGAAATACTTGGCTTCAAAGAAGAAGCCTATTTCGAGCTTAAAAAAGGCACACACCAAAACACTAAAAAACAACTATTAGACGTATTAGACACCTATCGTGAGTGGCTACTGCAAATAACCATTTGCGACCCAGCTTGTGGTTCTGGAGCATTCTTAAACCAAGCGTTAGACTTTTTAATAAAAGAACACCGATACATCGATGAATTAAAAGCTAAAGTTTTGGGTGGTGGCTTTATTTTAAGCGACATAGAAACTACCATTCTCGAAAACAACATCTATGGGGTTGATCTCAACGAAGAATCTGTAGAAATTGCCAAACTATCCCTATGGTTACGTACAGCACAACCAAGACGTAAACTCAACGATTTAAGCAACAACATAAAATGTGGTAACTCATTAATTGATAGTAAAACCGTAGCAGGAGATAAAGCCTTTAATTGGCAAGAGCAGTTTCCTCAAATATTTGGTACGTCATTGCGAGGAACGAAGCAATCTGCCGAATCAAAACAAGGCTTTGACGTAGTAATTGGGAATCCGCCTTATGTGAGACAAGAACTGTTTAAAGATATTAAACCCTATTTAGAAAAAAATTATAAATGCTATAATAGTGTAGCGGACTTGTATACTTATTTTATTGAAAAAGGAATTAATTTAATGAATAAAAATGGTTTGTTTTCTTTCATTTTACCAAACAAATTTTTAAAAGCGACTTATGGCAAGGAGATACGAAAAGTTATAAAAGAAGATGCAAATTTAGAATTGTTGTTTGATTTTGATGATTACCCTGTTTTTGCAGATGCTACAACATATCCAATAATTTATGTACTAAATAAAAATCCAGATTATAAGACCAAAACATTTGTTTTTTCTGAAATTAATAAAAGAGATAATACTATAGATCCAATAAATACATTAGAATTAAAAAAGCATCCAGTTCCTTTTGAGTCTTTAACTGAAGATATGTGGAATTTTATTGATGTTAAATCATTTGAAATTTTAAACAAATTAGAAAATGATTCCATAGTGCTTGGGAAATTTGTGGATAAAAAAATATATAGAGGCTTAACAACTGGCAGAAATGAGGCATTTATTATAGATGGCATAAAACGAAATGAACTAATTGCTAAAAACCCTAAAAATGAAGAAAGAATTAAAGTATTAGCTACTGGTAAAGAAGTCAAAAGAAATCATTTTAATTTTCAAGATAAATATTTATTATTTACAGGTTACGATGATGATATTCCTAACCTATATCCTGACATTCAAGCAGAGTTAGACAATTTTAAAGATGCTTTAATTAAAAGATATGACCAAGGTGAAAACTATTGGAATTTAAGAGCTTGTGCCTATTATGAAGAAATGAAACAACCCAAAATAATTTATCCAAGAATTAATAATAGAGGTAATTTTTATTTTGATGAAAAGGGAGAGGTGTTTTTGTTAGATAATAATTTCTTTATTTCAACAGATTCTAAAGCATTATTATCTCTTTTAAATTCTAAACTCATCTTTTTCTATTTAAAGAATGTTTGCACAACCTTACAAGGAGGTTTTTATGATTTTAGGAGAGACAAAATAACCACAATTCCAATTTCAAAAAAACTTATTCAAATAGATACTGAATTGTCAGAATCAGGAAATAATCTAATAGAATTAAATAGTAACATTAACAAGGTTCAAGATTCTTTTAGAAAGTATTTCTGTTTCAAATTTGAATTAGAAAAACTCACAAAAAAACTCGAAAACTGGCACGAGTTAGACTTTGCAGACTTTATAAAAGAACTCAACAGAGCCATTAAAAAAGCAGGTGGCACATCGCTTACCAAAAAAGATGAGTTTGAGTGGTTAGAACTCTTCGAGGATAACAAGAAAAAAGCCCAAGAGCTGCAAACCCAAATCACCCAAACAGAAAAAGAAATTGATACTATGGTGTATGAGTTGTATAGGTTAACAGAGGAAGAAATACAAATTGTTGAGAATAGTTAATATATGGCAGATTTTATTACTAAAGAACAATTAAAATCTACTCTTGGTAAAGATGATTATGGTTTAAAAGGCAGTATGGCTGTGTTGTTAGCAATGTCTTCAAAACTTGCTAAAAAGAGAAGTGAATTTGAGTCAAGTGTATTTATAAGCCATAGTCATAAAAATTCTGATTTAGTAGAATATTTGGTTGGTATACTTAATAAGCTAAAAGTACAAGTTTATGTAGATTGGATGGATGATGAATTGTCCTATCCGCCAACGGGAAAAACAGCAATTAAGATTAAAAATATGATTGATGCCAATAAAAAGTTTATTCTTTTAGCCACAAATGAAGGTATAGATTCTAAATGGTGTAATTGGGAGTTGGGATTAGGAGACGTACACAAGTATATTGAACATATTGCTTTATTGCCTGTTGCTGATAATTCTGGTAATTGGATTGGAAATGAGTATTTACAGATTTACCCATATGTGGACAAAAAGTATAAGTCTATAGAATGGGATGATGAATATACTGTGATATATCCTGACGGAAAGAAAAAGGATTTAATTGATTGGTTAAAGAATTAGTATGAGTTTAATTACTAAAGATTTATTAAGTAGAATAACAAGTCACAGAAAAGTGAATTTAAGTAAAGGTTTGGGAGCACCTCAAATCTTAAATGAATCATTCAATATTAACAAAGAATACGATATATTTTTATCGCATAGTTATTTAGACAAAGAGGAAATAGCAAGCTTAAAAATTTATTTAGAAGATTTTGGCTTTTCAGTTTATGTTGATTGGATTGATGATTTTCAACTCAATCGCAATTCTGTTACTAAAGAAACAGCAGAAAGAATAAGATATCGAATGCAAAACTGTAAGTCATTAGTATATGCTTTTTCAAGAAATAGTAGTTTGTCAAAATGGATGCCTTGGGAGTTGGGGTATTTTGATGGTATTAAAGGAAGAGTTGCTGTATTACCCATTTCGGATTATGAGTCCGATAGCTTCAACGGAACGGAGTATTTAGGAATTTATCCTTACATAACACAGAACAACATTGCCAATACTGACAATATTAAATTGTGGATTAGAGAAAGCTTAAATAAATATGTAATGATGGATTATTGGCTTAAAGGAACAGACCCAATATTAAGAACATAAAGGAATGAAAGAAACAAAAATTAAACATTTAGAACTGATTCATAATGTGATAGATAGATTGTCACATAAATCCTTTTTAGTTAAAAGTTGGAGCATTACAGCTATTACTGCGTTAATGGCGTTTGGTATTGATAAAGAAGATTATAAAATATTTATTATTGGCTTTCCTGTTGCACTTCTATTTTGGTATTTAGATGCTCACTATTTATGGCTTGAAAAAATCTTTAGAGAATTATACAGCGCTGTAATTAAAAAAGAAGCTAAATCAATGTCAATGGATATCTCTAATTATAAAAGTAAAATCAATCCTTGGAAAATAGCTTTTAGGCCAACAATATGGCCGATTTATTTATCAGAAATAATTTTACTGATTATATGTGTATTCTACTTTTTGAAACTAAACCAATAATATTTATGTAAAAATTAAACACCTCAATATCTATGCAAGAACACTTAAAAACCAACATCCTAAACTTTAAATGGCCAAATAGTGCACCAACCTTTTATTTTTCATTAGAAGATATGGAAGGCAGTCACCCCATACACAAATCAAAGTTTTCAAAGCAGATTAAAGAGGCGTTTCCAAAAACAGACCTATCAAACACAGACCAAATATTTACCACCTTTACACAACAAATACCTGATGCACCAAGTATAAAAATAAAGTTGGTTGATGGTAGAGAGTTGCGCATTTACAAGCAATATCTTAAACACCAATTAAAAAACTACTTTTTAGAAAAAGGCTATATCGTAGTAAAAAACTTTGTGAGGGATGTACAAGTATGGATGCCTTCAAAAAAAGGGAATACAGCAGATTATAATTTATACTATAAGTTTTCATTTAAAATACAATTCGCAAAACTCACCGATTTGCCAGAACTCATCGTTTCGTATGATGGTATGTCAAAAGTCCTTACAAAGTCTGTTAAGGATATTGAGGAAACAGAGTATATAAAGCGTTGTGTATATGGCCAAAAAACGGTCAATTATCAAATGAAACGCGATACAGAAGATAAAGAAGAGTTTTATAATAGTATTGTGTTTGATAAAGCCTTCCCTATATTCAATTTACAACTCGCAAGAGCTTTAAACATTCCTATTGAAGAACCTACAAGACCTACCAATAAATATCAAAAGTATGTAGCCCTCATCAATAAATTTGCTGCCTCTTATCTCTTTACAGAAGAATTTAAAGCCATATTTCCTTTTAAAATAGACGAATTTATTGATGTACCAGGTAATCGCATAAATCACATCAATCCAGAAGTAGGCTTATTGGAGTTTGGCAAAGACCAATATGGTAATAAGAAAACGCATTTAGTGCCTAAATTGGCTATGAATATGTTTACACCTTACAGACGTCCTAAAGGTCCAAATATTAAATTCTTTTTTATATATCACACCTCACATAAAGAAGCCGTAAAGAGTTTTTATAACAATTTAAAATTTGGTGTCACAGCACAAAAGAAATATTTCAAAGGGATAGAAGATTATGTAAATATTAAAGCATCAACATCCAAAGAACATTTTATTGAATTTACAAACGAGAACGACCCTTTACCAGACATCATACAAAAGCTAGAAAACCTAAAATTTGACCACGACAATGTAAAGTATGCTGCTTTTTATTTAAGCCCATTCGATAAGTTTACACCAGATCCCGAAGACAGAGAAATTTATATTCAAATAAAGGAATTGTTTTTAAATGAAGGTATTATTACCCAAGTAGTGGATTATCATAAAATGATTGAAAATATTGAAAATCAATACAACTTTCAGTTTTCCTTACAAAATATGGCATTGGCAATACACGCTAAATTAGGTGGCGCACCTTGGAAGTTAGCAGTAACCGATAAAAAAGAATTAGTTATTGGAGTAGGAGCCTTTACCAATCAAGGCGAAAACAGGCGTTACATAGCAAGTGCTTTTAGTTTTCAAAATAACGGTCTATTCAGAAACTTTGAATATTTCAATCAAAACCAAACCAAGTTATTAGCAGGAAGCATTTTAAAAGCTATTAGAGATTTTACTTCAGTAGCTCAAGCAGATAAAGTAGTCATTCACTTTTACAAAGAAATGAAATATGAAGAATTACAGCCTATTATTGAAGGAATGCATCAATTAGAGTTAGGAGTACCTTTATATATACTTAACATCAACAAAACAGAATCTGAAGACATTATTGCTTACGACCTTAATTGGAATAATAAATTGATGCCAGTAAGTGGTACATACATTCGTATAGACAGCAACCAATTTTTGTTATTTAATAATGCACGTTATCCAAATTCACAATACTACACAGATACAGATGGCTATCCATTTCCAATAAAAATTAAAATGAGTAGTCCAGACGACGATGCGTTTGAAGATGCTAATGTAGCATTAGAACTTTTAACCCAAGTCTATCAATTCAGCAGACTCTATTGGAAATCATTACGCCAACAAAATGTACCAATTACCATTAAATACCCTGAAATGGTGGCACAAATAGCACCACGCTTTAACAATGGTGTTCCAGAGGATGCAAAAAACAAATTGTGGTTTTTGTAAAAAATAACTCATTATCTTTTGCACAACCATTGCATTCAATAATTTGTATATTTGTCTAAATTATATGAAAATATTCGTTTCCATATCAATGTCTATTTTATTCTTTTTTCAAGGGATAAGCATAGATATGGACTTTTGTGGTCCAATTAAAGAAATTTCAAACGTTATTACCCATTATCAAGACCATAAAGTTTATGGTGACTCTTTCCTTGAATATGTAGTTGAAGATTACATTGGCAGCGATGCTAAAAATGTAGAGCATCATCATAACCCAGATAAGGAGAATACACCAGTCCATTCTCATAATCAATGTTGTCACCCTTTGGTATTAATTATTGCGAACAATAATTTGGCTTTAACCAATCGACTTAAATTTGAAGAGAAAAAACAATATAATTTACATCAAGTAAACTTCACTTCCAGATATTTGGAATCACTTTTCCAACCCCCAAAAGTATAATTCAGTTTTTTTTAAGGATAGCTATATCCTAACGTGATGCTTCTCAAAGTAAGCATTGCTCTATAAAAGCGTTGCACCTATTCGCACCGCAAGTTTTCAACTGAATTAATACATTTTCTATGATTAATAAAATCATTGATTTTTCAATCAATAACAAATTCATTATTGGTTTGCTAACGCTTACCATTGTTGGAGCAGGTATTTGGAGTATGACCCAAGTACCAATAGATGCTGTTCCAGATATTACCAATAACCAAGTTCAAGTCATTACGCAAGCCCCCAATTTAGGTACAGAGGATATTGAACAATTTGTAACCTACCCTGTGGAAGTTGCAATGAGCAACCTGCCTGATGTAAAGGAAATCCGTTCCATTTCTCGTTTTGGTTTATCTGTAGTTACTATAGTTTTTGACGATGATATGGGAACGTATCTACCACGTCAATTAGTAGCAGAAAAACTAAACGAAGTCAAAGAACAAATTCCGAGTGGTTTTGGCGAGCCAACTATGGGTCCTATTTCTTCTGGATTAGGAGAAATTTATCAATACACACTTAAAGTAAAACCAGAGTATAAAGACAAATATTCGGTTACTGATTTGCGTACAATGCAAGATTGGATTGTTCAACGTCAAATGGCTATGGTAGAAGGTGTAGTTGAGGTAAACGCCATTGGTGGAAAAATTAAGCAATACGAAGTAGCTGTAGACCCAAACGAATTAAAAGCTATTGGTTTAACAATTACCGATGTTTTTGAAGCTCTTGAAGCTAACAATCAAAATACTGGTGGAGCATACATTGAAAAGAACCATCAAGCCAATTTTATTCGTGGAGAAGGTTTGGTGCGTAGTTTAGAAGATATTAAAAAGATTACGGTTAAAAACACAAACAATATTCCAATTACCGTTGGCGACATTGCTTCGGTACAATTTGGTGCTGCTATTCGTTATGGAGCTTTAACCCAAGATGGAGAAGGCGAAGTAGTTGGTGGTTTGGTTATGATGCTTAAAGGCGCTAATTCAAACGATGTTATTGAGAATGTAAAAGTGAGAATGGCTCAAATTGAAGAGTCATTACCAGAAGGTGTCATTATCGAACCTTTATTAGACCGAAGCAAATTAATAGCAGAAACAACTTCAACGGTTGCTACCAATCTAATTGAAGGGGCATTAATAGTGATATTTGTTCTTATTTTCTTATTAGGTAACTGGCGTGGTGGTTTAATAGTAGCTTCAACAATTCCATTATCTCTATTATTCGCATTTATACTAATGAATGTTTTTGATGTTTGGGCTAACCTAATGAGTTTAGGAGCAATAGATTTTGGAATTATTGTCGATGGTGCTGTGATTATTGTAGAAAGTACCGTTTTTCTAATTGCTTCGCAAGTCCTAAAGAAAAGGAAATTGACATCTAAAGAACGTGATGGTGTTGCGGCAGATGCCTCAAAAAAAATGATGAATGCTGCCTTTTTCGGTCAGCTGATTATTTTAATTGTATTTCTGCCAATACTGGCATTAGAAGGTATTGAAGGAAAAATGTTCAAACCAATGGCATTGACCTTTATTTTCGCAATGATTGGTGCAATGGTACTTTGTTTAACCTACGTTCCAATGATGTCTGCACTTATTTTAAGATCGCCAAAGTCAGACAAAAAATCTTATGGCGATAAATTCGTGCATTGGGTAGAACGTAAATACCAACCACTATTAGAAAAAGCTTTAAAGAAAGGAAAATTAATAATTGGTGTTTCTGTTGTCTTATTTGGGATTGCACTTTTTATGTTTACAAAAATGGGTGGCGAATTTATTCCACAACTCGATGAAGGTGACATTGCATTTCACGCCATTTTAAAACCCGGAAGCTCGCTTACAGAAACGATTGAAACAACCACAAAAATTGAACAAATTGTAAAAGCAAAGTTTCCAGAAGTTGAAAAAATTGTAAGTCGAATTGGTGTTGCCGAAATTCCAACCGATCCAATGCCAATGGATTTAGCAGATGTATTTGTAATACTGAAACCAAAAGGTGAATGGACAACCGTTGAGACAAAAGATGAACTCATCGAAAAAATGAAAGAAGCAGTGGAAATAATTCCTGGTGTGAATTATGAGTTTACGCAACCAATTGAAATGCGTTTTAACGAATTGCTTGAAGGTGTTAGAGAGGATATAGCTATTAAACTTTATGGAGAAGATATAAATGTATTGTCTCAAAAAGCAGAAGAAATATCTAAAATTATTGCAGGTACTGATGGTATTGGAGATATGAAAGCGGAAGCTACAACTGGTTTACCGCAAATGACAATTACTTATAACAGAAGTAAATTGGCACAATACGGACTTCAAATAAACACGTTAAATCAAATTGTGCAATCAGCTTTTGCAGGAGGAATAGCAGGAACTATTTTTGAAGGAGAAAAACGATTTGATTTGGTGGTTAGGTTAAGTTCTCATAATCGTAAAGACATAACAGATGTGCAAAATTTGTTTATCAACTTACCTTCTGGTGCACAGATTCCACTTCGCGAAGTAGCTGATGTAAGTTACAAAGCAGGTCCAATGCAAATAAGTAGAGATAACACCAATAGAAGAACTTATGTAGGTATTAATGTAAGAGGTCGTGATGTAAAATCGTTGGTAGGCGAAATTAAAACTAAATTAGATGCACAATTAGAACTACCTTCTGGTTATTTTATTCGTTATGGTGGTGCTTTTGAAAATTTAGAACGTGCCAGTAACCGTTTACAAACTGTTGTTCCTATTGCCTTGTTACTCATTTTTGTACTGATATATTTTGCATTAAAATCGTTACCACAAACCTTAATGATTTACATCGCTATCCCAATGGCAACCATTGGTGGTGTTGTAGCCTTATGGTTGCGTGATATGCCATTTAGTATTTCAGCAGGTGTTGGTTTTATTGTGTTGTTTGGCGTTGCAGTTTTAAATGGATTGGTAATGATAAGTGGACTCAACGAATTAAAAGAAGAAGGTGTAACCAATCTAAAGGATAGAATAGTTGAAGGCACTAAACGAAGAATCAGACCTATTATGCTAACTGCTTTTACAGATGTGTTAGGCTTTCTACCAATGGCGATTTCATCATCAGCAGGTGCAGAAGTACAACGTCCATTGGCAACTGTAGTTATTGGTGGATTATTAACTTCAACTTTGCTAACACTATTTGTGTTACCTATTTTATACCATTGGGTAGAAAATAAATCTTTTACGTTTAAGCCAAATAAAAAGTTAGTAACAGCAACAGCAGTTGTATTATTACTGTTTGGCTTTTCACCACAAAGTAACGCTCAAGAGTTGAATGATACAATTCCCGAAATTTCATTACAGGAAGCTGTTAAACTCGCAAAAAGTAATTATCCATTGCTCAAACAAAAGCAGTTGGAAATTACAAAACAAGAGCAATTAAAAGCGACTGCCTATGATTTCGGAACGACTCAAATTTTTACAGGTGGTGAAGAAATTAATAGTGGTAATGGCATCTATACAACCATAGGTGTTGGTCAATCCAACATTGATTTATTTGGAATTGGTACAAAAAAGAAGCTGCAAGAACAACGCATTCAGTTAGCACAAAAAGCCTTTCAACTTTCCGAATTAGAACTGGAATTGGAAGTAAAAAAAGCGTGGTCTAAATGCTATCAAATGAAACGGAACTATAACTTGTATAAAGAACTGGATTCCATTTATTCCAAATTTGAACAAGCAGTAGCTTTAAATTATGAAGTCGAAGCCATTTCTAAATTAGAATATTCGGCAGCAAAAAATCAAGCGTTTCAAATTAAAAATAAAAAAGCGCAAGCCTATAGTGATTACCTTATTGCCTTACAGCAATTCAATTTGTGGTTGGTATCAGAAGAAATTTTTACAGTTTCAGATGAATTTGAGGTAGCGATAGATAGTGATATGGAAACGATTAGTATTGAAAACCATCCGTTGTACAGTATGTCGCAGAACATTGTAGATGAAGCGGAAGCTAAATATAAAGCTGCAAAAGCAGATAATTTGCCAAAGTTCAATCTTCAAGGTGGTATACAGAAAGTAAATGGCAATTCAGGGTTTTACACGTATCAAGCAGGTATTTCCATTCCGTTTTTATCAGGTACTAACAAAGCACAAATTAGAAGTTCCAAAATTGATAAAGAAATAGCAGAAACCAATGTAGCGTTCAAAAAACAGGAAGTACAATCAAGGTTTGTTCAGGCTAAAGAAAACTATATAAAATGGAAAACATCTTGGGAGTTTTACAAAGACCAAGTTTTACCATTAACAAAAGAGCAAAAAACAGGTGCATTACTGGCGTACAGAGAAGGCGAAATAGATTATACTGCATTTACGCAGTTGATAAAAGAAGCCATTCAATCGGAACTTGAAGCACAGACTGCATTAGTAAACTATTTAGAAAGCACATTTCAATTACAATATTTTAATCAATAAGACAATGAAAAATAAAATATATAAAATTCTTACCGTAATGGTGTTAACCATTTTTGTTTCAGCTTGCGGAAATAAAGAAAATCATAACGAGAATGATGGTCATTCCCACGATGAGGAAGAAAAAACAGAAGTTGACGAAGAACATAATGAAAGCGAAGAAGTAATGCTATCACAACAGCAATTCGATGCTTTAAAAATGAAAATAGATACGTTGGCATTACGTAATATGAGCGGCTATGTAGAGGCAAACGGAACGTTAGAAGTACTACCACAAAACGAAGCAGCTATTACTACTGTTGTTGGTGCAAATGTCGTTTCAATTGAAGTGATTGAAGGTGATAAGGTTAATAAAGGTCAAGTTGTGGCTTATCTATCGCACCCAAATATCATACAAGCGCAAACGGATTATTTAAACGCTTATAGCAATAGCGAGCTTGCAAAGAAAAATTATGAACGTCAACAAAAATTATACGATGCTGGTGTTGGTTCTGGTGCTAATTTCCAGAAAGCAGAAGCAGAATATCAAGCATCAAAAGCAATGGTTAATGGTTTAGAAGCGCAATTAAGAATACTCAACGTTAACACTACATCAGTTCGCAATGGAACAATTGCACAGCGCATAGCATTGCGTAGTCCAATAGAAGGCTTTGTGCAAAAAGTTGAAGTAAAAACAGGTCAATATGTAGAGCCACAAACCGAATTATTTGAAATTGTAAATACGCATCACGTTCACGCCGATTTTATGGTCTTTGAAAAAGATGTCCATAAAGTACAGAAGGGTCAAAGAGTAAACTTTACGGTACAATCTATACCAGATACAGAACTTACCGCAGAAATCTATTCCGTAAGCATAACCTTTGAGGACAACCCAAAAGCAGTTCACGTTCACGCAGAAATAGAAAACAAAAAAGGTAATTTAATTCCTGGTATGTATATTCAAGGTAAAATTCAAGTAGATAATACCCAAACAAAAGCTTTACCAGAAAGTGCAATTATAAAAGAAGGCGAAAGATATTATGTGTTTTCAGTAGAAAAAGAAAATGACGATTGGAGCTTTAAACCTATCGAAGTTGTGTTAGGTACTAAAGATGGTGATTGGGTATCGGTTCAATTTATTGAAGATATAGAAAGTAACACACAATTTGCCTATAACAATGCTTATTACCTTAACGCAGAAATGAAAAAAGGAGAAGCAGAACACGAACATTAATTATGCAGACAATAGAACAATTATTAGAGTCAAAACAAATTCGTATTACAGCAATGCGTTTGCTTATATATAAGTTTCTTGCAGAAAAAGAAATAGCAGTAACATTAAGTGACATTGAAAATGCTTTTGAAAAAGCAGATAGAACTACCTTATACAGAACTATTAAAACATTTGAAGATAAAGGAATAGTCCATCAAATAGACGATGGCACAGGGATAACAAAATATGCGTTATGCGAAGAGGGATGTAATTGTGATATTAAAAACGATTTGCATTTACATTTTCATTGTAATAATTGCAATGAAACCATTTGCTTAACAGAACATAAAATACCTCAAATAAAAGTGCCAGATGGTTTTGTGTCAGAGAATGTAAATTTGGTGGTAAAAGGTATTTGCGATAAGTGTAGTGTCTAATTATTGCACTTCCATTGCACTTACTATTAAAGTACATTTATCCAAAATTAGAGGATATGAAGTTTAATACTAAAATACCTAAACATCTAAAACAGGCGTATAACCAAGAATTAAAACAATACAGTTTCTGTTTAGAAAATAAGCAGTTTGGTAATGCTTGGTATCATTTAGAACGTAATCATATAATAGGACAATCTTATCCTATAGAACATACCTATTCACATTGGCTTATGCTAAAGTTTGGATTTAGACAAAAAGATACGAAAGAAGTAATAGGTCAAATAATTAGGTTGCTTGTGGGTGGCTGGAAATCATTTATAAATCACGTTCCACTTGGTAATACTGGTGGAGCAAACGTGCCACCATTAAAACGAATGCCTATTCCCAATGACATTGAAAAATTATTAGATATTAAATGAAAAAAAAGAAAGTCAATTTAAGAGATTTAAAACCAAATTCAGAAGTGCAACACACGCATAATGATGGTCATAATCACGGTAATGGAAGTGCATTCAAAACCTACGTGCCTGCAATAATAAGTTTTACAATGCTTATCATTGGTATAGGTTTAGATTATTTTGATGTTTCATTCTTTAAGGATTGGATTCGTATTGCTTGGTATGGTATTGCATATCTTCCTGTAGGGTTTCCTGTTGTAAAAGAGGGTTGGATTAGTATTAAAAAAGGTGATGTTTTTACAGAGTTCTTTTTAATGTCTATAGCAACCATTGGTGCATTTGTTATTGGTGAATATCCCGAAGGTGTTGCAGTAATGCTATTTTATGCAGTAGGCGAATTATTTCAAAGTGCTGCTGTAAATCGTGCAAAAGGAAATATAAAAGCATTATTAGATGTTAGACCTAAAGAAGCCAATGTATTTCGTGAGGGAGATTATAAAAGTGTTTCGCCTGAAGTTGTCAATATTGGAGAGAAAATTCAAATTCGTGTAGGTGAAAAAATTCCATTGGATGGCATTTTATTATCCGAAAAAGCATCTTTAAATACAGCTGCGTTAACAGGAGAAAGCAAACCAGATTCCATTCAAAAAGAAGCAAAGGTTTACGCGGGTAGTATTAATTTGGAAAGCGTTATTGAAGTTGAGGTAACCAATAAGTTTGAAGACAGTTCTATTGCGAGAATATTAGACTTGGTTCAAAATGCAACAGCACGTAAATCTAAAACAGAATTATTCATCAGACAGTTTGCTCGTATCTACACACCAATTGTAGTGTTTTTAGCTATTGGTGTTACTTTTATACCTTACTTTTTTGTAGATGATTATGTGTTTAGAGATTGGTTATACAGAGCATTAATTTTCTTGGTAATATCTTGTCCTTGTGCGTTAGTGATTTCAATTCCATTAGGATATTTCGGTGGATTGGGAGCAGCTTCAAAAAATGGAATATTATTTAAAGGTGCTTCATTTTTAGATGCTATGACCAAAATAAATACTTTGGTAATGGACAAAACAGGAACCGTTACCAAAGGTGTTTTTAAAATCAAAGAAGTAAAAGCAATTGGTTGGAATGAAACCGAATTTATGCAATACTTAATGGCGTTGGAAGAACAATCCACGCATCCAATTGCTAAAGCCATTTTAGAGTACAAAGCTGAAGGAGAAGATTTTGAAGCACAAGACGTTTCTGAAATTGCAGGTAAAGGTTTAAAAGGCGTTGTTAATGGTAAAACAGTTTTAGTAGGAAATAAAGCCTTAATGACTGCGAATAATATAAATGTTCCATCTGAAACGGAATCTATTGTAGAATCGATAGTATTAGTTGCAATCGATAATCAATTTGCAGGTTATGTAGTCATAGCAGATGAATTAAAGGAAGATGCAAAAGAAACTATAACAGCATTACACAAAGTAGGCATTAAAAATATTATGATGCTTTCCGGTGATAAAGATTCCATCACGCAACAAGTCGCTAAAGAGTTGAATATCGAAAATGCTAAAGGTGGTTTACTTCCAGAAGATAAATTAAACGAAGTTGAAATTTTAAAGAAAAATCCTGAAAACAAAATAGCCTTTATAGGTGATGGTATTAACGATGCACCTGTTTTAGCAGCAAGTAACGTTGGTATTGCAATGGGTGGTTTAGGTAGTGATGTAGCTATTGAAACAGCAGACGTTATCATTCAAACCGACCAGCCTTCAAAAGTAGTTAGAGCCATTAAAATAAGTCGTTCTACAAGAAAAATTGTTTGGCAAAATATCATTTTAGCGTTTGGAGTTAAAGTTATTGTCTTGATATTAGGAGCAGGTGGTTTAGCCACAATGTGGGAAGCAGTTTTTGCAGATGTAGGCGTAGCATTATTAGCAATTTTAAATGCAGTTAGATTACAACGAATGAGTTGGTAATTGTCCCCACAACCCAAAACCCAGTTTTTTCGTACCTCAAAATCCTCTGTCTTTTGTTTTGTTCCGCTATCCACCGCACTTGTAGTTTTTGGTTGCCAACCCTCACACAGCACATTGCTTATTTTATTTGCTATTATATTTTAAAAGTAGTACAATAAAAAAGCAAAGAGCTGTTGCCATCCCTCACACCAAAAACTACCCCAAGCTATGTTTACATAATACAAGTTATAGTAGCAAACGGCACTTTTCAAAGGTTTGCTATCGCAGTTTTAATGCATTTTGTAGCTATAACTGGTATTATGTAAAATATCCGCTATTCCAACGCTCACATCCGAACATATAACCATATTTTGAACAAGCATTAAACAATAGCAAATTTAAAAGATTGATTAAGTTTAGTATTATATTGGTTATCTCATTCAAACTGCACAAAACCATCGTTAAGTCCAAGTATTCCTTACCTCAAGTCTTTGTTTGTTTCATTTCGTTAACAAATATAAAAGTCCACTTTTCCCCACCACCCAAGTCAGCGGTTATAAAAAAATAGGTTAAGAAAATGCAGTAATACGACATAGCATATTGCTTTTTATCGTACCTCAAAAAAACAAAAAGCTATTGCCTAAAAGTCCTGTATAAGTAGCTTGTTTAAATGCTGTTTTATCAAACAACTATTTAAAACGCTACCCATACAAACGCTTCATCCCACGCTCAAATTGAAAACAACCTATTTTTTTAAGAGTTTATGCCCCAAAAAGTGAATTAAGTTGAACAAAAAAAATAATAAAAAAAGGTAGCAAATATATGTGGCTTCCTTCTGCCAACGCGCAAGGCTATAAAGGTCAAGCCCTACGGGTTTTGAATAAAACTTTTTTCAAAAGCATTTTTCACAATCATTAAACAATTAATCTCAAAAAACTTTTATCCAAAAACCTTGACAGCCTTATCCACGCCACAAGAGCATTAGGCTTTCTTTTTTTATTGTTTTTCTTTTAAAAAATTAATGGTGCGAAGCGTAGCGAAGCAATTTTAAATTGGATAGCTATGTCAACTTTTGAACTAAAAACACACCAAATCGGAAGAACTTACTCAAACCCTCATTTTTTTATCCTAAACAAAGGGCAAAACAGCGGAAAGCCTTTAATAAATCCTTGTCCTAATTGTTTTGTGGTATCTACATCAACCGAAGAAGAAAAACAAACCCTTTACCATTTATCAATGATGTTGCAAATAGGCGGTTTTTATGCTTATTATTTAAAAGGGAGTGTTATTCCGTTTATCTCAATAGATGATTGCCGAAACACCTTAAAAAACAGTTACACCTCGTTGTTAAATGATGAATTTGAGTTACAAAAGCATATTAATATAGTGTCAGCAATTTGTAAAAAAGAAGCTCAACTTCAAAAAGTAATTTCAAAAATGGCAGATTTAAAATTGTCATACATACAAAATCTATTTTCTAAAAAGCAAAATCGGGCAACAAAGGGCAACAAAAACCAAATCAATCTATTAGCATAGTATTTGCCATATATTACTTGTGTTGGTTAAAGACCGTACCAAGTCCGTACCAACTTCGAACAAGTATTAATTTTAAATTTTATATACAATGGGTGTTATTTCACAAGGAATCCTGGGCGGTGTATCAGGTAAAGTAGGAAACGTAGTTGGTGCTTCTTGGAAAGGTATTGACTATTTGAGAATCAAACCCTCAAGCGTGGCAAATCCACGTACAGAGGGGCAAGTTAACCAAAGAAACAAGTTTACTGTTACTTTGGAGTATCTTCAACCGAATTTAGGCTTTATCCAAAAGGGATATAAGTCTTATGCGGTGCAAAAAACAGAGTTTAATGCTGCAATGTCTTATGTATTGAATAATGCTATTACAGGAGCTGCACCAAACTTTACTGTAGATTATGCTTTAGCTTTATTAAGTAGAGGTAACTTATCAGGAGCATTAAACCCTGCAACAGATTTAGCAACTGCGGGACAAGTAGAATTTACTTGGGATGATAACTCTGCTGAAGGTAATGCAAATGCAACTGATAAAGCAATGATTTTGGTTTACAATCCAAGTAAAAAGGAATCAATGTATATTCTTGATGGTGCTGATAGAACTGTAGGATCTCAAATCATTACAATTCCAAGTACCTATGCAGGTGATACAGTCGAGCTTTTTATGGCATTTATTACTGCTGAAGGTAATACAGTGTCAAACAGCGTTTATTTAGGCTCTGGAACAGCTAATTAACGGTTGATGTTTTTATGTATGAAACCACTCTTTATGAGTGGTTTTTTTATGCTATATTCGTAATTGAATTTATTAATAATTGTCTTTAATTTATCCTTTTTAGGTGTTTTTTGTATCCTATTTGTTGCCCAAATGCTCTAACCCCAATAAATATAAGGTAAATTACATATTTCGTAGAAACTATACCCTTTTTAAAATTAACACCTCTAATAAAAGGAATTCCTTCCGAAAGCATTTCTTCCTTTTTAGGGTATTTTCCTGAATGATTTCCATCACCTATTAGACAAATATTACCTATTTCAGTTACAATCCAATTATTTGGCAACTTCTTCTCCATCTAGTGTAATGCTTTAATTATGGCATTCAACTCCTTGGTAATGCTGGTTAATTCGGTTAACGCTTCTTTGGCAATATCTATAGGTTCGCCAATGTCTTCGGCTTTGGTAATGCTATCGTCTGCTATTAAACCTAAATCTAGAGAATCATTCTTTTTAGCAATGGTTTCTCTAGTTATACAGCTAAAACGTTCGTCTTTAATTTTGTTTCGGTCTTTGGCGGTATAGGCTTTTTCAAAGTCTGCAAAATAGCTTTCAGTAAACGGTGTGCGTTTTCCAAAGTTGGGCATATTGGTACGCATATCATAAAACCATACGTCTTTGGTATTTGCTTTATCTGTGGTACCACGCTCAAAAAATAAGACGTTGGTTTTTACTCCTGCAGCATAAAAAATACCTGTTGGCAAACGCAAAATGGTATGTAAATTACATTTTTCCATAAGGTCTTTACGCACGTTTTGTCCGTCGCCATCTTCAAACAATACATTATCTGGTAATACGACTGCTGCTCTTGCGCCTCCTCTGGTATGCAAGCTTCTATAAATACCCTGTAAAAAGTTTAATTGCTTGTTAGAGGTTGGATAGACTAAGTCGGTTCTGGTGGGTCTGTCTCCTCCTTTTTTAGTTCCAAATGGTGGATTTGCCAGGACTAAGTCCATGTTTTTTATGCTTTCGCCATAGCTACTTAAAGAATCGCCTAAAGCAATGTTTCCGCCCATACCGTGTAAAAATGCATTCATCATGGCTAAACGATGGGTATCGCCAACCAACTCACAACCCGAATATTGTTCGGTTTGTAAATGGTTATTTTCGGCATCTCCAAGGGTGTAAATATCGTTATGCTTTAAAATATAATGGTGTGCGGCAATCATAAAACCATAGGTTCCACAGGCAGGATCGTTAAGACGTTCGCCCACTTTAGGTTCCATTAAACGTACCATCACATTAATTAATGGTCTTGGCGTAAAATATTGTCCTGCTCCCGATTTTTTCTCGCTGGCATTTTTTTCTAACAAGCCTTCGTACATTTCGCCTAAACCTTCGTCTTTGGCTTCAAACCAATCAAGCTCGTCGATGTGCTTTATAATTTTACGCAGGTTAGCTGGCTCTTGAATACTGGTTTGTGCGTTGTTGTATATTTTCTGGATGTTGCCTGTGCTTTCCGTTCCTAATTTTAATAATAACTGACGGTAAAAGGTGGCGAGTTCTACGCCTTCCTTTTGTTTTAGGTCTTCCCAACGGTAACCTTCTGGTAGCTTATCGTTATAGTCCGTTTCTTCTGCCATTTTAAGAAACAGAATAAAAGTAAGCTCGTTCAGGTATTGGTGATAAGTAATTCCATCGTCTCGTAATACGTTACAAAGGTTCCAGAGTTTGTTTACTATTTCTTGTGTGGATAATGCCATTTATTTTATAGTTGTTTTTGTATTTAGTAATTCTATCATATGAGATTGATGTTCACTTACTGAATTTTCATCCCAGTTTTTATAACACATCATTAAACGTTGCTTTAAGCTTTCGATAGTGTTAGATTTTTTATAATGCTCTTTTTTTGCAGAAGGCGAATAATTACTTAACTCTGAATTTCTTTTTGCACTAATTAAACAAAGGTTACCAAAGTTATCAATATTATCTATTGGTTTGTCGTTGTTTTTAGGCTGCTGTGGCGCATAATGCTCTACGGAACTTCTAAATGAAAATTCAAAATCATTTTTATTAAATAAAATATAATCTTCGTCTTTATTATCTTCTGATATTATATTTTTTTGAGTGTCTATATTATAATAAAGTAAATAATCTAACCGGTTAAAGATAAAATTGTTGACGCTTGTACCAATGTTAAAATGTTTGTCTATTGTAAAATACGAAGGATATTCTGTTGAAATACAACCTTGGTTTTCAAAAATGATTTTGTGATAGTCTAGGTCGCCTACCAATCGATTAAAATAAAAGGCATCAGATAAATTTTCTAAGTAATTAATAAAACTATTTACATCAACTTCCTCAAACAACAAAAAATCTAAACTAGCTGACAACCAGTGTTTATAGTTAGTTTGAGGAAAAGACACATGAAACATACTCTGCAATAAAACTAGTTTATTATGCTCTTTAACATCATCAAAGGTATTGGTATAATATCCAATATCTCTATCATTTTGCTTTTTCATTTCTAAAATAGCCCAAGATTCTTTGTCATTTTTATAATCTCTTTTTAAAATATAATTATCGAACATGTACTTCGATAACAAAAGGTTATAACCAAATTCTTTTGCTAATTCCAAAACGTTTTCAGATTCAAAAAGATGCTTTTTAAACTCTGATAATAATTTTTTATCGTCCAATTTCACTTCTGAATTTACAGTAACTCTTAAAATTTGTAATAAAAAATGAGGAAAAGAGGTTACAGGTGTAAAACGTTCAAGACCTTCTTCATTAATATCTTTTTCATTATCTTCTTTCACTCTAACATCTCCCAAAACAATATTTAGAAGCGTGTTTTCTGGTTCATCATCTTCAGTTTCAATTAATTCTTCTTTTTGAAATGTTTTATCACAAATATCTTGAAAATCATGAAATTGAATTTCGTTCCAATACTCTCCAAATAAAGGAACTCTATATTCGGTTTTAAAAACATATTGCACATACCTATCCATATATGAACAAGCTTCCCAAATTAAGTTGAAGGTTTTTCTATGCGTTTCGCTGTCTTTGCTTTTAGTTAAAATATCTAGGAATTTAGCTTTAAGTACTTCATGTTTTTCTAACTGTTCACCTCTATTATTCATTACCTCAAAGTAATGATTGAGATCAGTTTTTTCAGGAACTTGAATACGTAAAATCTTTACTTTCTGTAAAAAGTAATCTAAAAAATTTCTAAAATCTTGAGATTTAGAAAAATCTCTTCCAAACAATTCTTGTAATTTTCTATTTATAATTTCATAAGCTTGAGCCATTTGAGGATGCAACTCGAATGTAGTAGGTGCATAACCATTTTCATTAAAATACTGAAGTGTTTTATTAGAATTTAATCTACTATCAAACTGTAAATTCACATTAACGTTTTCAAAAAAGTTAACTTCCTTAGCTTCATGTTTTAAAATACAAGCTAATATATTAAGAGTTGTTAAACGTTGTTGCCCATCAATAGTTTCATATATGTTTTCTCTATTATATACAATTAAACTACCCAAGTAATAATTATTATTATCTGGATAAACATCGTATATATCTTGAATAAGTTGGCTTATTTGTGATTCTTCCCAAGCATAATTTCTTTGATAAATAGGAATGTTGTATTTATCATTTTCATCAAAAATTTGCTCTCTGGTTAAATATTTTGGCTCCATATTTAATTGGCTATATAATTTAACTCATTAAAGACTTCAATAAGTGGTTTGGTTTTTTTGTTTTTACGATTACCTCCATAAGGGACTACTATTTTTAATTCTTTGTAAAAAACTTCCTTTGTATTTATAGACTCTCTTATAGTTCTAAAAAAACCATTATCATCTGCCCCTAAATTATCAATGGTTCTTAACCTTACGGAATGTTTTTCAATACGAGGTGAATATACCCAAATAAAAAATCTTACAATCACTTCATCTATTTTGTAATAGCCAAATTTATCAATGTAGTATAGCAAACAACAGTTAAAAATGTTTCTCACATATAGATCTCCTGTTCTAAAACGTGCATCATAACTTTCCAAAAGCTCTAATATATCAAGCGCTTTCGTTTTTGTGTCTTTTATTTTAAGTTTAATTTCGTTTAATTTATTACCAAAGTTTTTTACTTTTTCAACCTCTTTTCCATAATGTGTAACAAACTCAAAAAAACGTTGACCGTTAATCATAATTTGGTCTAGTTGAAATGGATATTCTAATTTTAAACCATCTATATTTCTATTCATATCACTATTATACATTTCGGTATAAAAGTGGTTTATTTTGTAAGCTTGGACGTAATTAAATCCATGAGTATTATCTAGTGTAATGCCTTTAAAAACATCAACATCGCTTTTAGTAAATTCTTCTGCTGATCTTCCCTTACTCCAGTTTCTGATTCTAAACAAATAGTTTTTAAAGAGCTTATCTAACTTCTTTTGATCAAGGTTTTCCCAATATTCCACACAAGCCCTTTTTTCCTCTTCTGTGTTTTTAGCCATTTCTCGTAAATGGAATGCTTTCAATAAGTCTTGAGGATAAAGATCTTTCCCTCTAGAATTTTGAGAATCGAAAAACTGAAATGCTTCTGATATATTTGAAATAGTTACCCAAACAACTTTACAATGATTGTAAAAAAAATGAATTGTAGATTCATCAAAGTTTCTTACCTCTCTTAAAATCACTTGGTAATTAGCCTTTAGATTTCTTTGAGTAATAAAATTACCAAATTTAAGTTCTAACAAGGGTGATTTGTAATCTTTGTACTTTTTAAAAAAATCGTTCTTATCAAACGTTTTAAAAATAGCTAAAGAAATTAAACTTAAAGTTAACATTCTCTGCTGTCCATCAACAATTTCTAAAACTGTCTCATCGTTTATTTCATTTTCATGTAATACAATAGTTCCTAAGCGATAATCTATGCTATTCTTATTTAACCTAATGTCATCTAATAGTTGTTTTACGTTTTTCTCAGTCCATTTATATGGTCTTTGATAATCTGGAATGCTTAAATTAGTGTTCTTAAAAGCATCTGTTATAGTTATGATTTGAGGTTGTTTATCTTTCATTAGTTAAGCGTATAAATACTCGTTTAGCTCTTTAATAATCTTAGCAGTATCGTTTTTAAATACTTTTTCTAGGCGTTTTAATCCTCCATCTACACTAAAAGGTGGTTTATTTAAATCTTCTACTGTAACTATAGATTCTTTTTGCAGTTGTGCTTCAATTTTATCTAACCATTTTAATTGAATTTGGTTCCAATTATGTGATGATTTAAGTTTATAAACCGCATTGGCAATACGCTCATTATGATTTATTAAATTTTCACCTATAGCAGAGGTGCGAATGTGTGCAATAATATCTGCAATAATTTCGGTATTGGTTACTTCCTTATAAGCCGTATTCAGATTTGTTTTATTAAACCCTTCGGTATCTAAAATAAGACGGAGTTCTTTTAAATCGGATCTTGTTAAACTACTGGGTTTTGTGCAAACAATATTAAGAGCTGCAATTTGGTTTCTATTAGTTTTAATATATTCTGAAAAAGCATTTAAATAATCTTTTGGTTTTAGGTTTTTATCATAGGCTCTAAAAACATCTTCCACTTTGTCTTCATGTTCACTGTACAAGGTTCCATAACTGAATGCTTTTCCTTTTTCCCTATCTAAAAACTCCCAAAGGTGACTGTAATCTTGAATATCATTGTTTAATTTAGCGAGGTCAGTAGCTTTAAGCTTTTTGGCAAAATCCCGTACTGTTGGTTCTCCAGATAATATTTGAAATTGCTCCTTTTGGTGGTCACTAAAACCTGAAAATTTACGCTGCATTTTAGCAATAATACGATCCAATTTGGCATCTTTGGAATAATCGTCTTCAATAATAGCTAATTCTTCAATTAAATTAGAAAACGTTTTACTTACCAATGGAGCGACGGGCTTCATGACCTGCTCATCTGCCATAATTTCTGTGACACCAACACAATCGTAAATTTTGAAGACTTCCTTTCCTATTTCATTACAACGTCTGGTTGCACGACCAATCATTTGATCATATAAAATTCTGGAATTTACGCGACGCAAAAACACTAAATTAGAGATACTATGAACATCGATTCCAGTAGTTAATAAATCGACTGTCACCACGATACTAGGGTATTGATCATTTTTAAATTTGCGCAGTAAATCTTCTCTATTATAGACTTCGCCAGTAATTTTCACAATAGCATCAGCATCTGGATCAACACCTAATTCTTCATATAATTCATACAATAACCTAACAATCGTATCTGCATGCGCATTGGTTGCAGCAAAAATTAGTGTTTTGTCTTTGTTTTCTGGAAGAACACCATAGGTTTCAATAATTTCTCGTAGAACTACACGATTGAAGTTTTCGGTAATTACTTTTCTATTAAATCCTGTAATTTCTACTTTAATTTCATCTTCGGTAACACCTAAATCTTTAATATCATTGTCCTCTGGATCATAAACTTTAACCTTATCTCCCTTATCCCAAACAATACCGTCTTTAGATAAGGTTGTTTGAAATACATAAGGTGGTTCAAAATCTATTAACCAACCTTCAATAACTGCTTGACGATAGGAATATGTAAAAACAGGATCTCCAAAAATATCTTTCGTGTGAATGGCTGGTGTTGCTGTTAAACCGATACGATAAGCATCAAAATAATCTAAAACCATGCGGTATTTACTCTGAAAATCTAATTGGTCGCGAAGTATCAATTCTTCTTCGTCCATTTCCCGATCTAACGTATAACCTCTATGGGCTTCATCAACCACAATACAGTCATAATCTCCAACGCTCGGGCTTTCATCAGCATATGCAATCCGATGAACCATTCCTTGAACCGTTGCAAAATGGATTTTTGTATCTAATTCCGCTATTTTGTCTTCTAATTCTTGAAGGTCATAAATTTGAGCAAATGTTTGTAAACCTTCAATATGCAGCTCTTTAAAAGCATCAGAAGCTTGAGTACCTAACATGCGCCGATCTACTAAAAATAGAATGCGTCGAAATCTTCCAGAAGCTATTAAACGATAGCACATACCAATCATGGTTCGTGTTTTACCAGTACCAGTAGCCATTGCCAATAAAGCACGTCTGTCTTCTGTATTGGTTAAAATTTTAAGCTCTACCGCTTTTATGGCATCTATTTGGTAGTCTCTTAAACTTAAACCACTAGGATCCGTTAACAGTTCATATCCTGTACTCTTTAATTTTTTGACGCCTTCACCTTCATCGTAATTTAGTTTTTCAATTAAATCTCGTGGCGAAAACCATTGTGGTAATGGCCTTGCTATATTTTTTTGATTTCTTCCATCCCAAAACCAAATGCCAGAAGCTGTTTGAAATTGCTCCAAATATGGTTTACCGTTAGTTGAGAACATAAATGGCACTTTGTAAATGTCACTATTAGGATGAGCTGGAAATATAATATCATGGTCATCATTCACAAGCTGACTGTAAGTTTTAGCTTGACCTAAATCGCTCATGACATTCTTAATATGCTTTTTAGCTTCAACAATTCCTATTAGCTCCAAACCATTAAACAAAGCATAATCTGCCCATTTTGTAGCGCATTTCCATTCGGCTATGGCCATGTATCTTCCTTTTTGAGGTAAAGTTTTACAAGATTTATAATTTAAAGTTTGAGTATCACATTCCCAACCAGCATCTCGTAACTGCTTATCGATCCGTTCTCTTGTTTCAGATTCCGTTTCTTCTATTTTTTTGGCTTTACGATGAGCACGCTCCTTACGTTGCTGCTTGGCTTCATCAGAAATATGCGTATGCTCTTTTATTTGCTGCTTATAACTTTCAACTTCTTTTTCTAAGAGTTCTAATTTTTGCTCTAATTCTATTTCCCTTTTATTTTCCACCAAAAACCAAGACTCTTCTGGTGTTTGATAATCTACAAGTACTTCCACGTTTTCATAAACCTCAACAAACCATTTTGTTAAATAAAAGGCTTGCCTTAACATGTATCTGGCTTCGGCTTGTGATCCCTCTCCAGAATGCGACGCTTTATTGCCAGATTTTCTTATAGTGTGAAAAATGGAAATTATCTCAGAAGGTGTTTCTGATTGATTCGCTAAAATATTTAGTCGGCTAATTTGTCTGGCATCAACAGGCTCTTCTAATTGTTCGAAATCAATTAATGTACTTGCCAACTTTTCTGATAGTATTCTTAATTTAGATAAGGTTGTGCTAGGATCCGAAAAGCAATTTCGTTCAGCCAGCATCGCTAATTGCAATAAGTCTATATATTTATCTTTAAGAAAACTATAATTAGTGTAATTCTTCATCTGCAATAATTTTAATTATCATTTTATTAAAAAACATAAAAACTTCATGATTAATTAAACTGAAACATAATTAAAACAGCTTTTACAGAGTTACTTTCATTATGTTTTTAGTGATTTTTAAAGATATAAAAAGAATCTTCAAAGCATCTAGTATTATTGAAATTTACGCAACCACCGTTGAACAAATTCATCATTTCTCGGATACCATTGTGTACTAATAGCGTATGAGTAACCGTTTCTTTTAATCTCATATTTCCATGTCCATCGATTCATTCCTCCTTCATCCTTTACCGCAATTGATTTTTCGGCATATGTAAAATGATCTGGCACTTTTAAAAAAAGTGGGAAATTAATGTTAAAGGTGATTTTAGAATAATCTTTTAAACACAGTTTTTCTAAATCGGTATCTGAAAGTTTTCTTGCCGATACTGAAATTTTTTCTTGTATTTCAGAATTTGAATAAATCCTTTTTGATTTTATTTTAATGTTTTTTGTTGTTCTAAAAGTTACATCTTGCTCGATGTCATTTCGTTTTAAAAATCTTAAATAAGTTTTTAAAGCGTTTATATAAGTTCGATGACCTTTATTGCCAAAATCACTGTGTTTCCCATTAAAATCATATAATTCAATCAAAGGTTCAATTTTAGTCTCATCTTCAATATCAAAAATATAGATGCGTTTTCCTTGAAACTGTGAATAGTGCTCCGATATTTTCTTAATAGCATTGGTATAGCTGTAAACCGTTCCAATAGCCTTATGTTCTTTTTCAATTAACCACTTTCCAAATTTCTCTTCCATTGTATTTTGTTTAATTCCTATTATCTTTATTCAAGTTAAGAATAAGGCAGGAATTCTCTTTTATTTCAAAAGTTCCAAGCCAATTAATAGTTCCACGACCAGCTGCTTTAAATTTATAAACACCAGGTCTATAACCTAATGAAATTGTTCCTTCCTCATAACATTCAGGTTCATCGTCAAATTGCTTTCCTAATTCGCCATAGTACATATCCTCAATCCATATTTTTATACTTTTAGCCTTATTCATATCGGACCAGAAAGAAATATAACCAGCATCTTGAGGTTTTTCCACAGTTTGTGGACCATTTAAATCGTTTATGAAATAGACTTCCACAGTATCTGTATTACCATCTAATAAGTCCAGACTTAAAAGGGCTTTACCATTTTTTATGGGTGTAATCATCTTAAAGTCTAAAGTATGAGCTGAATAATTGTTTATCACAAACTTTATTATTTGATTATTATCAATAAACACTTTGGCATCAGTACAATAATTAAAATTATCAGTGACTGATACAATATGCCAACCATCAATTATGCTTTCAGGATAATTCTCATGATCGTCGTAGGTTCTTTTAATTATTTCTAATTGGGCTTTGGCTTTTTGTATTTCACGTTCTCGTTTTTTATTATTATCCCAAGAATTCCTAAACGAATTAATAGCATAAGCAATATTTGTTAAACCAATATTGTTATTATTATTTATAGTGTAAGTGTTTTTTTGAATGGCTACTTGGTTAACTTGGACATAATTTTGGGAAAGTATAGCAATAGGTAGAAATAATAGAAATAAAAAAAAAGGTAATCTCATGAATTTGGGTTTTGGTTAATTTCAAAAATAAGAATTTATTATGTTTTAAAATAGAAGTTTGATCATTATCCAAACATAAAGAATTGTCCTCAAATCACTTTACTGTTTCCCGTAAAAAGCAACAAAAAAAGCGCACAAAACCTGTGCGCTTAAAAAACTCCCTCGTTTTTTCTCAATAAATAGCATAGCAAACATATAGTACATATGTCAACTTTCCTTACTGTTTTCCGTAACCTGATGAAATTTTAAATAAGTCCTAAATCTTTAACGATGGCGACCAAATGAATAGCATTTTTGGCTTTAAATTGAATGCGGAGTTTATTAAGACGCTTTTCTATAGAACTCAAACTACTTGGCGATAAGCCTTTTTTCTTGTATTGCTTACTGATTTGTTCTTGCGATAATCCCAAAGACAAATCTTTCAACAGTAAAATGTCATAATCATCAATTTCTAAATCCGATTTTTTACTCAACGCTTGTGAAACTGTTTCTGAAACATACACTTGATCTTGAGAAACAGCCTTAATAGCATCGTTTAATTCAATAAGTCCTCGCCTACCTTTGCAGACATAAGCTTTTACAGCATAGTCATTCAACAAACGCTTTACCGTTTGAATCCGATCTTCTATGGAGTAAACTATAATCTTTAAATCAGGAAAATTGGTATGTAATGCTTCAATTAAATCTTCTCCAGAGGCATATTTTTGATCTCTATGATCTTTTTTGAAGGATAAATCGGTGATTATTAATTCAAAAGGCTCACCATTTAAACTGGCACTTTTAATTCGTAAATACGCATCATCACAGTATTGGACGGATGTGACATTGGTTATTTTTAACGTGTCCAGAATGGTTAACATTCCTAGATTAATACTGATTAAATCGTCTGAAACTATTACTTTTTTAAACATCCTAAACTATAATTAATGCACTGAAGCCTTCGTTAATTTGAGATTTAAAAGTAATAGAACCATTTATAGTATTTATACGGTTTTCCGCATTTTGCAATCCATTTTGTTTTTTTTGGTTGCTTCCTACACCATTATCCGTGTATTGAATATGAACTTTTCGACCTTGCTTTTTAAAGTCTAAAACCACAATAGTTGCCGAACTGTGTTTTTTCATATTGGTCATTAATTCTTGAATGACCCGATAAATAGCGACTTTTTTAGTTTCGGATAAACCTTCCCAGTTTATTTTTGAAATCCCTTTGATAAGGATATTTCTTTCAGAACTTTGATAATTTGAAATTAAGTCTTTTAAAAGTTCTTGATAATTATTGACCACATCTATATCATGATATTCTCTGGAAATATCTCTTGTTTTTTCATAAACAGCTTCTAAATCATCTAAAACTGAATCCTTGTTTATCTGTTCTTGTTGTAGTTTGTTCATTAAGTGATACACATCATTCGCCACTTCATCATGTACTTTTTTTGAAATCCGTAATTCTGTATTATAAACCTCTAACTGTTTTTGTTTTTTATGGCGCTGTCGGATTACTAAAAACCACACAAAAGCAAAAACACCCAAAAGAATGGCGGTATATCCATAAATCAACTTCAAATTTTTCTCTTTTTCTGCTTGAAGCAAATTGGCATTCGCTATTTTTTCTTGTTGCGTAAAATCGTATTTTTTGGAGGCATATTTTCCTTCGGTTAATAGATTAGCTTCTTTTATACTATCACTGATTTTTTTATATAATTGAACTTCCGAATCACTTTTTAATTCAATTATTACATCCATTGTTTCTGAAATAATATTAGAATTATTAGTTTCTTTAGCTAAATGGTAAGCTTTTCTTGCATATGTTTCTGCCTTGATGGTATCACCTGTTTCCGAGTAATACTTGGATACATCCATGTAACTTCCAATGACTTCACTTCCATTCTTTAAAGCTTCACGCATAGCAAGACCTTGTAGTAAGTAAGTCAAGGCATCTGGTTGATTGAGTTTCCCTTTTACTTTTCCATAATTATTGAGAATACGGGCTTTTTCTGAAGGATCTTGAACATCTGCCAACGAATTATGGAGATCTTCAAACTCGGAAAGTGCCTGATTTAAATTTCCCGACTTTATAAGCACATAGCCAATATTATTTTTAAGTATAATTTGATGGTGTTTTGCTGTAACTAAATCGAGGGCTTTTTGATAATAGGTAATGGCTTTATCGTATTCTAATAATTGACGATATATTTTACCCAGCTGATTGTAAATTCCAATACGGCTTTCAGTAGTCGTTGAATCTTCTGGCAAATTATCTACTAATTTTAAAGCTTCAATAGCCGTTCCTTCACTATCATAAAAGAAACCAAGCTTATTTTGAATAATGGCTATTTGCCGCAAATTGTAAATGGCATGCGTTTAATTTGACGCCTTAAGATTTTGATCTTTGACTTTTGTGAAGTAATCGAATGCATCAATTAAATCATCTTTTTGTTTTGGGTTTTCTACCTTATCACTAAAATATAAAGTACTATCTATTGCTTTTTTTTGAAATGCATAACATGGCAAAGCCATAAGATTTAACAACCCTAAAATGGAAAAGAAGAAAATAAGGAATGACTGTTTAAAGGACATTTATTAGGTGTTAAATCAAGTCGAAATTTTGTATAAATATAACAATATATTATAGTTTGCTTGTTTTATTTATACACTGAAATATCGTTTAAACAGTTTTTAAAAACGTGTTCATCCTGTCTACTACTTTTTAAAAGCTAAAAAACGCTAAAACAAGGAAAATCCCATTTTCTAAACCCTTAATTTATATAGCTCTAAGACAGGGTGTTTTTATGAAATTTTTATATATTGCTACCTCAAACTATTATTAATAATAGTGAACATAAACTGTTCTTTCCTGGAACACACTTGCAGCGAAAACATCACTTAACTATCTGATTATTATATAGTTAGAATTTTCATAACCCGGAGGTCCCGAGTTCAAATCTCGGTCTCGCTACAGCAGTAAAAGTCTTATACGAAAGTATAGGGCTTTTTTTATGTCTTTAAGTGTTGTGCTAGCACATAAGCGATGAAGGCATAAAAAAAGCCATTCAACGCGCTCGCGTTTAAACTTTTACTATTGTCATGGCAACCCTATAAAGATTCTGTAAATCTCGGTCTCGCTACAGCAGTAAAAGTCTTATACGAAAGTATAGGGCTTTTTTTATGTCTTTAAGTGTTGTGCTAGCACATAAGCGATGAAGGCATAAAAAAAGCCATTCAACGCGCTCGCGTTTAAACTTTTACTATTGTCATGGCAACCCTATAAAGATTCTGTAAATCTCGGTCTCGCTACAGCAGTAAAAGTCTTATACGAAAGTATAGGGCTTTTTTTTATGGGTTTCGCTGAAGCTGGCTTCCAAGTGAATAGGTATACAAACGTGTTATAAATGCGTGAACGTTTAGATTTTAGTATGGTTATACTACATTCTATATTCTTTAATCTCTGACATTGAATCTAGACCGCTACGCTTTTAGATTATAGAAACTAGACCCATTTTATTAGGCTTAACCCTTATAGGCATTGACACAGACATTCTTTTGTTAGAATCCTCATTCATTTCTATTTGAAACCTACTATAAAAACGGTGCATTGATTAAACAGGGCATCTGTAAGCCTATTTTCCACCCTTGTATCCTTACAATATACTAGGGTTATGTATAGCGTATCTATAGGGTATCCATAGGGTTGATACGCTATACCTATTGCTTATATACCTGTTATTCATTATATTAGTATTACCATGGCACGACAAAAAGGACCTTTTACAATTTCGGGAACCCTGGGCGATATTAATTATTATATAGCCCGTAGTATTGGCTATAAACGAAAAGCTGGCGGTGGGTTTGATGGGTATGCTATAAAAACCAAAGCCAGTATGCAACCCGTAAGAGATAATTATAACGAATTTGGGACTTGTAGTCGGCTTAGAAAGCATTTTCGTTTGGCCTTATCGCCGTTTTTAATTGGTATTACAGGTAAGCTATTCCACTCCAGGATGATGCAATTATTTTTAGGCCTTAAGGCTTTGGATGGTATTTCTGAACGTGGAAAAAGAACTGTAAAACAGGGTTTACAAACAACCAAAGGCCAAAATTTACTTAAGCAGTATGCCTTTACTTACCAAACTCCGCTATTAAAAGCGTTAACAACCCATGGGCGTTTTAATTGGGAAAGGCAGCAGTTAGCCATTAGTGACTTTAATCCCAGTTTGTTTAAAAAACCAAAAGCTACCACCCATATTGGCCTTACTTTGGGTATATTGGATTTTGATTTTGATAGCTTGGCATCATCGTTACACCTGTCTCCTACCTATTTTTTAGATGTTCGTTCTGGCAGCACTTCCTTTGACCTCATTCCCAATACCGTATTAGCGCCCATTCATTTTGGTGTGGCCGTTTTAGGGATACGTTTTTATAGCATTCAAGGTGATGCCTTATGCGAATTACCAAGATCTGTTGGTGCTGTGGTATTGGATTGTTTGGGGTGATTGGTTTTCGGATTGCATTAGAATTTGATGTCATAGCCGCAAACCATTTTGTCACGTCCTGATAATTATTGAGGTTACGACTTTTCACGGACTTGTCTCTTTACTTGGTAAGTTTATTCACGATTGGAAAATTGAAACCAAATTATTTACTTTACTATTTCGAATTTACATAGACTTTAAGTCTGCTTTAAAAAACAAAAAATTATGACCTATCGCCTACTTCATGAAGAACTGGTATTTGACAGTTTCTTTAAAATCAAAAAAGCAAAAATTAACCATGACACCTTCAACTCAAAAACTATAGAGGTGGAACGGTATTGTTTTGAACGGGGCGATTCTGTAGCCATTGTTATTTATGAAAAAGACACCGATTGCTTGCTGTTTACCAAGCAATTTAGATATCCCAGCATTAAAGAAGGGGATGGCTGGATACTTGAGCTTACTGCCGGCTCTATAGAAGCCGATGAGAACCCAGAACAGCGTGTGAAAATGGAGGTAGAAGAAGAAATTGGTTATCAGCTAAACGGGCTGGATTTTATAAGTTCATTTTTTGTTTCGCCTGGCGGAAGTTCGGAGCGCATTTTTCTGTTCTATACCGAAGTAAATTCATCCGATAACATATTTAAAGGTGGCGGTTTGATAACTGAAAAAGAGGATATTCAATTGGTAAAAATGCCGGTTCAGGAGGTCCGTAAACACATCAAAACCAATCAGTTTTGCGATGCGAAAACCATTATTGGGATTCAATGGTTTATGGGGCATTACCTGTAATAAAAAAAACAGCTTTAAGCGCTTTGAGAATCGCGACTGTTCTTTACATTATGTAAAAAAGCGCCACATTTCAAGTGGCGCTTTTCACTATTACGTCCTTCCAAATTATTTAACCACTAGCTTTTTGGTGGCCTTCGCATTCTCGCCTGTTAATTCTAAAATATACATACCAGCCTTCAAATCCAAAAACATGCTATTCCCTCCTATTTGGAGTGTTTTCTGCATGATTAATTTTCCATCTAAACTGTATATGGTCATGTGTTTAAAAGCCGTATTATCGGCTATGTTTAGTTGTCCGTCTGTAGGATTCGGATACATGGTTACGACCTTCAATTGGTGATCGTCTGTACTTAAAAAGCCACAATCTACGGGATCAAAACTTACTAATCCTAATGTAGACATATCGTTTTGATGCACAATAACGGCTTCGGCGTCGGCAAGGGTGTTTGGCGCATTGGTTTCATCCCAACAATTATTCATGGCCATCAATGCGTTGGGTGTATTGTTATAGAGCGCGTACGTTATGCCACCGTTTCCATTTTCAGAAAAGACATTTTGGCCTACATTTGCGGCGCCATCACCCAAGTTAATAGACGCTTCCCCAATAACCGTAATTCCCCAGAGGTTACGACGAATTTGATTTCCACTGGCAATGACTTCCATACCGCCTGAAGAGGTATTTAAGGAAATACCACTTCCGCCGACGTTAGGACTTCCTTGTGAATCATTGTCTTCAATCCTGTTATTTCTAACGTAAGCAAAGGCATTGTTTCCAACAATGGTCAGTCCATATCGGTTATCGGTAATGCTATTGTCATCGATTATGGCATTTATGGTACCTCCAACCAAGTTAGACACGGCAATGCCGCCTACCATATCCAAGCTGCGATCGCCTTTAATGGTATTTTGAATAATTTGAATGGGTTCTGTAGTCCTTGTGGTCCCCATGTTAATTTGAGGTCGGTTAGAATTTGCTTGATTATTCCCTTCCATATAATTATTAAAAATATACGGAGATACGGCACTATTGGCACCCGAACTTATAGCTGGGGTTTGATTAAAGGTAATCGTGTTGTTAGTAATTTGCGGCATACCTCGTGAAAGCGCAATAACGCCGCCCGTTGCAACACCTGACACGTTATTGGTAATTAGACAATTGTTAATGGTAAACGTTTCAGTAAGCACACGTAAGCCACCACCATATTGAATGGTAGCGTTTTGAATGTTAATATTAGAAAACTCTTCAAAGCGAAAACCATCATAAGGTGCGGCTGGATCTATGGCCGTAAACGTGACACTATCTGCATTGACGTTAAAGGTTCCAAAAACGGTGATGCGGATATCGGCAGCTAGTTCCAATGTTACATTTGAATTTATAAGAAAAGTATCTGTTGTGGAAATTATCAAATCATCCACCAAGGTATAAGTGGTGCCTGAAACCGAAATGGTAGCCGGACTTGCCGCCACCAGATCCTCTAAAGTAAAGGTGGTTCCGGTATCTGGCGTGGTATAACCCTGTGCCGAAACGGTTCCAATTAAACCGATGATAGCCAAGAAATTAAGTAGTTGTTGTTTCATGATTTTATGTTTTAAATTTTCATAAAGTTAAAACATATTGCCGGGAATGGCTGTTAAAACGGTATTATAAAATCGGCCGTTTTTGGTGGTTTGCTTCTAAATTTCTCGCACAACCGTTATTTGGTTAATTTAAAAAATCGCGCTTTTAGTTGTAAAAGCGCCATTTTAAAGAAGTCATTTCCCTAATTTTTTTAAAACGCGCTTTTCTATTTTTACCTAAACTATTAATGCGCTGAAAATTTATTCGTGCTATTATTTTTTAAGTTACTTTTAGTTTCTATATTGAAGATTAAAATGTGATTATATTTGTGGTGTCTATATACAAACCATGACTTATACCAACCGTTGTAAGCAATTAAAGAAAATAACATGTCGATAACAAAAGAAGACGAATTAATTGGAATGAAAAAGATTAGTGACGTTGTTGGAACTACACTAAAATTAATGAGAGAATATGCTAAAGTTGGCATATCTACAAAAGAACTAGATGCCTATGGAGGAGACATTTTGAAGCGTTATGGGGCTAAATCAGCACCCTATGAAACGTATGGATTTCCTGGTTATACGTGTATTAGTATCAATAAAGAAGCCGCACACGGAATACCATCCGAGAAAAAAATATTGCAAGAAGGCGATTTAATCAATATTGATGTTTCAGCGGAGCTTAACGGTTTTTGGTCTGACAATGGTGGCTCTTTTGTTCTAGGTAAAGACATCCATAATCACCAACCGCTTGTAGATGCTTCTAAAAATATATTACGCAAAGCCATAAACCATATCAAAGGTGGTGTGAGAATTTCTGATATTGGCTATATAATAGAAACGGAAGCAAAAAAATCAGGATTTAAAGTCATTAAAAACTTGGCTGGTCACGGCGTTGGTAGAAGTTTACACGAAGCGCCAGAAAATATTTTAAACTACAGCGTTACAAGTAACAGAGAGCGATTCAAAAAAAATACAACAGTAGCCATAGAAACTTTTATCTCAACAAAATCCACTGTTGCTGTAGCATTGAATGATGGTTGGACATTAGTCGGTAACAAAGGTGGATACGTCACCCAACACGAACATACCATACTTATAACGGATAAACATCCACTTATATTAACCGAATTGAATGCCATTTGGGATTAAATACCTGGGTACAACCAAGTACCGGAGTCAAAAGCGGTTCTGCCGATAAGCAAGCAGGTAAAACCCTATAACCTTATCACTAAAATACCTCTATAAATTTCGTTAGCACTACATCCTGATATCAGAAAATATAATCGGATTGTATATACTATGGCTGTTGTGTTACTTATTTAGAACACCTGCCCTAGGCTTTATTTTCTTGGTTTATTTGGGCATTGACCTCGTCCAGAAACGCACCTTCCTCAAAGGGTAGTAGTTTTTGTGCCAGCTCCAAAGTTTTCCGAATATCGCTTCCGTGATTTTTTATGCGTGGCGGTGCATAGACATCGCCTTGGGTGGCTAAAATACTCACATTAATTAAGGCTTCAATGGTTATAAACACATCTTGATAGCCTTCAAACTGCAAATACTTGGCTTTAAATTGCTGTTTTTGAATATCAGACGGTTCTAAAGTGTCCAAGTGCTGCTTGGCTGACTTCAAGAGGGTTTTGAGTTTCTTTTTTTTTGTTTTCATCTGGCTTGCAATTTAATTAGTGGTTGATTACTGTTATGGTATCCTGTTATCCTTTTAGGCTTTTTTGCTAGCCCCATCCGCTAGTATTTCGGTAATCTTATCCAATCCATACATTTGGTCGTGAGGCAAGAGGTCAATGACCATCTCAATAACTTTGGTTACACTAGCTATTGGCATTTTATGGGAATGCTTGGGTTCCACAAAACTGCCATGGCCATCCAGCGCATAATAACAGACTTCCAAAAGGGCGGCTATGGAATTGGTCAAGTCCGCCTGGTCCAACACTTCAAACCCCACAGTTTTTCTGGTTCTATTTCCAAAAGGTTCTTCTCGGAGGCCCGAGAGGTTTTGGATGTGCTCCCGGATAGCTTGTAATTTGTTTGTATCTGTCATGGCTGTTTTATTAATCGTCTATGGCTGTTTTTAAAGCTTCATCTCTGATGGTGTCTAGCATCTCCATTTCGGTATAGGGTATCATATCCAAGATAAACCCCAACACTTCTTTAATATTAAATTCTGGATCGGGAATGTACCGCGTCCCACGGTAGTCGGATTCCATAGCCAGCAAACAGACTTTTACTAGATTGGCTATCATATAGGCGGTATCCAAATAACCTTCTGTAAGCAGTTCCATGGTGTATAAGCCGGTTCTAACCCGATGGGGTTTTAGGCTGGGAAAATCCCTTTCGGATAGTGACTGTATAAAATTAGCCTTTTCGGTAGCATTTGGAGGCCGGCATGATTCATTAGGCTTCTGACGTTCTTTTGGATTTGTTAGTGGATTTGTACAGGCCTCCCATAGGGTTGTATATATACGAGTTACCATGGCTTCTAGGGCTTTGGCTTTCTCCAGGATCCGTTGGAGCTGTTCCGTATTAATATGATAGTGGTTTTCATAGCGCGTTGCTATATAGGCTGCATCCAACAGGTTTAACAAGCTGTGCTCCGCCTCTATTTCCGTAGGGAACAGGTTTCCGAGTTCTGGCGCAAAATCCTTGATATAGGATTGCAGTTCTTTTATCCGATGGCTTTTACGCGCCTTGCCCATGGTAATGAGCGCTGCAAACCGAAACCACAGCTCGATGTATTGGTGCAGCATATAGGCCGCATGGGACCCCTGATGGTTGTCCATAAAAAAAGTGGCCCCTTTTAAAAAGCCCGCTAGTTTTTGGCTTTCTTTATTAAAGCTTGTTTGTATGTTGTTGGATGTGCTTTGGGGGATTTGGTATTCCTGAAACCGATCCGGTTCGGTTTGAGGACTTTGATAAACTAGTTTATCCCAGCTGCAGTGATACACAAAAAACAGGTTGTCCGCTATAAGTTGTTCCTCGGCATAGTCCAAGGGGAATATCCGGTATAGCATAGCGGTTTCTTCCTGACATATTTTGGCAACCATGGCCGATAACTTTTGTGTTAACGCCGAACAGTATCCTGAAAGCACCACAATCAGCAGCGGTTGGTTGCCACCTGCCAATCCGGTATCTGACTGGTATATGTATTTTATGTCCAGTAAAGTAGTAAGCTTATTTATAACTTGTTCTTGATGTGAATTAAGTATTTGACTCATCATTTCTACATTTATTTATAAAATAAGACAATTATTTCATATTATCGGAACTAATATACATATAATAAGACAAAATAACAAATCAAAGTTTAGAAAATCGGAAAGTTTTATCTTAAATAGTAACTTTATATACTGAAAACAGGATAAATAGATGACAGAATTAGGACTTTTCTTTGCAAAAAAATCAATAAATAGATCAGACGTGTCGCGCAAAACTGGTTTAAGCAAAACACGATTAAGCGAACTCGCGAATAATGCAAGTACACAATTGAAAGTAAAAGAGCTATACTTAATTGCCCTTGCCATTGACGAAGACCCAGGAGACCTTTTTAAGGAAGTGTGTAAGGATTTACAGCTGCCGAAAGCGGATAGGGAGTAAAAAAAGAATTGGTTATTACACGGATTTCTGATCCCGGTGTGCATCCTGTATGTATTTCTGTTTTCGGTCTGACTTCGAATTCCAAGATTTTGGATAAGCCCGACATAGTCCATTATTTCAACACTAGCACTAGATTTTGAACAGTTACTTTGATGAAATCGGGTTTCTGATTTTGTTCACATGATTATAAACTATATTAACTCAAAGGATTTTTTTTCAGCATATAATCTTGCCATTTTATGAGAATAAATTTATCTACACCATGTTCTACTTTTTTAAGAAATCCATACTCATATACAAATAGATACACATCTCCTTTCTTATTTTTCCAATAATGCGTAAAGAAATTAGGATTAAACCCTTCACCTATAATTAACGATGACCTAACAGTTGCCTTTCCTGCTTTATTATACTGTTTTAATATCTTTCTATTGGTTTTAAGTTGATTATCGACCTTATTGAAAAATCTAGGTTCTTCCTCCTGTGATTTTCTATAATGATAGGTGCTTTTGCAATGTAAGTCACAAAATCGTTTATCTGACCTACCTTTCAATTCTTTTCCGCAGGCTACGCATGTTTTTTGTCTCATTTCATTAATTAAGTGAAGGTTACACGAATACTATTCGTATAAGATACGGATAAATCAATTATAGTGTTTAATTTTATAAAAAGTGTACAATGAAGTTTAGACAACATATAGCCTTAAAGCATTTATTAATAGACAATAAGAAATATATTGGTCTTCAATTCTACTCTAACAAGGCATTGGATATTCTTGTTAAACAACTTAAAAATGTAAATTGGAGTGATGAGTTTAATATGTATCGTGTTCCGAACAACAAAAATCAGTTAGACGAAATTTATAATACTTTTAGAGGCGTAGCCTGGGTTGATTCGAAATACTTTTTTAGTCACACCCGTTCTAAAGCACTTAATGAGGTTTTTGATGTTGATTGGTATAGACAGCGAGCACGACCATCTAATTACAGATTGTGTCCAGAAGTCTATTTACAAAAGCTTGAATTAAAAAAATATTCTAATAACACCGTTAGACTTTATGTAAAACTTTTTGAGGAATTTATAAATCACTTTTTTGATAAAGATATAGATCATATTAACGAGGTAGATATACGAGATTACTTGCAACTTCTTATAAAAAGTAAACGCTCTAATTCATATATCAATCAGTCCATAAACAGTATAAAGTTCTACTACGAGGTTGTTATGGGAATGCCTAATAGGTTATACAGGATTGATAGACCTAGAAAAAAGAAAAAACTACCAGTTGTACTCTCAAAGGACCAAATAAAACTTTTGATTGACTCTACTAACAACATCAAACATAAATGTATCGTTTCCTTGTTGTATTCTTCAGGCTTGAGACGAGGCGAGTACTAAATTTGAAAATTAATGATATAGATAGTTCTCGTATGCTTATTCACGTAACGGATGCAAAAGGCAATAAAGATCGCTACACCATTTTATCAACAAATGCGCTTAAAGATTTAAGAGAATATTATAAACAATGGAAGCCACAAGAATATTTGTTTGAAGGTATTAAAAATAAACAGTACAGTACGGGGAGTGTTGGCAAAATAATATCAGCCGCCGCAATTAAAGCAGGAATAAGGAAACATGTAACTCCACATACGTTAAGACATAGTTTTGCAACGCATCTTCTTGAAAACGGTACAGATTTAAGATATATTCAATTGTTATTAGGGCATAACTCGACTAAAACCACTGAAATTTACACTCATGTTGCTAAAAGTAGTTTTGATTCTATTAAAAATCCATTAGATTTGTAGGTGTAGATATAATAAATATAATAACACTAGTAATATTACACACACGTTGTGGTGCATTTAAAAAAAATCGGAAAAGCATCAAAATTTAGAAAAAATATTGTAATTCGAAGAACAATTTTTGAGAAATATAAAAAAATAAAACTGACTGAATAACCAATGAATAAAAGGACACTCGAACAGCAACGAATTGAATTTTCAAATCAAAAATTTCTTGCTACACCTTTATCAGGACTAATAGTTTGGACAATTATCGGAATTTTTGGGATTTTTTTCTCTGATTTTATAGCAGTTTGGTCTATTTTTATTGGAACTGGTAGTATTGTGTATTTAGCTATGTTCATTTCAAAATTCACAGGTGAAAATTTCCTTGATAAAACAAAACCAAAAAATGAATTTGATAAGCTTTTCTTTTTTACGGTTGGACAAGCACTTTTAGCCTATTCTATTGCAATTCCTTTTTTTATTATAGACTATTCTTCATTGCCTATGACAGTCGGAATTTTGACAGGCTTAATGTGGTTACCATTTTCTTGGATAATTAATCATTGGGTTGGGATTTTCCACGCAACTTTTAGAACGACAATAGTTCTTGCACTTTGGTATTTATTACCTGAACATAGATTTATTGCTATACCATTCGCAATCGTACTGATTTATATAATAACAATCGGAATTTTGAAAAACAGGCGAAATAAAGAAGAACGTGGAAATAAAAACGCACCACAACACTGTGTATAAAAAATGCTTATTTTAGTGCTTAATCAAAAGGAAAGTGTGTGTTTGCTTTCTTCCGATTTTCATTCCGAAAACCCTCTGACACAAACACGCACTTTTCATACACGAAACCGTTGCCAACCATTTGAAAAAAAACCGAACTAATAAGAAAAATATGGAATTATTTAACCAACTAAAAGGACTTGCAGACAAAGTAGAACAGCTGAAAGACCGAATTGAAACAGAAGAAAGTACAAAACACGCTTTCACTTTACCGTTCATAAATATTTTAGGATATGACGCTTTTAATCCGACAGAAGTTGTGCCTGAATTTACTGCCGATTTAGGACTAAAAAAAGGAGAGAAAGTAGATTATGCGATTTTTCAAAATGGAGCACCAATTTTAATTGTAGAATGTAAAAATTGGAAACAAGATTTGAACGTTCACAACTCTCAATTATTTAGATATTTTCACGTTACAAAAACGAGATTTGCCCTTTTAACAAATGGAATTACTTATAGATTCTACACGGATTTAGAAGAAACGAATAAAATGGACGAAAAACCATTTTTAGAATTTGACATTACAAACTTAAAAGAAAGTACTGTTAAAGAAATCGAGAAATTTCACAAATCAAAATTTGATGTTTCTAAAATCGTTGATAATGCGAGTAATTTAAAATACACAAGAGAAATTAAAAATCTGATTGACCAAGAACTTCAGTCGCCATCTCAAGAATTTGTTCGCTTATTTGCTAATAAAGCATATAATGGAAGATTAACTTCAAATGTTATGGACGAATTTACCGAAATTGTAAATAAAGCTTTTACGCAGATAATAAGCGAAAAAGTAAACGACCGATTAAATTCAGCTCTTAATAAAGAAGAGGAAAAACAAAAAATAGAAGAAGTTGAGGAAGAACCTAAAAGCAAAGTGGAAACTACAGAAGAGGAATTGGAAGGATTTGCAATTGTAGTTGCGATTTTGAGAAGAAAATTATCAAAAGAAAGAATTGTTTCGAGAGACACTCAATCTTATTTTGGAATTTTATTAGATGACAATAACAGAAAGCCACTTTGCCGACTTCATTTAAACGGAGGAAACAAATACATTAGCATTTTTGACGACAATAAGAAGGAAATTAAAGAACCAATAAATTCTATTGACGACATTTATAACTTTGAAAAACAATTATTAAAAACGGTCGAAAATTATAATGCGGAATAAAAAACGGTTGGCAACAAAGAACTGAGTTAAAAAACAAGCAATTTTAAGCTAATTTTGAAACAAAGTTCTCATCATAAGGCAAACCACTTTTTGCGATAGCAAATGCCTGTTTTAATAATTTATTTGCTACTGCTATTA